>NZ_JCAUAZ010000006.1:0-340497 GCF_059692215.1 Paenibacillus sp. J22P51 | reverse complement strand
TTTCATTATATCGTTGTCTTGATTCGCTCATGGACAGACACCTCTTAGATAATAGTTAAGATTATTATTACTTCTACACTAAGAGACGTCCACTTTTAATTCTAAGTGCAATCCTACAGCTATTTCTGGCCTACTTCCTCCAAATTGTCATTTAACTGGAAAAAATCCAGTTATTTGAGCCGATTTTGGTCATTCGGGGGAGATTAGGCTAATTTAACTGCAGGAAATCCAGTTAATATCTCAAAGATGGTTATTTCGGCCAATTTAACTACATGAAATCCACTTATTCCAACAGACTCTCATCAAAACGCGATATCTCCTGAAAACTCCAGTCATTTCATCCAAACTTGCCCACTCGAGCTCAATCCCACCGAATCAACTACTTGAAAGATATCTATTCCACGGGTAACACCGTCGTGCTTTCTTTTTTCTCTTTGTTCTGTGCTTTCATCAATTTATCCTTCATTTCATCCCTCATCGGTCGACGATCCTTCAGCGACATGTGCTCAGGTGTTTCTTGATACGTTTTCCTTCTGCCAATTCGGCGCAAATTTTCTGGCACTAAGTTGAATTTTTCATCTTTCATGAGTGCGATGATGCCGGTGCTTTCTGGCTGTTTCTGAATGCCATAGATCTCATTGAAATATTCATCGGCTCGGCCTGGTATATAGTTTTTCGGCTCGGGGTAGCCCACAATCACGCCTTCGTAATTACGTAGGATGACCTTATCCTGACTTTGCGAGATTAAATAGTTGGGTTGAAGCGCAATTTTCCCTCCACCGCCGGGTGCATCGACTACAAAGGTAGGTACTGCATATCCCGAGGTGTGCCCGCGAAGGGATTCAATTATCTCTAGCCCCTTCGAAACTGGCGCCCTGAAATGACCAATGCCTTCGGATAAATCACATTGATAAATATAGTACGGACGAACACGTATTTTCACAAGCTCATGCATGAGCTTCTTCATAATATACGTGCTGTCGTTGATACCAGCGAGAATCACCGATTGATTACCGAGCGGAACGCCTGCATTGGCTAGCATTTCGCAGGATTTTTTGGCTTCTTCCGTGATTTCCAAAGGATGATTAAAATGCGTGTTCAACCAAACGGGATGATATTTCTTGATAATCGAGCACAAATGCTCCGTAATTCGCTGTGGGAAAACTACAGGAGCCCTAGTCCCGATCCGAATGATCTCGACATGGGGAATCGCTCGCAAATTTTTTATAATATACTCCAAAATATTGTCGTTAATGAGCAGGCCATCCCCGCCAGAAAGCAGTACGTCACGCACCTCCGGTGTATTACGGATATAGGCGATCGCATCGTCCAATTGCTTCTTGGGTACGCCCATACCCACCTGGCCAGAGAATCGGCGCCGTGTGCAGTATCTGCAGTACATCGAGCATTGATTCGTTACCAAGAATAGAACCCTATCAGGGTATCGATGAGTTAATCCTGGAGTAGGGGAGTCTTCATCCTCGAAAAGAGGATCCTCGAGATCGTATTTGGTTTTCAATAATTCTGCGGAAATAGGCACCGATTGCATGCGAATTGGGCATCGCGGGTCATCTGGATTCATCAAAGATGCGTAGTAAGGCGTAATATTTAAAGGAATAGTCTGCGTTGAAATGCGAACGCCTTCTTCCTCCTCAGGTGTTAGATTCACTACCTTTTTCAAATCGTCTAGGGTACGAATGGTATGGGTTAGCTGCCAAAGCCAATCATTCCATTGCTCATCCGTTACATGTTTCCAAAGTTCAACTTGCTTCCAGTCACGTCGTTCCATCATTGCACCTCCAGCATGAATATCTTCTCATGAGTAGTAAGATGCAAAAAGGATGCCAACATTTCACTATACACCATGAAAATGAAAAAAGTCTCCTGTTGGGAGACTTGAGTGTTTTGTGTCGTTGGTAGTTAATGACGTTAAAAGAGAAATCCCCTTCGCCGACGAATGAGAAATCGGAAAGCTGACTTAAATAATAAGAACAACAGTGGACTTTTCTTATGAACAGGATGACGAACGGAGCGAGGCACTAAATAATTCATAGGAGTAACGTACTCTGATACAACTTCTATTTCTGCAGTTATGCCATGTGCACGGAATAGTGGCACTTCTAAAGTACTGGCGACCTCGCTTTTACTTTCTAGCAGCAAATCTATTTTTCGCTCATATTCCGTAATACGATTAGTCAGCATGAGATTCTCTTCTTTGAGTTTATTAATATGTTCATATAGTAATTTCATCGTAAGCTTCGGTTTCTCTTGTGATTCATTGGTATCTGTATGGTAAATGGGGGTTGGCAGAGTCATCACTTCTTCATCACTTTTTGCTTTGTTTACCACATTACTTCCTCCTTTTACGAATGGATTTCGCAATAAACAAGTCACGCTTTGAATGCTTGTTTATATCGTAAAGGATTTGGTGAGTGATGTTGCTCGAAAATCGTTGTCGTTTTGTAATCTTTCTTGGAGAAGAATAGGATGAAATCTCAAACTTGTATCATTTAATCATCAAGGCTTCCTACCAATCCCATAGCGGTTCAACTTATATTGCAAAGCTTGGCGCTTAATGCCTAGCGCTTGCGCCGTGAGCGTAATGTTATAGTGATGAAAAGCTAGCGCATCCGTGATCGTTTCCTTTTCCAATTGCTTAACTCTATCAGGTAATTTACTGGCAGATCGCACTGCCATTTCATCGTTCCAAGTAGCTGTAAGTATAGATGGTGACGGTATTGTATTAGGATTTCCCGCGAAATAGGCGGGGAGGTGATGTTCTTCGATCATTTCACACTCCAGCTCCATCATGTTATAGGTGGATTCGATCGCATGACTCAATTCCCGAATATTGCCAGGCCAATGATAGTTCATTAAGCATGCCAAAGCCGAAGGAGATACGCCACTAATTTTCATACCGAACATGTGGTTGAATTTTTCAATTAAGTGGGAAGTGAGGAGAGGTATATCTTCTTTTCTTTGGACAAGTGGCGGTAGGTATAAATTCACGACATTCAGCCGGTAAAAAAGATCACTGCGCAGTAAGCCCTTGGCTAAAGCTTCTTTCGGATCGATATTCATGGCAGTAATGATGCGAACATCGACTTGTTGTTCATGGGTTCCACCGACTCGCCGAACGATGCCGTCTTGGAGGACCCGCAATAATTTGGCCTGCAGAAATAAGTCCAAGCTATTTAACTCATCGAGAAAAAGCGTTCCCCCATTGGCTTGCTCAAACAATCCAGCACGGTCAATTGCCCCCGTAAACGCACCTCTTGCGGTGCCGAACATAATCCCCTCCATCAGCTCGTTGGGGACAGCTGCGCAATTTTGGGCTATAAATAAGCGGTTTCGACGGGCTCCTGCATTGTGTATGCTTTGGGCGAACAATTCTTTTCCTGTTCCGGTAGGTCCAGATATCAACACAGGCGAGCTCGTACGTGATGCCTTTTTGGCAAAGGCAATGGTTTGCTGAAAAGCTTCGCTTTGGCCAATTAAATCACTGAAATGGTAGCGAGCTGAGCTTGCATTTTTCTTATCTTTTAACGGAGATTCGTAGATTTGATGCCTGAGATCAAGAATTTGATCATGGAGATGAACAATACTAGTTATATCCTTCGCCACTTCTAAGGCCCCGATGATTTCGCCATTTTCCAATAATGGGTAAGTACTGTTAATGGTCGTAATCCTTTTCCCGGTTACACTCACATAGGTCTGAATTTTCTCTCGTATTTCAATCCCCGTTTGCAGGACTTTCATGAAAGTACTCGTTTCATTCGTTAGGGAAGGAAATAGGTCGAAGAAGTTCTTACCCACCACTTGTTCCCGCTTAAAACCATCCGTTTCAGCCATCTTCTCATTATAAAAAATGGTAATACCCTTGTTATCAATCAGGTGAACACCGACATCAATGATCGTCAACATTTGCTCAAAATATTTCGTTCCATGCTCGTTCTGCTCGGACATTATGTTCACCCGCCTCACGAAGAGTGTTCTGTGGTTCAATTAACAGCTTATGATTTATTTTTTGGAAAATGACAAGTGTGATACTGCCGAGAGTCATGGATAAGAAGTCCAAGGTTGAAAAATAAAAAAATCCTTGTTCTGAGTAAGAATTTTTCATCGTTAAATTGGGAAAAATATACAAACAATACATTAGAATGGACGCCAAAATATGAACTTTATATGGGAAGCTTTGATCATACTATTTGTTGGTTTTTGTTTGATGCGAATTGCCGGTAAAAAAACAGTTTCAGAAATGACGGGTCTTGAGATCATTACACTATTATCGATTGCATCAGTCATAGGCCATGCAATTTCTGGAGAAGGATTATGGAAGACAACCGTGATATTGACAATTTTTGTAGCCTTTCTAATTGTTGTGCAGTACCTGGCAATTAAATTCCAATGGATTGAATTCATATTTATGGGTAAGGCAACGCTCGTTATTCAAGACGGGGAAATTATACTCGAAAACATAAAAAAGTTGCGAATGTCCGTTGAACAATTAGAAACAAGGCTTAGGGAAAAAGGCATTACATCTGTGTCAGATGTAAAAGTAGCGACAATTGAAATAAGCGGTCATCTTGGATACGAGTTGATGAGACATGCAAAGCCAGTAACTATGGGAGAATTGGATAAGATTTTAGCTCAATTACACTTCATCCAACACCCGCAGAAATATAGGGAGAGTGCAAATCTGTTTGATGAGGTTATTGAATCACAAAAAAATATGTCACAGGATTAATAATTGAAGATGGCCATTCGTACATTTCACAGCTAGAAGGAGTTGCATCTACGTATGCATCTCCTCTTTTTTTGTATTTGCTTCTTTTTATGATGAAAGTGATTTCAGTGAAGGGACAGGAATAAAATAAAGGAAAAAGTATTGGTGAAATTGGCGATCTAATGAATGAAATTGATAAGAAGGTGGGTTTTCTGTGAGCACACAAGTCTATCAGCCCAAGAATCATGTCAGGTTTGTTACGGCGTCAGCTTTATTTGATGGACATGATGCTTCCATTCAAGTTATTCGAAGGATTTTACAAGCATCGGGGGTTGAAGTGATTCATCTTGGTCATAATCGCGCCGTCGATGAGGTCGTTCATGCAGCCATACAAGAAGATGTGCAAGGCATCGCTATCAGCTCATATCAAGGCGGTCATATTGAATATTTGACGTATATGTATGACCTTCTCGAGCAGCATGGTGCTGGGCATATTCGAATTTTTGCAGGCGGAGGCGGGGTCATCGTTCCCTCGGAGATCCAAAAATTACACGCTTACGGGATTGCCAAAATCTTTTCACCTGACGATGGACGTGAACTTGGACTTCAAGGCATGATTAATTACATGATTCGAGAGGTTGACAAGCCCACACCAAGGAAGCTTGCGGATGAACTCCCTGTATCGAATGAAAATCGTTGGGGGATCATCGCAGGCGCCATAACTACTGCTGAAGAAGTCGCTGAAACTGGCCCAATTACGCAATCCTTACTACAGTCTCCAAACGCACAAACCACTGCAGCAATCGCACCAGTCCTTGGCATTACTGGAACAGGAGGAGCTGGGAAGAGTACGCTCACGGATGAATTGGTTCGGCGCTTTCTCGCGCAATACCCAGATAGAAGCTTAGCCATTATATCGATCGATCCCTCTAAAATGAAAACAGGCGGCGCACTCCTTGGTGACCGGATTCGTATGAATGCTGTGAACAGCCCTCGGGTCTATATGCGAAGCTTAGCAACTCGGCGAGCAAAATCAGAATTGAGTCTTGCAACCAAAGAAGCCATACAAGTGGTCCAAGCTGCTGGCTATCATTTGGTGATCGTCGAAACGAGCGGGATTGGACAAGGGGACTCCGCCATTGTGGAGCTATGCGATGTTTCGATGTATGTCATGACAAGTGAATTTGGTGCAGCGTCTCAACTGGAGAAAATAGACATGATCGATTACGCTGACGTTATTGTCATTAATAAGTTTGAACGACGCGGTTCGGAAGATGCATTACGCGATGTGCGCAAACAATTTCAGCGGAGCCACGGCTTATTTGACAAACCTGCTGAGGAAATGCCTGTGTTTGGCACGATTGCCAGTCAATTCAATGACCCTGGAACAAATGTACTATTTGCCAAAGTCATGAGGCTAGTTGAGGATAAAACAGGCGGTGATTGGCCAACAGATGAACCGGCGAACATTCAACCTGTTACTACAAAGAATGTCATCATTCCACCTGACCGAACCGGTTATCTCGGTGAAATTGTGCAAACGGTCCGACAGCATAAGAAGTTCTCAGCTCAGCAGGTCAAAATAGCACGTAAGCTATTTCAACTGCAAGGAACGAAAGAGATCATGATGTCAGATCACCATGGGCAAGCGGAGACCACAGAGGAATGGCAAATTGTGATTGCAAAGTTGAACGAAAGATTAGCACATTATACGACCATGCTTGATCCAGAATGTAGGAAGTTGCTACAAGAATGGCCGCTAATTCGTCAAGCCTATTCACAGGGTCAACTTGTCACCCATGTTCGTGATCGAGAAATGATAACAGTTATGTTTACCGAATCGCTCTCCGGTACTCAGATTCCCAAGATCAGCCTGCCGAAGTATGAAGATGATGGTGAAATCCTTGGTTGGCTGCTGAAGGAAAACTTACCAGGATACTTTCCTTATACGGCTGGTGTGTTTCCATTTAAACGGACTAATGAAGAACCTAAGCGCCAATTTGCTGGAGAAGGAACACCTGAGCGCACCAACCGTCGATTCCATTATCTCTGTCAAAATGATGAGGCGAAGCGATTGTCGACGGCTTTCGACAGTGTTACCTTGTACGGGCAAGATCCTGACTATCGCCCTGATATATATGGAAAAATAGGCAACAGCGGAGTGAATGTATGTACTTTCGCTGATATGAAAAAACTGTTCTCAGGGTTCGATTTATGCCATCCATCCACTAGTGTTTCCATGACCATTAATGGACCTGCACCCATGATCTTGGCCATGTTCATGAATACTGCGATTGAGCAGCAAGTGGATTTCTATGTACAGAAACACGGCAATCAACCGACTGCCGAGGCATATGAGCAAATAAAGGCATGGACGCTTCAAACCGTTCGCGGCACCGTACAAGCGGATATTCTAAAAGAAGATCAAGGGCAAAATACTTGTATTTTTTCTACAGAATTTGCATTGAAAATGATGGGAGACATTCAGCAATACTTTATTGAGCATAAGGTGCGTAATTACTACTCCGTAAGTATTAGCGGCTATCATATTGCAGAAGCGGGAGCGAATCCCATAACGCAATTGGCTTTCACAATGGCGAATGGATTTACCTTTCTCGAATATTATTTGAGCCGTGGGATGCGTATCGACGATTTTGCGCCGAACCTCTCCTATTTTTTCAGCAATGGTTTGGACCCCGAATATACCGTCATGGGAAGAGTCGCTCGGCGGATATGGTCAACCGTCATTCGAAATAAATATGGCGGGAATGAGAGAAGTCAGAAGCTAAAGTATCACATTCAAACATCAGGTCGCTCATTACATGCGCAAGAAATGGACTTTAATGATATTCGTACCAGCTTGCAGGCGCTCATGGCTATATATGATAATTGCAACTCGTTGCACACGAACGCCTATGATGAAGCGATTACGACGCCGACAGAAAATTCCGTACGCAGAGCGATGGCGATTCAATTGATCATCAATAAGGAATATGGCTTGACGAAGAACGAGAATCCGCTTCAAGGTTCTTTTATCGTGGATGATTTAACCGATCTCGTGGAAGAAGCCGTATTAGCTGAATTCGAGCGAATTCATGAGCGGGGCGGTGTATTAGGTGCCATGGAAACACAATATCAACGTGGCAAGATCCAAGAAGAATCCCTTACCTACGAGCACAAGAAGCATGCTGGAGTGCTGCCGATCATTGGCGTGAATACCTTCATAAAACCAAATGCAGTTAACGATGCGGTGGAAATAGAGTTGGCACGCTCAACAGTAGAAGAGAAAGAAACGCAGATTCTTGGGCTTCACGCATTCAAGGAACAACATAAGTCGGCATGTCCTGCAGCTCTGGAGCGATTAAAGCAAACGGCCCGCAACAATGGGAACCTTTTCGAAGAACTCATGGAAACGGTTAAGGTGGCATCCCTAGGGCAGATCACATCAGCATTGTATGAAGTCGGCGGACAGTATCGGAGGAATATGTAGGAATTAGAGGTCAATAAATTCATGTGGCTCTCTCGTCCATTCCATGATATATATGAAATGACTCAAATTTGTTGAATGGAGTGAGATGAATGAGAATCGCCACACAATTGTATACGCTTCGCAGCTATTTACAAACCCCACAGGACATTAGCGAAAGCTTGAAAAAAGTGAAGCATATGGGGTACCAGGCCGTACAAGCATCAGGAGTCGGACCTATCGGCATTCATGAATTTAAAGCGCTTACGGATCAAGAAGGCTTGACCATTTGCGCAACTCACATCGGTTACAACGATTTATTAAACGATATGGATTCCGTCATTGAGAAGCATTTGGCATGGAATTGCAAGTATGTCGGCTTAGGCAGTCTCCCGCCTGAATTTCGAGAGACCAGCCAAGGCTACGCAGCTTTTGCCAAACAAGCATCAGAATTCGGGAGACAACTGAAAAGTGCTGGTTTACAGTTCATCTATCATAATCACGACTTTGAGTTTGCCAAATATGACGGAAAGACTGGCATGGAGATTTTACTTGAAGAGTCGGACCCAACTTCCGTAGATTTTGAACTAGACGTGTATTGGGTGCAAGCTGGCGGAGCTGATCCGATCGACTGGATTCGCAAGGTGGACGGACGAATGAAGGTTGTTCATTTCAAGGACATGATGATTACTCCGGATCGGAAACAACGCTTTGCGGAAATCGGCGAAGGGAATATGAATTTCAAAGGTATTATTCAAGCCTGCGAGGAGATCGGTGTAGAGTGGGCCGCGGTAGAGCAGGATGACTGTTATGACCGTAATCCTTTCGAAAGTTTGGAGATCAGCTTTGCTAATCTTGCAAAATTAGGCATGGAAGCTTAGCTGTTCAGATATAAGATGAAGAAAGCCCGCGATCCAAGGTGGGTTTTCTTTTGTTCAATCAAGCTTGTCTAATCATGTGTTCTAACCGCAAAGCGGCTGAGTATATTTTTAGGGAAGGTTTTGGAGCTGCTTGGGGAGGTTGATCCGATTGCACGCGTATTTCTTACTATGGTTTCTCCTTTCGGGGGGCTGGGCACAGCCGGGACAGCAGGGAAACCCGTTGGATTCAATTTGTTCAAATACAAATGTAAGCGCAACCAAAAGTTCGCAAATCGACATGAAATCAATCCATTACACGAACAAAGCACTTTTCTTAACCTATCATCATCTGGATGATCAGGAATCGTTCATCACCATTACTCCCACCAAATTTAAACAGCATCTGCAAGCTTTAAAAGATAAGCACTATAACGTAATCACGATTGAAGATTATGCTTGCTTCCATGCACATCGGAAAGCCTTACCTCCTAATGCGGTTGTTATCACTTTTGATGATGGATACAGATCCTTTTATGAGAAGGCATTTCCGTTGCTTAAGCAAATGGGGTATCCAGCGACGAATTTCCTTATTTTAAGTGATGTTGAATCTGACAATCCTTCCTTGCCATTTCTGTCTTGGAATCAAATTCTAGAAATGAAACGCGAAGGCTATAGCTTTTACTCACATACCTATGATCTTCATCAGAAAAAACGTGATGAGGCAGGGAATTTAGTGCCACCATTGACTAATCAGCTCTTCCTACCCAAGGAGAACCGAGTGGAATCGGAAGAAGAGAGAAAGCAGCGTGTGAAAGAAGATTTGCTGTTGGGTGAGGCATTTCTGAAGACGAAGCTTCACAATCAGTTTTCGTTTCTCTGTTTCCCATTAGGGGAATACAATCAGTCAGTTATCCAGGACGCGAAACAGATTGGATTTACGTTGTTTTTCACAACAAGAGAAGGCATTAATACAGGCAACAGTGAAGAAATCACACGTATAAGTGCAGGAATGCCGTATGTTTCCTCTGACATTTTGCTCAAAAAAATGCAGCTTTATGATCAGAAGTAGTTATCATTCGATAGAATGCCCGAACATTCATACACAAAAAGCTTAGTCTGCCGGTCAGTGCCGCACAAACTAAGCTTTTTTAGTGACTAACCCGCAGTTTGTTCTTCTAACTTATCCTCCTGCATGCTGGGTCTGTTCTTGGGTCTATACACACCGAGCATCATGCCTGTACCTAGTGCTGTACATTCAAGTGGTTGATCCGCGATGTGTACGGCGACGCCAGTCTCTGCGCGAATACGCTCATCGATCCCTTCCAGTAACGCGCCGCCTCCGCAAAGTAGTATCCCTTGTTCCATTACATCGCCTGCAAGTTCGGGTGGGCAAAGCTCCAGGGTCGCCCGAATCGCTTCGATCAATGCACCTAAGAAATCATTAACCACGGTGTAAATTTCACTCGAGACCAAGCGGATTGAACGGGGTAAGCCATCTACCAAATCACGTCCTCGAATGTCAAGCGTACGTTCATCCGTTGAAGCTATTGCAGTCCCAATTTGTTTCTTAATGAGTTCCGCGGTTGGTTCACCGATTTCCATGTTATATTGTCGTTTCACATAGTCCATAATGTCACGATCAATCGATAAACCTCCCCGGTTTATCGTATGACTTGCGACAATACCTCCGAGCGATAAGACGGCTACTTGGCTCGTTCCACCACCAATATCGAGTACTAAGTGACCAATAGGCTCGTCTAGCATAAGTCCTGCACCGAGTGCTGCCGCAATTGGTTCCTCTACAGCAATCGCTTTTTTGGCGCCTTTATGGACGATTGTTTCTTCAATCGCACGCTTTTGCACATTCGTAATACCACAAGGAACGGTAATATAAATTTGCGAGCTGCGTAGAAAAGAGGGACGACCTTGAATCTTTTTTATAAAATATTTCAACATGATGCTTGTCTTGTCAAAATTAGCGATGACACCATTTTGTAAAGGGTACGTGATATCCACATGGGCAGGAGCACGACCAATCATCGCTTGTGCTTCAGCACCTGCGGCCAGCAACTCACCTGTATTTAGATGAAAGGCGACTACCGATGGTTCATTAAGCACAATCCCTTTTCCTTTTTCGAAAATAACGGTGTTGGATGTACCTAAATCAATTCCATATAACTTATCAAACTGCTTGAACATTACTTATTTCCTCCTCAGATTGTAGTTAGGCATGGCTTGGAGGTGGCATTCACGTCTGTATAGTATTCTTGTTATAACTCGGATTTAAGGGGGCGCATGCCAAATTACCAGAAAAATGTAGTTTATAGAAGGGAATAATTGTCATAAAAATAGCATTATTTGTAATAGTCACTTTAGCCAATTATTGGATGAATTGATTATTAGGAGGACTTACCGGAGTAACCACGAATACCTAAATAATCCAATTCTGAGGTATAAACGAAGGTGAAGGTGGAAGTATGAAAACAACCATCCCTGATCGATATAAACTGGTATTAGGTGTAATGCGTCAATGTGGTATTATGGATTAGCTGAATGAATATCTAATTGATAGAAAAATGTAAAATCATCTCATGATACGAGGGACTAACAATGAGTTTAAACATAAAATCGGTTATCGAAGCGTTAATAGCCCCGGTCGGAAGGCTCGAGCAAACCGTCGATACACTAAAATTCGGCAATCCTGATACAGAGGTAACTGGGATTGTGATCGCTTTCATGCCGACGCAATTTGTCATTGAGCAAGCCATACAGCGTGGAGCGAATTTAATTATTTCGCATGAAGGGCCATTCTTTTCACACCATGATGATAGCTTAAAGCTTGAGAATGACCTCGTATATGAGGAAAAAAGACAACTGCTGGAAGCATCGGGCATCGCGTTATTCCGGTTCCACGATTATATGCATCGCTATAAGCCGGATGGTGTCATGGAGGGGCTAATTCAGGAGCTCGAATGGGAGCCTTTCGTACAAGAGCATTATGCTGCGTCCTCCATCGTGCAAATTCCCTATGAAACGGTAAGAGGAATTGCTGAACATGTAAAGGACCGCCTCGGTATTGCTTATGTAAGAGCACACGGTGATCTTGGTATGGCGTGTACGAAGATCGGTTTGCTCGCGGGCTATCGAGGCGGAGCTCAGAATGCGCTTCCACTTTTTGAAAAAGAGCAACTGGATCTTATTATTTATGGTGAAGGCCCGGAATGGGAAACGCCTGAGTACGTACGGGATGCTGTATTTCAAGGAAGGCACAAGGCATTGATTGTTCTTGGGCATGCGGAGAGTGAAGAGCCGGGAATGAAGCTGCTAGCTAATAATCTTACAAACAGGTACCCCGAGATTCCTGTTCATTACATCAAAGAACGTCCGATTTTCCAGGTTGTATGAGTTGTGATGTTTATAAAGTAAAGGAGCAGTTGCCGCGGCAGTCTGTTCTTTTTATCGTTAAGGGAATTATGGATTTTACAACAACTTTTCATATGAAAAGGGAAATTATCCCAATCCTGACACTGGAAATGGTAGTATGGAGATATGGTTAAATTTTCAATAAGCACCATTCATTCAATCCGTTATTGAAATAGCGAGAAAATCGATAGACAATAATATTAAAGTCTAACCTGTGGAGATTTTGGTAGATGAACTTAAATGATATTCTAAAACACATAAATAATAACTTTCCTAATTTCGGTAATGAAATTCACCTGAGATTCGAATTAGGCGAGCCATTCAAAAATGGAACTGATGAAAGAATGCAACAAGTGGTATATAGAGTCACTACTTTGTTCGATAAAGTATTCGCTCAAAGTGAAGAACTATTCGTTGTGATTAAGGATTGGGAATCTCATTTCGATCCGATGTTTGGTAATACCACTCCTGCGTATGTTTATGATCTATTTGGAGAAATGAATTATGAACAACAAACGTTAATTGAAACAGACGAGGAAGAAGATGAGGACGGAAATACAATACATATCAATAAAGAATGTGATTTGAGAGTATATAAACTTAGGGTTTCTAATATCCCATATAGAGATATCCTTGTAGGTATTGGAAATTATGAACAAGGCCGAGAACCTTCGATTGGACAAAGCGTATATTTTTTGGATGTGAAGAGGAATCTCATATTCCACATGTATGATGACAGAGGTTGCATCATTCACTCAACTTCTACACGCCAGCTGAAAGAAATCTATTTAGCATTTAACGACTGGTTAGTTGATTATTGGCGAGAGTATTTTGTGCGCTTATTTGAAAGTAAATGAGTACTATCAGAGCACGAAGATGAGGTGAAAGTGTATGGAATACATCAGGGATTACGCTATGTATGCATCGGTATTTGGCATGTTTAGTTTTGTTTGGTTCGGTTGGGCACAAGAACGTCCCAGATCTAGCTGGCGAATATATATTGGGATTGCATCTGGTATTGCGCTATTGGTTTGCTTATTGGGTGTCTATTTAAGCGTGAAGAACTGGGATGCACCATCCGCTTTGAATGAGGCGTCCGCTTTTCGCAATTATTTGATTTCGTTTTATGCTGAATTTGTTGTGGCTGGTGCGGGAGCTTTTGTACTAATCAGAACGAAGCGCAAAGCATATATCGCTCCTTGGGTCGCTTTTGTTGTTGGCATTCATTTTATTAGCTTGAAAAGCGTATTCGATGATCCCAGCTTATGGATTCTTGCGACGCTTATGGTTGTTGTCTCGATTGTTGCCGTATTTGTGTCACCCAAGCTCCAAGTGGCGAGCAGCGCGATTACGGGCATTGGTGCCGGCACGGTTTTATTTGGATTTGCCCTGTTAGGATTGATACGATTTATGGCCATACAGTAATCAGTCAAGCACCTCCCTTGCTCGTATACACATACACTGTAATAACTTAGAATACATTATTCTAAGCAGCGGTGATGAGGAGGGGTACATGTGAGATACACAGTGCAATATATACCTCTAAGCAAAATTAAGCAGGAAGGCAACATTACGAAGACTTCACAACGAAAGAAAGAGTTCAAAAAAGTTGCCCAGGATCTTATGCACCTTTTGATTGTGTATAAAAGCAGAAAAGATGGCGGGTATATCATCCAAGATGGCCATCAGCATTTCGATTTCATAAAAAAGCACACCAATAAAAATCGAGCAGTATGTCTCGTAGAGGAGAGCAAACTATCCGATAATTTTGGAAAACTGGTTCAACGATTCCGAAAACGACAACTGCCTTTTGAAGTTCCCTATCTCAAACCAGATCGGATTGAAGTTAACAGCTGGAATATCATTCGTAAATTTCTGAAACGTGAACCCCGCTTTCAAAAGTTGTCCCATAGACAGCAATTGAAGGTGCTTCGGTTAGGTATTCAATATAGGAAAACAACCGTTCAATCGATGCAAGCAAAAGTAGAAGAATTATTAAAAAAGATGGTTATCTGATTATATAATAAAAATAAGTAACTTTAGTGGAGGAGCTGCTTAATGTGGCTCTTTTTTGATTTCGTTGAAGTATACAGATTTTACTTGAAAGACATGAATGGTAAAATAGGATTTGAGATTGGTATTATTTTGCGAGATATGAAGGAGGCAAATATATAATGAAACTTCGCTGTGCGATATTAGATGACTACCAGCAAGTAGCGATGACTGCCACAGATTGGTCCCGAATTATGGACAAAGTGGAGGTCAAGAGCATAGATCGGCATATTGATGAACCGGATGAATTGATTGAACAGATCGCCGACTGTGAAATTGTCGTGATTATGCGTGAACGGACGCCTTTCCGCGCTTCGCTGCTTGCCAAGCTTCCCCGCTTGAAGCTGCTCATTACCACAGGTATGCGCAATGCATCGATCGACATGACCGCTGCTGCGTCGCAAGGCATTATCGTTTGCGGCACGGGAGGTGCTGGCAACGCAACCGCAGAGCTCACATGGGCATTGATTTTGGGGCTTGCGCGCAACATTGTGCAGGAGCATGGCGCGATTCGCAGCGGTCAGTGGCAAAGCACGATTGGAACGGATTTGTACGGCAAGACGCTTGGCGTACTTGGACTCGGCAAACTAGGCAGCAAGATCGCCAAATTTGGCCAAGCATTCGGTATGGATGTGATGGCGTGGAGCCAGAACTTAACGATAGAGCGGGCTGACGAAGTTGGCGTGAGATTAGCTGCTTCCAAAGAGGAACTTCTTGAGAGCAGCGACTTTGTATCTATCCATCTTGTATTAAGCGACCGAACAAGAGGACTGATTCAAGCGGCAGATCTAAAGCGAATGCGTCCTTCCGCATATCTGATCAATACGTCACGCGCACCGATTGTGGATCAGTCTGCACTTGCTGAGGCTTTGCAAAACGGCTGGATCGCCGGCGCAGCGGTAGATGTTTTCGAGGTGGAGCCATTGCCGAAAGACGATATCTACCGGTCGCTTCCGAATCTTCTCACGACACCACATATTGGTTATGTATCGAAAGCGAATTATGAAGCATTTTATAAAGATGTTGTTGAAGATATTGAAGCTTTTCTAGCGGGATCGCCAGTCCGAACGCTTGCTTGAATAAACTCTCCAGTCATTTTCATGCGGGTAGGGTAGGGTAGGGATGCCCAAGGACGCAGCTTGATTAGTAGCGTTTCTAGCCACGGATGATGCCGTATGGATAACGGGTCAAGTGTTGCATTCCACTATTGGCTTTCACTAATTTGCATACGAACACAAACAGATACCCCCAGCATGCCGGGGGTATCTGTTTGCGCTTATTCCAAAGCGTTTTCAAGATTCTTAAATTGATTAGAAAACATCCGGGAATACGTGCCGTCTTGACTCATCAACGAGCTGTGATTGCCTTGTTCAGCGATCTCGCCACGATCAATGACCATAATCGTATCTGCGTCCCGAATTGTATTCAAGCGATGCGCAATAATGAAGCTTGTGCGCCCCTTCATGATGGAGAGAAGGGCTTCCTGAATATGAAGCTCCGTCCGCGTATCAATGCTGCTTGTTGCCTCATCCAGAATGAGAATGGAAGGATCCGCCAGTATGACACGCGCTATTGCAAGCAATTGGCGCTGCCCTTGACTTAAATTACCGCCGTTCTCGGAAAGCAGCGTATCGTAACGCTTGGGCAGTCGGCTGATGAAGGTGTCTGCATTCGCAAGCTTTGCTGCAGTAACTACTTCAGCATCCGTCGCGTCAGGTTTACCGTATTTGATGTTCTCTTTAATCGTACCTGAGAACAGATAGGTATCCTGCAGCACGATACCAAAGCTGCGGCGCAGACTATCACGGGTATAAGATTTGATATCCCGTCCGTCTATCAAGATCGTGCCGCTTGTCGCATCATAGAAACGGGTCACCAGATTAACGATTGTCGTCTTGCCTGCGCCTGTGGGGCCAACGAGTGCAAGGCTGCTGCCTGCTGGCACCTCGAAACTGACTTGCTTGATAATCGGCATATCCGGACGATAACCGAAGGTTACGTCCTGGAAGGTGACTTGACCGATTGGCTTGTGAAGCTCAATAGCCCCAGCTTCATCTTCCACTTCCTCTGCCTCGTCCAACACCTCAAAGGCACGTTCTGCCCCTGCAACGCCAGACTGCAGCACGTTATATGTGTTCGCGATTTCATTCAGCGGTCTAACAAATTGGCGCGAATAGCTCAGGAAACTCGCAATGACGCCGACTGTGATGTGGCCTTTGACGGCCAGAACGCCGCCGACAATGGCAACGGAGGAAAAGCCAATGTTATTGATGACGCTAAGAAGCGGCATCAGAAAACCCGACCAGATTTGCGCCTTCAAGCCAACCTCATACAATCGACCATTCACACTATTGAATTCATCGATCGCTTTTTTCTCTCGATTGAAAGCTTTGACTACAAGAAGTCCAGTAATCGTTTCTTCAATATGTCCATTCAGCTTGCCAAGCTGTGCCTGCTGTTCTTTGAATAGCACGCTGGTACGCTTTGTTATAGTTCTTGCTAACAAGAACACGAGCGGAACAGTAATGAGGCTCGCCAGAGTCAAGGTGGGGCTTAGAATCAGCATCATCACTAAGGAACCGACAATAGCGATTGAACCTGACATTAACTGCGTTGTCGATTGCGAGATCGAGTTGCTTACGTTATCAATGTCGTTCGACAGCCGACTCATGATATCACCATGCGATCGGCCATCAAAAAAAGCAAGAGGCAGCTTTTGCAGTTTCGCAAACATCGTTTGCCGAAGTCTCTTCACTACGCGTTGTGCAAGTCCAGCCATGACCCAGCTCTGCAAAAAGGTAAGCCCGCCATCAGCGATGTATGTGGAAATCAGAACGATTAAAACCACATCCAGGACGTTATAATCAACTTGGCCTCCAGCCATCGCATCTACGGCTACACCTATGAGATAAGGTCCGGCCAGCGTCAAAGCAGAGTCTGCAATAATAAAAAGAAAAACAATTGTCAGCCATTTTCGTTCCGTATTTAAATAAGACCAGAGACGGCGGAGGGTGCCTTTAAAATTCTTGGGCTTGACGGCCGGAGTGCGTCCACCCCTCGATAGAGGTCCCGTGATCATTGGAACGTCAGGGGTTTGTTGACGCGATCCTTCATTCGGCTTTGACATGATTAGGCAGCTCCTTTCCGAATTGGGATTGACATATTTCTACATAGACACGACAGCTCTTCATTAATGACTCGTGAGTACCGATGCCGACAATTTCACCATCGTCCATGACTACGATTTTATCCGCATCCATAACGGAGGTAATGCGCTGCGCAATGATCAAACACGTGACACCTGATGCGAATTCTTTGAGGGATTTTTTGATTTTCGTCTCAGTCGCAGTATCTAATGCGCTTGTACAATCATCGAGAATCAGAATGTCTGGTTTCCGAACGAGTGCACGGGCGATAGAGAGTCGCTGCTTCTGGCCGCCGGACAAGTTCACGCCTCGCTGACCTAGCCTTGTTGCAAAGCCTTCGGGGTACGCAGCAATAAAACTATGCGCTTCTGCCATAGTTGCGGCGTGCGTAATCTCATCGTACGTTGCATGTTCGTGGCCCCATCGCAAGTTCTCTTCAATCGTGCCGCTGAATAGAATTGTTTTCTGCGGCACGATGGCAATACGATCTCGCAGCTTGACAGGGTCCAACTGACGGATGTCAACACCATCCACGCGGATCGAGCCAGAGCTTGTATCATAGAAACGGGGGACAAGACTCACGAGGCTGCTTTTACCAGATCCAGTGGAGCCGATAATTCCTATCGTTTCACCGGGAAGGCACGTCAAATTGATATTTCTCACAACAGGTTCTCCTGAGGCTCCTTCATAAGCAAACGAAACATTCACAAAGTCTATCCGGCCTCCCGGACGATGGACAGGAAGTGCAGAGCCGTCATCCCACGTCATTTCATTCACCGTACTGAAAACTTCACCGATCCGATTGGCGGATGCTTTAGCTCGAACGAACATGTTGAACACCATTGAAATCGTCATCAATGCAAACAATATTTGCGTCATGTAGTTGACGAATGCGACGATATGCCCGACTTGCATCTGTTGGTGATCAACCCGCGAGGCGCCAAGCCATAGTACTGCAACAATACCGAAATTTACAGTCAACAGGATAGAGGGGTTAAAGATAGCTAGCAGCCTTGTCACCTGAATCGATTTGTTTTGGTAATCTGTATTGGACTTCTGAAACTTATCCGCTTCGTGGTCGAAGCGATTGAAGGCTTTGACAACACGAACACCGGATAAATATTCCCGCATGACCCTATTAACGCTGTCCAATGCCTTCTGAACACCAACAAAGCGGGCAAAACCTACTTTTAAGTTCAAGGCCACGAGCACACCTACGATTGGAACCACGATTAGAAGCACGACAGACAGTTGCGGATTGAGACGCACAGCCATAATCAAACTCCCGATACAGAGGAGAGGCGCTTTTACAAAAATACGCATAAGGCCATTCACAAAATTTTGCACTTGTGTCACATCGTTCGTTAATCGCGTAATTAATGATGCGCGTTCGAATTGATCGAGATTCGTGAATGAGAGCGATTGGATTTTTTTAAATAAATCCCTTCTAAGCTCCGTACCGAATTTCTGTGAAACATGGCTGGCCACAATATTTCTAAGCGATGCTGAGACAGCCCCGAAGGCAGTAATCATCAGCATAACGCCGCCCATCCTTAATACATAATCAAGCCGTTTCTCCGCAACGCCAACGTCCAAAATATGAGACATGATCGTCGGTTGAAGCAAATCCGCAAGCGCTTCCATGCTAACAAAAAAGACAGCAACTAGAAATAGCTTCCAGTGCTTACTGACATACTTCTTCATAAAACCCATCGTGCACACTCCTTTTTCCCTGGTCAAACTCTACTTTGAACGATACTCCCATTTGGGCAAATTGTCATCCATAAATGCTAAATGGGTTGATTGAAATTCTCTATATCAAATGTTAATCTAATCCCAATTGCAAATGGAGTAACATTATTATGAGAATTGATTCACATCCCTACCCAAGTGTTGGAAGCCGTATTAAAATGAGATGGGGGAGGAGTGACTAAGAATGGGTTATCAATCGAAGTTCAGAGAGCACTCATTCAGCAAAAAAACAGACTGCCTGAATGATTATCGGGCAGCCTGTTCAAATAACGAGCAGATTAGCTTATGTGGTTCTATTATTTATCATTCGTAATCAGCCCATGGTTGTCGAGTCGACTCTACTGTCTCCCCGGATTTAATAGCTTGCTCAATCAGCATGCCGATATAGTGATCCTGAGAAGCTTCTGGAAGACCATAAAACCCGGGGCCACCCTCCGCATAAACCGCCATTTTCTTCAAGCATTCGGCAATAGCAATTTCATCGTCATAGAGCCTAGCAGGCACGTATGGGTTTTCGTATACCCAACGTTCCCCCGCCATAATACCTTTCAGAAAATAGCCTTCTGCGTTCTCATACTCGCCTTTATTGATGCGCTTTAATTCCATTTGAATCTGTGTGCAAGAAGGATCTTGAATGCTAATCCGATTATCGAATATTTCCCCGCGTTCCCCCCTGATACATAAGTGGTTTGAACGGGTCCATGAACGATGTTGATCTTTAGTGAAATCGTAAATCCCTAGCTTTCCGCCAAAATCCAACCAAGCAATATCTCTCTCTGATTTGATTAATTTATCTTCTGTAGGCGGACCACCGCGGTTCGGACCAGCAACCCAATCCGATTCAAATCTCATTCCCTTAATACGGACATCGTCAAAGCGGACTCCTAACATTTTCCGAATTAAGCTTACTGCATGATATAACTGAGAAATGGATACGGTCACTTGATTTACATTGCCTAACTGTCCAGACTTAATAATCGTATGCCGGGCTTCTTGTATAGGTTGGAATTGATATTGTTCGGCAACTTGAATTCGCGCGCCTTGACGGGTAAGCTTGTCGTGCAGTTGCAATAATCCTTCTAGATTAGGTGCAGGAGGAGTTTCTGTAAGTACAGGAATTCCTCGTTCCGCCAATTGCAGCATATAATCGCTAGCAGCCGATACTTGAATAGAAAGTACAACAAAGTCCGGTTGTTCATTTGCCAAGAGTTGATCCAGTGTTCGATAAACAGGCACTTTCCATAAGTCTTCCATCTCTTTGCCCTTGGATTCGTCACGAATAACCATTCCACTAACACAAAATTGTTCAGGAAGTGCCTGTGCAATTCTTAGAAAATATTGTGCGCGAAAGCCTCCGCCGCCTATGATACTGAATGTTATTGGTTTCCCCATCAATCACACCGCCTTCTTCAGTCGTAGCTTCGTTTTATCAAATATAAATTGCATAGTCAAGCTGAACGTTAGTTCGTCGATAGTGTCAAATAACGATATGTAATATTAAAAGGCTGCCATAAAGGCAGCCTTTGTGTTTCTATCGATAATTTTTATGATTAGAATACGGGTCCACAAGGGAAAAATGGCCTTCTATCTACAAGGAAAATAGCTAATAAATCAAACAGAACTAAAGGAAGGATGAAAGGGAGGAATGAGATTTGCGCATCCTTACCATTACGTGTCTGTTTTAAATAGACTTTATTATTGTCCACTTTCACAATCGTTCCTTTAAATGTGCCTTGTGTCGTTCTGATCATAACTTCTCGATTGAGGTACTTTTTACAAATCAAATAGGATTCTGAGCGTTTCAAAATGAATACCCCCTTTCTAGCTTTATTAATCTAGTATATGTCCGTCCAGTAGAACTAGTGTGTGTATACACAACTATTAATTTGGGGGAAAGGTAGAGAGGTTGACTGTACACTGCAAATTATCTTTGCATGAGATGATCGATATAATAATCTTGTGTCTTTTAAGTAACCTAAGCCATCGCCAATAACCCTCAGGAGAATGCTCCTGAGGGTTTTGTAGTCAGAATCTGATCTGCAACGAAAGAGGAACTTTACAGCCATTCCCCTTTTGCGACTTGTATCGTTTTGCCACCAACATGAATGATAATGCGCTCATCTTCCTTGTATGCTCGTTGATATAGGATAGAAGGACGCTTTATTTCGAAGCCTTGTTCCACACGAATATCAATGGAATCTTTGCCGAAGTAACGATGTTTGATTAAATAACCAGCTAAATCGCCATTCGCACTGCCAGTAGCAGGGTCTTCGGGAGCGCCATAATAATCTCCGAAAACTCTAGAGTTTAAATGATTGTCATTGTGATACGTCTCCGGGCAAAAGACAAGTACCATCTTAGCTGTCAGCCGTTCGATTAGGCGGAAATATAACTCACGATTCACTTTGCATGTTTTTATTGCTTCAAGATTTTTGAGCGGCACGATGAGCGCTGCCAAACCTGTTGAAACCTCTTGAATGGGAAAACGGGTATCGATGGACGAGATGGGTAAGCCAAGCATATTTGCGACAGCTTCTGCATCCACGACTTCGCCAAAAATCGGTTGCTGCTGCTGCATCCAAGCCATACCGATCCTATTTGTATCGAAAGTGACAGGAATGGTTCCTACTTTAAGCTTCAACCTAATCTGTTCGACTGGGTTTTTAATGATCTCATTTTGAATGACGAAAGCTGTTCCCAAAGTTGGATGACCCGCGAATGGAACTTCTTCGCTTGGTGTGAATATGCGGACATCGTATCCTTCTGCCGTGAGCTCATCGGACAAAATAAACGTTGTTTCAGAAAAATTCATTTCACGAGTGATCGCGAGCATTTCTTCGGAAGTTAGCTGCGCTGCATGCCTGAATACAGCGAGTTGATTGCCTTCATATTTGTTTTCGGCGAATACATCAACAATAGAAAAAGTAAGCGGCTTAACGGACATCTCTTCAGCTCCTATGGACGAATTCATATAACAAGTCTAACATACATTTGTCCAAATCCAATCCTCATCGAGAGCCTGACCCCCTGAAATCGAAAAATTCGACGAATCGTTATAAAAGCTATGCAGAAGGAGTGAATTACGATGGCGAATAATTACAAACGTTTCTTTCAAAATCAATTTGATAAAGCGAAAGCTACCGCATCTGAGTTCATTTCATCAAGAAGTGAAGAACAAAAAGAGAATACGATTGAACTCAATCCGCAATATGTTGTTGAGCTGCAAGCAATCGCAGAAATGCAGCATACAAACGTGCAAGCGATTGTCAATGGAATCATTGTCCAATACTTGGCAAGCGCACCCTACGAATTACCCCCTATCACAGTGGATCAAAAAGAAGATAACCCGCTTCTGTATTTGGATGGAATATGTAAAATAGAGGATTAAGGAGTGCTGACAGATGGAAGATCGCTTGAATACACAGGATGCTATTTTCATAGATGATACAGCGTTAGCCGCGCTTATGAACCCCGAGGACCCCAGGTATGCGAAAGCCCGTTCCTTGTTTCTGGATTTTCATGATCTTGAACGTAATTACGTAACGACCAATTCCATTATATTTGATCTACACGAATGGCTTCGCAACGAATACAGCTATGAGCAGGCAGAATATTTTCTGAACGCAATTGAAAAAGCAGTGAGTAAAGGCAAGTTGGCGGTCATCTCCAGCGGCCACGAATTTGAGAGAGAATCGCGCAGACTGATTATGGACAGACCCGAGCTCCGTTTCTCACTCAGCGAAGCACTTACTGCTGTGACCATGTCCTATTATCAAGTAAAACGCATCTTTACTTTCAATCGCAATTTCAAGATGATGGTCAATTTGGATAAGGATATTCGGATCATTCCATCCAATTAAAAGATTTAGCTAGAAGGGCTGCCGCGTGGCAGCCCTTTTTCACTCCGCTACTAGGCACCATTTCAGCGATTAGCCATCAGCTTCCTCATATTGAACGGACTGCCATACTTTGATCAAGCCTTCGCTTATCGTTTCAATAACTACTTTATCGGTAAAATATCGGTGATGCGACGCAATGCCCAAACCGAATAGCAACACTCTGGAGACTACTTTGAACAACTGCTTGATTCGATTAGAAATCAGAGGAAAGATCGATAAGGGAAGAGTGATAACTAGGAGTAGGAGAGATAAAATCTTCCGCAACATGGTGTTACTCTCGAGCTGCACGTCCTTCACGTCCAGGTTTACATTTTGATTGAATTGTGAAATGGGATAACCCATAATATCGCGATCATAATACATATTTACCCATTCCCCGTAGCGATACCGGTCTGTTTCTTTGGCAGGGATTTGGATGGATTTTTCATCAGAATGCATAAATCTTAAGCTGAAGAGTGAGATCGGACTGCCTAGTGAATAAAATGAGGCGATTGTTTGGCAAACTTCGAGATGATTACTTTCCACGGGAGGAACAACGTTTTGATGATATTGCATGTCGTAAATATAATTACTGGATACAACGGTCCCGAGGCTATGCGCGATAACGCAGACGGGAGCATCCGGCCCAACCTTACAACGGAGTTGATGGAGCGATTCTGCAATTCTTTGATGGATTGCCGTATACGTTGAGTTCGCTATTTGGCTGTCATCCGTTCTATTGGAACCGAGGACGTCAACCGCGTATTTAACTATAAATGATCTGGCATAATCAAATTCAAATTCATCTTCAAACTCTTCTTTCATTGTTTTCCTTACTATATCTTTTCTTACCTGGACGATATCCGCCCAGACAACCTCTTCGAATACAAAATCCCGTATAGAGATTTCTATACCTGCAAGCTCGGCAAGTCGTTTGCGGAGCAATAATTGCATAGGCTTTGAGTATCCCATCTTTTTCTTGCCCATCCCATGGATGATCAAGATCCCCACCTGTTTTTTCATCGTCTTTTCACTCCATTCCATGACAATTAATGAAGGATATTTATGGGAAATGCCGAATTTTTAACGAAACCAATACCAATTAACAAAAGTGAGGAAGAAGATGAATATAGTTCTAATAGGTATGTCTGGAGCTGGCAAAAGTACTTTAGGTGTGTTGCTTGCAAGAGCTCTAGGCATGGAATTTGTGGATACAGATATTGTTATACAGCAGCGTGAAGGTAGGTTGTTACAAGATATCATTGATCATGATGGTATTGAGAAATTTATGGAAGTTGAAGAAATGATTGTGTCTGAATTGCAATTAATGAATTGCGTAATATCTACCGGTGGAAGCGTTATATATTCTGAAAAAGCAATGAATGTCCTTAAGCAGGGGGGACAGATTATTTATTTACATGTGCCATTTGAAGAAATTAAAAGGAGGCTAAACAACATAACAACCAGGGGCATTGTAATAAAAAAAGGATATAGTCTTAAGGACGTTTACGAGGAAAGAGTACCTTTATACAGATCGTATAGTGATAGCACGCTAGATTGCTCAAATAAGGATATAGAACATTGTGTTAGTGAAATTATTGCGAAAGTACACGAACGTGAATCCTAGCAAAAGGAGAGAATCTTGTATGAATCGTATTACCTTTCATAATCGCATATCCATTCGTGCGACTGCCGAAGATATTTACACCTACCTGATGAATCCTGGGAATCTCACCCACCTGCACCCGCTCATTATTGGCGTCAAGCCACTTCGAAGTGTGAGCCCGGGGAGTACCCGGGTTGAGATACAGGATAAGATCATGCTGTTTGGACGGATTCCTTTTTATAAAAAATATGAAGCTTCATTCACTCCAATCGAGGAAAATCGGCAACTGCGCTTGGAGACGTTCACTTCACCTAGGATTCATATTCAAAACACTATTACCCTTACCGAATCGGACTATGAGACACTGGTGGAAGAACAAGTAAACATTGAAGTTTCTGCATTAATCGCTGGTTTCGTAATGAAGCAAATCGAATTTTCACACGGCGAGATGCTAAAAACACTCAAAATACGTTTAGAATCAGGAGTCTTCATCCTATGAAACTAACTTCGCTTCGTGTTCAAAATGGTTCTGGCTGGACAATATTCATCTTTGGGGCTCTTGCATTTTTACTCGGACTTGTGGGTTTAATCTATCCCGAAGTTCTTTTAACTCTCCTTGGTTTTACAGTAGTAGATAGCGCTGCACGTGCAGATGGTGATTATACTCTTGTCTTTATGATGGCTTCATCCATGGCTTCCTTTAACATGGGAGCGTATTACATCCTAGCTGCATTAAAAAATCTTAGATCCTTCTACTACTGGACTGTCCCCTTCAGAATGATCACATTTACGGTCTTCATTCTAGCGGCACTCAATCATCTTGCTCCTATGCGCTTCATCGGAGTTGGAGCGTGGGAGGGCGTAGGGGCCCTAGCAACAGGAATTACCCTGTACATTGAATCACGTAGTCGTGTCTCCCGATCCTCATAATCTGTTCTTTGCTTACGTTCTTTTTAGTTTCTGCATCCACTTGTGCTTAAACTTCTGACGATTGTCCTCTTTCTGTGACCAAGATTTTGGATCAGAAAGCGCGTCCATCATATGGCCGATTTCAATGGCAGATATGCCGAGACGTTTGGCAATTAGGGGGACCATTATTCTCCCTGGAACGCTGGCGCCAACCAATACAAGATCTATGTCTTTCCGGTATTTGCTGAGTTTCTGCATCGCCGAATCGATTTTATTATAGTGATTGAGTGGTATGGTCATAACAACGCGTATATTCTGAGACTCTAGTTGTTTGGCAGCCATTGGGGCAGCTCGCCCAATAAGTGCTACACGATGATTGCGAATCAATCGATGCAAGTACTTCTTTTCGTACAGTTGATCGTTGATGAATGCATCGGTTATGATTGCAGGGCGCCAACCTGTTTTCCTCATATACAATTGAATAAGTGGAATGCTAGGGCCAAAGTGTGATACGCCAACAATATCAGCCGCTCGAACTGATTGGTTTAATTCCTTCAACAGTTTACGAGAGGGGGGGAGATCAACGCCGAGAAACGCAGACACTTCATACAACGAATTGATATCTCTGCGTGCGAGAAGTTTCGCCACCACATCCCCGATGCGAATGATGGAAATCGGTTTTCGCAACCGGATCGATTGTTCCAACCTCCTATAAACGTAAGTGGGACCGACCATTTTTCGGCCATAACGAGCTTCTATGATTTTTCTCCGTTTTACTGCATTAAATATCATGTAATACACCTCTTTTATCAAGATTGAACATGGTATTCTATGATTTTGCCGAAACAGGGTGCACCTATTTTGTAGGACGACAAGAATATGTCTCTTTTGTACAGTTCGCAGAAGAAAATAGGTATGGTAGATAGAAATATATTTGGCGGCATAAGAGGACAAGAACATATATCTATAGAGACCGCACATAGTGCGGTTTTACTATTCTATGGGTATACGTTCTTGTCTTTTTCGATGCTATTTCCATTTTCAACCAAAAAGAAATAAACTTTTTACAGTTTATACTAAATTTTTTCAGGTGAACGATCAAGAAATGCTTTGATAAAATAATATATGTAATCGCTTTCAAATCTAATGATGGAAGGAAGTGGTGACGGCAGCGCTACAGGCTGCTCAGCATCAAAGTGGGAATAATTGCAATTTAACCAAACTGGAGGAATGCCAAATGAAACAAAAAAGAATGAAGTTATTTGTTGCAATGTTACTTAGTTTAGCGCTTTTAATTCCTGCAGTAATGGTCCAGGCAGCAACAACGATCACATCAAATCAAACTGGCACCCAAGATGGCTATGATTATGAGCTGTGGAAGGATTCCGGAACAACAAGTATGACACTCAATAGTGGAGGCGCTTTTAGTGCGCAGTGGAGTAACATCGGGAATGCATTATTCCGTAAAGGGAAGAAATTCGACTCGACCAAGACACACGCTCAACTTGGAAACATTTCAATCAACTACAGTGCAAGCTTCACTCCAGGCGGCAATTCCTATTTGACTGTCTATGGCTGGACGAAGGACCCACTTGTAGAATTTTATATCGTTGATAACTGGGGCACTTATCGTCCGACAGGAACGCAAAAGGGCACCATTACTGTTGACGGAGGTACATATGACATCTATGAGACTACTCGGACAAACCAACCATCCATTATAGGTACTGCAACGTTTAAGCAATATTGGAGTGTCCGTCAGTCGAAACGCACGAGCGGTACCATTTCTGTTAGCGAACACTTTAAAAAGTGGGAGAGCTTAGGAATGCCAATGGGTAAGATGTATGAAGTCGCATTTACAGTTGAAGGCTATCAAAGCAGCGGTAGTGCTAATGTGACAAGTAATACGCTGACTATCGGTGGCGGCGGAACTTCTCCGTCTCCGTCTCCAACTCCTCCTCCAGGCACAAGTACGAAAATAGAAGCTGAGAGTATGACCAAAGGTGGTCAGTACACCGCGAATGTCAGCTCGCCGTTCACTGGAGTTGCCTTATACGCTAACAATGATTTAGTGAAATACACGCAGAATTTCACGAGCGGTACCCATAATTTCTCACTCCGTGGTGCTTCGAATAACGCCAACATGGCCAAAGTTGACTTGAAAATCGGAGGACAGACGAAAGGTACCTTCTACTTCGGCGGAAGCAGTCCAGCGGTCTATACCCTCAACAATGTCAGCCATGGAACCGGAAATCAAGAGATTCAACTCGTTGTAACAACCGATGATGGGACTTGGGACGCTAATATTGATTACTTGGAGATACAGTAAAAACTCCGAATCGTTATTCCAATTGAATTCTGATCATTTTTCAATCAAAATCCCAGCGGGATCATCCCCGCTGGGATTTTCGTGGTACTGCTATCTTACTTCTTTTTGCGCGAGTTCTTTTTCACCAGCTTAGGCAAATGTTTGATGCTTTTTAGCATACTGCCTTTGCACAATGGGCATTCCGGGGTTAGGGAAGTAGCCAGTTCCTCTCGCATCCAAGCTTTGCAATCGTTATTTTTGCATCTCCATATGGGTATTGGGGATAATTCCGGTTTGGTCAGTTCTGATTCCAAATCATCACACCTCCTGCATGAATTAACCTACCCGAATGGAATAATCTTCATTCAACGGAGGAAGGAAATGGAGAGAATTTTGGAGAATTTACCTACCATGACATCGAAGCAAGAATAGGAGGAATTATAAAATGACCATCCATTACGAAGTCATTTCTGATGATAACATATTTTGCATCAAGGATTTATGTGATGAATTGATGTCCTATCAAAAATCTAAAGCTTTCTTCCGTCCGGAGTTGTTTGACAGCATGAGTTTTGAAACGAGAATGATACCATCCGTGAAGAATGCCACTGCAAATCATATCGTAATAGCTAAAGAAGAGAATGAAATTGTTGGCTATGTGTATAGCAATATTTCGTCCAAGATGACATATTCGAATGAATTTGCTACTTTTTTTGACCTAGATTCCGTCAACAGAGAGGAAGTAGGGTGTCTTTCTCAGTTTTATATCAAAGAAGGTTATCGGAATTCAGGCATCGGTACCGTTCTGTTCGACAAGTCTATGGATTGGATACAGTCGTTTCCATCCATAGAGGATCTGTTCATCTTCGTATCCAATGGTAACGATGGCGCGTTGAAATTTTATCAAAGCAAAGGTTTCCGTATTAGTCACCAGATTCTCGACGGGTTTATAACCGTCTTACGAAAGCAGAAAATATAAAGGAGTCTAATAAAACTGCTGATCAACGCCCTTTACATGCCATTTGCTGGCTGTAAGGGGCTTTTATTTTCAATCGGGACAATAGAATTTCATCCGTCAATAAGAGGAATTGTCCCCTAGAATGTTCTTGAGGATGCCAGTAGAATCACAAGTAAGAGCCCATCATTTGGCTCAGCGTATCCTAGTTTGCTTTTGAAAGGAAGTGAAGGGCTTCAGGATTTGATAAGACGCTACTTATTTCGTTGGCAAGCGCTTTCAAAATGGCGAATCGGAGGGATTTGTAATATGAAATGGTCTAGGAAATGGATTCAATTCATGCTTTTGCTCATGCTTGTGATCACATTATTACCTAGTATGGCAATGGCGTCTGCATCAGGTGCGCCGGGTGCACCGAATTTGAAACAGAGCAATTGGGATAATAGCCCGAACTACACAATCGGCTTCGACATGTGGTGGGGAAACAACGGTACATCATGGAAGCTATATGAGAATGGTGCTGTCATTTACACAGGGACGTTAACGGACAATTCGCCGAACGCTCAGGCGGCTACTTACGCTTTTACTAATAAAGCATCAGGTACATATGTATATAAAGTTGATCTCATTAATTCATTGGGTACAACGACGTCCGGTACTTTGTCCTATACGGTAGCCGGCGGCGGCAGTGCTGATACACAGGCTCCTACAGTACCAGCAAATTTGGTTTTCACGGGTAAAACATCATCTTCGATAGCATTGTCCTGGAGTGCTTCAACCGACAATGTAGGCGTTACGGGTTATGATGTGTACAGAGGAACTACGCTCGTAACGACAGCAACCGGTACTTCCTATAACGTGGCTGGTCTTTCAGCCAACACCGCTTACACGTTTACAGTGAAGGCGAAAGATGCTGCCGGAAACGTATCAGCGGCAAGCAGCGCAGTGACAGTAACGACAGACCCGGCTCCAGTCGATACACAACCACCCACAGCGCCAGCAAACCTAACTTCGATGGGCAAAACTTCCAGCTCTGTTACTCTAACATGGACAGCATCGACGGACAACTTTGGCGTTACTGGCTATGAAGTGTTCAACGGCAGCACAATCATAACGACTGTACCCGGCACTAGCTATAACGTGACGGGCCTAACAGCCAATACCGCGTACTCATTCATTGTGAAAGCGAAAGATGCGGCAGGCAACGTCTCTTCAGCAAGCAATTCTGTAACAGTAACCACAGATGCTCAATCTTCCGTTCCAGCTTGGGCACCTAACGTAGCTTATCACTTGAATGACCGCGTTTCTTATAATGGATCGATTTATAAATGTATGCAGCCGCATACTTCACAGGTAGGGTGGGAACCAGCAACAACAGGTTCGTTGTGGCAATTGGATGGCACAGGTCCTGGACCAGATACGACATCACCTACAGCACCGACCGGTCTTGCAGCCACGAATATCACCCAGAATTCACTTAGCTTGTCGTGGGCGGCTTCCACAGATAATATCGGCGTAACCGGGTACGAAGTGTATCAAGGCAGCACCTTGCTTCGTACGGTAACAACAACGAACGATCAGGTTATAGGTCTGACGGCAAATACCAGCTACACCTTTACGGTTAAAGCCAAAGATGCAGCTGGCAACGTATCTGCCGCAAGCGTCTCGGTTTCCGCTACAACGCTGGCGCCAGATACGCTGACACCAACAGCTCCGACGAATCTGGCCGCTTCGAATGTGACTTCATCATCTGCAGTATTATCTTGGTCGGCATCGACAGATAACGTTGGCGTAACGGGATACACAGTATCTTACGGCTCCACGAATGTGAACGTAACTGGAACAAGCACAACGATCACTGGGCTCTCGCCGGCGACATCTTATACATTTACAGTAAAAGCCAAAGACGCCGCAGGCAACGTATCGGTGGCGAGCAATGCTGTAACGGTAACGACGCTGACGGGTCCAGCGGATCAAACAGCTTGTCGCCCAGCGGGGCTGTATGATACAGGCGTAACAGGCATACCATATTGCAACGCCTATGATGCCAATGGCCGTGAGAAACTGCCGAACGGACTAGAGCGCCGCATTATCGGCTATTTCACGTCCTGGCGAACGGGGGTCAACGGACAGACCAGATATATCGCTTCCGACATTCCATGGTCCAAATTGTCGCATATTAATTATGCTTTTGCTCACATTGACAGCAGTAATCAAGTCTCTGTCGGCAGCCAGATCTCCACGAACGCGGCAACGGGTATGACATGGCCTGGTGTAGTTGGGGCAGAGATGGATCCGGCATATAGCTATCAAGGTCATTTTAATCTTTTAAATAAATTTAAAAAGCAATATCCTGGTGTCAAAACGCTTGTCTCGATCGGCGGCTGGGCAGAAACCGGAGGCTACTTCGACGATAATGGTATTCGGGTGTCCAGTGGCGGCTTCTACACAATGACGACAAATGCGGACGGTTCCATCAATCAAACGGGCATCAACACGTTCGCAAACTCTGCGGTAGCATTTATTCGTCAGTATGGCTTTGAAGGCGTGGATCTTGATTACGAGTACCCGACAACGATGGAAAAAGCAGGGAATCCGCTCGACTGGACGTTCTCCTCATCTCGACTTGCAGGCATGCAAAAGAGTTATGACGCTCTTCTGAAGACATTGCGTACGAAGCTTGATCAGGCTTCTGCTCAAGACGGTAAATACTACATGCTAACGATTGCTTCACCATCTTCCGGTTATTTGCTGCGTGGGATGGAGACGTTTAATCCACTTAAATATTTGGATTACGTAAATGTCATGAGTTACGACCTGCATGGCGCTTGGAACGAATATGTAGGTCCAAACGCATCGTTGTTCGATGACGGTAAGGACGCGGAGCTGGCTGCGGCAGGCGTATACACGACGACGGAGTATGGCGGTATCGGTTACCTGAACACAGATTGGGCCTATCACTACATGCGGGGAATGATGCAGGCCGGACGTATTAATATCGGTGTGCCTTACTACACCCGCGGATTCAAAAATGTGACAGGCGGAACGAACGGGCTCTGGGGTACGGCGAAATCGACGAATTGTCCGGCCGGCTCAGGACTAACGGCTTGCGGCGACGGCGCAGTTGGGATAGATAACATTTGGCATGATAACGATACGAATGGCAATGAAGAGGGCGCAGGTTCGAACCCAATGTGGCATGCGAAGAACTTGGAGAATGGCATCCTGGGCTCCTACCTCAACAGCTATGGTTTAGGATCAGCGACACTTAACGGCACCTATACGCGTTACTATGATGCGACGCTTGTCGCGCCATGGCTCTGGAATAATACGAAGAAAGTATTCCTTTCCACTGAAGACGAGCAATCGATTAATGCGAAAGCAGACTGGGCTATTAGCAACAGCATAGGCGGATTGATGATCTGGGAATTGGCTGGGGACTATGCTTGGAGTGCAAGCAAAGGTGAGTACGGAGTCGGATATACATTAACTAACGCCATTCATAATAAATTTTCCAATACGACACTATATGGTAATCAAAATAGTACGACAGCGCCTCCAACTAACACGATCAATGCGAAAGTGGAGTTCACAGGCTTCAAGTTAGGCGATCAAAACTATCCGATCAACCCTAAATTGCGTTTAACAAACAATAGCAGTTTGACGATTACAGGCGGTGCAGTACTCGAATTCGATGTGCCAACATCGGTTAACGCATTGTTCAAAAGTTGGAACGGTGACCAAGTCAGCGTTATCTCGACTGGGCATTCCGGCAACAACATCGGTGGATTAAAAGGTGATTTCCATCGCGTAGCGGTAACCCTGCAAGGCTGGAAGTCGATTGCTCCGGGCGCATCAGACCTTTTCGATCTGGTTTATTATTTGCCAATCAGCGGACCGGCGAACATCACATTAACCATTGATGGCGTGAAGTATGCTGTAACAGGGCAATAAATTATTTTCACAGCGCAAGAGATCGTATGGAAGTCGATGACTTCTGTACGGTCTTTTCTTATGCTATTGTGATATGAAAACAATCGGCTCATAACAAAATACCACAGTAACACATCTGCTTCACCTACAATATGATGGGTCTAGACATACAATCAAAAGAGGTGAGCGAATGGCAGTCGTAAAAGCGAGACAGCAGGATATTGACATGTTAGCACGGTTGCTTCGAGCTGAAGCTGAGACCGAAGGCGAAACGGGTATGCTTCTTGTTGGAAATGTTGGCATTAATCGGATAAGAGCGAATTGCTCCGATTTTAAAAATCTCCGGACAATTCCCCAAATGATCAACCAACCGCATGCGTTTGAAGCGTTGCAGCACGGGTTGTACTATCAAAACGCAAGAGAAAGAGAGCGTCGCCTAGCACGACGAGCTGTGAATGGGGAGCGGGTTTGGCCAGGTAAATTTTCACTCTGGTATTTTCGACCGGGAACGTTCGACAACCCTGGACCATGTCCGGATACCTGGTATAATCAGCCGAAAGCTGGCCGCTACAAGAAGCACTGTTTTTATGAGCCGACCGCGAAAGAATGTGAAAATGTATATAATACGTTTTAAAGATGACTACAGAGTAAGTAAAGGCACTCAGACTTCATGAAGTCTTAGGTGCTTTTTTTTGTCGCTTTATAGGTTGGGGGTTTATTGTTTGTTACACATTTCATAAGCATTGTAAGAATAAACATGATCTGCATCACCAATAATAAGATTACACCCTAAAGGTAGATTAAGGAAGGAACTCCAAGCCATGGACATTGATGCTTTTTTAGCTGAAGTCCTCAGCTCCAATGAGGATTGGCATGTAACCACGAAGGATGCAGTATCGATAATAGATCCGATTATTGAGAAAGATGCCTTTTTTTTCGACAAACATGATGATTACCTAGAATCAGGATTTTAAGAGAGTCATCACAAACTAAATCTGCCATAAAGCCGCGCATTTGCGGCTTTTTTATTTATTGATTTAAGTTATAATGCGTGGTGATTATTTGAACGAATATCTTTACAAACGAACATACATTCGTTATTCTGATTATGGGGGAATTTCCCAATAGCCAGAGGGAGTGATAAATGATGGAAGTTATCAAAACGAAGGTCGAAAATTCTCTAACAGTCCTGTTGGTATCCGATTTTGAAAAGTCGAAGAAATATTATGAAGATGCCTTAGGGTGTGAAGTAAATGAGCATTGGGCAATTCGAGATAATTTTGGATTAGGATTTAAATTGATCCAAGCAGCAGATATAGAAGACGTTAAACCTAACAAGGGTACTTGGAACACTTATGCTTATGTAAAAACACAAGATGATCTGGATGCTTTATATATTGAGCTTAAAACAAATGGTGCAATTATCGTTTCTGAGCCTATAGCAACCGAATATGACTGGGGAGTTTGGAAGGATTTTTCGGTTCAAGATTTAGATGGGTATGTAATCGGTTTCGGTTCTGGTAATAAAAACACTTGATGGTTTTGCGCAATAGACACAAAGAGATGGCAGCCAGTTAATCGGCTGCTGTTTTCATATATAATGGATCGAAATTCGCATACTGATTGCGTGCCGCGGAGGGTGTTGCATTCTCCAACATTGACAGCAGATGTTCCAATTAAGTTTCTGTGCTAATATGGAAAGAATAAGTTTACAAGAATGGAAAGGATGTACACATGCTAATAAATCAATTAATTTCGAACAATATTAATCGATTAGATGCGGCACTACCGGTAGATAAATCGTTGGGAATTGCTGGTTTGTCTGGATCGGGTAAAACAACTTTTTGTCAAACCATCGGTGAAGAATCCAAGAAGCGTCTCGTTTCTTTATTGCCAAAGGCTGAATATCAGTATTTATTTCCTGAAATTATGGAAACCAATTTCAGTGCCATCAAGATGGAAGAAATGCCTTTAGTCCTTTTTCTCGGAAAATCATCAATTTCATCTAATCCGCGTTCAACCATTGGCACACATACTGGCGTATTTAAAGAGATTCGCGTGCGCATGGCTGAGCAATTTAATCAATCTCCAGAAGTTTTTTCCTTTAATAATGCGTTAGGCTGGTGTCCAGATTGTAAAGGGCGCAGCACGACCCAAAATGTCGAATGTCCCAAGTGCGAGGGTAGGCGCTACAATCAAGAAGTTGAGCAATATAAGATGGAATTATTTAATCAACCACATAGTATTTCTGATATCAATAATTTAAGCATTGAAACGATTCTTTCTCTTGCAGAGGAATTACACATCAGTGAAGCGAAGCAGCATATTCTCCAAAATATCATCAATATGAATATTGGTTACTTAACATTAAACCGTATAATGGGTACATTGTCAGGTGGAGAGATAACACGAATGTACTTGGCAGAATTCATGGCAACAAGTGAAAATACGGTTATTATCATTGATGAAATCTCTGTGGGTCTTGATCATCAAACCCTACTGAAAATTTTAGAACAGATAAAACAATTGGGGTATAAGAATCAAATTTGGCTCATCGATCATTCTGACACGGTGCTGGATACAACAGATGAGCAATTGTTCTTTGGACCTGGCAGTGGTAAATACGGTGGGAAAATTGTTGAGGAATCACCACGTCCAAAACCAATTATTCAGGAACGAAATCAGGCATTGCCAACAGAATACTACCAATTTCAAGATCTTTACTGTCGTAATATACAAATGGCTGACATTCAGATTCCCAAAAATAGACTTGTAACCTTTACGGGGGAATCAGGATGTGGTAAATCTACACTTGTTAATGAGTGTATAGTCAAAGATTTTCAGAAGCGTTATCCCAAAGATAAGCTGGTCGTGGTGGGGCAAGATCGAAACCAATCGATTTCCAGTCGGTCAACTATTGCAACTTTTCTTGATATTAAAAAGAAACTCACCAAATATAGTGAGGATATTGATGATATTTTTCAGCGCTCGATTGAAGATATTATTGAAGAACTGCCGGGTGAGGATATTGCTCATAAACGCCTAAGCTTACTGATCAAGCTTGGACTTGGTTATTTGACTTTAGAAAGAAAAACACAGTCCTTATCGACGGGTGAATTTCAGTGTGTCCATTTAGTTTCTGAGCTGTTTGCCAACTCTAAAACTCCGCATACGCTTTTTATTTTTGACGAGCCTTCAAAAGGGTTATCACAAAATATTTTGAACCAATTTATCGATAGTGTAAGGGACATTCTGCAAGATGAATCTGTCTCTATCCTGATGATCGAACATAATGCCTACATGCTAGATAGCTCTGATTTTATTGTTGATTTTGGAAAGAGACAGAATGAACCTGTTCGACATCTTGATGTTGTTAGTCATGCTGATTATTATCGCCAAAAAAACCGGGAAGACAGCAATGCCCCATTGTCTATTTCGTCTAAACTCAAGCCGCAAGAAGGAATTCAATACTTACAAGAAAATCAGTTGGACTATTTTAAAAAGGCAGAAAACGTCTATAAGGGCGGTATTCTAAAAAGTTTATCGTCAATGGCCCGACTCATCTATGGTGAATACGAATCTGATACAATTGCGCCGGTCATCGCAATTGATCTTGAACGACACCTATACAGCCAATATAGTTTTCTCTATGAAATTGGTGGACTGATCAACCATATTGTGGCTGCTCATCCGACCAATAAAGATACAAGAAGCTTCGATTTCTATTATCAAGACAATCATTGTCCGAGTTGTTCGGGTCGTCGAGTCATTGAACAATTTGATATGGGTGTTCTTATTCAAGATAAAACAGTACCATTCTGGGATGGCATGTTACTTCCAGAAGTTATGGATGTCTTGAGGTATTATCAGCATGCCAAATTGCACTTCCTTTTTGAAGAGATAAAGAACGAACTTGGTCACGATATGAATAAAAGTTTTAATGAGATGTCAGAAGCAGAAAAGCATACTTTCTTATATGGTTATTGGGAAAAGTCATTTTATGATAAAGCAGGGAAGGCTTCGAGAACATGGGAAGGCTTTAATCTCATCCTTGGGCGTTATATGGTTATTTCGAAGAACCTTCCTCTTAAAGAGCAAATGAAAGCCTCAAAAGAAATGATTAGCTGCCCAGTATGTCAAGGAACCGTGTTAAACCATCATAAAAAGCTTAAGTTTGGAAGCACGGATATCCGTGAGATTATTCAGCAGCCGATTGATCAGGTCATTAAAATCGTTGGGAAGTTACCAGAACTAGAGAAACTAAAGTCCATTGTTGGCGGCGAACTTGCACTTACGGAAGATGTCTCCTTACTTCCAAGGGAAACACAAGTTGCGCTTAAAACGCTTGAAGTGGAACTAGCAAGCTTTGTGGGCTATGAAGTGGTTTTACAAAATGCCGTACCATTTTGGGACAAGATTAAAGTTAACCTCGAGGCGATCAGCAGAAAAAACTTAATTACCATCTGTGATTTTGCCAATATTGCTGAAACGAGAGAGACCATTATTGATAAGTATTTCACCAATGGAAAATATAAAAAGCTAACTTATGTCTATGAAGCATTTGGTTACAGTAAAATTGTTACCCAAATTAATAAGATCAAAGCAAGTCATCCATGCCCATTTTGTGGCGGTAAGAAAGTCATCTCAGAAGATGGACTCCATGATGGCGTACACAAATTATCGGTGCCATGTGTGAGCTGTTATGTAAGTGGCATCAATGATGAAGGGCGTAAGGAAGTCGTCGATGGCATAGATGTACAAACATGGTTAACTGGCAAAGTAAGTGATGTTGTTGCTGAAAACTTAGTAACTGAGGCAGTTGCAGATATTCCGATCTTCAATCGTATTCGTGAGTTGAATAAACGAGATATGATGGCGGTTTATCATTGCCTGAAGTGAATTTTCCATCTAAATTCGTTCATTGAAATAAAGTCGGATTTCCTTATCAAACGGGAATCCGTCTTTTTGTAGCGGCTAAGACTTCGTACATAAAATATTGCAAAAATTTGGACTAACAAATATCATTTATAATGATGATCCGTCATGAATCTAGTAAGCCACGTCCAGGCATTTAACGATCAAGGAGAATAGACATGAGATTTACCCCATACCACCTTAGCATCACGATACTTACAACGATTTTGGGTCTGGGTGCCGCGTATGTGTTCCACATTCCGTTGGCAATTGGATTTGTATTCGGTTTAGGTGTATTGATTGTAATTACTTTGCGGCAAGGAGTGCCAGTAAGGACACTTGTGCACAGTATGATTAACGGCATGCTGCATACCAAGGAAGTCATGTATATTTTAATGCTCGTTGGTCTATTAATCCCTGCATGGACTGCTAGTGGCACCATCCCTTATCTAATTGATACAGGGTTAGGACTGCTTGATCCCGCTTATTTTGTCAGCTTTTCATTTGTATTCGCAGCAGGCATATCAATGATTTTAGGCACGTCTACGGGCACACTAAGTTCAGTAGGTATACCGCTTATAGGGATGGGAGCACTGTTAAATATACCACTTCCTCTAGTAGCAGGCGCACTTGTATCCGGAGCGTTTGTAGGAGACCGAACATCGCCATTTTCGAGTGCGAATCAGCTTGTCGCTTCATCCACCGGTATGACGGTCAAAGGGCAATTTCGTTATTTGCTGCCAACGACGCTTTTAGCTTTTGGAACCGCGCTCGCATTCTTTGTAATAGAGGATGTAAGAGGAGATTGGAACGGAGCTTTATCGCTTGGCAGCACGTCGAATGGCTTGATACTCTCGGTTGATTATGCGTCTCAGTTTCGATACAGCCTCTGGCTATGGCTGCCGGTTGCAGTGCTTCTAGGAACAATCCTGCTGCGATTCAAAACCCGGTACGGGTTCATTCTATCCATTGGTATCAGTATTGTGCTGGGAACGCTCATTCAAGGCATTGATGCCTTCCAATGGCTGCATCATTTGTGGAATGGATATTCTGCTGAGCAGTTGCCATCCTTGCACAGTAAGGGGGTATCCAGCATGATAGGGTTAATTATCTTGATCGCACTTGCTGGGGCCTACAACGGTATATTGGAAGAAACAAAAGTTATGCAGCCGTATATGATTAGCTTATTTGGAACTTCCTCATCGCTAGGCACGGCAACTGTTCGTACCGTTTTATTCGGACTGGCTCTGGCGTTGCTAGCTTGTACACAGACACTTCCGATCATGATGACTGGACGCAATTTGCTGCCGCTGTGGGAGCGAAAATTCCCCAAAGGACATCTTTCCCGCGTAGTGGCGGATGCACCACTCATTTTTTCTGCCATGGTGCCATGGAACTTGTTAGCTATTCTGTGTGCAACGATTGTAGGAGTCCCTGTTGAACGTTATGTACTCTTTGCGGTATTCCTATGGACGCTTCCGCTGTATACATTCATAATATCCTATATTATGGATAGAAAAAGCAGCAGGAGTAAGAAATTGAAGAGGAGTGTTCTTGATGACAAATAGTAGCATGAATCGTAAGGTTGATGGATTTTTAAATAAAGCAAAAAAGTGGAAAGAAGAATTTGAGAAGTTGAGAAGTATCGTTCTTGATTGTGAGTTGACTGAAGATTTTAAGTGGATGCATCCGTGTTACACATTTCAGGATAAAAACATCGTTTTAATACATGGCTTTAAAGATTACTGTGCGCTTCTGTTTCACAAAGGTGTCTTGTTGAAGGATCCCGATGGGATTCTAATTCAACAAACAGAGAATGTGCAAGCAGCGCGCCAGATTCGGTTCACCGATGTTCGAGAAATAATTGCCATGGAAAAAGTCTTGAAAGACTATATTTATGAAGCCATAGAAGTTGAAAAATCCGGTTTGGAAGTGAATTATAAAAAGACTACAGAATATTCCATGCCTGAAGAATTTCAAAATAAATTAGATGAACTCCCTGCCTTGAAAACGGCTTTTGAAGCATTGACGCCAGGACGGCAAAGAGCGTACCTTTTTCACTTTTCTGAACCTAAACAATCCAAAACCCGAACGTCTAGGGTTGAAAAATATATGCAGCAAATTCTAGGTGGGAAGGGATTAAATGATTAGTATGCTAAACATGAATAATATCTATCTCATTTCAGATATACCAGGTTATCCGCCTCAAATTAGTCGGTTACTGTCGATGATGAACTATGCAAGGTTTACAACATTAGAGTCTACGAAAAATTTATCTGTACATCAATTGGATTTTTTATTAGATTCTGAGAGCAATTCAATTGGTGCATTGTTGATGCATTTCGCAGCGGTAGAATACGCCTATCAAGTGGAAACTTTCGAAAAAAGAGAATTGAATGATGAAGAAATGTCGATCTGGGGAGCAGCTATTCACCTCGGTGATGTAGGTCGGGAAAAGATTAGAGGAAATGATCTAAGCTATTATGTAAATAAATTAAATGAAGTTCGAAATCGAACGTATGAATTATTTAAAACCGTTGATGATGACTGGTTATACAAAGAAGAAGAGTTCTGGTATAACAAACAAGCTAATCATTATTTCATGTGGTTTCATGTTATAGAAGATGAAATCAATCATAGAGGACAGATCAATTTGATTAAGAAAAGGGCACATCCCGCCACCTAACCGCATTGCGGCAGGTTCTTTGGAATAATGTTGAACAATAGTTCAGGAGTTGCTTAGAGCAGCTCCTTTTTTTCTTGTAGCTTATTGTCTTTACCTATAAAGGTCATATGAATAATATATTAGACCAATAGAATCTTAGGATATATGCTGAATTAATCAACAAAAAAAGCTGTCAAATGTAAAATTTACCATGTAGGCGACTGGCGTTTCCCCATTTCCATTACCGTAACAAATAACTTGAAAAATGAGGTGACAGTATGTCGCTCAGACAGACCGTGATCAAACGAAAAGAAATGCTGCTTATTACTGCCGTTGCTCTAGGCACCTTGCTTAACCCGCTCAATACGACGATGATTTCGGTCGCTTTGGCCCGGTTGCAGGAGGATTTCCAGCTTACGTTTGCCGACGTATCGTGGCTTATTTCCACCTATTATTTGGTCAGCGCGATTGGTCAGCCTCTTATGGGCAAGTGGAGCGATTTGTACGGTCGCAAAAAGGTGTTTATGCTTGGGCTGCTGCTCGTCACTTTGTCGTCGAGTCTTGCTCCGCTGTCTCCCAGCTTCGGTTGGCTGATCGGGTTTCGGATTATTCAGGCTTTAGGTAGTTCTGCTTTGTTTCCGTCCGGCATGGGGATGATACGTAGTCAAATCACTTCCAATCAGGCGAAGGCGCTTGGGATCATATCGATATTCTCCAGCACCTCGGCTGCATTCGGTCCCTCACTCGGCGGATTATTATTACATTACGGAGATTGGCCTCTCATTTTCCTTTGCAATTTTCCATTTATTATTGCATCATTTTTGCTCGCATGGAAACTGTTCCCGAGCGATCCTAAAGCAGCCGGAAGCGCGGCCGATATGGATTGGCGAGGCGTAGCGTTATTTTCTGCGGCCATTTTCATGTGGCTACTGTTTTTCCTGTCGCTGATTGACGGGTTAAGCCTATGGAAGCTCATAGTAAGCGCGGGATTGTCGTTCTGGCTTTACCGATACGAGCTCAGCCAAAGTAAGCCTTTCATCAATGTTGCTTTTTTACGGAAAAATATGAATGTTACCCGTATCTACGCGCAGTTTATTTTGACCAATATCGCGTTTTATTCCATCATGTTTGGTATTCCGTCTTACTTGCAGAGTGTGCAGGTGATGGACCCGCAGAAGACGGGTATTGTCATGTTGTCTATCGCCGGCTTTAGTGTGCTTGTTACCCCCCTGGTCAGCCGCTGGATTTACATAAGCGGATCCAAACCGCCGTTGATTGCAGGAACGGCTTTAGTTGTTGGGGGAAGCTTGTTGCTGCTGCTCATACAGGACCAGGCGAGTTCGGTGACGATCTTCCTTGTCCTTTGCGTGCTCGGGATCGCTAACGGCTTTAACAATTTGGGCATGCAGACGGCGCTATATGCTTTCGTAACGAAAGAAGAAACCGGCATTGCCTCCGGACTTTTCATGACTTCCCGGTTTATCGGAACAATACTCTCTTCGAGCCTGCTTGCGGCACTCTTCGGCAAAAACATAACGACTCCGCATCTGCATAGTATGGCATGGACATGTGCGGGAATTGGCGTACTGATGCTTGCTTTGACCATGCGCATGCCCAGAGGGAACGTGCAAAAAGCCGTTGAATGACAAAATGGAGGCTCTAACATCTCATTGGAAGTCTGAGACATTAGTAGAGGCAGCAATTTAGTATTGAAAAAACGAATTGAGAAAGGCAACAATCCAACGGATCGTTGCCTTTACTCAACTAAAAGAGCAGAATACTTTTAAAAAAAGTGAGCTTATCATAATCTATTTATCATAAATGATTTTGTTGAAATCGGTACAGGTACGTAAAAAGTCAATGGGTGGGCCGACACATGCTCTACCACTTAAGATAAGTCTAAAATGACCATGAGCAATGTCTCCAAATTGTCCAGTCAAAGTCAATTCTAGAACGAATAAACCAAATTCTCCGCCTATGCTAAATGTTGGATTCTTCAAACTTATCGTTCCGGATGAAATAGATGCCCCGAATATTCTCACAGTAATTTTAATACTTGGTTCACTGGGATCAACATCTAAGTCTAGACCTAACCCATCGATCAATCGTACAGAAAGACAAGTATGACCCGCAGGGCATGAGACAATTGGTGGCTGAATTAAATTATCAACAATACGTTGACTAAGAACAACGTTTCTACTAATTCTTTTAAGTTGTATATTGATCATTCTCAAACTCTTTTTGATCTCGGCCGTATATTTTGTGCACGCTAAGAGACGTTCTATCATTCTTTGATTCACAAGAACATTTTGGTTGATTATTTTTAGTAGTCTTAGGATTCTTTTTAACGCATTTTTATCGAATTGTTTGCGTGAGAGAACGAGTTTAGTTCCAATCGTGTGCTGATTAATGAGAACTCTACGGTTGATAATCCTTAATTGTTTTCTAATCTGCAGTAAGAGCTCTTTTTCATTTCTGGATGTCTGTTTAAATTCAATTATTTTCTTTCTATTAAGAAGAACGGCATTGTTAATAGCTATCAGTTGTTTTTGAATCCTTACTAAACTATCATTATTGGTTCTTTTAACTGTCACTACTAGCACCTCCTTTGCAATACAATAATATATGTGGAATTTCATATTTTGATATAGGACAAACACTCAAATTCTCACCCGATGGAGACCAAAAAAATTCGTTCAGATTAAGATATTTGCAAGGAACGAAAGAATCGCAAATGTGGAAAGATCGAACTGAATTCGCGCGCGAAGTGCAACGAGTAAACAGGGAGTTCCCCCATTCTTATAATCTATTATTCGGGACATTGCGCTGCTCCTGCGGCGTTGCCTATGAGCAAGGATGTTTATTGAAAAAATGATGCTAATAGGAAAGGGCTGCCTTTTGGGTAGCCCTAATTATGTCTATATTAACTCTGTTTACATAAAAAGGAAGTCTGGGATTTAAAGCGAATAGTATATTTTAGTACAATCAAAACGCCTTTAAAATTCATAATGAAAGGATGTTTGCATTGCCACTTACAGAAAAGAAAGTATTGGATTCAAATAATGGGCTGGAATTGCAAGATTTAAGAGAAGAAGAGATAATTAAGGTTTGTTTTAAAGGGGCGACTTTTAAATATAATGATATGAGGGACACTTCAATTGCTCATTCGAATTTTGTGAATTCAAAGTGGAATCATATCTATTTTTCGAATGTAACTATTAATATGATTCAAATGGGAGGAACTATATTTGAGAATATTGTTCGTCCATCAGCGGAAAAAAGTCATTTACTTGAAGAGCCTGGAACTGACAATTGGGTAAACATCGAGCCAGTAATCTTTAAAAACAGTGATTTGAGTACTGCTATATTTGACTCATGTAATCTTACGAACGTGGAACTCAAGAACTGTAATATTAATGGGTTAAGTATTGATGGAATATTGATTAAAGATTTATTAGAACAATATAAGAATAGGAATTAATCGATTGTAACGGACTTGGACGAAAGGCTCTTGATGAAATCGAACGATATGGGTTTTACATTGACTGAAACGATAGTAGAGGAGCCTCCTTCGCAGGAGAGCTCCTCTATTTTTATTAATGTAACTGGCAGTTTACGCTGAACCAACTTCATTAAAAATGCTTAGAGGTAAGTAGGCCGAAACAATCCAGTTAGGCGAATCGACGATTTCGCTAATCTTAAGATCCACAGCAACGGAACACAGGTGATAGGACTCCTCCCGCGTCAGATTGTAGGTTCGCACTAGATGATCGATCATATATCTGATTGACTGCTTTGCTGCCTCCATTAGGTCAGGTTCAATACCAGTCGTAGCAAAATAGCCTTTGGTGTCAGCTTTTGTAAGTGGACTAGGCGTAATAAATTGAGGTGCAGGGATCGTATGGCCCTTGCGGAGCTGAAATCGAAGCGTGACCTGCATAGGTGCCTCGATGCCGGTGATACAGACCTCGCCATCACCTTGAGCAGCATGGCAGTCTCCGGCAGAGAAAAGGGCACCGTTCACGAATACGGGAAGGAAGACGGTGGAGCCTGCCACTAGATGGCGTATGTCCATGTTTCCTCCTGAAGTTCGGGGCGGGGTTGTGTCGTGCGTACCAGGTTCGGCAGGCGCGACACCCATACAGCCGCAGAACGGTTCCAAAGGAATGCGTATACCTGGCTTGAAATCGGAAAAATCTTCCTTCAGGTCCCACAGGGTGATATAATCCGTGAACTCGCCTGGCAAAAGACCACCAACCGGCACACAACGGGTCCATCCCCAACCCTTGTGTTGAAACCTTAGAATTTCCACGGCGATACTGTCTCCCGGCTCTGCACCCTCAATGAAAATGGGGCCTGTTAATGGATGCCCTTTCGTTTCTCGAGGACCAAGCATTTCTTTGACGGGACGATCCGGTCGGATATGGCCGTCCGATGCTTCCCGGCAATCCATAGTAACCATGTCGCCCGGCTTGATCGTTAACCTCGGTTTGAGCGAGTTATCCCAAGTGTGGTGAACTGAAGAATCATCGAGAAAATGGGCAGTCATAATAGCCACCTTATATTGGTTTTTAGTTTATCCTTCTATACATATTTAAAATATACCTCTGTTTATGACTGTTGGTCATATTTAACAAATGTGCAGCATAGTTTGATGTTTTGACGAATATAAAATGTGTTGGAATTTCAGGATTACAGAAGTTGCCCCAGCGTACATTCGACCATCTATATGAATAAATATTACAAAAGGAGCTATTTCGAATGGAATATACAATTATCGAATATGACCCTTCCTATGCGTTACAAACGGTTAAGATGTGGAGAGAGAGCAAGGAACAAGCGATTGGGCAAAAAGCAATACATTCTTTTGAAAATCATGTATTTTTTCTGAATAATATTTTGGTCAAAAATAATAAGGTATATCTTGCAATTGAAGCTTCAGAGGAGCAAGTAGTAGGCATACTAGCTTGTAACGAGAATTGGGTTAATCAGTTATACGTTCATACGAAATATCAAGGGAGAGGATTAGGGTATAGGCTCCTGAACCTCGCCAAACAGCAATCAGAAGGTAGTCTATTTTTATACACCTTTGAAGTCAACAAGAAAGCACAGAAATTTTATGAGAGAAACGGATTTAGGATTGTTGTCAGAGGAAATGACAATGAAGAGCAGCTTGATGATATAAAGTATGAATGGACAAAGCTTTGAAGACATTGTGGACACGTACATTAATCGAGACGCAGAACGAGAGCTCAATAAACAATAAGAGAAGGCTACCGATACCAATGGGTCGGTAGCCTTCTCTGTTAACTGGCAGTAGAGCGTGGAAGTGGCTGGCTACTATGTTGCGCAACACATAGAGAAATATTTAATGAAAGTACAAGATCAGGATGGAGATTAGTACCTTGACACTTTGAAATGTGGTCCTCCATTTCGTTTACACGAATTACTGAACCGTCACACAGATTGTTGTGAGGAAGTTTGCATTGTTGATTGAACTTGACTAAGCATTGTTTGTGCTTGTGCAATTTCAGATGTTGCTTGCTTTAGAGCTTCTTCACAAAGCATTGGATTAGCAGCGGATTGTTCAATTGCTTGACCAATAAGACTTTTGGCAAGTGTTGTTGCAGCTTCTGCTTTCTTTAATTGGTTTGCATCAATTTGTTGTGCCAATTTCGAACCTCCAAGAAAATGTATTTGTCATAAACAACTGTTATATATTTTTCGATTTCTTATGATTTTATGTATGTAAGGAAAAGGGAGTTGTAGGACAATCTAATGACATTCATTTCAAAAAGAACTTCGGTGAATATGCTTTCGTCAATTTCATTTTTGATTGAAAAATGTAATTTTTCTATAATGGTCCAGTTATTTAGAAGATTTGTCAGCGAGTATCATTTCTCTCATCCGATAATCATTATCTCAGAAAAATGGAAAATATGAGCAAATGATTGTTTCGGAACCGCATACAAAACTGATAAGCTGATGAAGCTGTTCGAAATAATTGAGCCCGTTTTGAGCTTTGATGATGAGAGGGGGGACAAAGCGTATTTGAAAGCGGTTTCGAAGGCGTCACAACCAATTAATCGCGGGAGGAATTAAATTGAAAAAACGTGTTGAAAAGGTAACGAGTTTCGTCTTATTGTTTGCAATAGCGCTATCTATATTTGTAAGCGGAATTGGCAATACGGCAGTACATGCTGCTGCTCCTTCATTGGTCAAAAGTGGAGGCTGGAATGAGACGGCCTATGTAGAATGGGCACCTGTAAGTAATGCGACGGGGTATAATGTATTTGTTAAGCCTGCAAGTGCAGCAGATTCTCAATATGTACAAATTGATACGCAATTAATCAGACAATACGCTACATATTGGAGAGCTGATGCTGTAGGGCTTGCAGCTGGAAGTTATGTAATGAAAGTTGAAGCAGTACTGTCAGGTGGTACAACAGAAAGTACGGTTTCTTCTACGATAACAGTAAAGGCACATGACAGATCTGGATTTGCTTTTGCAAATCAATCAACATTTGGCACAGGTTCAGGTGCTTATAATGAAGATGGTACTCTTCCGAGCGGTGCTCAAGTTATTTATATAACATCTGCGACTGCACAAACAGTATCGCTTGATGTGAAAGTCGATAGCGCAGGTACTAAACAAACAGCTGTTGGTTTAGGTGCAATTCTGGCACTAAGACAAAAAGGCTATGATCAAACACCACTTGCAATCAGATTTATTGGAAAAGTTACAGATGCTAACATGGGTTCATCAATTAACAGCGGTGGATTTCTTCAAGTAAAAGGTGCTTCAGCTTATACGCGAATGAATACTACAATTGAAGGTATCGGTAACGATGCTACTGTTTATGGATGGGGATTCCTAATTAGAAATGTCGGTAATGTAGAAGTAAGAAACCTTGGTATTTTGTTATTCCAAGACGATGCCGTTTCAATGGATACAGGCAATGTTAATATTTGGGTACATAATAATGATATTACCTATGGAAAAGCAGGATCAGATGCTGACCAAGTAAAAGGTGATGGTTCAACTGACCTTAAAGGCGCATCAACGTATACTACAATATCTTACAATCACTACTGGGATTCCGGAAAAGCTGCTCTAATCGGTTTGAGTGAATCAACTGAATTCTTTGTAACATTCCATCATAACTGGTTTGACCATTCAGACTCACGTCATCCACGTATAAGAAAAGGAACTATTCATATCTATAATAACTTCTTTGATGGAGTCTCCAAATATGGTACTGGTATTACAACAGCAGGTTCGGCCTTTGTAGAATCAAATTATTACAGACATTCTAAAAATCCAATGTTGATTTCCTTACAAGGTACTGATATTGCAGGTGGGTCAGCAGGTACATTCTCCGGTGAGAATGGTGGTATGATTAAAGCATACGATAATAGTATCGTAGATCTTGTTGGTGGTATTATTTATGCAAATTCCAATGCAGGATCAGCTCCAGCTAATGCCACATCATTTGATGCGTACTTAGCTTCGACAAGAAATGAGACAGTTCCAAGTTCATACAAAGCATTAGTAGGTGGAACAGCTTATAATAACTTTGATACTACGATCGATACGGGAGTAAATGTAGCTGACATTGATAGCGTAAGCACTGTTGAACAAGTTGTTACCGCAGAAGCTGGACGCCTAGGTAATGGAGATTTTACATGGTCATTTAATGATTCAGTTGATGACACATCGTCTGACATTAATTCAGCACTGATGTCTAAAATACAAAGTTACACAACTCAACTTGTATCTGTAGGTGGTAATTCAACACCACCAACGGGTACACCGGCACCAACGGCTACACCAACAACTACACCAGCACCAACGGTTACTCCAGCACCAACGTCTACACCGGGTACATCAATTGTTCATAACTTTACTACAGATGGAAAAACAAGCAGCTTCTTCACTATTGTAGGGAACCTTTCAACAAGTAAGGGAACAGTGGTATATAACGGATTAACACTAACGCAATGTTTAAAAATGGAGAGTTCAACCAATATTGGTTTTACCACAACAACTGCTAAAACATTAACATTAGTGTTTAATCCAGCAAACGGACTTAAAGTCAAGATCGATGGAACCGATTATGCTATGACAAATGGTATCGTCACTGTATCACTTGCGCCTGGGGCACATTCCATTACAAAGACTGATGTTACAAATCTTTATTACATGACACTAGAATAAATAGCATTACGATATACCCATTCACGACGAAATTGAACTTGAAAAACTTCTATGATTAATGAGCAAATACAGAACGAAAGTTGAAGTGACGTCATTAAAGAAGCTGCCGGAACGATCGGCAGCTTCTTTACGGTAACGAGTATTTTGTCGCGGTATTACTTTTTGATAAAATTCACCGTTCAATTTAAGTCTGGGGATAATTGTCAAAAAGGAGTGTAGCTTTAATTGCGGCATTATTAATGACTTTTGAATATATTCGCTTTAGAATTCAAAAACAACAATATATATATGGACCGAGCTGAAGGCCAGGAAAAGTATCGGTGGAAACTTAGGTGTTAGACCTGCGGAGCAGAAAGGGGAGGTACATGAAAATGAAGATCGTCACGGCCACCCCCTCAAGGGATAACAAATACCACGGCCAAGGACCTAGATAATTAAGCAGCGTATCATCGGACGGTTTTTCAGCGACGAACAGGTAGTTTCCTCCTGTTATCCAATTTACGGGAACGATTACTGCCAAAAGACCGTTCATAATCAGAAGTACTCTCCAAATCGAACGCCACGTTGGCCGATAGCCATGCACCCAGGTCATATACAAGGCAACCCAAACAATGGCGCCATGACCGATAAAAAAGTAAAAATAAGTGAAGTGGGGAAATCCAGACAGGATGGCCGCTGGTGTCAGCAATGCCTGTATGGCACCGCCGGCGCCTGCAAAGTATAAAAATTCATAAATCCGATAAAATGGAAAAAGCAGTATGACGATGGTCAAGATGTAGCTGATGCTGCATAACTGGAGGGGAAGGGACTGCTCGAAGGAAAACTGCTCAAAATAAAAATACCATCCGTACAGTAAGACTTCAAACACGATGAGGAGCGTGCAAAGTCCAAACCTGATTCTTTTTTTCCAGTCGTCGTGGCGAAGAGAATATCTAAACCGATACAGCAGCAGAATTATAAAAGCTATACCGACTAGGGGGAGAATATGTTGTGGAGTAAACATGGCAAAAGGATACTCTGTTTCCGAAAACCAGTCCATAAAAATATCCTTCCCTTTTATTGGAATGTAAGCTATTATGCGAACTATTTTATCCATACTTGAAATGGTACAAACCTGAATGACAAAAGAAGACGGATCTGTGGAGCTGCGTGATGGTGCCTTTCCATGAATACATCCTTTTACATTTACAAATAATGTAACTAGTACGTGAAGGGAGGCAAAAAATGAACAATCAACGCGCTCAAGAGATTGCAGTTTCACCTACCATGGTTGATGTCACTTATAACGGGACGCCAATCTACATTCAACATGTCGACGAAAAGAATGAAACCGCCAGAATTTATCCTTTGGATCAACCAGAAAACGAGCAAAGTGTGCCTTTAAGCAGTTTAGTCGAAAACTCTCAAATGTTAGAACTTGAAGACATTAAAATGATATGCCCATCGCCAAAAGATTGAAAAGAAGTAAGAAAAATCGGGTAAGGGGGTTCATTAATCACCGCGTAAATCGCGGTTTTTTTGCGTTATGGGAAAAGGTTCTTATCACGGTCAATTAACAAGAAGAAAATAAATTCATGTAGATCAGGCATACTGGAACGGGCCATCCGTATATTCTTGTTATACATCCAGTCCTTCAAGAACCCAGCAGACAGATCATCAGAGGGGCGATTCAACCATGACTGATTATACGGAACGTAACCGCGCGCATTGGAACGCCCGCACCGCCGTTAATGCCGCTAGATACGATATCGCGGGGTTCAAGGCAGGCAAATCCACCCTGACCCCGATAGAACAAGAGGAACTGTGCGATGTGGCGGGTAAGTCGTTGCTGCACCTCCAGTGTCACTTTGGTTTGGATACGCTCTCCTTGGCTCGTCTCGGTGCGCACGTTACCGGGGTAGATTTCTCCGAGGATGCGATTGCGCTCGCCGAGCGTTTGAGCCAGGAAACAGGGCTAGAAGCGCGTTTTCTCTGCTCGGACATCTATGAGCTGCCCAATGTACTCGACGAAACGTTCGATATCATCTTCACGTCAGGCGGTGTCTTGTTTTGGCTATCCGATCTTGGTCGGTGGGCAAAGATCATCGCGCATTTCCTCAAACCAGGCGGTATCTTGTATCTACAGGAGGAGCATCCGTTTCTCAATGTCTTTGATGATACTGCTAATGTGACGGATTTGCACACGCGCTACCCTTACTTTCACACAGAGCAACCACTTCGTATCGAGGGTATCCTGCCATATTCTGATCCAGCGGCCAATCAGCGGAGCGTCGAGTATGTCTGGAGCTACAGTTTCAGCGATATCCTGAATGCCTTGATTGCTGCTGGCCTGCGCTTGGACTATCTCCATGAGTTCTCCCACGGGGGCAACAGACGTTTCCCGTTCATGGCTCAGGGCGAGGACGGACGGTGGCGATGGAACGACTCCGCCAACGATATTCCACTCACGTTCTCGCTGCAGGCCACAAAGGGATAACGTGGGTATCACCTGAAGAGTGAATCTCATTGACAATACAAATTATAAAACTTATAATTTTCAATATATTGGAAATGGCTATGAAGTAGGAATTATACTGTGCTGGGTGCACCCATTATTGTGCTAAGGTATATACATCTTTTATTTGGTGTCTACCTGAGGAGGTCAATATCGTAAGGTATTGGTAAAGTTGGGTGGTAACACGTGAGGATATAACTCTCGTCCCTTTAGGGCGAGAGTTTTTTTGTGTTTTTTAATTGAAGAAAGCTGGAGAGCTGTCACTGGGGAGGATTAATATGGAATGTCTTGTGAGTAAGGGAAGTATTAATTATGAAGTATTTGGAGAAGGACGCCCAATCATTGTATTACATGCAATGGGCACTGATCATCGATCAATGAAGGCATGGCTAGAGCCCATTTTTGGGGTGAGGAAAGAATGGCAGAGAATCTATGTAGACATACCAGCCCATGGAAAAAGCATAATATCTGATCAAGTGAAAGGTACTGAAGATATGCTTGAAATGATTGTTGAATTTATTGAGCAAGTCATTCCTAATCAGAAATTTTCAGTAATCGGAGCATCATTTGGAGGGTATCTAGCACAAGGAATTGTTTATAAAAAAAGAGAGTTTGTCTGTGGCATGTCTTTGATTGCACCTGCTCTTCATCTTCCAGGGATTGAAAGAACCCTACCAGCAAAAGTTGTATATGATGTTGATCAAAGTTTAATTAATGAACTTGATGATGATATTAGCCATGCTTTTCAGATGTTGATGGTGTATCAAAATAAATCAAACTTAATAAAATTCTTAGAAGAGGTTCAGCCTGGACGCATACTTGCTAATCATCAATTTTTAGCATCTGAGTGGAGGAAAGATGGGTATTATTTTAAATTTGATCCCTTTGAAGCTATTGAAGACCTACAACAACCGACACTAATCGTACTAGGTAAGCAAGACGCTATTTGCGGCTTTGAGGATCAATTGAAGCTCTTGGGTAAACTGAGTCATGCTTCGTTTGCAATACTCGATCAAGCAGGACATATGATTCAAATTGAACAAAGGGAGTTATTGATGAATTTGCTGACAGATTGGCTACAGCGAATGGGAAATATGCATAACGGCTAATCGTTAGGACTCAAGTTTGAAAACCTCAGGATCTAATTCAATTAATCAATGAAAAGATTTGATTTTTTCTTGTCAAAGCACAATTAATAAGGAGAATCACAGTGGCAACTGTCTTGAATTCATCAGAAAGTGATCTTCTTTCACGTTTGAAAATAATAAAAGCTAATAATTTCGAAGTTCATGATGAAATAAACCCTTTTTCTCTTGTAGAGGAAGTAGTTAATAATCTTGGCTGCCTCGATCCAGAATTGCGAGACGATTTCGGATATACATTGCTTGCCCATTGGATATACAGACAAAAATTGTTTGCACCACAACAATTACTTTATCTATTATCACGTTTCAATTCAGAGAAAATGTGGTTTAACAATATTGGTGTTGGAGACTCTCCAAGCGTATTTTTGAGAAGTTTTACAAGCTTAGGAATCAACTTGTTGCTTCGTGTTGATGCTATTGAGCCATTTATGAATTGCGATACATGGGAACTCCTACTTATAAATACTGTTGATTACTGTAATCAGGAGAGAGACCTCAGAGGTTATGTAAACGATAATGGTTGGGCACACGCCGCAGCTCATGTTGCTGATGTTTTAAACACTTTTGCTCAGCATCCGCAGTTTACATATAATCATACATTGAAAATTATGACTGCTTTGCGAATGATCATTGATAACTCCCAGACAGTATTTATTCATGAAGAAGACGAAAGGATAGCACAGGTTCTAGTATCACTTTGTGAAAATGGACATTTATCTTTTGAAAAACTTTCCGTCTGGTTTGAGGATGCTCACTGTAATCTTGAAACATATATTGACAGCATGCAAAGAAGAATTACGTGGAAAAACGTCTATCGCTCTTTGCTAGTACAACTTTCCCGCAAAAAACTGTTTAGTTCATTTGAAAATCCCGATAATGAACTAGTACAAGTAGCAATAAAGTTCGAACCATATAGAATGTGATCAGCTTGGATGCCAGCCACAAGTATCTATTTCAATGATCCCGATGGAAATAGTCTTGAACTTATAGCTCTATTGGAGGGTAAACCAAATGTCTATTCAAGAAGGGGGAGCGGATCAGCGTGCAAAAAATAAACCCATTAGAAGCAGCAAAACAATTTGTTTCCCGTTATTTTCCAAATTGCCAAGGAGCGTTATTAGCAGGAAGTGTTGTCAGAGGAGAAGCCACAATAACGTCAGATTTGGATATTGTTGTATTTGATAAGAACCTGATTTCAGCTTATAGGGAATCACTTTTTGAATTTGAATGGGCAATTGAGGTTTTCGTACATAATTTAACCTCTTATAAGGATTTTTTACAATCTGACTATAAAAGAGCGAGACCATCATTACCGAGAATGATCTCGGAGGGGATTGTCCTAATAGATACAGGCATAATTGAATCTATAAAAAGTGAAGCCAATGAGTTATTGGATAGAGGTCCAGAAGCTTGGACGCAAGAAACAATTACTACCAAAAGGTATTTTCTTACTGACGCATTAGATGATTTCATTGGTTCTTCAGATCGAAGTGAAGAAGTTTTTATCGCTAACCACTTAGCAGAGGCTATTCATGAGTTTGTATTAAGAACCAATGGTCATTGGATTGGTGCTTCTAAATGGATTGTTCGTTCATTAAAAAGTTATGATCAACAGTTTACCGAGGTTTTTTTAGAAGCATTCAATGACTTTTATAAAAATGGTGAAAAAGATAAGGTCGTATCACTAGTGGATAACATACTTGAATCGCATGGTGGTAGATTGTTTGCTGGGTTTTCTCTAGGAAAGCAATAAGGGAGAAGATTGATCTATTGAATAGAGACTCAGTTGAGTCTAGAATCCAGGGGGGCAAAGACTTGAATCCAAAATTCAATCATCAAAAATTCGTGGTTAGAAAACAGATCCTTTCTCTGGTTGGCGCTAAAATTGATATTTTCGACATGGATGAAAAGGCAATTTTGTTCTCGAAGATGAAAGCCTTCAAGCTGAAGGAAGACATCCGAATATACGGGGATGAAACAATGCAAAAAGAGTTGATCAGCATTCAAGCGCGAAGCGTCATTGATTTCTCCTCAATCTTCGACGTAGTTGATGTCGAAACCGGGTGTAAGGTAGGTTCATTGCGACGCAAAGGGATGAAGTCGATCTTCAAGGATGAATGGGCGATTCTGAGCCCAAGTGATTCTGAGATCGGATTGATTAAGGAAGATAACGCACTGCTTGCTCTTTTGCGAAGATTCCTGACGAATTTGATTCCTCAGCATTATAACGTGGAGGTGAACGGGACCAAGGTCGCAGAGTTCAAACAAAATTTCAACCCGTTCGTCCAAAAGCTAAACCTCGATTTTTCCGCTGATCACAAAAACAAGCTTGATCGCCGCTTGGGACTCGCCGCCGCGGTGCTACTGATCGCCGTCGAGGGCAATCAGGGATAGCCTAATACTATATTTAACACTGTGGCTCCTCTGCCGATCTGCCATTTGAACGGTTGGCTCGTCTTTTTCTGGTGATCGTTGAATATACTTGTATATTAACAATCGAACATAGGAGGCAAACTAATGGCAGAAGAAAACAAAGTGACAATTAAAGTGAACGATAACGGATCACTTCGGGTGACGGGGCCGGTCGAGTTGGTGGACGCAGAAGGCAACCTGTTCGAGCACAAAGAATCGTTCTCTTTGTGCCGGTGTGGGGAATCGAACAACAAGCCGTTCTGCGATGGCAGGCACAAGTCCATTGGTTTCGAAAGCACGCCGAGAGCAAAGAAGTAGTAAATCATGGCAAGTGGCAACTCGTTCGTGCATGAAGGGTAAAAAAGGTATACGCCCAATATTTACCAATTGAAGCGATTGCCTTACGAAGAAAGAAATTACAGGAGCTGAATTATATCAGCTCTTTTTTTGATTTCATTAAAGTAATGGGTAGATTAGTTAACATGTAATGGGGGCTATTGCTATATAAATGGGAAAAGGAAAAGTATGGGCATTACACGAATAATTTAATGAACTATTTTTATCCCAAGTTAATCATTTACGAGGAGAATGTTGAGTGGAAACACAACGTTGTAGCATTAAAATAACCAATCAAGCTGACTATATTGATCTGAAAAGCTTATATAATGATATTAAAGTATGGGATTATTTGGGCGGTCAAAGAAGTACACAGCAAATCGAGGAGAGAATCACAGAATGGATAAATCCAAAACAAAATTGCCAATATTGGACAGTTAGAGAAATAGTTTCAGGTGCATTTTTAGGATGTATTTTATTAACACCACACTATGATGGAGAATATACTCAAATTTCATATATGTTTCTATCAAGTTATTGGGGTAACGGTTATTCATTTGAGGCAATAAGTCAAGTGTTGTGCCATTCCTTTGAAGATAAAGTATTTAATAAGCTCTTTGCTGAAGCGCAATCCGCAAACACTTCTTCATGTGGCTTATTAAAGAGGCTTGGATTTTATGAATTAATGAGAGTTAATCGCTTTAATGCCGAACAAGTAATTTTTGCTATTGACCACACCAAGCTGAATAATAGAAAGGATGATTAACAATGAGAGAAATACCTTATGTGCAGCCTGACTTGCAGGGATGGCTTGGAAAGTTCAACTTCTTGATTCCCATAAAAGTGCGATACCATGAAACGGATATGACGGGCCATCTCAATAATGTGAGTTATTTTATTTATTTCGAACAAGGACGTATTGATTATTTGGATCATCTCCAGTTGGCGGATGATCTGTTTAACGAAGAGACGGTTGCGGTTGTTGCGGATTTGGAATGTCAGTTTTTAGGGCAAATTCTGATCAGGGATCCTCTAAAGCTCTATGTAAGAATAGCAAAATTGGGTCGCTCCTCCATGGATTTTGAATACGCTATTGTAGAGACGTCCATGAATCAAATAAAAGCAGTAGGCCGAGGCGCCATGGTTCATATCGACAAAAAGAACGGGAAAAGCATGCCCATACCCAACGTTGTCCGGGAAAAAATCATTGCCTTTGAAAGGACAAATCTCAGTAATTAATGCCTTCTCGAATTTATAAGAAGCATTTGAGTATTTGCTTTTTCATGTCTTTCAATATTGTTAAAGCTCAATTATTGAGGTGGAAATGATAAATTTCATTTAGAAAGATAAAAATTACGGAGAACAATTGTCGTTATGGGAGGAGAATGTAGCAAGGAATTTTATGTTTCTCGACTGAATTGACCTTAGCTGAGTCATATTTTCTTTTCATGAATAAAGTGTATAATCAATTTTTCAAAGAAGGGAATGTATGATATGCCGCAAAAACCACGGTCTTTCATATACCATGACGAGAAATACGGATTTATTCTGAATATCCCCCGCTGGTGGAAACCATATTATGTTATCAGAAAACAGAAACACTTGTATGACAGATCGGTTTACTCCGTTGTATTTAAGTTTAGATATAAAGGCAAGATGTACGGCAATATTGTTGATGTTTCGGTGTTCCAGATGACCCGTAAGAAATGGGAGAAGTTCTATCAAGGCAGCTATCTGATATTTCTGGCTGAATCAAATGGTCTAGTGTTTGCCCTTAGTACTCCTGGAGAGCCACCTTCCGAATTTTATAATGACAACGGTGAAAAGATTAAAAAATATGAAGTTCCACTCCGCTTGCTTGAACGAATGATTAACCAAGATGTGCCCCGCATCATAAAGACGTTTCGTATCCTGAGAAAAGTAAGGATAGTCCGTTCGGTCCCACAACTGTACCAGAAGTAGAACTATGGAAAGAAAAATCATTAGCTTGTGTTCAAGAGATATACAGACGGGGAAGTTGATTTTCACATAAATGGCAACGAGGTTGCCAACATGGATCAGCAACCTCGTTGCGCTAGAGTAAACTCAACACATTCAGCCTAATGTATTATATTCCTAGTAAAGATGGTTCAATTACTCAGGAATAACCCAACCTTGAACCAAGTCCAGCATGTCCTGCTTGGCGAGTTCCTTCTGCCCGATGACCGTCGAGCTCAGCGTGTATCGGATCCTGGTGTCTGGCTCGCCAGACACCGGCCGAAACAGGCTGACAACATAAGCCGTATGCTGCTTGCGATCGGGATCATCCGCAAATGTAAACTGTCTTTCCACCATTGAAGCTGGCCCATGCGGTGTTGAGATCGTTTCCTCCGAGACCACAATGTCATCTGGTTGTCGTACAATCACAAGGCCCTTTCTTTCAATGGACATGTACGCTTGCAATGCTAGATTTTTGTAGGTTGCGAGCTTTCCGTCTTCCAGCAAATTTTGTCCATCCGGGGCGACAACATAATGGGTTGGTTTTGTTGTGGGATCAGGTTTTGCATAAAAGGACACTTGAATGCCTGTTATCGACGTATGGATATAAACGTCTAACGTTGAAAGAGAGAGATGGTTCGATCTACTGTAATCAAGTTCGGGGTCGCCCATTCTGAGTTCCCAATCTTGTACCTGGGCTTGATCTCGTACGAGAATCTTCATCTCATCTACTAAGGTATTACTGGTCAGGCTTCCTTCATTCTCACCTAGAAGGCTGATCAAGGAGCTTCGAAGCTTGTTGATGTAGTAGTCATCGAATTGCACGGTTTTCTGCTGGTTGCCCCAAAAGCGGTGAATGTTCAACTGCATCGCTTTATTCTGGGAGTGATCGAGCTCCTCGAAAACCTCATATTCGAAAGGTTTGTCGAAATAGGGGAGACCCGTTGACTGTAAACTCATATCGTACGTGCCAAACGTGATTAAGACTGCAGCATTTCCCTTTCGACTATAGGACAAGCTTAGTTTCTCTCGATCTGGATCATACAAGCTGTTCGCGATAGCATAGACATGCTCATTCATATGCGGATTGTACTTCTCTTTAAGGCGGACTCGATAGGAAGGATCCTCGGGACCCACTTTATTATTGGTGAACACGACACTTCCTTTGTCGACCTCGTATGTAAAATAAAGGATGGGACCGGATTGTCCATTGCTGGTCTGATATCCCTTCAATTTCTCGCCAGGGAGACTGTTTAGCTCCGATGGATCCGAAGGGGTGCTTGGTCGTACTTTCACCGTCGTCCAACCTTTTTCTTGAAGTCCTTTGACGAAAGTTAACGCTTCCGCCCGGGTCAAATTCTCTTCCCCTCGATATCCATACACTGTGATCCCTGAGTATTCTGTATTGATTTTACCTTGAGCATAGCCCTTCTGAAGCAAATACCTTACGGCTTCCGGACCTGTATAATGTTTGCCGTCTGCACCCGACACCAACTCGGCTACCTTTGTCCTGCTGATGGGCTTGTTCCGATCCTCAATCTGAATGGCTCCTCTAACAGGCATGTTGTAATCCTGTGCAGTCTCGTAGTAGGGGGCGGACCAATCTACTCCGGGATCAACGTTCACCTGCGCACCGAAGCTTCGAAGAAACAAAGTCACAAACTCCGCTTCCGTCATAGTTCGATCGGGCTGGAACGTCATATCAGCGTAACCGTTTACTAACGCTTTCTCTGCTCCCCACGTAATGGCTGTCTCTGCCCAATGGCCTGCCGTATCCGTAAATTCGGCATTGGCATGGCCAGAGCTAATTCCAGTCGAAATTAATAGGCATAGTCCAAATCCTAAAGTTAATCGGTGTGCTGTTCTCTTACTCATTAGAATCCATCCTCAATTGGTTAGTATGTAAATAAATGTAACAATACAATACTAAAACTGTATTTCATTATTCTAATTATTTAAAGAACTATTTTTAATGGTTCTTTGTATCTATATTTCCATCGGCATATGACTGTGCGCGAGCCTGTGCGGATGTTTTCAGAAGTTGAGGGTTATTTAAAAAGAGGCAATAATGCAGTGACGGAGTTCGACTCGAACCATGATTTTGTTGTGACCAATGATAGCGGAAAATCAAAAAAGAACCTGAGTAGCCTACTCAGGTTCTTTTATATTGCATATAAACTGACACGATGATATAATCAGACTACGACTTTGTATAAAAATAGAAAATAGTTAATCTATCTTACAATTTAATTGTACCATGCCGGGTAAACTCTTGTCAAATGGTTTTTCTCAATTTAATGGATCGGAGTGATTTTGAATGAGTTCTTTGATTCTCGGTTTTCAGGAAATGGAAAAAACGCAGCTTTTGCTGGTTGGTGGAAAAGGGTTAAATTTAGGGGAATTATCAAAAATTGAAGGCATACAAGTACCAGAAGGATTTTGTGTTACAACTGTGGGATATCAAAAAGTCATCGAACAAAACGAAACGTATCATGCTTTGTTGGATCGACTTACAATGCTAAAAGTAGAAGATCGAGATCAAATTGGTGAAATCAGCAGGAAGATTCGACAAATGATTGCTGAAGTAGAAATTCCTTCCGATGTTGTGAAAGCAGTTACTCACTATCTCTCCCAGTATGGTGATGAACATGCTTATGCAGTGCGTTCTAGTGCGACTGCTGAAGACTTACCACATGCCTCTTTTGCTGGTCAACAAGACACCTATTTAAATATTATCGGCGTCGACGCCATCTTGCAGCATATCAGCAAATGTTGGGCTTCCCTATTTACGGATCGCGCGGTAATCTACCGTATGCAAAATGGATTTGACCACAGTCAAGTTTATTTATCCGTCATCGTTCAAAGGATGGTATTCCCACAGGCTTCAGGAATTTTATTTACCGCGGATCCAATTACTTCCAACCGAAAATTGCTATCCATCGATGCCAGTTTTGGACTTGGAGAAGCGCTGGTCTCTGGTTTGGTATCTGCCGATAGTTATCAAGTACAGGATGGGGAAATCGTCAATAAGAGGATAGCAACAAAAAAATTGGCTATCTATGGACGAAAAGAAGGCGGAACAGAGACACAGCAGATCGATCCTGATCATCAAAAGACTCAAACACTTACTGAACAACAAATTTTAGAACTGGCGCGCATAGGAAGACAGATCGAAGCTTATTTTGGTAGCCCACAAGATATCGAATGGTGTTTGGCCCACGATACATTTTATATTGTCCAGAGTCGTCCAATCACGACTTTATACCCCATCCCTGAAGCGAATGATCAAGAAAATCACGTCTATCTGTCTGTCGGGCATCAACAAATGATGACAGATCCCATAAAACCATTGGGATTGTCTTTTTACCTGTTAATTACTCCTGCACCTATGCGTAAAGCCGGTGGGAGGTTGTTTGTTGATGTTGCACCTAGGCTGGCTACACCTGTCGGCCGGGAAACTTTATTAAATGCCCTGGGATCCGATCCGCTCATAAAAGGCGCACTCATGACCATCGTAGCGAGAGAGGATTTTATAAAATCGTCACCTGTTGATGATAAACAAATACCTAGTTCCATTAAAAGCAATGAAGAAATATCGTCTTGGGATTTTCAAGCACGAATCGAAAATGATCCGACAATCGTTTCTGATTTGATTAAGCGTAGTCAAACATCGATAGAAGAGCTAAAACAAAACATCCAAGCGAAATCGGGATCGGATTTGTTTGATTTTATTCTAGAAGATCTCCAGCAATTAAAGAAAATTTTATTTGACCCACAAAGTTCGGCTGTGTTTATGACTGCTATGGATGCTTCTTCATGGATCAATGACAAAATGAATGAGTGGTTAGGCGAAAAAAATGTAGCCGATACGCTTTCTCAATCTGTACTGGGCAATATAACTTCGGAAATGGGTCTGGCGCTATTGGATGTCGCGGATGTGATCCGTCCTTATCCAGAAGTAATTGATTATTTACAACATGTAAAAGACGATAACTTTTTGGATGAACTGATTAAATTTGATGGAGGACAGGAAACCCAAGACGCTATCTATGCTTATCTCCATAAATACGGAATGCGATGTGCCGGAGAAATCGATATGACTAAAATGCGATGGAGTGAAAAACCAATTACACTTGTCCCGATGATTCTGGGTAACATCAAAAACTTTGAGCCTAATGCTGGCAAACGGAAATTTGAGAAAGGGCGGCTGGAAGCTTTAGAAAAAGAACAAGAGTTATTAGAACGATTGAAACAATTACCGGATGGTAAACGAAAAGCCAATGAGACAAAACGAGTGATCAGCCTAATCCGAAATTTCATCGGTTATCGTGAATATCCAAAATACGGTATGATTAATCGCTACTTTGTATATAAGCAGGCCTTACTGAAAGAAGCGGAACAACTCGTACAAGGTAGCATAATTCATGAAAAAGAAGATATATTCTATCTCACTTTTGAAGAACTTCACGAAGTCGTACGCACAAATAAACTGGATTATCAGATCATCAGCAAACGAAAAGACGAGTACAAATTCTATGAAAAACTAACTCCCCCACGTGTTATTACGTCTGATGGTGAAATCATTACGGGTGAGTACAAAAGAGAAAATCTCCCAACCGAAGCTATTGTAGGTCTACCTGTTTCTTCTGGAGTGATTGAGGGTCGAGCACGTGTCATCTTATGTATGGAAGATGCCGATCTAGAAGATGGAGATATATTAGTCACCTCCTTTACTGATCCTGGCTGGACACCTTTGTTTGTATCCATTAAAGGACTAGTCACCGAAGTTGGTGGACTGATGACCCATGGAGCAGTTATCGCACGTGAATATGGCTTGCCAGCAGTTGTCGGTGTGGAAAATGCTACCAAACTGATAAAAGATGGGCAACGAATTCGTGTGCATGGAACAGAAGGGTATATTGAAATATTGTAATGTAGGTGATCGCTTGGAAAGTGCCGGTTGGTATGGGCTTGACCCGGTGGGTTATTCGATATTTGGGGACGCCTTGGAGGCGGACAGAATAGAGTCACAAAATGTGCAGGCACCCATTTTTGGGTGCCTTTTTAACTTGCCGTTAGAGATTCTTAATCTAGGTTGTGCCGGAACCTTTACCAGTACCACCGGTTCCGCCAGTGCCTTTACCAGTTCCGCCAGTGCCTTTACCAGTTCCGCCAGTGCCTTTACCGGTTCCGCCAGTGCCTTTACCGGTTCCGCCAGTGCCTTTACCGGTTCCGCCAGTGCCTTTACCGGTTCCGCCAGTGCCTTTACCGGTTCCGCCAGTGCCTTTACCAGTACCACCAGTGCCTTTACCAGTGCCACCAGTGCCTTTACCCGTACCTTTTCCTGTGCCTTTTCCCGTACCTTTTCCTGTGCCTTTTCCTGTGCCTTTTCCTGTGCCTTTACCCGTACCTTTACCTTTACCTTTACCAGTGCCTTTACCAGTACCGCCAGTGCCTTTACCGGTACCACCAGTGCCTTTACCAGTACCGCCAGTGCCTTTACCAGTACCACCACTGCCTTTACCAGTACCACCACTGCCTTTACCAGTACCTCCAGTACCGCCAGTTCCTTTGTTTGACACAGGATTTCGAACTAAGAACTCATCCAGCCCGATATCTTGAGCTTGTTTAATTAAGTCTAATATTTGAGTATCTCCCATAGTGACACCCCATTCGTAAAATTCCTTGAAAATCCAGGTGCTGTATTTTATGTAAAGCGCTTTTTATTTGTTCTAGTCTTAAGTCTAGATTTATTATCAACACCACTTACTTCCTCATATGATATAAAAAAAGCAAGGGAATGATTTAATGGAACATACTGCTATTCCTACTTATCGTATAACAATTGAGCCGAAAGATCTTAAGGTATTAAATAACGATGTATGGAAAGATGACCCTGTTCCTTCCAAATTAATTGTAGACAACATTCCTTATGAGATTGGGATTTCATATCGGGGGGATCATACCCGTAAATTTCGAAAAAAATCCTATAGCATCGACTTTAGGTCATATAAAGAAGAATTTGCTGGGCGTGAGATACACTTAAATGCGGAATACCGAGATCCATCCTTATTACGCAACAAGCTTTCTTTTGATTTTTTCCAGAGCATTGGATGTATTGCTCCAAATAGTAAGCATGTATTTTTAGAATTGAATGGGGAAAAAAAGGGGATTTATCTAGAACTTGAATCAGTGGATGAATTTTTTTTACGAAAAAGAGAACTACCGCAAGGTCCTATTTATTATGCCACGATCTACCATGCAAATTTTTCTTTATTAACACCGAAGCAAAATCCAAAACCTTCACTCCTATCTGGATATTTTCAAAAAATGGGTAGTGAGAAGGATAATCAAGATTTAGAAAGGTTTATTATGAAAATAAATACAATTAACCGAGACCAATTTGGTGAAGCGATAAAAAAGGATATGGATATCAACAATTATTTATTGTGGTTATGCGGAGCAGTTTGTACCCAAAACTACGATGGGTTTATTCATAACTATTCTTTATTTCGAAATGAAGAGACGGGATTATATCAGATGATCCCTTGGGATTATGATGCAACTTGGGGACGAAATTGGAATGGTGAAATAATGGAATATTTTGCTGTTCCAATTGAAGGCTATAATACACTCACTGCACGCCTTTTGGATGTAATGGAAATAAGGCAGCAATACCGTCGTATGATGGAAGAAGTTTTAGAAACGAAATTTACGGTTAAAGCTATAGAACCTATGGTGACAAATCTCCATAAGCAATTAAACCCCTATATTTCTTTGGATCCATTTAAAAAGGAATCCATTGCGCTATTTAATAGTGAGCCGGAATTAATCCTACGCTTCATTGAAAAACGCAACGGCTATCTTCGAAAGCATCTAAAGGATCTTGCATAAAGGAGGGAGTACGCTGAAAAAAATTGAAATGAAAAATACAGGGAAATATGGTAGAGGAGTTTTTGCAACCGAAAATTTTAAAAAAGGTGACTTAATTGAGTCAGCTCCGATTATTGTTGTCTCCAAAGACGAATGGGAAGAAATGAGGGAAAGCATTCTCAAAAACTATGTTTTCCGTTGGGGAGAGGATAAAGCTATAGTTCTAGGATACGGTGTTTTATATAATCACTCTTTTTCACCAAATGGGAGATATTTATCGAATAAAAATAATTTAACCATGGACTTCTATGCCTATAAAGATATTAAAGCGGGTGAAGAGATATTGATTAATTACAATGGAGACCCTAAGGACCAATCTTCATTGTGGTTTAAGGTTATCGATTAATACAAAGTGAAACAGATAGTTTAGTCTTACAAGAAAGGGTCATCCCGCAAAGGATGGCCCTAAATTTTGCCGTTACAGACAGCGCGGTGAACCGTATGTTAGATGTCAGTATAACTAAAGTATCCTTTTTGTCGACCTCATAAAGTTAGTAACTTTTGTACTGCATCTGCTATCCTGTCTTTATCAAAAGGCTTCACAATAAAATCGTTAGCACCTAAGGAAATAGCCTCAATAACAAAAGATTGTTGCCCCATCGCTGATACCATGATTATCTTTGAATCACTTGCGTATTTTTTAATTTCCTTTAAAGCAGTAATACCGTCCATCTGTGGCATTGTAATATCCAACGTAACAAGATCTGGGGAATGTTGAAGAAACATAGATACTGCCTCAAGTCCATTCGATGCTTCAGCAATAATTTCATGACCTAATTCTGTTAAGATGTTCTTTATCATTAATCGCATAAACATAGAATCATCTGCAATCATTAGTCTTGCCATTTAAATTTCACTCCAATGTGTGGGCTTATTTCCCGTTATTATCTATGAACATAAAAATATCCCCTTATAAAGAACAAAGGGGATTGTATCTCTCTCCCTGGGTTCGGTAACTGGCAAGCGTAGCGAAATATCTCGCCTTAGCCCCTTTAGCTTTGCGTCACTAATTTTCATTAGTTTTGCCCTTATCGTACAGAAGAACTAATATCATGTTACTAAAAATTATAACACCTCTATTACTAGTAATAAAGTCCTATATTTAGAGGAAGCGATTATTAACGTTTTAATAACATAAGTCCAAGCCAATATAATAGCCAATTCATATACTGTTACTATCTTGTGATCAAGAGGGTGATAGGGATGGGATTAATATTTAATCGAAATGTTAGAGTTACTTTTTTCTCGGGTTTTAACTTTACTGGAAGAAGTCTAACATTTAGAAGAGGCGTGGCAGTTTCAAATCTGGGATTATTCGGTTTTAACAACATCATCTCCAGTTTTCGGCTAAGAAATGTTTTTTTTCCTAGTCAAGTTACGTTAGTACTGTTTTCAGGGCGCAACTTTACAGGGAATTTTCGGATTTTCCGTGGCAGCCAGAACATTTCAGACTTACGAGCTTTCAACTTTAACAATGTAACCTCGTCGTTTATTCTAGTTGGATTCCGGATAACAACTTCTCAGATTCGTAGCCTTCAACGCACAGGCAGTATGCCAAGCGGCATTTCCGAATTATAGGCTAAAGGGACGCTGAAAAGCGCCCTTTTTTCTTGAAATTTTTTTTTGATTCAAACCTAATAAAAAAAATGTTGCATATAACTACAAAAGAATTTAATATAGTAAAAATTACCATTGGAGTTATGTCAGGTGAGTGACGTTATGGTTCCCCGCATTATTGGGATGGGCGGTTGGGTGAGAGATTATTTAAAAAAAGGAGCTAAACATATGATCGAATTTGAATGTATACATCATGTAAGTATAGCTGTGAGAGACTTAGAAAAAGCTAGGGGATTTTATTCAGAGGTTCTTAAATTACAAGAAATCGAACGTCCACCTTTTAAATCCAAAGGTATATGGTATGCAATTGGGAAACAGCAGCTTCATCTATTAGAACATCCAGAAGCTGAAACATTACGTAGAAGTGGAATTGATTCTGTTGATGGTCATTTTGCTGTTTGGGTTAAAAGCTACAAAAACACAATACAATGGCTTGAAGAATCTGGCATTCCATACGAAGCTAGACCTCAAAGTGTTGCAGGGTTTGCCCAAATATATATTCTTGATGTGGACTGCAATATTATTGAATTTGATGCTGCATATGACTCATAAATAAAAAACGAAGAAGGATAGCTACTTGTGGTGATGTGAGTGGCGTTCCGTAGACGATTCTCCCTCACTGGAGATGAATCGGTTAAAACAGCTGAAATACTTTCAAGAGCCCTTAGTAAAGATCTTGTAATCGATCACAGACTTGTCGAGCAAAACTATGGGGTATATGAAGGAACTTATCGCGACAATGAAAATTTTAAAGAAGCAAAAAGACATTTCCCAAATAAGCTTTCTGGTGGGGAGTCAATTTTAATGGGTAGAACCGCTGCGGAAAGATTCGGTATTATATTTCAGTACATAGAAGCTCAAGCTACTCAGCTTTCGAAAGAGGAACAGAGATCTGCTTCGCGGTCGTTGTTGAAAATTAGGTTGCAAATCCCTCATTTGCCAGAATGGCAGTTGGGGGATCTTTATTGTTTTTAGTACTTGCATGGCGAATACGTGTTCGGTATATAATAACTAATACGAACGTACGTTTTGTTATGGCGGTGGGAAATTTGAGTGTTATAGAGATGGAGGAGCTGAAGATAGATAAAGACAAAATCAACCACGAATGCAGTCGGTATTCATGTAGAATACAAAGTCCGAGGAAATATTTACTTGGCAACGGACAGGGCCGGTAAAATTGGGGGGGCATTATAGATGAGTAAAAACTAGAACTGAATGGTCTATGGGAATCAAGTCGGATGATGCTTCCTCAACATAAAGAGTCCGCAATCAGGGGTCAGAAAGAAAAGCAATACATTCAGCGACAAGCACTCGATGAGCAAGAAATTCATTTCATCTCTGCTACACTTAGCCAATCCCAAATTTACAAAAGAACTGTACAACTCACCATTTATGACAAATACCAGTCACGTACTGTTTCGGGTGTAGTGACGCGCTGCAAGCATGGAGAATTTCGTTTGGACACCGTTGATCCGTGCAGCGGGTTAGAGGATTGGGATTGGATCAGATTTCAAGATGTATTGAAAGCGGAGCTAAGTAAAGAATGGACAGAATGATTAGGGGGAATTTGGATAATGAGGATGGGGTTATCATGTAACGATGAAAATGGTTCAATTCTGTATCAAGCGGAAGTTGAACTTATACAAAGCAATCATTCAAGTTATGCTGAGGCATTTCGAATTCTCTACAAAAGCGATGGACTCAAAGTAGTCGGTTTTATTGTAAAACCTAAAGGGGCAAGATAGGTTTGGCGGTGATGATATTAATGATGTAATCAATCTAATCAAAGTTGCTGATCAATTACCTTATATAGATACAACGAGGAAAGTAATGATAGGACAGTCCAGAGGTGGATTGATGACATACTTAGCAATTAAGAAAAAGTTAGATCTTAAAGGGGCAGTCATTTTAAGTGGTATTACTAATTTGAACGATCTTTATAAAAGCCGTGGAGAATTTATGAAAGATATTCTTGAACGTTTAGTTGGAGACCCTATTATTAACGAGGATGAATACATAAAACGCTCACCTATTAATTGGGTTGATGAAATAAATATTCCGCTCCTAATAATTCATGGAGCCAATGACATGGATGTCCCAGTGCAGCAAGTAAGGGAATTTGTTCAAAAATTAAACGAATTAAACAAGAACTTTAAGTATGTGGAATACCCCGAAACAGATCATCTCCTTAATAACAAATTGGAAGAAATTAAGGGGGAAATCATTCGTTTTTTTTAGTAACCAATTATAATCATATCAATATTGGAACGAATTCATCTAAAATCAATTATGTTATTAATAGGATCCAAACATTATCATAATCTCATCCATAATAATCCAAAGGGTGAGAAAATTGAGCGTTAACTGGCATGAGTCTTATTTAGGCAAAGTTCGCAAAGTTATTGGTACACAAAAGATTATCGTTAACTCAGTACGGGCGATCCTACTTAATGATCTTGGCCAAGCCTTGTTTATAAAGCGTCGCGGCGATAAACAGTGGGGTATGCCTGCAGGGGCCATGGAATTAGATGAATCAGTATTTGATGCCCTAAAGCGAGAAGTTAAAGAAGAGACGGGACTTAACGTTCATAAGGCTACATTAATAGCAATTTACTCTTCCCCTACAACACAAACATTCACAGACCGATGGGGGAATGAACATCATGTGATAGAATATTTATTTAGAGTGGATCAGTGGAATGGAGTGCTTGAAAAAGTGACAGATGAAAGCGTAGACGCTGATTTTTTCCCATTAGATATTCTACCTGAAACATCAAGTGAGCATTTTGCAAATCATCACAAAAGAGTATTTAGGGATTTTGAAAATTTTGATGGAGAATTAATATTGGAATAGTAATCGCAATGCGCTAACACAGAACGAGAGTTAAGAAATTGTTACATGATTGAAATCTTATATTCATCTTGCATTACTCATTCGGGATTATAATAAAACTCGACCCCCTTTAAAATATAAACTTAGACCCTCAGCCCGTTGCTGTAGGTCTCTTTTTGATTTTAAACTATATAGTGCAGATTAATTATTTTGATTTTTTCACAATATAAGATATAATAATTAAGCAAATTGAAAGCGATTTCAATACAGGAGGTAATGTATATGACAGCGTCTTATATTCGTACATTAAATTTGAAGGATTTTACTTATGGAAACACAGAGCAACGCAAGGCATTCGCTGAAGCAGTCGGTGCAGGATTAAAAGAAACAGGGTTTATTATTCTAGAAGGACATGGTGTGAACCCCGATCTCATTGATAAAAACTACGAGCTTTGGGAAAGGTTCTTCGGTTTAGACGTAGAAACTAAGAAAAAATATGAAGGCGTTAAGGGTGGAGCACGCGGGTATACAGGTTTTGGTAAAGAACATGCAAAAAATCGTACAGTTGGTGATTTAAAAGAATTTTATCACATTGGTCAAGAACTGCCATTAGGACATCCAATGTCACTCGATTATTCCGCTAACATTTGGCCGGAAGAAGTATCTGAGCTTCGTAAAGATGGCATTAGCTTTTACAAAGAATTGGAACGTGTTGCCCGCAACATGCTTGAAGCATTAGCACTACATATGGATTTGCGTCCAAGCTTTTTCACTGAAATGATCACAGATGGTAACAGCATTCTTCGTGCCATCCACTATCCGCCACTAGATGAATCTATGGATAAAAATGCAATCCGAGCTGCCGAGCACGAAGATATTAACTTGATTACATTGTTGGTTGAGTCTACTGCGTCAGGTCTCGAATTATTAACTCGTGAAGGAGAATGGATGCCGGTTATCGCGAAAAAAGGACAAATTATCGTCGACGCAGGTGATATGTTGTCACGAATTACAAACGAAGTGATTCCTGCTACTACGCACCGAGTGGTAAACCCAGTTGGTTCGAACACATCCCGTTACTCGATGCCATTCTTCGTGCATCCTTACAGTAATTTCATACTGGAAACTATTCCTGTCTGTATATCGGACAACAATCCGGAAAAGTATCCTCCAATTACAGCCGGGAACTTCTTGTATGAGCGTTTAGTTGAGATTGGATTAATCAAAAAATAAGTCAGACTAGAAATGACCGCCACAGCATTTGATTGTGGCGGTCATTTTTTTGAGGGGAGTATGAGTCTTTCTAATGATGAAGATCCATAGTCCGTTATGATGGCTCACTACCCATTGGGTAACTTCCCCGAACAAGGAAGGACTTTTCAACGTATTGAAAACACCCCATAGCAGATTTTGGTTGAACCAGAATGGTTCTCCGATATCACTACTAAGGGGGCTATTCAACAAGTGGGAAATTCTGTTATTCTTGTGCGTTGGATTCGTCTTGTTTCTCAGCGATAAATCCTTTGATGCTCTCTTTGCGGCGAGCATTTTTGGATTCGATGCTCTCTTTGTCTACAGCAGAAATTTCATCCGCATGTTCATCCAAATAATCCTCAGCTTCATTTAGATTGGCCATTGTATTATCGATGGCATTCTGAATACGGGCTGGGTTATCTTCGCGATTGTCTGGCTTAGCCATGGTTAGTAGTTCCCTCCCTTTGTGTCGTTAGATTGACATCCTGTTATATGATTTCAAATGATCAATCAGATTATTCATTCAAACAAAAAAACGACTACGCCGTCCTTCTAGGACGACGAGAGCGTTTATTAGAAATATAGCCAATATATTGTGAGACATATAAAGTCCCTATTGACCCTAACACTGAGGTCAGGGTTTATAATGAGATAATCTCGAGCAGAAATCTACTAGAAAGGAAATTAGATACGTAATGAATATTACTCCACAAGAAGAAAACATGATTAAGGCTCTTCGTGAGGCTGCATTACCCCCTTTATTTGTGCTCATACGAATTAGAAATGATATTTCAAATGACACTTTAAATGTTGAAGAGTACCGAAGAGAAGACGTCGTAAAAACATTAGAAAAATACATCGGACCACTATGGAAAGACTATCATGAGAGGAAGAAATCATAACTATACAGTGGCTGCAATCCCGCACCACTTAGATTGATATTAAGCTCTAACGATGTACAGTTTGGCAGATAGCCCAGTAGAATTCAAAGCGTAAAGCAGATTTATCCTATTCAGCAGTCTCTAACTTTAATTTACTTAGCATAAAAACCCTTCCGAAAGGAAGGGTTTATGCTTCAATAACTATGATTAAAACCGCATGTTCGATTCACTTTATCCTAATATTATTCTGAAATTTCACAATATTTTTTAAAATTGTCTAGAAACGCCTGCCAGCCTGCTTTTTGCATCTCAATGGGATTGGTGGTTTCTGCTTCAAAAGCTTCAATTACCTTAGTATCGTTTTCTTGACGAATAAAAGTGATTGCAACTTTTCTTCCATCTCCCAAAGTGTAAGAAATAAATTCATTAATTCTCACTTCATCATAAACTCCACCAAGATCAAATCCAAAGCTTCCATCCTTTGCTTCCAATCTTGTAAGAAATTTACCGCCAACCCTTAAATCATTTTCGGCATTTGGTGCATGCCAATCATCAGAAGCAAAAGACCATTTCGTTATATGCTGTGGTTCAGTCCAATATTCCCACACTTTTTCAGCTGGTGCATGTACCGTGGTTTCTACCGTTATTGTTTGATTAACTGTTTCCATTATAATTACCGCCTCACTATATGTAATTTAGATTATCTAGAGTTTATTATACCATTAAACTATTGGAAGACCATAATTGAGGGGCTTGCTTCGCGTAAAATAACATCAAATAAATTCCTTATTTTTACAACAAAATGGAACCTTTTGCGTCTATATTTATAACAACGAAAAGGGGTGTCGTATTGAAAAAATTTATTGTGGGATTAGGCTTTGGTTTGGCTATTGCTTGTTCATCTGTTGCTTTTGCATCGAACACTATTCAAGCTTTACTATTCCCAGCAAGTTTTGAAATTAATGGTGGTAATGTTGCATTAAACAATGAATACAAGGTCCTGAATGTAGATGGACATGCTTATGTACCCATTCGCTTTATATCTGAAAATTTAGGGGCAACTATCGACTATGATGCGGAATCACAAAAGATTTTTGTCAAAAATAAAATCTTGGACTTAACAGATCCAGATTACAAAAATATATCCGTTGGTAATTTAATATTAACTAAAAATGGTAATAGCACAAAAGTTACAGGGCAATTGAGAATGGCAGGTGTTGGAAGTTCAAAAAATAAAATAGAAGCATACTTAACCTTTTATAATGATAAAAGTGAGAAAATTGGCGATATTGCAATAAGCGGAAATGATTTCGGGGTTGATTCTCAAACATTCGTGTCAGAGGGTTCAGGTGATTTCAGAGCATATTCAGCGGTTAACCTTCATATCGGTGTTGTAAATGATCGTATTATTAGTGAAGCACCAAGCATTCTTTATGAAAACACCAAATATAAATTCACTCTCGGACTTCCTAATACTTGGGAAGGTAAGTATGATGTCGAAGAAATAGTAAGCGAAAGTGAAGCTGGGAGTAAAGACTATTATAATTTTATTGATAAAGCAAATAAAGGATATGGGGGAGTTATTTTCACGATCACCGTATGGACAAAAGAGGATTGGATTAAAAACGGTCCATCAGCTTTGGAGATTGGTCAAATTTATAAAATAGGAGAAGAAGGGAATAAAATATTCACATTGAGCCCTCCTGGAGATGTTGAATACAATCCACAGGATGAAATGTTAAAGGCAGAATTCCTTTCAATGTACGACCACATAAACACAATTAAAATCACTTTTAAGATTAAACATTAGTGAGAATAAAATGTATCTATGTGGGTGACAATGGTTAAAAAGGAAATAGAGGGTGTACAAATGAGACAACGAAATGATGAAATAATGATCCACGAAAATGACGCAATTTTAGCAGAAATAACACTTAAGCATATCCGTCAAGGAAGTTACGAGTTAAAGGCATTTTCAGAAGCTGCCGAGCGTATAGGAAGCAGTATCAGCGCGTGTTCATTCAGATGGAATTGTATAGTTAGAGAAGAATATGAAGAGGCAATTAATGCGGCTAAAGCTGAACGTATACACCAAAGAAATAGCGTGCGAAATAGATCAGGATCTTTATTTCTGATAAGTAATCGGGGATAAGGTTTTAATGATTACAAAGCCACTTGCCAAGGTGGCTTTTTTCGTTTGACAAATGGGGAATTGGTTGTCCATTTATATCATTCATTCGTTTAGTTGATTGACAAAATATAAAATCACATGTATTATTAATACAAGTAAACCAATCGGAATTAAAATGAATGTGAGGCTGATCACTATGTTTTTACTTAAAGAAATTATATGCAGTTTATTGTTATGTGTCTCGTTCCTTTGTTATTTTAAAGAGTTTAAGCAAGGTGATTGGCGGTCGGAAGGGAATTAATCAAAAGTAAGTGAGGCAGTTCAATAACAAAAAAAACGGTATACCATCAGATTGACGGCTACCGTTACTGTTGAACACCAATTGTAAATATAGATGAGAAGAATTAGTAAAAAACGGATATAAGTACCTGCCCCAGTATTGTCAGCGCAACAAATCCCACAATAGCCATAACAATCGTGTTTCTTCCTACTTTTTTGAAATCCGTCATGTTGATACTCAGTCCAAGTCCTGCCATTGCAATAGACATTAAGAAAACGCTTGCCGCAACTAAGAAGTGAATAATGGACGAAGGCAATAGGCCAGTCGTGTTTACCAAACTCATAGCTAAAAATCCGAAGATGAACCAAGGAACGGGTAAGTTTCTCCAACTCTTTTTGTCCATTTCTGTTCGCTCATCGGTACGGTAGAAGAAACTCAATACAAGAGCAACAGGGATCAGGAGAGCCACTCTTCCAAGCTTGACTAGAATAGCTGTCTCACTGCCTATATCTCCGCCGGGAACTCCAGCTGCTATGACGTGTGCCAGTTCATGCAGTGTAGAACCTGCAAAAACTCCGTAAGTATAAGGGTCAAGCCCAAAATAGGGGTATAAGAAAATATAAAAAACAGCTCCAATAGTCCCCAAAATTGCTATGCAAGCGATGGAAATAGCCGTTTGTTCTTTTTTTGCGCCTATTAAAGGTGCAACAGCGACAATGGCAGCCGCGCCACAAACCGCGGTGCCAACGGCAATCAAAACCCCTAACGACTTATCCACCCGTAACCATTTACCCAAGAAGATCATGATTGTCAAAGTAAATGCAATCACGATCATGTCGATCAAAACGACTCGCATTCCAGCATGCAAAATTTGATTAAAATTTAAGCGAACTCCCATCAAAATGATTCCAGCCCGAAGTAAAAACTTGCTGCTGAACGTTATGCCGATACTGGCACCTACAGGGATATCCATCACGGATTTCCATAGGACACCCAGCATGATGGATATAATCATAATTCCCATTATGGAAAAGAATGGAGCCTCTGCAATACGGCCCGCCAAAACAGCAAGAGTCGCCGTCAAAGCGATGCCTTTTAGAGGCTTTTTCCAACTGGCCATATCACTTACAGCGGTTGTTCCGAGAGGACCCGGCTGTGCATTAGGAATCTGCAAACTGACATCTCCCATCATCAAATTTCGTTCTAAAAATTAACTAGAGCGGCTTCACAGATATGTCAGAAGGTTCTTCACTTTCATCCTTTAAGCTGACTGGTATTCCTGCTAGTTCTAGTTCAAGGAGAAGAGTTCTTTCGACACTGCTAAGATGTTCGAACATTCTCGAGCGCGCCAGCTTTGCGTTTCGATCTTTAATGGCCTCTGCAATAAGCATGTGTTCCTTCAGGGATTGTTCGACCCGCCCCGGGATTTTCATGGATTGCATCCTGCTTTCCCGCAGTAAATCAATCAAATTGGTCATGACCCGCATAACAACTTCATTTCCTGCTGCTTCAGCGACTGTCAGGTGGAACTGCTGATCGGATTCGGACATAAACTTATCACGTTCTTCTTTGGTTTGAAACTGTTGCTGCACGATGACTTTATTGTAACAATCACGTGTCGTTTCGTAGATTTGGTTCAAGAAGTCAGATGTTCCCCGCTTAGCCGCTTTGGCGGCGCTCTCCGTTTCAATCATCTTTCGAACTTCGAACAATTCATAAATCGTGTCTGTCTGCAGAAACAAAAAGGAGGCTAAATTGTCAAGTCGCGCGCTTTGATCTGCAACAAAAACGCCATGCCCCTGGCGTATGTTAAGTAAATTCATTGCTGATAAAATTTTGAATGCTTCTCGAATGGTTGGCCGACTAACATTCATCATTTCCGCCAATTCGCGTTCAGATGGAAGCTTATCACCCGGCTTAAGCTGACCGGAAGCGAGTAGTTCGTGGATGTGTTCGACCACTTTGCGTGAAAATGTTTTACGTTCCTCATTAATCGATTTAAACACTCGAATTAACCTTCTTTCTCTTAACCCTGCACAAGGGACAGACTTAACTTCGTGAATGAACGGATCAATTATAGCAAAATAGTGATCTAAAGACATCCATTTCACGATACTCGGAAGGATGAAGCTCACAATACATGTATAGTTGGATACCTCGGAGGGCATCCAACTATGATGAATTGCAGCGTATTTGAACTCAAGTGTCTTAAGCGCTTCTATACAGCTTGGTCATAACGAATTCTTTATGTCCAAGCGCTTCTGCTGCAGTCAAACGTCCGTTTACAACACGGCAGAGGTAATCCATCAGCAGATCGCCCGCTTCAGTTAAATTGATCTCACGGGATAATAGTCCACTGCAGTCAACATCGATATGTTCACTCATTGTGTTTACTGTTTTTGGATTTGCTGTAACTTTGATAACGGGTTCAATCGGATTGCCGATAATGTTGCCTTGACCGGTAGGGAAGAAGTGAAGAACCGCTCCACCTGCTGCCATCAGCGTAATGCATTCGGCGGCTGCAGAAGATGTATCCATAAAGTACAGTCCAGGTCCGTTTTGCGGCATTTCACCTGGTTCAAGAGCGCCAATTACCGGCTTACAGCCTGTTTTCTCGATATTGCCAAGTGCTTTTTCCTCAATCGTCGACAATCCTCCGGCAATGTTACCTTGCGTCGGTTGAGAACCAAGAAGGTCGACTCCTTGAGATTTAATTTCACTAATGTAATCGTCGTAAATGGACATAAACTTCTGGCGGACTTCTGGGGTAGCACAACGATCAGCAATCAGATGCTCGCCGCCTGTCAGCTCAGAGGTTTCGCCGAAAAATACAGTTGCACCAGCATCGACCAGACGATCAACGGCTTGCCCGACAGTAGGGCAAGAGCCTAGTCCTGTCGTTGTATCAGACTCACCGCATTTAATGCTAACTTTCAGTTCGCTTAGTTCGATAGGTTCACGCTGCAACTCAGAAGCCCATTGAACGAATTCTTTCGCTTTCCAGGAAGCTTGACGAATAATTTCCAAATCACCTGTTCCTTCGATGGAGAAGGAGGCGACTGGCTTACCCGTTTTGGCAATACCATCAGCAATGACTTTTGTCCAATTCGGCTCAATTCCAATGACGATAACTGCTGCAACGTTAGCGTTGCAACCTGTACCGATCATAGTACGGAAATGCAGCTCAAGGTCTTTGCCATATTGAAGGCGCCCGTAAGCGTGGGGAAGGGACATAACGCCCTGAATGTTACGTGCTACAGCTTCACAAGCCGTATTGGAGATATCGTCTACAGGAAGAATAATTACATGATTGCGAATACCTACATCGCCGTTTTCTCTACGATAACCATAAAGTTGTTTTGTCATCTTCTACCACCTCAAAGTTTTAATATTGTGGGTATGAACATAATCACCGATTTTAAACCCGTTTGGTGCATATCCGATTGGCAAGCCATATTCCAGAACATGACCTTTTGGAGCCAATTCGGCAATGGACACTTTGTGACCGAGCGGGATGGAGCTATTGGCTATAACCTCAATAGTTGACTCGTCATCCATAAAGACGCCGATTACTTTCTCGCCGGATTCGATGTCAGACGTAGCCACGCCGACATGATCTCCTTGTTTGTGAATTAGAAATTTGTGCATCGTGTAAGCCTCCTTGTAGATTTTTTGGTACCTATCATAAGTGAAATAGGTAAGTGGTATTACCAGTTATGAGTTCAGTATAATCTGACAATTCGGTTTTGACAATAACAATTTCAAAATTTTGGTACGAGACCATAAACATGAAGTAGATCCGCCCAAATTTTGAACGAAACGATAATGATCGCAACAGACATAATGGCATGTAAAGATTTAGATTTCATCCTTTTCCCGAGTCGTGATCCGATTAGTCCGCCAGGGACAGCACCAATGGCCAAAATTAAACCTTCGAGCCACGGGAAACCTGTTCCAGCAGTTCCAAACGTTTTTCCGATAAGGGCACCAACCACAAGAAGTAATCCAACCGCTAGTCCAGTACCTACTGCTGTTCTAGATTCGATTTTAAATAGATTTATCATAACTGGTAAAAATAAAAAACCAGCGCCTAAACCAAATAAACCGCCTAATAAACCGATGCCGAGGCCTAAACAAACAGCCCATATCTTGTTGCGGTACGGTGTGGAGTTCGCTTCAACCCGCCGCATTAACATAGAGGCCGTTGCAATCAAGGCAAGTATGGCAAAAATGGCGGTCAGCAGCTCATGGCTCATCAGTTCCGATAAAGCGCTGCCTAAAGCTCCGCCAATCAATGAGGGTGGTCCCATATATCGAGTCAGGTACTTATCAATGAGACGGCTTCTCCAGTAAGTAACCAATCCCGAGCTTGAGGAAAAAAGAGTCTGAACGATAACCATTCCCGCTATCATATGCATGTTGTATTCCTGTCCGAACAAAGGAGGGGTGAGCAGCAATAAAAAAGTGAGAATTAATCCACCTCCAACAGACATTAGCCCCGTTAAAATGCCACCGATTAATCCAATGAGTATCAAAGCAAATGACATATCATCCAACTCCTCATTAGCTGCTGATTTGTCCTATTTTCTAATCCCATCAACCAAGAAGGAATTACCCGGTACATTCATGTTCAGTTCACATAAGTCAGACCGCAAATAAAGCTTGATATGCTCGATGGGCTGCTCTTCCGCGGTGAAGCTAGTTCGCGACAACTGGAGCAATGGATCTTTGGCCGGAATCTTCAAGAGTTCAGCTTGTTCTTTATTGGCAGAAAGGGATCGAATGGACAGGCTAGCATTTTTCAAAGAGTATCCTCCATGCTTAGTGAGCAATGTGTAACCAGCATTTTGTTCGGCCAATTGCCAGGTTACGGTGGAAGCTAGACTCACTGGCAAATACATGAGACTGAAACCAAAAATCTCTTCATCGCGGTAGTACATCCTTTTGAGGAAAAGGGATTGTGTAAACTGTTCCCCCAAAATGCTCACAACATCATCTGGTGTATCGGTAACCTTCATTTCAAGAAGCTTGGGTACAAGATCTTTTTGCAAGAAAGAATCATAGAACGCTTCCATGCCGCCCAACTCTTGTTTAAGCATCGGACCAATGACGAAAGTTCCTTTCCCTTGCTTTCTGACAACTAATCCTTTTTCATGCAAAATTTCAATAGCCTGCCGGGAAGTCATACGGCTAACATTGTATGTTTCCATTAGCTCTGCTTCAGTAGGAATTTTCTGATCAGGTTGAAGCTCTCCCAATTGAATGGCAGACTCGAGAATCGCTGCTATTTGAGCATACATACTGATGTGGCTAGTGCGATCTATCATGAAAATAACCCTCCTAATATAGAAATTTAAAAAAATTCAATACAATTAATTTTCTGAAAATTAAAGATTGACGAATCGTTCTATAACATTATAATACATATTATAACGATTGTGTACAATACGAAAACGAAAAGATTTTGAAATGAGGGGATCCTTGTGGCAGATGTCAAAATCAAAGTGCTTCGCTATCATCCAGATGTCGATACGGAGGCACGGTATGACTCATATACCGTGGATGCGAAAGAGAATATGACGGTATTGGATGCGCTATTTATTATTCTAACCGAACAAGATCAGACGGTTTCTTTTCGATGCTCCTGCCGTCTCGGCATGTGTGGTTCCTGCGGAATGATCATGAATAATAAAGAAGGACTCGCTTGCCGGACGAAAATTGCGAAGCTTGGCTCGGAGATTACGGTGCGTCCACTGAGGAATTTACCGATCATTAAAGATCTGGCTGTTAATATGGATCCATTCTTTAAACAGTGGCAGCGTATCAAACCTTATTTTGTACCAACTGCTGAAGCGGAAAACGACTTTGCTGTGATTCCCCCAGATTCGGGCAGCCGTGAAATTATTGATCAAAACATAGACTGTATTACTTGTGGAGCCTGTTATTCAGCTTGTACTTTAGTATCTTTAGACGATAGCTACATCGGTCCTGCCGCATTAAATCGCGCTTATACGCTTGTTGCGGATGAACGGGATCAAGGGACTGGGCAGCGGATGGAAGTGGCTGCAAGTGAGGATGGTGTTCTCCGGTGTCATACCCTTTTCAACTGCATGGAAGTTTGTCCGAAAAAGCTAGCTCCAACTTGGTCCATCCAAAAATTGAAATCACGCGCAGTCACCGCTGCATTAAAGGGAGGTAGCAAATAATGGAACGTGTCCAATGTGATATTCTCATTCTTGGAAGCGGAGGTGCGGGTCTATTTGCCGCTCATCATGCTTACGACCGCAATCCGAATTTGAAGATTATTGTAGCTGCAAAAGGACTGGTCGGGAAAAGCGGATGCACCCGAATGGTTCAAGGTGGTTATAATGTCGTTCTGAATCCGAAGGATTCCCTCGAAATGCATTTCAAAGATACCCTTAAAGGCGGCGGTATGATCAACAACCAAGAATTGGCGTGGACGTTAGTCAGCGATGCACCCAAACGAATTCGTGAATTGGAAACGAAGATGGGCTGCTTCTTTGACCGCAATCCGGATGGAACGGTTCATCAGAAGGCTTTTGCCGGACAATCGTTTGACCGCACGGTACATAGAAGAGATTTAACGGGAATAGAAATTATTAACCGACTCAGGGATCAACTTTATGCAAAGGAAAGCGTTATTTGCTGGGATGAAGTGCGTGCTGTCGAGCTTTTATATAATGACGATCAAAGTGTTGTGGCTGGGTGCTTAATGTTAAATCTACGAACGGGGAAATTTATCGTGGTAGAATCTTTGGCTGTTATTATCGGAACTGGCGGCGGAGCAAGCATGTATCGAATTGCTGCTCCATCCCTGGAAAAAGCCGCAGACGGCATGGCAATGGCTTATCGGGCGGGTGCTAATTTCATTGATATGGAAATGATGCAATTCCACCCAACGGGACTGCTAGCCGAAAACTCGCGTTTGAATGGCGGCGTATTAGAGGAAGGGCTTCGAGGTGCTGGCGGTCACCTGTATAATTCACTCGGTGAACGATTTATGCAAAAGTATGATCCGGAACGAATGGAACGTTCGACGCGGGACCGTGTAGCGCGAGCAGCCTACATGGAAATTATGGCCGGACGCGGTACTCGTTTGGGCGGTGTACAAGTATCCGTTGCTCATTTGGGGCGTGAAAAAGTGTTGCAAATGTTCCCGGGCATGGTTGATCGATGCAAAGATGTTGGTCGCGATCTAAGTATGGAGCCCGTAGATGTAAGTCCTACCGGACATTTCCACATGGGTGGAGTCACCATTGATAAGGATTGCTTTAGCGGAATACCCGGTCTGTTTGTTGCCGGTGAGGATGCCGGTGGAATTCATGGTTCGAATCGCCTTGGAGGAAACGGAGTGGCAGACTCCACAGTTTTCGGAGCACGAGCAGGAGATGCTGCTGCTGAATATGTGATGGCAGTGAAACGCCATAAAGTTTCTGAAAGCCAGGTGGATCTATTTGTTGATCAAATGATGCAGCCTTTCAAACGGGAAAAAGGTGAAAACCCTTTTCAATTGCGTAAAGAAGTTGGCGATTTGATGTGGGAGAAGGTAGGGCTCGTAAGAAATGGCCCCGATCTCAAAATTGCCCTTGAGAAGTTAGCGGAATATGCTGAACGTGTGAATCGAATTAGCGTAGCTGGGGTAAGAGACTATAATCTCGCATGGCATGAAGTGTTGAATGTTAAAAACATCGTGCAAATTGGCCAAATGATCGCATTAGCTTCCTACTTGCGGACAGAAAGCCGTGGTTCCCACTTCCGTACTGATTGTCCGGTAACAGATAATGAGAATTGGTACAAAAATATTTTCATGAAGCAAGGTCAAGATGGGCCTGAGACAGAAATTCGTCCTGTTGAATTTACTCATGTGCAGCCTGAAGAAATTTTCGGTGAAGTTGCTAGAGTTAAGTTCGCAGCAAGTTAATAAGGTTAACTCGCGATGAAGGCTTTCCTAAAGAAGGCCCCTAGAAAGGGTGAAACAGATGGCGGAATTTAAAATAACGAAGGATCATAAATTAGTAGATGTCGATCCCCAGATTCACAAGGTAGATGTCTTGCGACGCCATTCCGTAGGGATGAAAGCATGGCTGGTTCATCGTATTTCCGGAGTAGGATTATTACTATATTTACTAGCTCATATTGGCACGATGGGAACGGCGATGTTCATGGGGGAGGACGCTTTTCAGGGAGTTTTTAAAGTGTTGTTTCATAATCCTGTCTTTCTCTTTTTCGATTTAATCATTCTTGCCGGTGTTATTATTCATTCTTTAAATGGAATTCGATTGGTGTTACTGGATATGGGTTTTTTTGTGAAACAACAAAAAGTGTTGTTTGCACTCATTTGTTGTCTTGCTGTAGGTATATTTATTTGGCTGTTTACTCGAGCATTCCTTTAACTAAACCCCAAAAAGTGACGTTATACTTTGTAGCTTATTCCTATTACTTTTCGGGGACCCCATACCTAATTAGGAAGGAGATATATCCATGGATACGACATCTAAAATAAGAAGAAATGTTCTCACTTGGTTTTTTCAAAGAGTCAGCGGTGTCGCCCTTATATTTCTAATTTTCATTCATATGTGGAACTTGCATTATGCTCATCCCGACGTGCATCCAAGTTATCCGAATTTAATCGAGCGTTTACGTACAATCGGGTATATCGCCTTGGATTTTAGCTTGCTTGCTCTTGCGTTATTTCACGGGTTAAACGGAGTCCGCAATATCGTTCTTGATTATACAAGCAACAGACGTGTAATTAAACGCTGGAGCCTTGGTTTAATGATAGTCGGAATTGTATTTTCCCTTTGGGGTGGGGCTGCTTTAATAAAAATTATGACCATGGGTTAACAAAATTGGGGAGGGTATGGGCATGAGCAACATGCAAACGATCTGGCAAGTCGAGGAAGACATATATAAGGAAATAGAGAACGCTTGTAAAGAAATATATATTCGGTCATTAAAAGATCTTCCTCCTGATATTCGGGCAGCCGTACAGCGGGCTTATGATAAAGAAACGTATGCGACCGGAAAACAAATTTTAAGTACGATCTTAAAAAATATTGATGTGGCGGACGAAGAAAATATGCTGATTTGCCAGGATACAGGCATACCTGTGTTCTTCATTAAAATTGGCAGAAATGTTCGTTTCGATGGGATTCGACTGGAAGAAGCCATTCGTGAAGGCACGAAAAGGGCCACCCTAGAGCATCCTTTACGATCAAGTGTATGCGATACGATTACTCGTAAAAATACAGGAACTGCTATTGGTAAGAAAGTTCCAGTGCTCAATTGGGAGTTTGTTGAGGGATCGTCCATCGAGTTGATGGCGCTGCCCAAAGGTTCCGGATCTGAAAATATGAGTTATCTCAAAATGTTATATCCGGCAGAAGGGCTTAATGGCGCGAAAAAGTTTATTATTGACTGCGTAATCAATTCAGGAGCGAATCCATGTCCTCCAACCTTAGTAGGTGTTGGTATGGGCGGTACGGCAGATCTCTGTACGGCATTGGCTAAGAAAGCTGCGGCGAGGGAGATTGGTAAACCTAATCCTGATCCAACCATTGCTGCACTTGAAGAAGAACTGCTAGATGCGATCAACCTGACTGGCATTGGTCCAAATGGATTGGGAGGAGCTGTTACGGCGTTAGCCGTTCATATCGAAACGGCTGATACACATATTACGATGAATCCGGTTGCTGTCAATATGATGTGTTGGCCTGCACGCCGGATAAGAGCTACCTTTGAAGAAAGTCAACCGGTTGTAATTAGTTATTAATGAAGGGAGATTCTCATGGCACACCATCATCTTCAAACGCCTATGACAGACGAATTCGTTAAGCAGCTTCGTGTAGGAGATACCGTTACAGTCAACGGACATATCTTCGGTATTCGCGATGCGAACCTGATCCGGATGTTTGATCATAAGATTGATCCGCCGGAAGATTTAATCCCACAACTTAGAGGCGCCGTAACCATTCATACAGCTCCAGGTGTTAAGAAATTGGAAAATGGAAAGTACGAAAAGGTATGTATTGGTACAACAACAAGTACGCGAATGGATCGTTTTGTAGAAGGATTGTTCGAGCGATTCGGCGTTAAGGCGATTACTGGAAAAGGCGGTATGCTTGAACCCGGTGCGCAAGCTTGTGTCAATGTTGGCGGAGTTTATTTCTCCATCGTAGGGGGAGCAGCAGCACTAGAAACCACACAGATTGAAGAAATTGAGGATGTGTGGTGGGAAGATTTAATGCCCGAAGCGATTTGGAAACTGCGAGTTAAAGACTTCGGACCACTGCTCGTTTCCGTGGACAGCTATGGTGGGAATTTGTATAAAGATGTGAAAACCCAGGCAGTGAATAATCTCGATAAGATATATGAGCGGTTAGGTATAAAATAGCAACAAAAACGGAGCCAGCGAGATTACGGGCTCCGTTTTCAACTTATTAAGTAGTATTCAGATTTGACCTATCGGGAATGGGGAGCTCTGTATGCGAATTGTAGTTGTGGAAGATCAACAGGAATTGTGCAACGTATTGGCCAAACGAATTTCCAGGCTTCATGATGATTATGAGATTGTTGGCAAGGCGTACAACGGTTTGGATGGTTTAAAGATGATTCAAGTAACGCGGCCGGATGCAGCCTTTATTGATATCCGCATGCCCTTTATGGATGGCTTGGAGCTACTTGAACGGTTAAGCAAGGAAGAGAAGCAGCAAACGAAATGCATTATTTTATCGGCTTATTCCGATTTCCCGTACACGCAACGATCTATTCGCAGCGGTGCGTTCGATTACTTATTGAAGCCTATATCCAATTCTATTCTTGAAGAGGTACTGGTACGGCTGGCGGAAGACATGGATGCGCGAATCGGTTTGATTACAGCCAGCACGTCAACTGTGTTCGGTTTGCCCCAATATCCGCTGGGAGCATATGCAGAAAAGCAGTTAAACTTATTGATTCATGAAAAGAAAATTACGGATGAGATTGTCCTACAAGTACTAAGAATTATCAGTACAGAGTACATGCATGCTATTACACTGACCAGTTTGGCTGAGAGATTACATGTCAGTGAAAGTCACTTGTGCCGCATATTCTCAAGAAGGGTAGGGATGAACTTAATTCAATTTCTGAACAGTTTTCGCATCAATCTTGCTAAAACCCTTATGGACGATACGGAAATGAAAATCGGCGACATCGCCAAAATGATAGGTTTTGGCAATATCACCTACTTTGGCCGGTTATTTCGAAAACAAACGAGTTTATCCGCTTCGGAATACAAACAAAATTCTATTAAACCCAATGAGTTTTCGATATGAGGGATTCAATATATCCATCCCATATGAAGTCGTCCCTCCGCAAAAAGATTGTGATTGGATTTATTGTTTTTATTAGCATACCTCTCCTATTCTTTGAAATTGTCCTATTTCGCTCTTGGCTAGGCATTACTCGGGGGATTGTTGTCCATCAGTATGAAACGATTCTCGGGGATTCCATACAATCTCTTCGTCAAAACCTCGTTTCCATAGAGAAAATGAACGATACCATTTACCGCGATTATCAATACGATAACTTGCTTCTCGACAAGTTGAAATTGTTATCGGACAACCCATCTCTACCAAATGACTCCTATGTGAACGCTGTATTTACTCAACTAAGCAATCAGTTTTTCAGTCAAATGAATACTCAGTTAATGTTCACCTACCTCTCTATGCAAGGTAATATTATTTATCAACGCTCCAATCAATCCGCGCAAGTGCATGTTTCAAACTTTTTATCATCATACAAGGAAGAACCATGGTTTCAACAAATTAAGACAAACGGTCCGGTCAATTCGGTGTTCTCGGCTCATGGATCCTATTTTCAAGCTGATGATCCATCAACTTACATCTCATTTGGTCAAGTGATTCGCAGCCCGGTCGATCTGCGGCCCTTGGGTGTTAGTTTGATAACCGTAAATACATCCATCTTCGAGCAATTACTAAAGTCGCCTTCTGATAACAAATTGATCAAAACGGTTGTAACCGACTCGCAAGAGAAGCTCATTTATACAAATGACCATACCGAGCGTATCCCGGTGGATGCTTCCCATATATTTAAGCAAACGATCCAGCCTTACAACTGGGAAATCAAGGCCTATCTCTCTAGTGAGCGTCTTTCACAGCGTTACATCGTGCCTTTAATCCAGAACAACGGGCTATTTGTCATTGCTAACCTCCTTATGCTGGCTGTGATTATCGGGTTTGTAACTCGTCAATTAAAGCCTCTATACATATTGGCGGACAAGATGGTGAAAGCCAAGGAAGGTCATTTTCATGTGAAAATCGGTAAATATTCAACCGATGAGCTCGGGATGCTATGCGATATATTCAATGAGATGACGACGGAAATTCAGCGTCTATTCGAAAATCAGAAGAGGGAATATCAGGAAAAGCTTCACTTCCAAATGAAGTCACTGGAGTCGCAAATCAACCCTCATTTTATCTATAATATGCTCGACTTGATCCAATGCCGTGTATACGAGGGAGATCCAGATAAATCATCGGATTTAATCGTAGCACTGTCAGTCATTTTACGGTATACGACGACCCGACCCGGTGAGAAGGTGACGTGCGCAGAAGAACTCAAATGGTTGAGAGATTATATCTTTCTACAGCAGCAGTTGATCGGCAAGCGGGTGGACGTTCAGATTGAATTCGAGGACCGGATCATGCCCAATAAGGTGAATAAGCTCATTCTACAACCCATTATAGAGAATGCATTCATTCATGGGTTCGAACAAATAAGCATAGACGCCAAACTGCTGATAAAAGTCTATGAGGATGCTGGCCGACTTTGCTTTGAAGTAAGGGATAACGGCCGAGGTTTTCCGGAGCCGATCGATCTGCACTTGACTCGGAACAACGTAGACGAGTTGAAAGATTGGGGAACCGGGTTATACGTGACAGCACAACGTTTTTTACTTCAGACTGACAATGCAACTATCCATTTACACAGTGTCCCTAATGAGGGTACGCACATCGTAATGAAGCAAGATTATGTATCTCAGCAAATCTGTACGAATGATATGCTAATTCCGTAGGATAGAACGAAAAACGAAAGCCTTTTATAATAAATATAATATATAAAAGGAGGTTGTGCCTTTGTTCCGTAAAACTATTTCATGGGGTGTCATCAGTGCGCTGCTGCTAGTGTTGTCGGTAGGGTGCTCAAGCAACGAATCGTCCAATGTCAGCACAGACAAGCCGCTTCCGCAAAGCAGCATAAAGCCCGAGGTGAAGAAGGATCCGGTTACTCTCACGATGCAGATCGCTGAAGGGTTGATCGTCAACAAGGATACGGTATTAGGTATGATTAACGAATTCAAGAAAGTGCATCCTGAAATCAATGTGGAACTGGAGACACTTCCCGCCGATCAAAGAAATGCAAAGCTGCAAACGATGATCACGACAGCTGAAATGCCAGACATTTACCAGCTCAATGCGCTACACGAGTTGACCGCACTGTCTAACAAGGCGGGTTATCTATATGATATGAGTCAGTTGGAAGCAGCCAAGAATTTCTCTGAGGATGTTCGCAAAGGTGTTACTGTGGACGGGAAAATGGCGGAATTTCCAACCGGTCTTGGCTTCGTGGGATTTGCGTACAACATCCCCCTCTTTGAATCCATCGGCTATTCGAAGCCGCCGCAAACTTGGGAGGAATTGATGGATGCCGGAGAAAAGCTGAAAGCGAAGAACGTACCGCTCCTTGTATACGCCGGCAAATGGGCGACGGCGATCGGTAACGTGTTCCACTGGACTTTCGGGAATAAAGGGCTAACGGATAAGGATTTCCAGACCGCCTATTTAAACAATAAAGTGGATTGGACAAAATACAAGGATGTTTTGTTAGAAGGCTATGACCGATTCAATAAGTTGAATAAATACGTGCTGACCGGAAGCTACACATATGCCATCGAACAAGGCTTTCAGGCTTTTGCAAAAGGCCAGGCGGCTATGGTGCTTGGTGGAACGTGGTCTACGCCAAATATCGAGCAGAATAACCCGAACTTCAAATGGGGCTTCATGAACTTGCCTTATGCGCCAGATAAGGATAATAGCTATATTTATACGATTGAGGACGGTTTGACTATTAATGCGAAATCGAAACATCTGGAAGAATCCAAAACGTTCATGAACTGGTTCTTTAGCAAAGAAAATTTTGCCAAGATTATTAAGGCCAAACAAAACATGTCGGCGATGCCAGGCATTGGCGAGGTCTCACCGGTATTTGCCGATACGCAAAACTGGCTAAAATCCGGTAGAGTCACTACATTCGCCAACCTGAAACCGATGACGAACCCGGTTTTCATCAAGTTGGCTGAGACGGCGCAAGGCGTTACATTCGGCAGTGATGTGAACAAAGCTGCAGATGAGTGGATCAAGGAATACAACGATAAAATTAAAAAATAAACCGATGTTTCGGTTGGAGGGAAGACTTCATGCTTCTCTCCTTTTTTGCTAAAAGTTTGGAGGAATGCGCACATGAGAAGCAAAGGTTCATTAAACCTCAAAACGTTTTGGATCGGCATTCTGTTTTTGCTTCCTATTTCTGTTATGATTGTCACGTTTATGCTCATCCCCGTATTTCAAACCATGTACTACAGTTTCACGAATTGGGACGGACTGGGTGAGTACCGTTTTATCGGCTTCAGAAATTATCAGCGAATTTTTTCGGATGCGTCTTTCGTCAAGACGTTGTATCGCACACTTTGGATGGGAGTTGCTATCGCCTTACTGACGAATGTTATCGGTATGCTGCTCGCTCTCGCCGTCAACCAGGCATTCAAGACGAAAAATGTGATGCGGACGCTGTTTTATTTCCCTAAACTACTTCCAATCGTTTTAGGGGCGTACGTGTGGGGCTATATTTTGGACACGAATAATGGGTTGATGAACAAACTCCTCAGCAGTCTAATGGGAAAACCAGTAAAAGTTTTATGGGTCGATTCACCCGACTTTGTGGCCTACACCATAATCCTGGTTGCCGTTTGGCAGCTGACCGGACCAATTATGATCGTTTACTTGGCTGCCTTGCAGTTCGTTCCCAATGAGATAAAAGAAGCGGCCATCATGGATGGGGCATCGCCCAGCCGCAAATTTTTCAGCATCATCCTGCCGATGATTGCACCCGGTATTACGGTAAACACCCTGATCGGGTTGGCGTCCGGGCTCAAGCTATTCGACCTGCCGTTTGCCTTGACGGGTGGAGGTCCTGCACGTGCTAGCGAGACACTCGCAATCCGCATATACAGAAACGCTTTTCAATCGCTTGATTTGGCCTACGGAATGGCGGCAGCCTGCGTATTGGTCATATTTGTACTGGCCATTACACTACTGTTCGTCGTTGTGACCAAGAAATATGAGGGGAGGGCTTACGAATGAATCCGCGAATGAAAAAAAGACTGTTCGAAGGATCCGTCCTACTACTAGCTCTTCTATACAGCATCCCATTGTATTTAATAGCGGTCAATTCGCTGAAATCTAATAAGCAAATTCAACAGCACCCCTTGTCTTTCCCAGATTTTAGCATCGGGCTGGATAACTTTGTTCGAGCATTTAAAGCAATGGAAATACTTAAAGCTTATGCCGTCACTTTTACCATTGCCTTAATCAGTTTAACGTATATCATTTTCTTCTCCGCCATGGCCGCGTACGCCATCGCTAGAATCAATCATTGGTTTTTTCAATCCGTTTACTGGTTTTACGTTTCACTCATTTTGATGCCGATTCAGGCGGCTTTCATCCCACTTATCTTCGTCTTGAAAAAATTTCATCTGTATAACAACTTGTTCGGCATCTCCGCAGTTTATATCGGGGTGCTTTCCTCGTTCAGCATTTTTATGTTTGTTGGATTTATCCGGGGAATCTCCATTGAACTGGAGGAGGCCGCCAAGATAGAAGGCTGTTCGACGATCCGTTTATTCGTTCAAATTGTCTTTCCGCTGATGAAGCCGATTAGCGCCACACTATTTATTTTTCAATTCGTACACATATGGGATGACCTGTTGCTGCCCCTTGTATTACTAACCTCGAATAAATATCCTACAGTTACATTAAGTTTGTACAAGTTTTTCTCAGACCTTGGTCAGACCGATTTAAGCTTGCTGTTTGGAGGATTTATACTCGTATTGGCTCCGGTTATCGTCATGTTCTTATTTTTGCAAAAATACTTTGTCAGCGGGCTGCAGGCAGGAGCTTTAAAAGGTTAAGGCCAACGGAAGATGAGTAAGGAATCGTTTTTTGCATCTTAAGCACAAAGAAGCCAAACCCACAGTTAGTGGGCTGGCTTCTTCTGCAGTTATTACAGTTACTGGGATTAACGTCCCAGCTCGTATTGATCCATGATTTCGGTACCGCTTAGTGCACGGGTGAAGACGCGAGTATCATCGATCCAACCCTTCCAGAGGTTCCCGAAAGTTTTACTTGCGCCAATGATCATCCCACTTGCTTCGGAGGAGACGGTTCTAGCAGCGGAATTCTCCAGAACACCGTTCATGTAGATTTTCGCCGTCGTACCATCGTACGTTACTGCAAGTTGAACCCATTGGTCAACTGGAATGTTCGTAGTACCGATTAGCGGTAACCCGCCGAGGTATGTTCCGACAACGCCTGTGCTGTCGCGATATAACCAAATCTTACCATTGGTACCGTCTTGTTGTAATACATATTTTGCAGTACTGGCAGCACCATCATGTTTCACCCAAGCAGTTGCAGTGAAGCTGCTAGTGCCTGGATTTGCGACGTTAGGACTAGTTGCATAGTCGTTTACGCCATCCAAGTATAGGGCATTACCAACTCGACCTGTAGCGAAGCTAGCGCCGTTAATCAATGTGGCTGCTTGGCTATAGCTTGCGGAGTCGCTGCCTACAGTACCGGAAGTCTCGTTGAACTTCCACCAAGTACTATTGTACTGGTCCTTGATCTCGTTCGCGGTCAGCTGACGGTTGTAAATGGCAACCTCGTCAATACCTCCGTTGAAGAGGTTGCCGAGAGTCTTACTTGCACCAATAATCATTCCGCCAGTAGGTTCAGAATTCATTGCGATCGTGCGAGAACCATCCTGTACACCATTCAAGAACAGGCGGACCGTCGAACCATCATAGGTAACGGCAACGTGTGTCCACGAATTGAGTGGAATAGTCCCAGTCGAGAACGTTCCAGTACCGCCGAGGAAAGTTTCCAGGCGACCGTCTTGGTAACGCAACAACCAGACCTTACCATTGGTTCCGTCCTGCTGGAGAATGTATTGCGAAATGCCCGTGTCAGTGTCCGGTTTCACCCAGCCCGAAGCGCTAAATGCGCCATAGTTCGATGGGGAAGCTGGATTCAAGATGTGTGGAGTAGTAACATAAGTAGAAGAACCATTGAAATCCAAGGCGTTGCTAATCTTACCACCGATCCAACCGCCACCGTTTACCACTGTCCCATTACGAGCATATTCCGTGCTGTCAGCCGCAACTGCACCACTGGTTTCGTTGAAATTCCAATAAGCCTGACGCTCCAGGTCGGTAACATTCAGCGTCGTAAACACTGCAAAACTTTGCGAATTTAGGCGCACTTGGGTATGTCCGATGAAGTCAGCCGAAACTGTACCTTTATCGGTAATACCACCATCACCATTCTCATTCCAAACGAACAATCGGAACGCTGTGTTCGCGCCAACTCCGTTAAAAGAGATGGTTGTCGTAGCACCAGTGTCGTTCAGTGCGTAGACTGCCAAATTGCTAGAGCTTGGATCTTTGAGGGCATTCACGATCTTGCCACTAACCGATCCTGTTACACTCACGAGGTTCCAGTGGCTGTTAGCCGTGTGTGTGAACAACCGCGTTGCGTTGTACACTGGCTTCAATGGGTAGCCGTCTGTTCCACTACCGATTTCGCTGTGGTACTGCGTACCATTATCATACTTCGCTTTGTAAGCATCCCATTTAGTCAGGGCAACGAACTTCCTCTTCATTGCATTCATCGTAAATTCGGCATGTTCATAAGCGATGATTACGGTATCTCCGATAGGGGTAGATGTGCCGTTTAGGCAACCTGGGTCGTAAGTGCAAGTGGTTTTCTCACCACGCACCCCGTACTCCATGATGTACACCGGCTTCTGCCCAGCTGCCGATAAACCGTTAATAATGGTGCGTACGCCATCTAAACGATCTATCCCATACTGTACATCATCATAATCCCAGTAAATGTGTATGGAGTAACCATCAAGGATATCGGTCATGTGGGCATCCATGTAATCGAACCAGGACTGTTGATTAGTAAGCAACAGATCGCCACCGATAAATTTGATACCGCTCTTGATTCCAAGTGTTGTAAGCTGCGTGTTCAGAGTTCGGTAGAACGTTTCATAATCGCTTTGCGTGATCGAGGTCGAGTTGACTTCGTTCTGAATCGTTACGTACTTGACATTGGAATAACCCAGCGTAACTTTCAGACGGTACAACTCGTTCGCAAAAGCCTGCATCTGCGTCGTGATATTGGTGTAAGGACCATGCCAATAGGTGATGTTAACTTCAGCACCCGAGCTTTGCGCCAACGCCACAGTTTGCTCGAAGGAAGCCATATAATCTGGATAAGTGACGGTATCTTCGCCTTTGGAATCGTAGAAGATTCGAACGATCTGCGAATCAAGCGCTTTTACTTTACTTTCCAACAGACCAACGTTACCTGCAGTAATTCCGTCTACTGCGCTGATCGTAGAGTAAAGGTTCTGATTGTACTCCGTACCACTGCCGACGAAATCGGATTGCAACACGGTACCTGTATTTATTGTGAATTCGGATGCAGCAAGTGCGTTCTGAGGAGGGAGAGTTAGGACAGCGGAAGCAACAGTTAGAAGAGTAACAGCAGCGGATATTACGGACTTCTTAAACAATTTGAAAGACTTCGATCTCATCACCGTTTCACACTCCATTTCCGGATTTGTGATCGGGACATCCAGATGCAATCATCTCTTGATGGCAGTCAGTATTAACATATACGATGACTACAAACTTGATGTGCATCCGACCAATGTGTAATTGGTACATTTGAAACCTTGACTTTCGAAACTAGTTGTATTAGTTGGAACTCAGTTTCCTTACTTAAGGCCTCCTTTCCATGAAATAGGTTCCCTGCATCTCTAGATATAGCGGAAATAGATTGCCATGTATATGTGTTTTTTTATTAATTCATGGCGAAATCGATTGTGGAAGCGCTTAATATTCATTTTTTTGATGCAGTCATAAAAACACATGATTTTTGCCGTCTGTACATATTCCTTTTTCATTGCTCCCAGTACTATTAAGATAAGTAATTGAGTTGGCGGAACTTATGCAAATAGGAGTTGATTCATTTGAAATTCGCGGTCGCAAAACAATGCATTACGCCCGATACTCCTGTTTTTTTAGCCGGCTTCGGAACTAGGGATCGAAAGAGCGAAGGGGTGCTGGATGACATCTTCGTTAAAGTTGCCTGGCTTGAAAACATGGGTCAGCTTGTTGTGATTACGTTGGATGCACTTGGTGGGGATCGCAGCTTTGTAATGGGCGTTAAGAAAGCGTTAAAAGAAGTATTCGGGTTAAATGCGGAACAGGTGTTGATTAATTTTTCACATACACATTGCTCCGTATTTTTGACGGGCGAGGCACGGGAAGGACGCAGAGGCGGGTACAGCCTTGGGCAGGAGCAATGGCCGGAGAAGGACGAGGATATCGATTATGGGGAGGACATCCGCTATTATCGTTATATTCGCGATACGATAGTCGGCTTGGTGCAGCATTGTTCGGAAAACTTAGCAGATGGCACGCTACAACTGATAAAAGGGATTTCTAAAGCAGGGGTTAGTAGACGGCTCATGACGGAAGAAGGCTTGATGTTCAAGCCCAATTTCCAAGCGGAAACAGATCAAGACCTTTTCGTGCTCCAATTGCTTGATTCACAGGGCGAGCATAAAGGACTGTTGTTCAGCTACGGTTGTCATCCGACCTGTATTGGCCCGAATAAGGTTTCAGCGGAGTTTGTGGGTCTTGCTTGCACGGAATTGGAAGCGTCGTTTCCGGACAGCATTGCGATCTTTTTACAGGGCTGCGGGGCGGACATTAAACCGCTGAAAACTGTCATCGGAGACCGCTTTAAATCGTGTACAGTAGAAGAAATGCGAGAAGCTGGGGTGGAATTGGCAGAAGATGTAAAGCGGACAATGTCCGAGTGTGAAGCTCTGCAGCTTACAGGATCCATGCAGACTGCTGAGGTGGGAGTAAGACTTTTCACAGAGCCATGGGGGCTTACTGAAATGCTCGCCATCGTAGAGGACGAAACGAAAACCGAGTACAGAAGACGAGCGGCCAGACGAACGGTTGATGCTATTTACGAGGGCAGTGTGCGCCAAATTCTTCCTTTTACAATCACAGTGTGGGGTTTGGGTGATGGGTTCCGGATGATCGCATTGGAAGGAGAGGTACCCTCTCAATATGCCATCTATATCAAAAGGTTGTTCTCAACAATGAACGTAATGGTACTAGGCTACAGCAACGGAGTTCCTACTTATATTCCCACACGTCAAATATTGATAGAAGGCGGATATGAAGCGGAGGCATTCGTCCTTCACGGGTATCGCGGGCCTTTCGTACCGGAGAATGAATGGATTATACTAGGTGCCGTCAAAGAGGCAGAGGAAAGGCTTCATACACCAAAAGAGATGTAAACATAGTAAATAAGTCATAAAAGCACATAACATCAACTATTTCTTCCATATTCGAATGTATCTATTTCTTTTAAGCTAGAAGAAACGTATAACGTTTAAGCATGGCCAATTTGAAGCAAGGTGAAGGGGGAAAAACGCATGAAAAAGTGGTTACCCGTAGCACTCACAGTCACGATGAGTATTTCCGTATTGCTTACAGCATGTAGCACTAAAGATGCGCCTGCAGCAACAGATGCTAAAGCAACTGCAACAGAAACATCCAAGGCAACAGAGGCACCTAAGGTTCAGGCAACGTTTAACGTTATATCCAACGATGGTGGATACGCTTACACCAAGACGGCGACTAAAGAGGATCCGTATCACATGGAAATGGCAAGATTATTCTCCGAATTTTCAGGTCAGCCGACCACTATTAAGTATGAATTTATTCCATCGGCCGATTATACACAGCAAGTGACCGTTCGTTTCGCATCTGGTGACATACCAGAGGTTGTTACATCGGACTCCATTCTTAACTCTGCACACGCTACTGCGGTGGAGAATGGCATATTTCTACCATTAAACGATTTGCTAGACAAGTACGGTAAAAATATTAAGGCAAAAGTTCCACAAACGACTTGGGACCTTCCCGCTTTGAGCAAGGATGGGAAAATTTATGGGATTCCGAAGCTGCTAACTCCAATCAACCCTCAAGCACTTCTTATCCGTAAGGACTGGCTCGATAAATTAGGCATGAAACAACCTGAGACGATGGAAGAGTATCTCGCTTTCTTCGAAAAGGTGAAAACGACAGATCTGAATGGCAATGGAAAAAATGACGAAGTCGGTTATGAAATTCGTGGTTTGTTTGGATTCAGTAACTTCTTCTTCTATGCTCAAGGTATTTCACCGGGTGAAAATGGAGCGCTTGTTTGGCACGATGTAAACGGCCAGTTCCTCCCGGATATTATTAATCCGAAAATGAAAGAAGCTATGCTGTTTTACAAAATGCTATACGATAAAGGCTATATTAACAAAGACTTTATTAACGTAAAAGACGCGGATTGGACGAAGGCGATTCAAGACGATAAAGTTGCGACTTGGAGTCATGATTTGCGGAATTTGAATAGTTGGACGCCGGATAAATTTGCTGGAAAAAGCGCGAAAATCGACTTGCTGCCAGGTGTGAAGCAAGCCGATGGGAAATATATACTCGGTCCAAAAGGAACTGGTATTGCTAAAGTGTATATTCTGACCAAAAACGCGAAAAATCCAGAGCGCTTCATCCAATTCCTTGACTGGACCTACTCGGATAACGCGAAGAAAGACACTTTCTTCCGTTACGGTATCAAAGACCGTAACTACACAGAAGCAAACGGTCAAATTACTTGGGATCCTAAAGCTCCTGTTAACGCGAATGAAAAGCTGCAATACCAAACACTCGTGAATCCGGCAGGCGATACACGGATGGATCCTGAAGTGATTAAAAGAGAAGGCGTAATTGATCCTGAGTTGGTTAAAAAAGGCGTTGGATTCGAAGAGAAAAACTTGTTCGAGATCCCAAGTATGAGCATGCCAACGCCAGATTCGATCAAAACAAAACCAGAACTTGGTTTCGCTGCCGGTTCATTGTTCCTGGATACGCTAACCCAAATTATGATTGGCAAGATTGATCCTGACAAAGGCTTTGACAATTTCGTGGCTGATTGGAAAAAACGCGGTGGAGAACAGGCGATCAAGGAAGCAAATGACTGGTATGCTAAAAACAAAAAGAAATAATGATGATCAACTTGAGGGGGAAGTGAAAACTTCCCCTTTCACTCTAATTTCCATCATTCAAAGAGAATACGTTATACGCTGTTGAGCAATCAAGCAAAGGTGGTTTTCTGATGAGCAACACTTCCCCAACTAAAAATATCGCTCCAAATCGGAAGCTGTCACGTTTTAACATCTCATTACTAATTAACAAGATCGGTTCCAATCGTAAGCTGGCTCTATTCCTTATTTGCTTGCCTGGGTTAATACATTTTGCAATATTCAAATATATCCCTTTGTTTGGGAATGTTATTGTTTTTCAAAAGTATGACATTTTCAAAGGTATTTTCGGCAGTCAGTGGGTAGGCTTTTTGCATTTTAAGAACATGTTTTCATTATATGATTTCTACCATCTACTTAAAAATACCCTTATTATCAGTTTTTATAGGTTGTTTTTTAGTTTCCCAGCACCGATTATTCTCGCTTTGTTTCTGAACGAGATCAGGCACATGCTGTTCAAACGTACGATACAGACTATGTTGTATTTCCCTCACTTCTTGTCATGGGTAATCGTTGGAGGGATTTTCTATCAGCTGCTTGATCCTCAAGGGATTATTAATGATCTCCTCGCATGGTTCGGTATGGATAGAATCATCTTCCTACAGGATTCTCGGTTTTTCAGAGCAATTGTAGTTAGTTCTGCTATATGGAAAGAAGTTGGCTGGGGCATGATTCTTTATTTAGCAGCTATTGCGGGGATCAATCCTAATATTTATGAAGCTGCTACTGTTGACGGTGCGAACCGCTGGAAGCAAATGTGGTACATTACGCTGCCTAGTTTGCTGCCTACACTTGTTATCTTGCTCCTGTTGCGTATCGGACACATACTGGATACCGGTGTTGAAGAAATATTGATTTATGCTAACTCGCTTAACCGGAACGTTGCGGATGTGTTTGATGTCTATATTTATCGGGTTGGTATTCAAGGTGCCCAATACAGTTATACGACGGCCCTCGGCTTTTTCAAAGCAGTCGTAGGACTAATATTGATTTTTGGAATGAACAAGTTAGCTAAACGCGTAACAGGAGAGAGTATCTACTAAGGGTTGTTTTGGCGAGAGGAGGGACTGTACATTGCCAATTTATAAATCTGAACGATTGTTTCATTTCATTAACGGTTTGTTTTTTACAGTGCTTAGCCTCACAATGCTTGCTCCTATGCTGCATGTGCTTGCAGTTTCTCTAAGTTCTAACGAATTTGTGAAATTAAATCAAGTCTTCTTATGGCCTAAAGGGTTTAATACGTCAGTATATCAAATTATACTTACTCAATCCCATATGTGGAGGGCTATGGCCGTTACTTGCTTTATTACTATTATGGGGACTCTTGCCTATTTGTTTTTTACCTCCACGATGGCCTATGCGCTTTCAAGATCGATGATGCCTGGACGTAAACTAATATTGAAGCTCATTATTGTTACCTTCATTTTCTCAGTGCCGCTCATACCTAAATTTCTAGTCATCAAAAACTTAGGAATGATCAATACGTACTGGGCTCTAATTCTTCCAGGAGCGGTGGGCGCGTTCGGCGTCATTATTATGAAAACGTTCTTTCAGGGAATCTCAGCAGAGTTGTTCGATGCTGCTGCAATTGATGGATGTTCTGAATTCGGGATTTTTGCCCGAATTACGATCCCACTATCTCTGCCCGTATTTGCAACTTTAGGACTTTTTCATGCGGTAGGCGAGTGGAATTCATATTTTGATGCTTTGATTTACATCCGAGACAAACAAATGTATCCACTGCAAATTATTTTGCGGGGCATCGTCCAAGATAGTCAACTTTCACTCGAGTTCGACCAAGCACAAATTCTCGAACACACCGTCGAATCGATGAAGTCCGCTGTCATCATATTTGCAACGGGCCCCATTATTCTCGTATATCCATTCTTACAAAAGTACTTTGTCAAAGGTGCTAACGTGGGTTCTTTGAAGGAATAGGAGGAGATACCGCATATGGTATTGAACAATGCACAAGTTAAAGTAATGACGATTGCGATAATGAATGATCAACCGACCATCCATTTTGCCATTGAAGAACTTTCGAAATATTTACTTCTCATGTCACCCGAGTACCTAATTAACACACGTATTGATGCCCCCCATACCGAGAGTGAAGCAGCTTACCTTCGGGTAGGCTTGTTCGGTGAATTGGGCATTTCAATGCCAGAATTGGCAGATCCTGAGTTGGACGATGCTATTAACATGAACGTAACGGACGGAAGGGGACATATTGCCGGTTCCAATCCACGCAGCGTTCTGCTTGGCGTGTATAGGTTCCTCGAAGAGGCCGGATGCCGCTTTCTACGACCTGGAGCAGATGGAGATTATATACCCAAGAAAGCACTTGAGACCATTAATGTTAACGTTAATGAGAAAGCAACCTATCGGCATAGAGGCCTTTGCATTGAGGGAGCAGTGAGCATTGAGAATATGCTCGATAACATTCATTGGGCGCCGAAAGCAGGCTTCAACTCCTACTTCCTGGAATTCAAAACTCCGTATACGTTCTTTGATCGTTGGTATGGTCATCGGCATAACAAGTACAAACAACCCGAGACTCTTACAATCGAACAAGTGGACGCTTTTACGGTTGAAATGGAGAAAGAGATCAAAAAACGGGGTCTCATCTACCATGCTGTAGGTCACGGTTGGACCGGAGAGCCTCTCGGACTTCCTTGTCTAGGCTGGGATTCCGTTGATTATAAGGTCGAAGAAGAGAAATCTCGTTATTTTGCGTTAGTGGATGGAAAAAGGGAGCTATGGCACGGCGTGCCGTTGAATACGAATTTATGCTTCTCCAATCCGGAAGCAAGAAGGTTGGTCGTGCAATACGCTGCTGATCATGCGCAAAATAACCCCCATATCGATATGCTGCATTTCTGGCTAGCCGATGCGTTCAATAACCACTGCGAGTGTGAAAATTGCGTTAAGGCGTTACCGTCAGATTTTTATATCATGATGTTAAACGAATTGGACGAGGAATTGACGTTAAGGAATCTGAGCACCAGAGTCGTGTTCCTGCTTTATTTGGATCTATTGTGGGTACCTGAGACAGAAACATTGAAAAATCCGGGCAGATTCATGCTCTTATTCGCACCCATTAGCCGAACCTACAGCCAAAGCTATGATTCGGATACAACGGGTATCAAAATCCAACCTTTTGTTCGAAACCGTCTGAAGTTCCCGACGAACATCCGAGAGAATGTGGCATTCTTGAAAGAGTGGCAGCAATTATTTGATGGTGATGGCTTTACCTACGAGTATCATCATATGTGGGATCATTATCTGGATCCTGGATATTTCCAAATGGCGGATATGATTAGCCAAGACGTGAAAAATTTAAAGATGCTTCAGTTAAACGGAATCATCAGTGATCAAACACAGCGCTCCTTTTTCCCAACTGGCCTAGGCATGTATGTGCTTGGAAAAACGTTATGGAACGATGAAGCGGACTTTAGGCAATTAGCCAAAGCGTATTTCCTTGCTTCCTTCGGGGATGAGGGTGAAGCTTGTTTAACTTATTTGGAAACGATCTCTGACCTAATTGATCCACCTTATATGAGAGGGGAGAAGCCAAGGGTCAGCAGCGAAGCAGCTGAGAAACTGCGGTCTGTACAAGAGGTAGTGAACGCTTTTCGACCTGTTTTGGAGAGAAACCTAGGTTCTGAGCTCCATCCAACGATCGCAAAGTCATGGGATTATTTACAAATTCATGCGAATATCATAAGTCTTCTTGCTTCTGCTTTAGAGGCTAGGGCGGATGGTAAGGCAGAGGAAGCGCGACAACTTTGGGCACAGACGTCCGATTATGTAGAGCGGAATGAAGATCTGTACCAACCAGTGTTTGATGTTTTCCTGTATATTCAAACGCTGCACAAGATGTTTGATGATGAAACAAAAACTCATTTCGGCGGCGAAGTCACCTAGGAGTCTGTCCGATGGAGTATTTCCATCGGACAGACTCCTAAGTCGTAAAAAGGTTGTCCAAAATGAAACGCTTCCATGGTATAATAAATTTTAAAAGCTGTTAGGTGGGATAAGGATGGTCCAAATTAGGAAGCTATCGATGCATGTGAAATTGGCCATCCTGGTTCTTGGCTTTGTCTGTGTCCCTTTTTTAGTATCTGGCATGATCTGGTACGAAAAGTCAACACAAAGTATCGAAAACAACGCGATACACTACAGCCGACAAATTGTGGAACAAATTAACGATAACCTCGACTCATACTTCGTGGAGCTTGGCACCATCACATCTCCCGTTTTAACTTCTCCATTAGTGAATCAGTTTTTAAATTCAAAAAATGTAGACACTTATGACATGTACGTTATGAAAAGAAAAATAGACAATGAGCTATTTTTAAATATATTATCAGTGCGAACAGACATTATTAATCTCTCCATTGTCTCAGATGACGGTTTGATCGTTAGCAGCTACGAGGACCGCGGTTCTCTTGAAGCTTTTAACGAATATAAGGGGAATCGTACAACGAACCGGACATTCAAAAACTTCAACATCGAAGGCGTCCGAAAAGTTAACTCCACGAATGTACTTACGATCACGCGCGATTTGCGGGATGTCTCAAAAAACAAAATAAGAGCAATGCTCATCATTGATGTGAACTATAAAGTGATTCCCCGTTTACTGGAAAACGTAAAGCTAGGTAATTCCGATTTGATCTGGGCGATGGATTCAGAGAATCGAATCATATATCACCAGGATGAAAAGTTGTGGGGAAAGTACGTTAATGAGGCAGTTCCAACTTACACTGGTCTGCAAGGAGAAGAGAAAAACGGCTTTTATATCGATCAATCATCAGGCAAGAAGAAACTCGTCATTTACGATGATCTTAAATCTACAGGCTGGGTCATTGTGGATGAGCTCCCGCTAGAGGAGCTCATCGGCAGCTTGATGAATCTGCGTTATCTTACGCTCGGAATTGGTTTAGTTCTAGTTGCTTTGGTTTTAGTTGCGGTTGGGACTTTCACACTCTCCATAACACGTTCATTGCTCCTCCTGCAGAAGCTTATGCGCAAAGCTGAAGACGGTAATCTGGACGTTCGTGCGCCAGTGCATAAAGGCAAAGAAATTGGCAGCTTGTTCGGGAGCTTTAACAACATGGTCTCCGAAATCAAAAGGCTAATTGAAGTCGTACATCTTGCTGAGTTGAAACAAAAGGAAAATGAAATCAAGCAAATGGAGTCCAGCCTCCTTATCTTGCAGTCGCAAATTAATCCACACTTTCTTTACAACACGTTGGAGGTAGTGAATTCATATGCCATTGAAGCTGGGGTACGGCCGATTAGTAAAATGGTGACATCCATCGCCAAAATGTTCCGTTATAACGTCGGAAATCCACAAAAAACAGTCACACTTCTGGAAGAAATTGAACATATGCAGACATACTTGTCTATTCAAAAAGAGCGCTATGAACGCCTCAAAGTTGAATGGGATGTTGATGAAGTTGAAGCGATGCAAGTTTCCACCGTACGTCTCATTTTACAACCGCTTGTGGAAAATGCCTTTCAGCACGGTTACGAAGATCATGATCGTAAGCCGGAGTATTTGAAAATATCTGGAAGGTTTACAGATGATCGGGTATACGTCATTTCTTTAATTGACAAAGGGAATGGAATGACTCAGGAGACGTTGAACAGGTTGAACCGATTATTTAAGGAGGTCACTATTCAACAAATGGTTCGCGAGCATCAGTTTCAAGAGAAAAATCTTGGATTGTGGAATGTGCACAGCCGTCTTAGACTTACGTTCGGAGAACCTTACGGATTATACATCCGTGAGTCAGGGCCAAACGGTACACATATGGATATTACATTGCCTGGGAGGTAACGGCATGTATAAAGTGATAATTGTGGATGATGAGCCATCAGTGAAACGCAGTTTAAAGACAATCATTGAGCGGGAGACTTCTTCATTTGAAGTAAGTGCATTTGCCGAGAACGGTCAAGAAGCGCTTGATCTCATTTGCGACTCCTTACCGGATGTTGTCATTACAGACATTCGAATGCCGGTGATGGATGGGTTGCGACTGGCTGAGGAGATCGTAAGCCGTGGGATCCAGACTGAAGTGATTATCATTTCCGGATACAGCGATTTTAGCTATGCGAAACAGGCACTTCGACATGGCGTTTCCGATTATCTGCTTAAGCCGCTTGATGTTGACGAGGTATTAAGAGTACTTTCTTTAACCGAGAAGAAACTGGGCAATGAACGTAAAGGCATCATTGAGCGGAGTGAATGGATCGCTGTGTGTAAGGTAGAAGCGGAGACAATGGCGAAGCACATGTGGGTCCTCAACGTGGCTGCCGTTTGGGAGCAGCTTGAAGGGATACACCAGCGGTTGCAGACATATCGAGCCAATTCAGCGAGACTCAAGGAGATGTTTATACACCTGTTTTACTTGCTGCAAGCAGAAATAGCGGGTCTGAGCGGTAACAGAATTCAAATAAAATCTCTTCCCGACTATGAATGGAACGGTCAAGCCGAGCAATTGAAACGACATATTGAACTGGTGCTGCAATGCGCAATGGAAGAAATCCGGCATATTCGGAATTGGGGTTCGCATAAAAATATGTTGGAATCCATGAAACAGATTAATCAGAATTTTGCGAACGAATCATTTTCCATGATGAACGCAGCTGAACTTGCAGGGATGTCGCCTACGTATTTCAGTAAGTCGTTCAAAGAAGAAGTGGGCGTTAGTTACACACAATATATAGCCAAATTACGAATGGACAAGGCGATCGAGTTATTGAGTGATCCGAACAATAAGGTGTACGAGGTTGCCTATGCGGTCGGCTACAATGAATATGCTCATTTTGCTAAAGTGTTCAAGAAGTATTACAAGTTTTCTCCGACGGAGTACCGCCATTCCTTAGAAGGATGAGGAGGTTGGAAATGCGAACAGTGAGGCTAACCCCAAGCCATATGGAACGAATTTGCGAACTGTGGAATCGGGAGATAGGGAGCGATTTTCCGCTCAGCACACGTCTATTGCTTCAAAACAGTTTGAACCACCCGGATTTTTTATCGGAGGGTTCTTTCGTCGTTGAGGAAGAATCATCCGGCTATACAGTGGGGGTTGTCATAAGCAAAGTTCAGCGATTCGGTGTGGGTTATATTTCAATACTGCTCGTTGACTCTCGCTATAGAAATTTAGGTATTGGCGATAAATTGCTTAAATTGGCTGAAAAAGCGTTAAAGGACGTAGGAATGAGCTCTATTGCCCTAGGCGGGGATTCTGGACATTTCTTTCCTGGAGTACCCTCCCATTATGAAGGTATGAAACGTTGGTTTGAGAATCGTGGGTTCAAGCAACGGGGAAGCACTAACGATCTGTTAGGTGATTTTCGTTGTAAGGTAATCGTAGAGGAAGATGTGGGGGCGGAAGCAACGTTGTCTGTTGCTGGGGAAGCAGATCGTGAAGATTTGATCGCTTTCATGAACATAAACTTTCCCGGGCGTTGGGAAGAGACGACAAACCGGTATTTTGCATCAGGGGGGACAGGCAGAGAATTTGTTCTCTTGCGTAAGTCGGGTAGCATTATCGGTTTTTGCCGTATTAATGACGAGAATTCCCCCATTCTGGCTGGCAATCAATTCTGGAGTCCATGTTTTCAAGAGCCATGCGGTGGCATCGGTCCACTGGGCATTGCGGCTCCATATCGTGGGTATGGGTACGGAAAAGCGGTTCTACTAGCAGGTATGCGGGTTTTACAAGAACGGAATCATCATCTGATGGTCATCGATTGGACGTCGGAAGTTGATTTCTATGCCAAAGTAGGTTTTTCTATCTGGAAAACCTACCATCTATATGCCAAAGAAGGTTACTCATGAAAAGACATATTTCCATATAAAATACCATCCCGATTCTGGAAAAAATAGAATAAAGTTAGGGTATCTCCCAATGGGTAAAAAGGAGGAGTACCGGTGTTGAAGATGAAAGTAGCATGCCACTTAATTACGTGGGAAGAAGATTTCGTTAAAGGGATGGAGGAAGCGTCGTCTCTGGGCTTCCGAGCTTGTGAAACTTTTACAAGAATCGCACTGAAATACGAAGATCGCATTCATGAATTCAAAGCATTATTTGAGCGATATGGTCTTGTTTTGTCTGCGTTATATGGTGGGGGCCGATTCAGCGATGCTTCGCAATTCCATGAAACAGTGGAATATAATACGCGTGTCGCTAGATTTGCCGCTCAGAACGGCAGCGATCGGATCGTACTTGGACCGAGAGGACCGAGAACAGCGGGAGGTACGACGCTAGAGGAATTAAAGACTGCCGCTAGAGCGATTAATGAATCTGCCAAACGATGCTACGATCTTGGTGTGAAAGCCTGTGTGCACCCGCATTTGAATACAGAAATTCAAGATGAAAACGAACTCGATGCCATTATGGAAATGACGGATCCCAATTTCGTCTTCTTTTGTCCGGATACAGCTCATCTAACGAAGGCAGGTATGGATCCTGTCACCGTGATGCGGCGATACAAGGATAGGATTGCTTATATGCATATCAAGGACGTCACTCCGGACGAACCGGATCGTTCTAATTTTCCTGTTTTTTCCGGAGACGAGGCGTTGCCGATTTTTTGCGAACTGGGGCTTGGATCTATTGATTTCCCGGCTGTTATTCGTCTTTTGGAGGAAATCCAATACGACGGCTGGATGACCATTGAAATTGATCAGACCACAAGCACCCCTCTGAACAGTCTGAAGGTCTGCAGGGACTATGTCGAGCAGAAACTCGGCATAACCGTGAGGAACCGGATGTAGAAGAGAGGAACGAACAAACCATGATTGAATGCGGCTTATGCGAAATTGATATCACACCCCCGCTGGGGTTTGCCATTCCAGGTTATTTTACACCTAGACCTGCAATTGGGATTAAAGACAACCTGTACGTCAAAGCCGTTGTAATTGGAGATGGCAAGCGGTTGTCGGCCATCATCGTACTCGATACGATAGGGATAGAGAAGGAAGAAGTGGATGCCATCCGCAAACGGGTGACAGCGGATACCGGAATTCCTGCATCCCATATTTTGGTTGCTGCTACACATACCCATACAGGTGGACCCATTTATCGGGATCGCGGTCCAGATGGTGACGAGTACACGGCTTACTTAGTCAAGAAGGCTGCGGATGCAGCGGTTTTGGCTTATGGAAACAGAAGAGCCGCCCAAATTGGTTTCGCTAAAGGTGAAGAGGACGGGATCTCATTTAATCGTCGTTATTTTATGCGGGATGGAAGTCTGCGGACTAATCCAGGATTTAACAATCCAGACATCTTAGAGCCGGCGGGTCCTATTGATTCAGACGTATTCGTCATTCGATTAGATGGCGAGGACGGCAGTCCGCTTGGAGTCATAACGAATTTCGCCTGTCATCCTGACACGATCGGTGGTAAACGGTATAGCGCAGACTACCCAGGAGAAATTAGCCGTGTATTGAAAGCGGTTTACGGTAATTCGTTCATAAGTCTTTTTCTTAACGGGGCATGTGGAAATATTAATCATCTTGATTTTATGCATACCTTACGACCCGAGCCTGACGCTTTTCGCCGATTGGGGCGAGTGTTAGCGGGTGAAGTTATCAAAACTAGAGAAAAAGCTGTCATGGAGAATTCGCTTCATGTAGAGGGGCGATGCGAACTGCTTTCACTTACTGTACGCAAGCCGTCATCAGAGGATCTCCAACAAGCTGAAGATCTGCTTCGAGCGTCAGAACATCCTGAGAATAAGAAAGCAATAACAGAGGCGGACTCCTTTTTTGCCAGGCAGCTTCTCACTCTTAGTGAGCGGCAGGAAACGGAAGTATTCGTTGAAATTCAGGCGCTTCGAATTGGGGCGTCAGCAATTGCAGCCTTCCCATGTGAATTATTCGTGGAGTTCGGTCACGACCTTAAACAAAGATCACCCTCCCCACACACACTAATCGCTGCTTATGCGAACGGCGTCAACGGATATGTAGCAACCCGAGAAGCGTTCGTTCAGGGCGGATACGAGACTCGTTTAACTTCTCGAACCCGGCTAGCCCCTGACTCCGGTGAACGGATGGTCAACACGGTGTTTGGGCTCTTAAAACAATTATGCGATTCGGATGGAGGGATATGAGATTGAGTAAAGCGATATTTGCCGAACAAGATTTGGAAAGCTGGGTACGGAATCAAAAAGACCATCTTGTAAAGATGCTTTCGGAGATGGTGTCCATTCCGAGCGAAAATAAACCACCCAATGGGAACGAATTGCCCATGCAGCAATACCTGGAGAAGGCGTTAATGGAGCTCGATTTCGATGCAGAGTTGTACCCATTATCTGGCGTAGACGGATTGAGAACGCATCAGGCTTACTGGGGAGAACGCAACTATACGGATCGGCCGAATTTATATGCTTACAAAAAGGGGAAGGGCGAAGGAAGATCACTGCTCTTTGCCGTTCATGCAGACGTCGTGCCAGGCATTCCCGGCAAAACAGCAGAGGACCCCTTCCAACCTGTCATCATAGGGGGCCGTTTGTATGGTCGCGGTTCAAACGACATGAAAGGCGGTACCGCTGCCGTCTTGCTTGCTTTTCAATATTTGCAGGAAAAAGGAATCCAATTGCTCGGTGATCTTAGCTTCGAGAGCGTAGTGGATGAAGAGATGGGTGGTGCCAACGGAACTTTGGCAGGCCGCGTCCGCGGGAATCGAGCAGATGCTGCGATCGTTCCAGAACCTACTAACATGAGGGTCTGTGACTCACACATGGGTGGAGCTGCCTGGAAGATAAGTGTTCGAGGCAAAGGTGGCATGGGTTTTGGCGGTGAAGAACTGCGAAATCCCGTTTACGGAATGGCACACCTTATTCGAGCTATTGAGAGTTATCAGAATGACATGCAGAAGCGTAAATGTTTCGTTACACCGACTGGCGAGTCCCAAAGTCCAGGGGTCGTGCTTTCGATGATCCAAGCAGGGGGCTTTGAGCCTGGAATGGCAGACGGGATCCCGGAAACTTGCATGATTGAAATTTGGGTCGAATGTTTGCCAGGTGAGTCGTTCTCAGTCTTGGAGTCGGAATTTATTGGTACGATACGTTCGTTAAGTTCACAACCGGAACTAGCTGGGCTTGAGGTCGACTGGGAGTTGATCACCCGGTTTATCCCTGGAAGCCGATCTGAAACACCACTTACGAACATTTTGCTGCAGCATGCGGAAGAGGAGTGGGGTATGCCAGTTGGAGCCTATACGGCACCATTTGCTTGTGACGCATTTATGTTCAATTGTTACTCAGACACTCCGGCTATCATACTTGGACCGGTTGGAGAGAATGCTCATGCTCCGGACGAGTTTGTAGACATTGAAAGTTTGATCAAGCTTACCAAAATTTATATCACCGCCATTGTTGAATGGTGCGGAGTAGAAAGCGGGGGATAATTTCAAATGGCAAACAAGTGGGTGAAAGAAGAGATTAGCACAACCGGAGCGCCGCAAAATACAGGTCCTTATTCACAGGGGATTCGGGTAGGTAATCTTATTTATACTTCAGGAGAAGGACCGTTAGATCCTGTAACGGGGGAGATCGTGGAGGGTACGATCGAGGAGCAGACGCGGCTTGTGTTTCGTAACTTAGAAGCGATTCTAAATGCGGCAGGAGCTACATTGCAAGATGTGGTTAAAGTTACGGCGCATTTAGAAGATTTAAATGATTTTGAACGGTTTAACAGTGTATATAAAGAGCTTTTTCCAGGACCCGTTCGCCCGGTTCGCACAACGGTCGGCAGCCAATTGACCGTACGTGTGGAAGTTGACGTTGTAGCTGTCATACCGGAGGGTTAAGAATCCGAGGGATAAGGTATTGACTAGGAGGACTCACAATGAGACTTGAAGGTAAAGTAGCGATCATTACTGGAGGTTCGCTCGGTATCGGACTGGCAACAGCCGTTCGTTTCGCTAAAGAAGGCGCTAAAGTGGCGATTGCAGGACGCAGCCTTACCGCTCTAGAAGAGGCGGCAAGCCTTATTCGACGCGAAGGCGGCGAGGTAATGACGGTTCAGGTTGATGTTCAGGTGAAAAGTCAGGTTGACCGATTGGTGGACGTGGTCATCGAACGCTGGGGTGCTGTACATATATTGGTTAACAACGCAGGCATTTGTGGATTGAGCGCATTCTTAGACATCTCGGAGGAAGATTGGGATGAGCACATGAACGTGAATTTGAAGGGTGCTTTTCTCGTCGGACAGCGAGTTGCTCGAGAAATGATGGAACGACGGACGGGTGGCTCTATCATTCATATGTCAAGCGTGAATGGCATTAACGCGGAAGCCATGCAGGCACATTACAATGTGACAAAAGGCGGCATGAACCTGCTTAGCATGTCCATGGCGCTTGAGTTGGCACCTTACGGAATCCGAGTGAATGCGTTATGTCCCGGCTTTATTGAAACTCGACTTACAAAGTCGATGATTGACGATCCTCCGGCTATAGCTGATTATGTCAAAACGATACCGATGGGCCGAGTCGGTCAGCCGGATGAGATAGCGGATGCTGCCTTGTTCTTAGCATCAGACGAATCTCGTTACATGACCGGCCATAATCTCGTGGTGGATGGCGGTCAAGTCATCAAACTTGCGTAAGGGGAGAATCGATTATGACTGAAATCTATGAACTGCCTGATGCTCTCCAAACACTCGAAACACCTAGTGTATTCGTAGATTTGGATATCATGGAGCGCAATCTCCAAAGGATGGCTCAATCGGCTCTTTCTGCTGAGGTCAAGCTCCGGCCTCATACAAAAACCCACAAAAATACATGGATTGCCCAAAAACAGCTTGAATTAGGGGCGAACGGGATTACGGTGGCAAAGCTTAGTGAGGCAGAAGTGATGGCAAACGCTGGGATCCGAGATATATTGATTGCCTATCCCATCGTAGGGAAGACAAAGCTGGAGCGCTTGCGGCAATTAATGCTGCGTGCGGATGTGACGGTCAGTACAGATGACCTTGAGGTGGCACGCGGATTGTCCCATCTCGGGGAGGCCATGGGCTGCAAAGTGGCGGTTTACGTTGATGTTAATACGGGGTTGAACCGCTGCGGCAGAGAGCCTGGGGCGGAAACAGCGCTATTAGTGAAGGAAATGAGCCGTTTTCCTGGTTTGAAAGTTACCGGGCTCATGACTCATGCCGGAAATTCATACGGATCCAAAAATACGGAAGAACTGCGTTCAGCAGCCAGAAACGAAGCCGAACTGTTAGTGATGACGCAGGAGATGTTGAAGAGAGATGGGATCTACATCGAACAAATTAGCGTGGGGTCAACGCCAACTGCAGCCTTCATAGCTGAACAAATCGGTGTAACCGAAATGCGTCCTGGTTCCTACGTGTTTAACGACGGCATACAACGGGATCTTGGCGTTGCGGGATCTGACGATTGTGCCCTCTACGTGGCAGCTACTGTTGTAAGCGCTCCGCGTGAGGGGATGGTCATCATCGATGGGGGTTCCAAGACTTTTTCCAGTGATTTAAATCCCCATCGGAAGGGCTATGGAACGTTATATGGCCGTGAGGACGTAATCATTGAACGGTTAAGCGAAGAACATGGAACTGTGAGGGTTCCAGAAGGAATGAATCTATCTGTTGGACAGCAGCTTCTGTTTCTCCCAAACCATTGCTGCACAACGACCAACATGCATGATCAGTTAATCGGCATTCGTAAAGGCCGAATGGAAAGGGTGCTACCTGTAGATGCGCGTGGAAAAGTACAATAATCAAGAGACTTATCCTATTTATCTGGTACATGAACACAACAGCTTCCTCGAAGCTCCCCATTCTGGGAAATTTAAGGTTGCCGATCTGGGCTTTCGAGCGAAGATTGTTCAACTAAAGGACTCAGATCACGCTATTTCATTCCGTGCCTATACAGAATTAGATAATTTCCGCCTAAATTTGCGTTTTGAGTCTGTCCCTCCCGAAGCCGACGGCGAAGTCGTGCTTTTTTTCGATTTTGGCCATACGCGCAGGAAACGACATGGGGCATTTTCGATGAAGTTTAAACAGGATGGCAGCGTGGTGTATGAGGAATTCCTGTATGAAATTGAAAAGCTGGAGATTCCCCCCGACATTGATTATTCGATTTCTACTTCGGATGGCTTTGTAAACCTAACGTTGAGTATGCCGCTTCGGCTTTTGCGAATTGAGTCTCAAGACCAAAGAATTCTCGGGTTTAACGCGGTTCGCACGTTAAAAAGCGGAGATGAAACCACGCTGATTACGTGGTCGGGTATTCCAGGCGATCGGCCGACGATGGGGTTAGGGATGGGAGATTTACTGCTTACCCGGGGGCTGACCGAAGAGGAGATCGAGACGAGGAAGCACGAGGTTCAAGCGGAGAGCACGTACTTTTTTACGCGATGGGAAAAGTGGAAGATACCTCAAGAAATATACGGCTATGTGACGGAGAAACGTAAGGGCTTTACGGCTAGATTATCTAGAGCCGACGTTGACAAGGCTCGTGAGTCTGCAAACACGACACTTTGGGGCGGACGAGTGAAAGAAGAGATTCTGCAAATTGCAGATTACTGGGCTGCAAAAAGTGACGATGAGCTGTTCGAATTGGTACCAGTAGGCAACCCTAGGGCGCTTTCAGTTGGCCAATATTTCGGGGATCCTCTCGAAGGCGGCAAACGAACTGCTTATCAGCTTTGTCTAGAGCGGCCTTATCAATATTATAACCCTAAGACCCAAACATGGTGGTATAACGGGATGAAGCTGCATAACCCAACAACGGGTGAAGAGATCGTAATGGACGACGATGGCCAAGGGTTTTTGGCACCAGAAGGATTTCCAAATCCGGGTGTACGGTATATGTTTACGGCTTCGTACCGTCTATTTATCCTATCCATGTTGATGGGAAATCCATATTGCTCCGTCTTGGAGGATACAAATGTGTGTGAAGAGACGACAGGCATGCAAAACTCCGGTGCGATTAATAACTTGGCTTATGCTTATCTGCTGACTGGGGAAACGAAATATGCCTTCAAAGCTTTACTGTTAATTGGGCGAATTGCTGAGTTGGTTCCGTATATGAACGGCAACTATGGATCGGGCTACTACGACACGGTGCAAATATCCGAGCCGACTACGACGGAATCCCACTGGCTTTCTAACTTCTTTGAAGCAGCGGACCTGCTTTATGAAGCAGGGGAGGCGTTTCGTCCTGATCTAGAACGCTTTTTTGCGGCCAAACCCGATGCAGAGAATAAGACGAGAACTACTCCATTCAATGTGAACACGGCTGTCCACGAAATGATTCCTTACATTTTGTACAGTTGCGAAATTGAGAAAACTCGCGACGCCGACTGGTCTCTGCGTTGGATTTATTTACAGTTGCTTATCGGCTCGTATATGGGAAGCGGCAAGCTAATGCATCATATTTTGTATGGTGGAAAATATAGCTTGGAATCGAAGTTTCGTAATAACTTTTTCCGAGATGGCCGTTATATTTACGATTCATTGGGCTATATGGCAGCGATTTGCGAGCAAGTGTCCATGATGGCAAACAACAACTACGGGTTCACGGATGAGGAGCATTTTCCAAAAGGAATCGATCTGTTTGAAGATTCGGATTTCAGTCTGAAGCAGGTGATCGGGCTGTTTGCGAAGCTTCGATCGGGAAGCCTGATACCTATGTTTGGCGACACGCTCGCGGATAATGTAGAGCCGATATCTGAAGATCGTCGGAAAGGCAAAATCACTTATACACCGTCCTATGAAATCATTTACCGCCGTTCGCCATCGCTTCGTTCGGTAATAGGCGGGCTTTTATCCCGATATGATCAGGAGGAGTTAACCGCCTATCGCCTCAGGAGCGTTCGAGATACGAACAATAAGCACTCGTTATTACTGCTCGCTACGGCGGCCGAGTGGGAGGAATATCAGCAGTATGAGGCGAATTCCGATCAGCTTCAACCTTCCTTCCTTCTACAAGACTCCGAAACGAGTATGTTCCGTGTAGGTACGAATGCTCACAATTGCAAGCATGTGATGCTGTACGGACAGCCGACCGCAGGACACCATCATGGTGATAAGCTGGGTTTGTGGATTGGGGGCTACGGGTATCATCTGCAAGCCTCAGGCGGAAGATATCCGTTTACGTGGCTCAGTCCCAAATATGAGGCGTGGGAAACACATGCGGCTGCATGTACTGTTGCTATAGTCGATGGTAAGGATCAGATGCATTCCTATTCACGCCAAAAAAGCCACTACGAGGGTAATATACTGCAAATGGCGGGACTTGATAATACAATTGCTTATCCGGGAACGCTTTACGAGCGTTGGTGTTGGGTCGTTCAAGCTCCTGATCAGGAGAACGCATATATTGTTGATTTTAATGGCTTATCGGGCGGGAAAACGTTCGATTATAATACGGTAGGAATGGACTGTACGCCAGAATCCATACTATTCGAAGGTATCGAGGAAACGGAATGGCTGCCTATGGAAGGCACACTAGCTGGTTCGGATGTTCCTTTATACAGCAAGCCTGGCTACGGATGGATGAAAGCTTTGCGCAAGGCTAAGGTGACTCGACCCGTTTCCTGGACATTCCCTTATGGTGCTGCGTCCTTGAAAATTCATACAGTTCCAAAAGGGGAAGAGCGCGAACTCATCTTATGCCTCGGAGAAAAGGGCGGGGAGGAAATGCGGAAATCCCGTTGGGAACCCTTTGTTTTATGGAGGGACGAAGACAATTTGGACGCTGCGACTCATTCAGCAGGTTTTAATAGCGTGTTGGAGCCGTTCGAGGGAACGTCGTTCCTGCAAGCTGTTCATCCGCTGAAGTCGGTCTTGGACTCAGCCACTCATCACGCTATGTCGACTGGCATCGAGATTCAGTATAAGGATGGTATTCATCGGGATATTGTGCTCAGTTCTTATACGGAAGGGGAAAAGGTCCGCTTCTGTGATTCCCAGGGACGAATCTTTGAAACGGATGCCAAGGCTTTGGTGCTGCGCTATCGGTATGATCAGCTCGTTCAACTTGAAGCTGTACGTTACTCCATTATCCGAACATCGGATGGTGAGTGGACAGCAGACGTATCTGCTTATCGAGGGGTTGTTACTGAAGTGGATGCAGAAACCCGAGCCATTAAAGTTGAGCTCGATCGCGTTGACGAGGGCTTGGAACAAGCGTTCCAAGGGCAGGCTGCATTAATTGACTCCGCGGATTACTTGAAGCCATCTGCCTATAACCTACATGAGACGCAGCTTGACGGTCGCATACTTTCTTTTCGCTCAGACATGACGCTCATTAAGTTGGAAGAAGGTTGGCCTTCTCCACACAAGCGGCTTGGATTGGGGAATAAACAGGTTATCGAATATCGTGGTAAAAGGGTGCACATGGACGTAAAACCCGGGGATTCGTTCACACTTTCTAATGTACTTCGACTTAGCTTAAGTTAGAGCGAGTAATCGGGATAATAGCAAGGCTGGAGCATTTCTACGGAGGGGACCGCATATGAACATTGCTAGAGTCGGAATTTTACTGGATCGACGCATAGAGGAACAACGGTTGAAATACGGTTTAAATGTGTTCGAACGGTACATAGGAGAAGTGCTTTCCCATGCTGGAATTCCGTATGAATGGTTGGATAGTGTCCATCATATGATGGAAAAATTCTATGATTTGATTATCGTAGCAGCAGCCCCGAATGATGAAGCGACATCTCAATCGATCTGGGCTTACGCGGAGCGTGGCGGGATCGTCGTCAGTTATGCGGGGATCAACGCATTGGCGAAGCGGCTCGGCTATATGAAATCAGTCTCGCTCACGACAGGTTACGCCGAATTGCCTGAGAGCCTCGGGGACACCCGGTCGCTCCGATTTCTCGGCGCTGTTCCTTGGGTGCGCCCTCAGCAGCATGCGGAAGTGGGCGATTGGGGACCCGGTGTCCGTGACACAAATGGATCGCTTCACGGAAGTATGGAATGGGGAGACATCGCCTGCGAGCCGAAGGGAAAGAAGCTTGGATCGGTGCTGCAGCATTTTCAAGTCGGCTCGGGCTCTATCGAACGATGGAGCGTCGATCTACCGGGCACAATCGTCGGTCTGCAGCAGGGGACGGCACCTGTCTACGATGACGGAGTTCCTGCACCGGACGGGAGCGCGCCCGTCGATGAAGGACTATGGAAGGCAGACGACCGAGTAGAGCTGGATTGGACACATGACCGCGTGCTAACGGAGCAAGGGGCTCCCTATTTCGCCCATCCTTACGCTGATTTGTGGCGAGAGGCCATCGTTTCCCACATTTTGCGAAGAGTGGCGCAGAAGGGTAAAATATTGCCATTTGTCGACTATTGGCCCGAAGGAATATCAAAGATAGCCATGCTATCCCATGACAGTGACCGCAATTGGGACGAAGACGCTATTGCGACTTTGGAAATTCTCGAGGAACACGGGATCCAATCGACATGGTGCATGATGAAGCCGGGCTATAGCGCTTGGGTCTATCCGCGGATTAGGGAAGCAGGACATGAACTTGCGCTTCATTTCAACTCAAACGTGAACGAAGGCGGGAGTTGGACGAAAGAGGACTTCAAGCGGCAAGCCGAATGGCTGCAGGATAACGTCGTACAAAAGGCGGTCACCAACAAGAATCACATGACCCTCATCGAGGGTTGGGGAGAACTGTTTTTGTGGTGTGAAGCTTGCGGCATCGAATCGGACCAGACGCGGGGACCGAGCAAGAAAGGAAATGCCGGTTTCTTGTTCGGAACGTGCCATCCTTATTTCCCGATTGCTTGGTCGGATGAACGGAACAGGATGTACAACGTTCTGGAAATCGGTTTCCTTACACAGGACCTTCCCCAATTTACTGATACGGGTGTTATCGTTCCTTTCTTGGAGCAGGTAAGCCATGTTCGGGGAGTAGCTCATTTCCTGTTCCACCAGGGGCGTATTCAAAGGTACCCCGAAGTGCGGGAAGCGTTTCGACAAGTCGTCAAGGAAGCGCGGGAGCGTGGCTTCACTTTCTGGACCGGCAGTCAGATCAACGAGTGGGAACGAGCTCGAAGAACCGTTCGCATCATTGGCGTGACGGAAGACGAGTCCGTCATCCTGGGCGCTGCTGACCATGCAGCTCAGGCTGTTTTCTGGCGGCCGCTTCGCGAGGATGAACAAGCAACCCCAGATGATGTCATTGAGATGAAGTTCGGAATTGTGTGCAAACGAATGTCGAGGAGCAAATCAAAAATAGGAGTTGAACAAACATGAAATTTGCTATTGTCGGTTGTCAGCACTATCATATCAAGTCATTTATCGAAGAAATGATCAAAGAAGGGCATGAATTTACAGGAATATTCGACCAAAGCGATTATCATATTCCAGGACAGTACGCAGCTTCTTATGGAGTTCCAATGTTCCAGTCCATAGATGAACTCCTTGAACTGGGAGTAGAAATCATTGGCAGCGCCGGACCAAACATTAGTAAAATCGACGTGATTGAATGGGCTGAAAAACATGGGATCCACGTCATGACGGATAAACCGGTTGTCATCGACGAGAACGGCTTGAGCAGGCTACGCCAAGTGATCGACCGGAAGCGAATTAAACTTGGGATGATGTTGACCGCCCGTTTTGCTCCGGCCCAATTTACGCTGAAATCAATGATCGACGAAGGGCTGCTAGGTGAAATCGAGGATTTCACCTTCTTGAAGCCGCATAAACTTCATCCAGCCACCAGACCTGCGTGGTTTTTCGATAAAACACTGAACGGAGGTCTGATCATCGACCTGATGATTCACGACGTCGATATGCTCTGGTGGTTTACGGGCAAGGAAATCGTGGGGCACAATAGTATGTTGGTCAAAAATCGGTTCCCGGAATATCCAAGTCTTTATGAAAACGCAGTTGTCAACGTAATTCTTGAAGACCATATAACGGCTACGATGAAATCAGATTGGTTGATGCCGGAAGCGTTCGAGTCTTGGGGAGACGGCCGTATCTTCGTATCTGGTACCAAAGGAAGAGCTGAAATTCGGACGTCCGGAGACCCGCTTGGACAACCAGGACCATTCATTGCCTTTACCGATCATCATAACAAGACGACTCGCTGGGAAATCAAGACTCCACCCGCCACACTGGCGGCAGATTTCTTAAATCAAATCGCCGGCAAACCTCACCGTTTGTCGGTGGAGGACGTATATCGCGCGAATGCAACCGTTTTGAGAATCGACCACGCGAGCACAAAGCTAACTAATGTGTAAGAACCACTTTGAATAAGTTGAAGGAGGAACTGAAATATGGAAAAGTTAGCGATTGACGGAGGAATACCAGTTAGGAGCAAGCCGCTGCCTCCACCTTTCAGAGGCTCGATGCTGATCGGTGAAGAGGAAATCGATTCGGTCTCTAAGGTGTTGGCCGCCCAATCACCGTTCCGTTACTATGGACCGGATATGCAGTATGCGGTAAAGGCTTTGGAAGATATGATAGCACGGGACTTGAATATCCCATATGTGCTTGGCGTCTCTTCATGTACGGCCGGTTTGGTGGTTGCCATGAAGGCGCTCGGAATCGGTTACGGCGACAAGGTGATTGTACCGGCAAATACGTTCATCGCAACGGCAGGAGCCGTCGTAAGCAGTAATGCGGTGCCCGTATACGTCGACATGGACGAATCGCTCAACTTGGATCCGGACGATCTAGAACGGGTTTATGATGACGAAGTCAAAGCGATCATCGTGGTACACATCAACGGCAGTCCGTGTGACATGGATAAAATAATGGCATTCGCCAAAAAACGCAACATTTTCGTGATTGAAGACGTAGCCCAATCCCAAGGCTGCACGTACAAAGGACGGATTTGTGGCACAATCGGGGACATCGGCGTGTTCAGCTTTCAAATGAATAAAATGTTGACGGCAGGCGAAGGCGGAGCGGTCATAACCTCGAATCCCGAGCTGTTCGAACGTGCTGTGCGCTATCATGATCAAGGCATGTTCCGGGACAAAGACCGCTTCGGAATCGAACCTCAATACGTGATGTCCGGACAAAATTACCGAATGAGCGAGCTGACCGGCGCCGTCATGATCGAACAGTGGAAGAAGCTCGATACCGTGATCGGAACTATGAGAAGACATCACCGTAAAATTCGCTCGTTCATTGCGGCTGAGATGCCGAATGTAAGATTCCGCGCGGCCGTTGACGACGACGGCGATACCGGCTGTGTATTGGGCATCGTTCATTCTACACTGGAACGGGCCCAGGAATACGCAGCAGCGATGAAAGCGGAAAATGTCTCTACTCATGCGATGTACGATGGTATACCTTGTTATATGATCCCATGTTTCTTCGAGCAGCGTACGGCCGAAAAGGACAATTTCCCGTACAATTTTCCGTTCAAGAACCCGGTCGTATATACAAAAGACATGTGTCCAAAATGCGATGACCTGCTGGGTAGAATAACGATCACTTTGATCAGCCCGATCCTCACTGATGAAGAAGCGGATGAAATCGCTACAGCAGCTGTTAAAGTGTTAAAGGCGTTGGAAGTCAAAGAAAGCGCCAAGGCTCACGGTTGATGAGAGGATCTTGCCGAGATTGAAGGCAGCCGTAGTCATCCTACTTGATTGGAAAGGAAGAATGTCGCGTGAACATAGCGAGAATCGGGATTCTGCGGGACAAACGGTCCATAGAGCAGCGATTGAGATATGGGCTGAATACGTTCGGTCTTTATGCTGGTGAAATCCTTTCCCATGCAGGCATCCCGTTCGAATGGATCGATGAGCTGCATCAGATTCTGGAGAATAAGTTTGATCTCATCCTCATTGCTGCAGCACCGAGTCACGAGGCCGCTAACGATACCATTTGGCGATATGCGGAGCGTGGAGGAATAGTTGTTACATTCGCCGGGTTAAATGGCTTTGCACGTCGGCTAGGCTTCGCTGGAACTGAACCACTTCCTGCAGGCTATGCTCATTTGCCAGAGGGGCTGGGAGACACAAGACCCCTGCGTTTTCTAAGTGCCTCGCCTTGGGTGAAACAGAAAGAGCCTGCAGAAGCATGCAAGGATTGGGGGACGATTGCTAATGTTCCCCTGGGTGTTTCTTCGGGTCCCCTGTTGCAACAATTCACAATCGGTTTAGGAACAATCGAACGTTGGAGCGTCGATGTGATGGGAACGATTGTTGGTTTGCAGCAGGGAACAGGACCCGTTCTGGAGGACGGGACACCAGCTGCTGATGGGACTGGGAACTTGAACGATGGGCTGCTTAAAGCTGAGGATGGGCTAGAGATGAATTGGGAGTATGATAGAAAAACGACAGAAACTGGAATGGCTTACTTCGCACATCCGTACGCGGATTTATGGCGTGAAGCTGTTGTTTCACATATTCTCAGACGAATGGTTGAAAAACAAAAACCTGTGCCATTTTCTGACTATTGGCCAGAAGGTGTAGAGAGAGTAGCCATGATTTCACATGATAGCGACCGAAATTTTGACGAAGACGCAGTCACTACTCTGCAAACACTAGCAGCCGCAGGCATTCACTCTTCTTGGTGCATGATGAAGCCAGGGTACAGTGCCTGGCTTTACCCGCTAATCGAGGAAGCTGGTCATGAGCTCGCTCTCCATTTCAACTCGAATATCAATGAGGGTGGCAGATGGGATCAAGCGGATTTCAATCGGCAAATCGAGTGGCTTAGGAACACCGTCCAGAGCAAAGTGATCAGCAATAAAAACCATTTCACCCGATTTGAAGGCTGGGGAGAGCTGTTCCAGTGGTGTGAAGAATGTGGCATCGAATCGGATCAGACGCGAGGTCCGAGCAAATCGGGAGCGGCTGGCTTCCTTTTCGGAACCTGTCAACCGTATTATCCGATGGCTTGGTCGAATGAAGCCAACCGCCTTTATGATGTGCTGGAAATCGGATTTTTGACACAGGATATTCCTCAGTTTACCGATGCAAGCGTAATTGTCCCCTTTTTAGAAGAGGTGGAAAAGGTTCGCGGTGTAGCGCACTTCTTATACCATCAAGGACGAATACACAGCTCGCCGGAGGTTCAAGAGGCTTTGCTTCAAACTGTGCATATAGCCAAAGAACGCGGATTCACGTTCTGGACCGGGGGACAAATTAACAGCTGGGAGCGTAAACGAAGGCAAATGAGAATTACCGGTTTGGATGAAAAAGGGAATGTCATCACCAGAACCGAGTACGATGAGAATGAAGCTGAGCAGGCGGTTTTTTGGCGTCCGATTCTTTCGGAAGAGGAACCGGGGGCTGAGCAGCTTATCAACGAACGCTTTGGCGTTAAGTGCGTACAACTGAAAAGAGGGTGAACCTATGCTAACGATGTATAATAATCGAAAAGATTTTCAGAATGCCGAATGTGATACAGCGATTTTGCCAGTTGGCGCACTGGAACAGCACGGAAGTCATCTTCCTTATGGTACAGACAATATTATTGCCGGAGCGCTGGCAGAGAGAATAGCGGTGACGCTAGATGCTTACCTGCTCCCTCCAATTAGCATTGCTTCTTCCATCGAGCATCGTGCCGCCAAAGGTACCGTTTATCTCAAGGCCGATACGCTCGCACTTGTCATCAGAGATATTGCTGAATCCCTGCTATACTCTGGCTTCAGACGCCTTCTTCTCATTAACGGCCACGGTGGTAACTGGATACTAAAGCCGACGATTCGGCAGCTTAACAGAGACTTCGCAGACCGCTCAGTAGAGATGGAGGTCATTCTCATTCATACATCGGTCGCGCTGGGACGGCAGCATGAAGTGATGGAGCATACGAAACTCGATATCCACGGAGGGGAAAAGGAAACCTCACATATTTTGCATCTATGTCCTGAACATGTAAAGGACTATGTCCCGCAAACTGCGCCGACGACAGTGCCTCAGGATTTCATGGATTACTTTGACGTTACAGAATTGACGGAAGACGGCTACTGGGGTTATCCAGAGGTTGCTAGTGCGGAGAAGGGCATGAAAATGATGGACTTAATGGTAGAATGCTCTTTAACGTATTTGCAACAAATAGAGAGGGAAAAAGAAAGAATCCGCCAACTAAAGAACTAATACTTGGGCCAGCTAAGAGGAGTGGAATATTCATGCATGAGAGCGGATTGAGCGTGAGGGCAATGACAGAGGAAGATCTTCCTTTTGCCATGGAATTGAAAAATATAGCTGGCTGGAATCAAGTGGAGAACGATTGGCGAGGATATATGCGCTTTGCCAAAGACGGCTGTTTTCTCGCGGAAATGGGTGGAGAGAAAGCGGGTACTGCGACGGCCATCCCTTATGAGAACCGATTCGGCTGGATAGGCATGGTGCTCGTACATCCGTCTCAAAGAAGATTCGGTATAGGGACTGCCCTTCTCCAGAAGACGATTACTTTTTTGGAGGAACATGGCGTTGACTGTATGAAGCTGGACGCCACGCCGATGGGGAAGAAGGTTTACATCCCACTCGGGTTTCAGGATGAGTATGAAGTTACGAGATACCAGGGAAAGGCACCTACCCTGCCGCTAAATCGCTTGGTCACGGACCTGACAGCGGAGCCCCTAACCCCGGGGAATATGGATGAGATCATTGCCTTTGATGCACATAGCTTTGGAGCCAATCGCGGAGAAATTCTGCGTACCTTATATAAGCGTCATGAAGAGCTGGCCTTTTATGTAAAAGAGGACGGCGTTGTACTTGGATACCTGCTTGCCAGAATTGGTTTCGATGCGGTGCAGATCGGCCCATGGGCAGCTGTCAATGAATTGGCGGCAGAGGTGCTCTTTGTTGAGGTCTTGCGAAGCATCCCAGACAGAGGAATATTTTTGGACGTTCCCAAACCGAACTTATCAGGTACTGCCTTGATGGAGAAGTACGGTTTTGAAGTGCAGAGAGGGTTTTGGCGTATGTTTTTAGGAGAGAACCGCTATCCTGGGCAACCGGAGCACATCTATGGCACATCAGGTGCTGAAAAAGGCTGAAAATTCGAATAAATATGTTTACGAAATGAACCCTTATTCGTTACTATAAGAGGAGATGCAGATCGCTTTCTTCAAAGGGGGAACGAAAGGATCATGAGTAAACGCCTTCTTATGTTTTTGATTACAGTAATGGGCACGAGCGGCCTTCTAACAGCTTGCCAAGGTACGGATACATCAGCACTTAAGCAAGCTGTCAATAAGGTTTCGAAAAAGCCGATCGACATCACCATTCTCATGCAGGACGGCGGGAACCAATACGCACAGAACATAACCGAGGACGATAAGTATTTTAAGGAAATGTCGAGGCTTTTCAGCCAATATACCGGAACCCCCTACAATGTTAAGTTTGAAATGGTCAGCTCCAGCATTTATGACAAACAGCTTGCCATTCGTTTTGCTTCCGGTGATATTCCTGAAGTTATGTGGTCGTCCCGCATCGACAATCCGAGTCATCCGAACGCGGTTGAGGACGGTGTGTTTCTAGAGCTTGGGCCGCTCATTGACAAATATGGTCCAAACTTGAAAAAGGACATTCCGGCTGAAGCCTGGAAAGATCCGCGTGTAAGCAAAAACGGAAAAATTTTCGGAATTCCCAAAATGTCAGCGCTTCCGAACATGCTTGTTTTGTTATACCGCAAGGATTGGCTGGACAAGCTTGGCATGAAAGAACCAAAAACGATGGATGACTATTTAGCATTCTTCGAAGCGATTAAGGATTTAGATATGAACGGCGACGGCAACACGAACGATGAAGTGCCTTTTGCCATGCGTAAAGGTCTTGCGTTCTCTGAAGCCTTCTTCGGATATTTCGGTGCCCATCCGGATGCCTGGCAATATCGTGATGGACGTTTTGTTCCGAATTTGATTGTACCTGAAATGAAGGATGCGATCCGTTTTTACAAAATGCTTTACGATAAGGGCTACGTAAATCGAGACATGTTCACGATGAAGGATAATGATTGGGGAGACCTGATTCATCAGGGCAAAGTGGGCATGTGGTTTCATCAAGTGCAAGTTCTGACTAGTGGGGGTCAAGAATATTTATTCACCGATCCGAAAGCCAGTGTGGGAGTGCTGCCGGGCCCAATGAATGCACAAGGAAAAGTGAATTTGGTTCCAGAAAGAACAGGTGTGAACAACGTCTATACCATATCGTCTAATGCTTCGCATCCTGAGGATATCATTAAGTTTTTTGACTGGGTCCATTCGGATGATCCGGCTAAAAACAAGTTCTTTGCTTATGGGATTGAAGGTATCAATTATCAGGTAACTAATGGAAGTATCAACTGGGATCCGAATGCGAAAGTCAATATGGACAAAGGCACGAGGATCTTTTACCAATCTATGATTAACCCAGCCGGTGATTCGCGGATGTCTCCACTCGTCGTTAAAGCAGGAAGATTTGCCGACTTGACTCAGAAAGGAATCGAGTATACGAAAATGAATTTCTTTAAAGATGAGTCTATGTATATGCCGACACCGGGCTTGCTGAAAGCGAAAACTGAGCTAGGATATCGTGATGGTTCCTTATATATGGACATGTTCATAAGAGTGCTGACGGGTCGAGAACCCCTCGACACCGCATTTGACAAGTTCGTAACGGACTGGAAAAACCAAGGTGGGGAACAGGTTATTCAAGAGGCAACGAAATGGTATAAAAGCTATTATAAAAAATAATAATCTGTTTAACAGCCCGTTTATGTAATCGATAAACGGGCTGTTTTCATAGGAGGAGAATTCTATGCAAGAGATACAAGGTACTCATTATAAAACCGGTGAATCGATCATCGTTACTGTGAATCAGGGCAACATTACTGATATCCGTGCCGTACCTGATGAGTGTGATTACAAAGACCAATGGTTGATTGCACCGGGGCTTGTTGATTTGCAGATGAATGGCTGCATGGGTATTGATTTAAACGTGTTCCCAATTGATTCAGAGCGAGTACATTCGATTGTTCGGGAAGTTTGGAAACAGGGAATAACGACATTTTTTCCAACGATCACGACAAATTCGGTTGCTAACATTTCGTCAGCGATGACTGCGATTGCTAAGGCTTGTAAAGAAGATTCAGCAACGGATGCCACAATAGGCGGCATCCATCTGGAGGGACCATACATTTCACCTGAGAATGGCCCACGAGGAGCTCATAAACGGGAATATGTTTGCGAGCCCAATTGGGATACCTTCGTACGTTGGCAGGAGGCGGCAGGGGGACGAATAAGGATAGTTACATTATCCCCCGAGTGGCCAAGCTCCACTGATTTCATTCGGCGATGCTCAGAAAGCGGCATTATTGTCGCAATCGGACATACTGCCGCATCTCCAGAGCAAATTCGGGATGCGGTCTCTGCTGGTGCCCGGATGTCGACCCATTTTGGAAACGGAGCCCATTTAACACTTCCACGTCACCCTAATTACTTATGGGAACAGCTGGCCCAGGACTCACTTTGGGTTTCTTTAATTGCGGATGGGTTCCACTTGCCCGAATCTTTTCTTAAGGTCGTTATGAGGGTGAAGCAGGAATGTGCCATTCTCGTAAGTGATGCGGTGCATCTAAGCGGGATGCCGCCTGGCAAATACTACTCTCACAATCGCGTTTATGTTGTGAAAACAAACGAAGGCCGTCTTCACTTAGCGGATGAACCTCAGCTGCTAGCCGGTTCAGCACAGATGCTTCCATGGGGGATCGCGCATTTGATACGTAAGAAGCTGAGCTCCTTGCATGAAGCTTGGGAAATGGCTTCTGTTCGTCCGTCGACTTTGATGAATTTGCCATCAAGAAGCGGGTTGCAAATAGGAGGTCCAGCTGACCTTGTGCGGTTTAAAAAAGAGAGGGACGGAGGAATTACCATCTGCGAGACCTATAAACAGGGGATTTCCCGATATGCAATTGAAGCACAAAAAGACATGTTTTAACGCTAAAAAACATGTTCAAACCCGCTCAAATTGACTAATCTGAATATGAATTTAGGGAAAGGGTGCTTTATATAATGTTGAACCTATCGAGAAGTGGCAATTAACATGAAAAAATGGGGTATCGGGCTTATAGGCTGCGGTTCTATTGCTGACGTTCATTTAGAAGCAATAAGCGGTATCGATCAAGCACGGATTGTCACGGTTGCCAGTAGAACAGAACAACGTGCACGGAATACGAGTGAAAAGTATGCTTGCGGATGGACGACCGATTACCTAGAGATTTTGGATAACCAAGATATTGATATCGTCTGCATTACGACTGGCAGCGGCAGTCATGGGCGCATCGGTATGGAAGCACTGCGAGCGGGCAAACACGTGCTCGTTGAGAAGCCTATTGCAATGTCGGCTAATGAGGCTTCGGCGATGATCCGTTTAGCGGAGGAGAAACAACTTACTTTGTCTGTCGTGTCACAGACTCGATTCTTTCCGCATCATCAGTTGCTCAAGCGGACGATTGACGAGGGCAAGATCGGCAACCTGCTGCTTGTTGAGGTTTCTCGACCGTTTTATCGATCGCAGGACTATTATGATGAAGCGGATTGGCGTGGTACGAAAGCCGAAGATGGAGGGGCCTTACTTAATCAAGGTATCCACTCGATTGATCTGCTGCTCTGGCTTGCCGGTAAGGTGAAGTCAGTAACTGGGCGAACTGCGACGCAGACGCATCATATGGAATCCGAAGATATGGGGCTCGCCTTGTTTACCATGGAGAACGGAGGATTTGCCACACTTATGTGCACAACCTCCGCATTACCTGGATTTCCACCTAGCATTAATGTTTACGGAGATAAAGGAACTATCAAAACTGTTGGTCAAGAGATCACCCATTGGACGGTTCCCGGCATTCCTCTTCCAACCTATGAAAATGACAAGACAAGTGGAAATGCTGGTGCTGATCCCCGAAATCTTAACTCCGCTTATCATAGCATGCAAATTATCGATTTTATTGAATCCGTCAGTCAAAGGCGCAAGCCAGCCGTGACGGGTAAAGCAGGCAGAGACGCGGTGCGCCTTGTTGAGTTGATTCACCGCTCATCTGAGCAGGGTGGAATACCAGTTCCATTCGAATAATAACCAGTCAAGGAGGAATAGTCTATGAAGGAGCAATTGGCTATCAATGGTGGAGACCCGGTTCGCATTAAACCGTTACCGCCGATGTTGAGAGGTGCAATGGTTTACGGGGAAGAAGAGACGGCGTATGTAGCCAAGGTCGTTGACGCAGGCTCTCCGTTCCGTTATTATGGGCCGAACCTGCAGGGAGCAGTTGAGGAGTTTGAACGTCTTATGGCCGAACGGTTGAATGTTTCATATGTTCTTGGCGTTTCGTCTTGTACAGCGGCACTCATTGTTGCGTTGAAGGCACTCGGCATTGGCTATGGAGATAAAGTGATCGTTCCGGCGAACACGTTCACAGCAACAGCGGGAGCGGTCGTGTGTGCGAACGCCGTTCCGGTGTTTGTCGATATGGACGACACGTTAAACATGGACGTAGACGATTTGGAGAGGGTCATGGACGACGAAGTGAAGGCTATAATCGCAGTTCATATTAATGGCAGCGCCTGCGATATGGACCGAGTTATGGCATTTGCTCGTAAGTACGATCTTCCGGTTATTGAAGACGTTGCGCAATCACTTGGCTGTACCTATAAGGGACAATACTGTGGCACGATCGGGGATATAGGCGTATACAGCTTTCAAATGCAAAAGATTCTCACTGCAGGAGAAGGCGGGGCTGTGGTCACGAATTCGCCGGAATTGTTCGAAAGGGCCGCACGATATCATGATCAGGGTAATTTCCGAGACAAAGGCAAGTATCAAATAACGCCTCAGTTTTCGCTCATCGGCCAAAACTACCGAATGAATGAAATGACCGGGGCGGTCATGGTTGAGCAATGGAAAAAGCTGGATACGGTCATATCCGCTATGCGGAAGCATCATCTAACGATTCGCGAGGCTTTGAATACGCAATTGCCAGGCATTCGAATTCGTCCGTCGGTTGATCTGCAAGGCGACGTCGATTGCGTTTTTGCGCTGCAGCATGCAACGAAAGCTGCTGCGGATTCTTTTGTGGAAGCGATGAACGCGGAGAACATTTTCTGCTTCAAAATGTACGGCGGAGAGCCGATTTACATGCAATCGTTTATTCTTAATCAGAGAACAACGGATAAAGATAACTTTCCATTCAACTATCCGTTCCAAAAACCGGTTGTCTACAGCAAAGGGATGTGCCCGCACGCGGAAGACTTACTTCAGCGGACTACGCTCCTGCCAGTAAGCCCGATTATGACAGACGAGGACACACAGGATATCATCAACGCTGTGGTTAAAGTTTGTAAAGGTCTGCAACTGGAGGGAATCTCATGGCCGAACCCGAACTCAAGCTTGGCTTAATAGGCTTAGACACTTCCCATTGTAAAGTGTTCTCCAAAATTTTGAACGATCCGAATGATCCTAATCATATTACGGGGGGTCGCGTCATTGCGGCTTTTCCCGGTGGATCACCGGACTTTAAAGCGAGCGCAACACGTGTGGAGGGATACACTACCGAGCTTCGAGATGTGCTGGGGATTCACATTGCAGAATCTCCGGAAGATGTAGCCTCGAGCTGTGACGCGATACTTATCACTTCGGTAGACGGACGGGTTCATCCTGAGCAATTTGCCAAGATTGCTCCTTTTGGAAAGCCTGTTTTTATTGATAAACCTTTCGCTGTCAGTCTGGAGGAAGCTCGAGCCATTGCCAATTCCGCAGAGAAGTACGGTGTTCGATGGATGAGCGGTTCAGTACGTCGCTATGCGGATGCCTTGAATAAGGCGCTAAGCAGGGAGGACAGCAGTAATATCACCGGGGCTGACTGCTATGGTCCGATCGAGTTCACGCCTACTCAGCCAGGCTATTATTGGTACGGAATTCACCTTGTTGACGTCCTATATCGGGTACTCGGGACCGGCTGCCGTTCTGTCACGGCCTTTTCTGGGAATGGTCATGAAACGGTTACTGCGGTCTGGCAAGACGGTCGCATCGGAACTTTGCGGGGGAATCTGCACAATGGCACACATGGAACTTGGATTCACCGAGACAAGGCCTCGGAGTACGTTGACACAGCCGCTGATGGGCTGCGTAAGTATGCTAATTTAATGCAGGATATTTTACATATGTTTCGAACCGGAGAGCCCCGCATTAATCCGCAGGAGACATTAGAAATTATCCGTTTCATAGAGGCGGTCAACGAAAGTCGAGAAAGCGGAAAAACCGTATCACTCTAGGGGGAATTCATATGCAATTACAAGCTGATGGGTTAGCACAATGGATCTGGTCAGACGGTGAGGAGAGTCCACGCAACGAGTGGAGATGTTTTCGCAAATCGTTTGATGTACCGACTATAGGTTGGGATTCAGCTACAATAGCAATCACAGCTGATTCACGATACGTGCTTTATATAAACGGGGAGCTATTGGGTCGTGGCCCTGCTCGCTCGTGGCCCTCAGAGCAATTTTATGATGTTTATGAGATTGGGAGGCTTCTAAAACCCGGACGGAGTAATACTGTTGCTGTTCTCGTGCAGCATTTCGGCTTGTCCACCTTTTATTATTTGAGAGGACGGGGAGGTCTTGTTGCGCAGCTTGAGCTCTTTGAGCAGGATCAGAAGGTTAAAGCAATAGGTACGGATGCTTCGTGGCTGACGTCACGTCATCTGGGGCAGGACCCTCGTGCGCCAAGGATGTCGACGCAGAACGCTTTTGCAGAACGAATTGATGCAAGACAGTGGGACAACGCATGGGTGAATCCTGACTATAATGACAGCGCATGGACACCGGCAACCCTAATTGGGCCTGTAGGAATGGAACCGTGGACACGTCTTGTTCCTCGAGATATTCCTTTCCTGACAGAGGAGCCCATTTATGCAGCACGAGTTGAAAGCTTAAGCAAAGTTAAACCAATTCGATGGAACGCTTATATCGACATTCGCTGTCAAATGGTGCCCGGCAGTGAGAGTCACATGAACGCGGTCACGTTTGGCGGATTTCTGGCCACGGTCATACGTGTACCGATAAGGACGAAAGCTATTCTTGGTTTTCCTAACTCAAGTATATTCGGTCCCCTTACTTTAGGGGGAGTTCCATACACAACTGATCAGTTCTACGGAGATGCACCTGAGAAATATGTGGAAGTTGAGCTAGCGGATGGCGACAACCTGTTTTATATGGATATCACCGGAGCTGATCATTCGGTAGGCTTTTACATGGGAATTGACTGTGAGGAGTCCTTCGAGGTCGTATCCCCGCTCCCATCTGATGAATCAGAATCTCCGTTCGTTACGATAGGGCCGTTTGAATATGAAGTTATTGCCAGCCGCCCCGTTGACCGAAAAGTAGTGTATGCTCATCCTGACTATATCCGGGCGAAAGGGTTATCTTCAAAAGAAGAGTTAACTGACTTTCAGGAATGGGTAAAGCCGGTACGGAAGGCGCTCGTCGACGAAGCTAACGTGTTTACGTTAAGTGTGTGGAAAAACCGAACCGAAGCGCTCGCCGTGCCGAATCAGCTGCAAAATATCGTCAAAGCAAGCCATTTACCTGCTGAAATACCCTTGTTTAAAGGACAAGATACGGAATTAATCATCGATTTCGGACGAATAACTTCCGGTTTTATTACATTTGAGGCAGAATGTCCCGAAGGTACGATCTTTGACTTTTATGGATTCGAATTTATGGAAGATGGTTGGCGCCAGGAAACATATAAGTTAAACAACACACTTCGTTACGTATGCCGAGATGGCTTTCAATCTTATGTGTCTTCGGTTCGCCGAGGCCTTCGCTATTTGATGGTGACTGTACGTCGTGGGGAAATGGAAAGGGAAGAACCTGTTCGACTTTACAACGTAGGTATGAGGCAAAGCACATACCCTGTTGCAGAGATTGGACGTTTTCAATGTTCCGATTCGCTGCTTACAAAAATATGGGATATTAGCCAAAATACCGTTCGGTTATGCATGGAGGATACGTTTGTAGACTGTCCCACTTATGAGCAGGCGTTCTGGGTAGGAGACGCGCGCAACGAAGCATTAATTGGGTATTACTTGTTTGACGCGGATCCGCTCGTTCGTCACTCTCTGAGCTTAGTACCTGGCTCTGCAGGACAATCACCTTACTATGTCAGTCAAGTCCCAAGCGGTTGGAGCGCAGTCATACCAAATTGGACGTTTTTCTGGGTAACGGCATGTAAGGAATATTATCAACGTACGGCTGATGTGGCTTTCGTAGAGCAGATTTGGCCCCACATCCGTTTTACCTTAGATCATTATCTAACTCATCTGAATGAACAAGGTTTATTTGATTTCCAAGGCTGGAATTTCTTTGACTGGGCTGAAATTGATCAGCCTAATGACGGGGTTGTCACGCATCAAAATTTATTTTTGATGAAGGCCCTGCAAGAGGCCTCGGAGTTAGCACAAATAACGGGTGATCAACAAACAACAGCAATATACGAGCAAGCTGCCGAAAAGCTGATGACAGCGATTAACCTTAATTTATGGTCGGAGGATGGAAAGGCCTATATAGACTGCATCCATGCGGATGGACGTAAGTCAGACCGTTTCAGTATGCAAACCCAAGTAGTGGCTTCATTATGTGCGGCAGCAAAAGGAGATCGTGAAGCGATCATCGATCGTTACCTCGTGGATTCCCCTACTGAGTATGTGCAGGTTGGAAGTCCGTTTATGTCCTTTTTTTACTATGAAGCTTTAGCCCAAAAAGGTCTCTATAGTCAGATGATAGAAGATATCCGTATACGGTTCGGGCAGATGATCGAGCATGACGCAACGACTTGTTGGGAAATGTTCCCGAATTCTACCAATAGGCAAAATGACAAGTTTCTATCTCGCAGTCACTGTCATGCCTGGTCGGCTGCGCCCGGATACTTTTTTGGAGCTTATGTTCTGGGGGTTCGAAGCAAGGTCCCAGGTTGGCAGGAAATTATCATTGAACCGAACCCATGTGGATTGGAGTGGGCGCGAGGCAGTGTCCCTCTGCCTGTGGACGGACGAGTTGATGTTTACTGGAAAGTGGAGGAAGAGGGTAAGATCAAGATTCGGGTCGAGGCCCCATCTCATATTCAAGTAGATATTCGGGTTCCGAATGGTTATGAAGGACATGTAGAGCTCATACAAAATACAGCGATAAACGGAGGGGACACCCATGACAAGCTATGCTCAATCGAAGTCCCATTATGAAACATCCTCTCAATATTTAGCAGGGGGAGTAGCCAGCTCGCTTCGGGCGGCGATGAAGCCTGCTCCGCTTTTCGCTGATTCTGCTTCCGGCGCTTATATTCGTGATGTGGACGGCAATGAATATGTCGATTATTTGCTCGCTTATGGACCGCTGATTCTGGGTCATGCCCATCCGGAGTTAACGGATCGCGTCTACAAGGCCATGCAGGGTGGATTTACATACGGACTTCAGCACAATGGAGAAATTGAACTGGCGAAGCGTCTCGTAGAGGTGCTGCCAGGTGCAGAACTTGCAGCATTCAGCGGTTCAGGCACCGAGGCCGTCATGCTTGCTTTGCGTGTAGCGAGGGCTTACACGGGTAAACGCAAAATCGTACGGTTCCATGGTCATTACCACGGATGGTCGGATTCGATATTCACCTCTTTTCCGAGTGCCGACATGAAAAAAGGAGCCGGTCAGGCGAACGCAGATTCTGTCATTTTACCCGGAACAGGAGGACAGAGCGAAGTTAGTCTGCAGGAAGTCATCTTGCTTCCTTGGAACGATCCGCAAGCGCTGGAGGACACGCTGAGACAGCATTACAATGAGATTGCCGCAGTCATAACAGAGCCTGTCATGTGCAACTCCGGCTGTCTCGCTCCTCGGCCAGGTTACTTAGAGTCGATGCGGACGCTAACCGAAGAGCTCGGTATTACGCTCATTTTCGATGAAGTGATTACCGGATTCCGGCTTGGTCTTGGAGGGGCTCATGGACGTTTCGGCATCCAGCCTGATTTAATTGTCATGGGTAAAGCTTTAGCTGGCGGTATCGCGTTAAGTGCGGTAGCTGGTAAAAAGGAATGGATGAATCTTATCGCAACTGGTGAGGTCAGTCACTTAGGGACGTTGAACGGCAATTGTATCTCCACTTCAGCGGCCCTAGCGGTTCTAGATGTGCTTTCACGTAATGAAGGGGCTGCTTTTCAGCAGATGGAAACCACTGCTAATGCTTTGGTCGACGGACTCCGTGGCCTGCTGCAGAAACACAGAATCCCTGGCGTCGTGAATCAGGTTGGACCCGTATTTCACATGATGTTTGTGGACCTTCCGGAGGTGAGTGATTTCGCGGGGTTTTCCAAACGGGATGCTGGTAAATATGCAACATTTGCAGAGCGAATGCTGCAGCAAGGTGTATTAGTAAGGCCAAATGGCTTATGGTACGTTTCCGCAGTCCATGGAGAAAAAGAAGTGACTCAAACGCTCCATGCCGCTGACCTTGTGTTAAACAGTCTTTAACATCGTAACGCAGATGGGAGATTCGTTCATGACCAACGAAGAGAGCATGCGCATTCGAACGATCGCTTGGCACAAAGCTTCCGAAAATGAGATGTCCGCGCGAATACGCCGTATTTTGCAGAAGTGGCTTCCCTTTGCCGACAAGCAGTTTGCAGATTGGTCTGGGCGCCCTTCATGCGGGCATTTTTTTGGCGGTGCCTATTGGTATGGGCTTGAAACTGCCTATACGGCATCCGTCTATGCTTTGCTTGCGAAGCTTCCGAATTATGAGGAAAAGATGACTGGAATCCCTCGAGATGAGGTGAAGCGGAAAGCTATTGCAGCGATCCGCTATTTGGGCTTCACCCATGATACAGGCCCGGAGGATTGTGTGCGGGCTGAAGGGAGGAACCGTTTTTGCAGCTTAACGAAATGGGGCGGAAAAGGTCAAAAGTTTTTCCCCGCCAGCCAAGTCGGAGTGACAATTGCTTCCTTCGGGTTATCGGCGTGGCTGCTTTGGGAGGATCTAGACGAAGAAACACGCTGTTTGAGCCGAAATGTGCTGACCGATTATGCGGACCGCTGGTGCGATGAAGATCCGAGAAATGGCGCTTATTTCGACACACAGACCGAGGAAAATGCATGGACGGCAGGTGGAATTGCAGCGGCACTTGCGCTGTTTCCTAACCACCCACAGCATGAAAGTTGGAAAAAAGGTTTTGAAGCTTGGTCACTAAACGCCATCACGACGCCAGTCGATCGAGCTAGGGAACCGCGGTCCTTTAAAACCGTTACGTTTCATCCAGACTTTACGACAGAAAACCACGGGTTCGCTCACCCCGGATATATATGTGCAGGCATTAATCTTCGAGGGATTCATGCCGTTTTTTCTTTAATAGGGGATGAACCCATAGCGGAAACAGTGCTGTATAACAATGAGATACTCTACAATAAAACAATCAAAGTGTGGGCGCAGTTTGACGGCTTGGCTGTCCCCGTACAGGGTCAGGATTGGTGGTATAACAGGCAGCATGAACGTCAATTCACTCATGCGTTTATGAATGTGATTCATAGGGACAGAGATGCGTCTTTATTAGAGCGCAGAGCTCTTGCCATTATTGAAGGCATTCAGAATAGCAATCAACATGGTTGCCTTCTTGAGGAAAACGGGGAGCAATGCGTGATCTCCGGTTATCAAACAGCAAAAGATATGGAGCATACATCCGCGAAGGATTTGGTCGCTTCCTGTCTGCTTCATTTGTTTGGAGGGGCAGGTGCTGAACCCAGTGATGCGGACGAGATGGCCGATAGACTGAGTGGGGTTTACGTGTATCCGTATGGCTGTTCTGTGATTCACAGGACACGTGACAGCTTCTCGAGCTTCAGTTGGCGCAACCGTGTGATGGGACTTACGATCCCTGCAAAAGGATGTTGGAGCATCACGCCACTGCCCGCTAGTTACACGGGTACGGCCCAGTTTGAGATTGAGGCGGATTCACAAAGAACTCTACATTCGAATGAGCGATATGTACTGCGAACCGAGAAGGAAAACATTCGTGAGTATGCGGATGGTTTTGGTGCGATAGCTTCGCTAATGCGTGGTGTCGAAGAGCTTCGTCAGGATGTCGCTTTCGTTTCTTTGCCAGATGGGAAAACCGTCTATATAGAATGTATTCAGGTGTTGAAATCTTGCAAGATTGCTGAAATGAATACGGGGATGATTGGAGTCCGCAATGAACATTACAGTGTCATGCCGGACTTGGCCCAGGGACGAAGGACGCTTTACTTCCCAGATCGAACAGCTTCTTACAAAGGGTTTTATGGGTATGAGCCGAATGAGATTACAGACTTAGACCCGGTGGAATGGATACAGGTGGATGATGAAATCGGTTATGTCCTGTTCGGTTCACAAGGAATACGGTACATCAATCAGCATGAGTATAAGAAATGGAAGGGCGTTGAGGATATTCTCATTTTAAATCGACGCAGCGAAGAATCGTTCATCGGTCAGCGTACATTGGAACCTTTCGTAGTGGTCACCTTGCCTAATCGAACCAAGGAACAGACGAAAGCAATTGCGGATCTCACGCACCTTTTTACTTGTGAAGAAGATGGTGTTGTGATGCTCGGTTGTGAGAGGCAGTTCATATTTGCGAATTTCAATACGACTGCTTTGACGGTCCATGCCAAAAGGGAAAGTAAGTTGAACCTGAATCGACTGCCCTTATTCGAAGGAAACAATCGGATTGAAGGAAATACGTACATGTGGAGCGGCAGATTGGACGCGTTTACGAGCGGATTTCGAAATAGTGAATGGACACTGGAAATTTTGGGGGCTGGTCAAGAGGAAACATGTCATGTAGAGATTTCAGTACTGCCTGATCGCCTTTATGTGACGAATCGGAGAGAGGAAAGCATCTCGATTATGCTTCAGCATACTGATGACGGACATCGGCGAATAATAGAGCTTGCGCCAGGCTTGACGGAATTTTTGGAATTATAGCCTTTCACGAGCAACTCGAAGCCCGCAGGCCCGATTTTCGACGAGTTAGTCGATATTTTCGAGCAACTCCAGGTCCGCAGGCCCGATTCTCGACGAGTTAGTCGATATTTTCGAGCAACTCGTGGTCCGCAGGTTCGATTCTCGACGAGTTAGTCGATATTTTCGAGCAATTCCAGGTCCGCAGGTTCGATTCTCGACGAGTTAGTCGATATTTTCGAGCAATTCCAGGCCACATGCTCGATTTTCGAGGAGTTAGTCGATATTTTCGAGCAACTCGTGGAGGAGGACGAATTAGCCCAATCAGATTCGGACATCCAGTGTTTGAAATGCCATGTCAATGCGTCAGTCTAGACCCCACAGTGAAACAAAGAAGAAAAGGTGTCCCTCATAAGGGACACCTCTCTTATATAAACCTATGCAGGCGAAGGTCTGTCGAAGTAGACAGTCTTGACTTGGGTGTAGAACTCACGAGCCGACTTGCCTTGCTCACGGGAATTGGAGCTTGATTCCTTCATACCCCCGAACGGGACATGGGGTTCTGCGCCGGCTGTTTCGGAGTTCACATGTACGATGCCGCATTCGATCTCATCGACGTAACGCATAGCTTTACCAATATCACGAGTGAATACAGCTGTACTTAGGCCGAATCGGCTTGTGTTAACGAGTGCGATGGCCTCGCTAAGATTTGCTGCAGGCACGACTGAGACGACGGGTCCGAAGATCTCTTCAGTAGCTAGACGACTGTTAGGATCGACATCGGTGAACACCGTTGGGGTTACAAAGAAACCTTCTGAACCGAGAGTTTCACCTCCCGTTACGAGTCGAGCTCCTTCTTCTTTTCCGATTTGTATGTAGTCCAATACGGTTCGTTGCTGATCAAGGGAAGCAAGAGGTCCCATGTAGGTTTGCGAATCCAAAGGGTTACCCACGGCAAGCTTGCGGCAACGCTCGGCTAGCGCTTCAGTGAATGCGTTCAGCAATGGCGTTTCCACGATGACACGACTGGTAGCGGTACATTTTTGTCCGGTCGAGCGCATGGCTCCGCGGATCGTCATCTCAACGGCTAAATCCAAGTCAGCATCGGATAGAACGACGACGGCATTCTTACCGCCCATTTCTAGCTGATACTTCTTACCAAGCTCAGCACTGGCAATAGCGATGCTGCGGCCAACACCATTGGAGCCGGTGAAGGAAATGCCGCGCACTTGATTGTCTGTAGTAAGAGCGGGGCCGAGAACGGATCCGCGACCGAACACGACATTGAGCACACCTTCCGGAAGCCCAGCATCAACCAGGGCACTCGCCAAATGATAGGCTGTCAGCGGAGTCAGATCTGCCGGCTTCCAGACCACGGTGTTGCCGTAAATGAGGGCGGGCGCGATTTTCCACGCTGGAATCGCGATAGGGAAGTTCCATGGTGTTATGACACCGACTACGCCAATTGGGTCACGGCGTGTGTAAAGAAGTGTGCTCGGATCCGAAGCAGCGTAGACTTCGCCGGTTTCCTGACGCGCTTCTCCGGCATAGTATCGGAAAATCGCTGCAGCCCGCATCGTTTCTCCAATGGCTTCGGGTAATGTTTTTCCTTCTTCCAAAACCAAATCTTTAGCAATGAGTTCGGCACGAGCTGTAAGCAATTCGGCTGCACGGTATAGAATCTCACCTCGAGCGACCATACTCATGCTGCGCCATTTGGGGAAAGCAGATGCCGCAGCTGTTGTGGCATTCTGAAGATCATGGCCATCGCTGTCTGGAAATTCAGCCAAAACCTCTGAAGATTTAGTAGGATTTAAATTAGGACGCATGCGTCCGGATTGGGTTCCGACCCAGTGGCCGGCAATTAGATTATGATAACTTTTCAACGATTCCAACACCTTTCCGTAGTGGATGATCATTAAGAATAATAGATTTAGTTCAGCTTAAGTTGATGGAATCTAACGAATTCAGCAGCAAGAGTTCGGGAGATGATTTCGAGAAGTTTCTGCCCGCTCTCCGCACTTGCTGAGCCCGCATCGTCACTGTAGCCGTCAATCGCTGCCCAACTACCGTGGCGTTGGATAAGCGGGCCAGTGGAAGGGTCTCTAGGTGTTGAAGGGATGGTACGGCGTTTCGGTAAAGGCAGCAACTCGGTTCTTACCAAATCAGGTCGTAATGCGAGAAGTAATGAAGTTTCAAAACCTCCGGCATGGCCAGGGACGATACCCAAACTACCAGCTTGACCTTCCTGAACGATTTGGTCCCAGGCGACTGTCCAATAAGATACGGCTCCAGCAATAACGGGGTGACGCAGTGCAAGTTCACGGGCCGCGAGTCGCACGCATTCTTCATTTCCGCCATGGGAATTGATCAAGTAAATCCGGCGGAAACCGCTGCTCACCAAGGAGTCAGTCAGGTCGCGAAGCACCCCAATTAATGTGTCATTGGAAAGCGACATCGCTCCTGGATAGATAAGGTGATGGTGCGAGGAACCATAGGTTACGACGGGGCACACCAAGATTGGAATCTCATTACTAGCTCGTGCTGCGGCTTGAAGGGTAATGCTTTCTGCTAGAAGGGAGTCAGTCCAAACGGGTAAGTGCGGTCCATGTTGTTCAATGGCAGCAACGGGTAAGATGACGGTTGCTTCAGGGGCCCATTTCCCGATTTCGTCCCGGTTCAATTCTTGAAAAAGCAGGCTTCCTGGTCGATCTGAAAACGTATACATTTGGAAAAATCCTCCTTTACACCCGAACTCACTCCTATTATACTTGGAATATCATCATTTTTGAAGTGGGTTTCAAAATACTGAACTAGATTTTTTCGCCAGACCTTTTTCCAATAAAACCGGGGGTGCTGTTATGAAAGAAACGCGAGAGTTTTTGGCCAGTCTAGGTTATCCAACGGGAGATGCTCATCATCTTCCGACTTCATCAAAACGTTTTGCAGATGGGGCGCAGGTTCGATTTGAAATCCCGAGTGTAGAAGGACCAAACGCTCTAGCGGCTACTTTGGAAGCAGCCAAGGAGTACGGTGTAACCATACACCGTGTATCACAAGGCAGCGGAATTATGATGCACACCGATTCGGAAATTCGTGAGATGCTCGAGCTTGCAGTGGCTGATGGTGTGGAGGTCAGTCTGTTTGTGGGACCACGTACTACATGGGACATAACGGCAGCTAGTCACACCCCTGCAGGTAAAGGCCAAGCATTGCGACATGAAGGGATGGATCAGTTGATCTATGCCGTCGAAGATATTAAGCGGGGCTGCCGTTTGGGACTGAGAGGCGTACTTATTGCCGATGAAGGCCTTCTTGCTATTGTTGGTCAAATGAAGAAGGCGGGACAACTGCCAGCTGATCTGGTCGTAAAAGGCTCTGTTTCACTAGGAGCAGCAAACCCTGTCTCCATTAAGCAAATGGAGACGCTCGGCGCAGACACCTACAATGTACCAACGTCGCTTACATTAGCTCGATTGGGGGCAATTCGCGAGGCTGTTGATATGCCAATTGATATTTATGTGGAGGCACCAGACGATTTTGGCGGTGCCATTCGCTTTTACGAAATTCCGGAAATTGTCAGAGTTGTTTCACCGGTTTATGTGAAATTCGGGCTAAGAAATGCGGCTAATGTATACCCAAGCGGTATGCATATTGAACATATGGCAATAGCCCAATGTAAGGAGAAGGTTCGACGGGCTGCATTAGGATTGGAAATTTTACAGCGCTATTATCCCGAAGCCATCATATCCAAGCCTGGAGCGGCTGGATTGGCAGTCCCAGTACTCCAATAAGGGGGATTTCAGTTGTCCGTTAACGTTGTAAAACTAGCCGTGATCGGATGCGGAGACATTGTGATGGGGCAGCATCTTCCGACTCTCCTTGAGAACCCGTCTGTTCACGTAATGGCGGTATGTGATAAAGATCCGGTTCGAGCTGCGGCGGCTGGAGCTGCTTTCGGCAGCTCTTATCATACAACCGACCATAAACGAATTTTAGAAGATAAAGAAGTGCAGGCCGTTTTGGTATGTACGCCACCTTGGGCAACACCGAGTATCACAATGGAGGCTCTACATGCGGGTAAAGATGTTCTCTGTGAAAAGCCGATGGCTACTTCGCTCGATGCTGCCGAACAAATGGCTGAAGCAGAACGTTTGAGCGGGCGCCTTCTACAAGTCGGTTTTACCTATCGGCACGGACCGTTAATGGATGGTTTACGGGGATGGATAGGGAGCGACAGGCTCGGGCGCCCGCTGCAAATTCGATTAAGCACATTTGATGAAGTGTGGGATCCTGAGGGGAATCAGGAGCACTACGAGCGAATATTAAACACCTTGCGCCACGGACCGCCCTGTATACATGACGGAGCTCACGCAGCTGATCACCTTGCTTTCTTGACTGGCTCTACTCCAATTAGGATTACAGCTCGGGGGCTGACTAGCAGACCGGAGTTTCCTTCACCTAATTACAATTCAGCTCTGATTGAATTCGCTAATGGAGATCAAGCTAAACTGGAAATCGGCTGGTTTTTCCCTGGATTTCCGCTTGGTGAATTTCAAATTCTTGGTCCTAAAGGAATGGCCTATCTAGATCGAGCCAAAGGCGAAGCCGTATTGATCAGTAATCGGTTAACCGAGCGCATTCAACTGTCCGAGAACCGAGTTAGCTCTTGTTTTCGGGCTCAGTTACAGAAATTTCTAGCATCCATAGAGTTACGCCAAACGCCTGTACCTGGCAGCCGGGAAGGTATTTCAAGCCTGCGTCTAACGTTAGCTTTCGTTAAAGCTATGGAAAACGGTGAGTCGGTGCAGTTAAGTGAGGAGAGAGAAACATGATTATTGACGCTCATGTGCTTGCAGGTGTAGGACAGTATCATCGAGTAGATCCGGAACAATTGATCGATCAGATGGATCGAAGTGGGATTGACATGGCCTTAATTAGCCCGATAGATCGTGAGATGGCGGTTCATAACCGAGAGGGCAATGACCGTGTGCTAGCACTTTCCCGTAAGTATGCAGGGAGGTTTCTCGCTTATGCCACAGCGAATCCATGGTATGAGAGCGGGGCTGTAGCTGAGCTGGAGCGGGCCTTGGGAGAAGGTGCGGCTGCAGTTAAACTTCATCCTCCTTTGCAAGGTTTTATGATTCTAGAGAAGCTTGTCCATCCATTGATTGAGGTGGCAGCACGTCACCGTGCGCCGGTTTATGTGCATACTGGGACACCAGCTTTCGCTCTTCCTTTGCAGCTTACTGAATTGGCTCAGAACTACCCTGAAGTTTCTTTTATTATGGGGAAGAATGGGAAATCCGACTTCTGGATGGATGTCATGCCAGCATTTGAACGAGCGCCTAATTTGTACGGCGACACAGCCCATGATTTTCCGGAACGGGGGATGGCACGCATGTACGGAGGAATTGGGTCACAACGAATGATCTTTTCCAGTAATCATCCTGTTGCCCGCATGGCGCTTGAAGTCGATAAGGTACGAGGCATGGATGTGCCCGATTCAGATAAGTCAGCCATCTTAGGTGGAAATGTTGAGAGATTGATAGCTGAACGATTTCGCCAATAAGCGACTTCCCAGATAGGAGGCATATGTATGAAAATAGACTTTCACGTACACCAACCCGCTAGACGGGAAGACGGTACCTATCCATTTTCGGCAGCAGAGTATGTTGCGTATATGAACGAGCTGGGCATCGACATGAGTGTCATATTTACGATTGACGGCTTTTGGCAGAACGCCAAAGCTTGCAACGATTATTTAGCCGAGTGGTGCTCGCCATTTCCGGATCGCCTTGTTCCCTTCTGCACGGTAGACCCTAGGCGGCGAGGAGCAGCTGAGGAAGTATATCGTTGTGTAACCGAATTAGGGATGCGTGGCGTGAAACTGCACAACTGGTTGCAGGGTTTCAGTCCTTTAGAATCCTTCATGGCACCAGTATGTGAAATAGCCTCAGAGCTGGGTATCCCTATCCTTTTTCACGACGGTACACCGCCATACGCTTCCTCACTTCAAATCGCTGAGCTGGCTGTTAGACATCCAAAGCTAAAGGTATTGCTTGGACACGCAGGGTTGCATGATCTTTGGCCGGAAGCGATAGCTGCAGGAAAACGACACCGTAACGTGTACTTATGCATGTGTTCTACGCCTCCTTTTGCCATGGAACAGATTGTGGCTGAAGTTCCGATAGAGCAGATCGTATTCGGCACAGACGGAGGTTTGTTTCATAAGCCACAACAACCTTATGTTGACTACCGGTTCCGGGAATTTGATTTGCTAGATATTCCTGAAGAAACGAAAACACAGATTCTAGGTCCCAATGCCATACGTCTATTAGGGATGGATGGGAAGGAGGCATTGCATTGAATATGAAGATCACCAGCATCGAAACTATTCCCGTTCAGGTTCCCATACATCCGGAGCGTGCGATCCGATCGGGTCGGGGTAGCCACTTGGTTTCACCGTTCCTACTGGTTAAAGTCCATACAGATGAAGGGATCACTGGTCTGGGTGAAGTGTCCTGCACACCGGGATGGAGCGGAGAAGATAGCGTTACTGCGGCTCATTTCATTCGCAACTTTTTGGGTCCCTTGCTGATCGGGGAAAATCCGTTACATATTGAACGGTTAACGCAAAAAATGCAGAAACGCATTGCGCATAACGTCTTCACGAAGGCAGCATTGGAAATGGCCTTATGGGATATTTTAGGGAAAACCGCTAATTTGCCGATCTATCAACTTCTAGGAGGACCCGTACGAGATTTCGTGCCTACTAAATTTTCTATTACCGGTGTTGAGCCAGATCAGGCTGCGGAAATCGCTGCATGGGCCGTAGAACAAGGTTTTCGCACCATGAAAGTCAAAGTTGGAACAGGACCCGAGAACGATATAGCTCGAGTGAAAGCAGTTCGGAATGCGATTGGACCATCGATCCGTTTAGGCGTTGATGCGAATGGCGGCTGGACGCCCCGTGCGGCAGTTTCTACGATTAGACGTCTAGCCGAAGAAGGCATATATTTTGCGGAACAACCGGTACCTTCACTTGATATGTCATGGTTAGCCGATGTGCGAAATCAAGTGAACGTGCCAATCATCGCCGACGAAAGTCTATACTCGCTGCAAGATGCTATGGCGTTAGCACGTTCTGGAGCTGCAGACGTATTCTCCCTCTATATTGGAAAAGGCGGAGGTATCGGGCCTGCAAGAAAATCCGCAGCAGTTGCGGAAGCAGCCGGTCTCACCTGCACGGTGGGCAGCAATTTGGAACTGGGCGTAGCCAGCGCGGCGATGATTCACCTTGCCATGGCTACTCCGGGGATCGGCGCGGAAGAGTATCCTTGTGATATTTTGGGACCTTTTTTCTATGCTGATATGCTCTTAGCAGAAGCGTTGCCAATTCAAGGAGGCGAAGCTAGACCTCTCGAGCGGCCTGGGTTAGGTGTGGAGTTGGACGAAGAAAAGGTGGAGCATTACCGGGTCAAATAAGGCCAGATGGATTAGGAGGAGAAGCCGTGTATTTACCTAGGAGCAACGGTGCGCGTATCAGCTGTGATGTCATGTATCAAGGGCATCGAATGGCTGTTCTGGAGAATGAACTTTTATCTGTCACTCTGTTATTAGATCAGGGGGGCAGTATTGTAGAATTTCGATACAAACCTTTGGATGTAGATGTGATGTACCGGGCTCCGTGGGGAATGCGGACTTGGGGGAACTGGGTTCCTACCACATCCAATCCTCGGGGCAACTGGATGGACCATTATCCAGGCGGCTGGCAAGTGATCTTTCCTGCGGGAAGTACGGCTTCCACTTACAAGGGGGCTGAGCAGGGCTTACATGGCGAAGCCAGTCTGATGGCTTGGGAGTATGAAGTGATCTTGGATACGCCGGACGAGGTCGCCCTGTTGATGCGTGTAGAAACGCAACGTTTGCCTTTCCGCATGGAAAGAGAGCTGCGGCTCAAGCGGGGAAGCGGTGCTTTACAAATTCGTGAAACGGTAGAAAATGTAAGCCCTGTCGAAGTTCATTGCATGTGGGGCCAGCATCCAGCTCTTGGTGAGCCTTTCCTCGGTCCGGAAATGGAACTGCATTTGCCGCCTTGTCGCATTACTCGTTCGGCAGGCGGAGAAGACTTGCCGGGAAGGGTTGTTCCTGGGACAACTGGCGAATGGCCTTTTCTGCCGGGAAGAGACGGTCAGCCAGTCGATTTAAGACAAATGCCGCCTCGCGAGCAGTTGGCTGCGGATATGCTTTTTGCTGCTGAGCTGGAAGAAGGTTGGGTAGCGGCATGTAACCCACAGCTCGGAATGGGGTTTGGTATCAGCTGGCCTCTGGAGGTTTGGCCGCATCTGTGGATTTGGCAAGAGTTCGGCGGAACGACCGGCGCTCCATGGTTCGGTCGAGCCTACACGATGGGGATTGAGCCTTTCAGCAGCATTCCAGGGTCGGACTTGCCTGGACTTACGGGGGCTATCGCCAATGGCACCGCTTCGCTTTTTGCCCCTTTCGAAAAGAAATCCATTACATTTAACGCGGTAGCTTTTGCCTATGAAGGGAATTTGCAACGGATTACGCCTGATGGGAACGTACAATGGCAGGATGGAGGCAAGGACCAATGATCGATTATCACACTCACTTGGGTGAGCCTAAGCATTATAGTCCAGCGTATTTGGCAGAGGGTTTCAAGATGAGAGGCAAGCCGGTACAGCGCACGACACCGGATGAACACTATGAAGCGATGAAAAATGTGGACAAATGTATTGTGCTAGCTTTTCGCAGCCGTCATCTGGGTTTTAATGTCCCTAACGAATATGTAGCGGAATATTGCCAACGGGACCCGCAGAAGCTGATCGGATTTGCTTGCGTCGACCCCCATGATTACAATGCGTTGGATGAATTGAAGGAATGCTATTTCAATCTGGGTATGAAGGGTCTGAAGACGAGCCCCATCTATCAAGCCTACGATCCTATGGATGAGCGTATGCTGCGCATTTACCGATTCTGTGAGGACAAAGGGCTTCCGATTCTCACACATCAAGGCACGACATTTCCTCAAAGGGCTCCCATGAAATGGGCTCACCCGGAACAATTGGAACAAGTTGCACTTGCCTACCCTGATTTACGGATCATTATCGCTCATCTTGGTCATCCGTGGGAAGCTGAAACGATCAGTGTAATTCGCAAGCATCCCAATGTGTACGCGGATGTATCGGCACTTTACTATCGTCCGTGGCAGCTTTATAATTCCCTGATGCTTTGCAAAGAGTATGGCGTTTGGAAAAAGCTGATCTTCGGAACGGATTACCCAATTTGCAACTTTGAGGACTCGGTTAAAGGGCTTCGTAAAATGACAGAATACGCCCAGCAGATGCCTTTTCCGGGCTTTACGACTGAGGATATGGAAGCACTGCTGAACAATGATATTTTGGCAGAGCTGAATTTAGCTTAATTTTTTTTATAATTGTAGGAGGCGACAGGATGAAAAAACAAGCCATACTAACCGATGGGGCTCCGTTACCCGTTGGGGCTTATTCGCAAGGATTAAGGGTTGGAGACTTTGTGTACGTTTCCGGTCAAGTGGGGCGTCATCCCGTAACCGGAGAACTTGCAGAGGGCATAAAGGAGCAAACAGCGCGTACTTTGGAGAATGTCCTTGCTATTCTTCAGGCAGGCGGAGCGACTTTTGAAGATGTGGTGAAGTCTACCGTTCATTTGAAAGATATGAGTGATTTTGCTCCTTTTAATGAAGTATATGACAGCTATTTTCCAGATCCCAAACCTGTAAGGACAACTGTGGGCAGTTATTTGCCCAAAGCGCTGGTGGAAATTGACGTTGTTGCCTATGCACCGATTCAAAAATAGGTCCTAAAGCCGGAAAGGGGAAGATACGATGGTGGAACCACTCACGAAAGAATCACTAATCGAGTTTTTTAGAAGCTTGGGGATTCGTACTGGAACTCGTCTTGTCGTCCACAGTGCTTTACGCAATTTAGGGCCTATTGAAGGCGGTGCGGATACCGTTCTAGATGCGCTATTAGCATGTATTGGCAGCACAGGCTTGCTGGTCATGCCTACGTTCACCTATCAAAACGAAGGTTTTAATCCGGCCATTTCCCCAAGTAAAACAGGCATATTATCCGAAATGCTGCGCAAACGAACAGATGCCGTGCGGTCCCTACATCCTACACATTCCATTACTGCGGTAGGGGAAGGGGCTGTCGCTCTTTGCGAGGCACATTATTTGAAACCGGGCCTTGGTATAGACAGTCCGTTAGATCTATTGGCCAAAATGGGCGGCGGAATTCTTTTACTTGGTGTTGGTCACACGAGCAATTCAACGGTCCATGTAGGTGAGGCTTATGCCAAAATGCCCTATTTGGACATTCCTTTTCGTCCTAGTGATTCAAGGAGTATTCCGGTACTCGGTTCCGTTCAAATGGAGGTGGAATTACTTGATCCGCCTGGCTGCAGCCGAGCTTTTGGAGTCATTGAGGCAATACTACGGAAGCGCAGCGCCATTCAAGATGGTCTTATTGGCAAAGCGCTAGTCCAGTGGATACCGGGAGATGAAGTCATATCTGCCACGACAGAGCTTTTGCGCTTGGACGATGCAGCCCTGCTCTGCAGTGATCCAATTTGTTATCGCTGCAGCAAGAGTCGTGAGAGATTATGGCGATAGAACGTTGGTTTAATCAGCATCAAAGAGATAGAGAAGGTGAGTTCTAATGAATAAACGAGTATCAAAGTCCCAATTAATTCCAAACGTCGATCGAGCTTTCAAAATTCTTGAACTTTTAAGCGCATCCCCTGACGGGCTTCGGTTTGTTGATATTTATGAACGACTTTCCCTAGCTAAAAGCAGCGCTTTTGTTCTCCTAGATAACTTGGAGATGAAAGGGTACGTCGAGAAGATGGCTGAGGGTAAATATCGGGCGACGCTTAGGCTATTTCATTTAGGTAGTCAAGTTTTGAAAAATATGGATATTCGCGCGATTGCGCTCCCCTTTATGGCCGCTTTACGTGACGACACAGGATTCCCGGTCCACCTGGCTATGCTGGACGGATTGGATGTCGTTTATTTGGAAAAAGTCGAGGGCACGAGCTTCATCCGCTTCGACACCTATATAGGCAAGCGTTCTCCGTTGCACTTAACAGCAGTCGGCAAGGCTATCGCCGCCTTTCTGCCCGAGCCGCAAACGGATGAGATCCTTGCGGCTCGAGGTCTCGGAGGAGGAACGGGAAAAGCTGCCGCTACTTTGGCAGATTTCAAGGTGATGCTGGAAACCGTAAGAGAGAAAGGCTATGCGATTGAGGACGAGGAAGAGGTGCTCGGAGTACGCTGTATCGGAGCACCAATACGGAATCACGAAGGCAATGTGACGGCATCTATCAGCATCATCGCCCTTCTTCACGAGATGCCGAAAACTCGGTTTTCCGAGCTCAGCTCAAAGATTATTCATACGGCAGGACTAATTTCATCAGCGCTTGGAGGCTCAAGATGATAAAGTTAGGTTTTTCCGAGTGTAACGTTACACCCCCAGTAGGGATTTGGCTGGGTGGATTTTCCAACCGGACGGAACCTTCAATAGGGGTAAGAGACCACCTCCGTGCCCAGGTTATGTGGCTGGAAGGCACGGATCGTGAAGAAGAGCATATAGTCGTCGTAGTCGATCAAGTGGGCTTAACCCGTAGCTGGACGGATTCGCTTCAGGAGCGGCTCCAACATCTATGGGGCCTTCGTTCTGATCAAGTGTTGGTTCACTGGACTCACACCCACTGTGCACCGCTTTATCGGGAACCGACTCCAGGCTTTGAGCACGCGGTATTTTCAGCGGATTATTTCAATGGCCTTATAGATGCAATCATTGAAGTATGCCGGGCCGCCCGGAACGATTTGGAAGCAGTCTCGTTATTCTTCGGCACAGGCAGCAGCGATTTAGCGGTTTCCAGACGTCTCATTGTGGACGGTCAAAATGTATTTGCCGCAAATCCTTACGGCGTAGTAGATCATGAAGTTCCCGTGGTGAAAGCCTGCCGTTCCGACGGGAGTTGCAAACTTGTGCTGTTTAGCTATGCCTGTCACCCCACTATGACCAATGGGCTTCTCATTTCTGCAGAATTTCCGGGTGTGGCACGGAGTTTGATTGAGAAACGCATACCGGGGACCCGCGCGATGTTTCTACAAGGCTGTGGAGCTGATGCCGTGGTCGGCGTCCTCAGCAGCGAGAAGGAGCGCTATCTTCTCCAAGATCAATGGGAGGATATGGAGGCTGCCGGGCGGAGTTTAGCTTGGAAGGTACTGCTCACATTGGCTCACCAAATGGAGCCTGTAATAGACGATACACTGGCAGGCTTTACAGAAAGTTGTTATCCGACCTTCGAACATTTCCCTACACGGATTGAACTTGAAGAACGTGCAAAAGGTGATCATGTCGGAGATTCCCGCTGGGCGAACTATCTTTTGCAGCGCTTCCCGAGTGAACCTGTCTGGCCAGTAAACATCGAAGCACGCATTCATGGACTTCGACTCGGCGATATATTCATCCTAGGCCAACCGGGTGAGGTTGTTGCTGCATATGGCCTTCGTCTAAAGGAGCGTCACCCCAAACTCCGTTTGATCACTTTAGGTTATTGCCACTCTCAGATCGGATATATTCCGCGCCGATCTATGTACGATGAGGGGGGCTACGAAGTGGATGCTTGGAGGACTTGGGGCTATCCGTCCCGTTGGGATCGTAACATCGAGCAATTGTTTGAATATACAGCGGAAACCGTACTATCACAATTGAAAATGGGGGAGACGCCATGAAATACACGGCTGAACTTGCTGTTGACGCACATTGTTCCTTAGGGGAAGGGCCTGTCTGGGACCCCTCAGGGCAACAGGTACTTTGGATTGATTACGACGAAGGAACACTGCATGATTATATGCTTTCCAGCAGTGTTCATCGCGTACGCAAGCTGCCGATGAAGGTGGCTTCATTTGCATTAAGGGAGGGCGGAGGCATCCTCATTGCGGGTGACCGGGGACTTGCTTTTTACAATCCAGAAGATGAAACCATAGAGTTTGTATGCGATCCGGAAGGCCACCTTCCCCAGACTCGGTTCAACGACGGAAAATGTGATCCGAAAGGCCGTTTTTTTGCGGGTACCGCATCCAACGGAGCTGGGCGGGTAGGGGCACTGTATGTCTTCTTTCCAGATGGAAGTTACAAGCAATTGGATTCAGGGATTAGTTGCTCCAACGGCATTACCTGGTCCATTGACGAAAAAACGATGTACTATATCGATTCACTTGCCTACCGCGTGGACGCGTTTGATTTCGACATAGAAACGGGACTAGTGACCGGAAAACGTACGGTGATCCCTTATCAGGGAACGGATATTTTACCTGACGGGATGACCTCTGATGAAGAAGGTATGATCTGGGTGGCTGAATGGGGTGGCTGGAAAGTGAGCAGATGGAATCCTGCTACGGGAGAGCGATTGGCCGTCGTTGAATTGCCGGTGAAATATGTAACATCCTGCGTTTTCGGCGGTAAGGATATGGACGAATTGTACATCACGTCGGCCAGTTCCCCTTTGCCTGCGGATGCCCACGCAGAACAACCATCGGCAGGCGGTTTGTTCCGTGCGAAAATCGGCATCAAGGGCCGACCGACCTATCTCTTCAGAGGGTAGAATTCCTAACCCGTAATTAGTTAGCAAAGGAGCAACGGGAATGAACGAGAAACAGCAAAATATTTTGTTGATTTTGACCGACCAACAGCGCATCGATACGATGAAATGCTATGGGGGAACGGTGTGTCAAACGCCAAATCTCGACCTTTTGGCTGAAGAGAGCATTGTATTTGATAATGCGTATGCAAGCTGTCCCATCTGTACGCCTGCAAGAGCGTCCTTGCAAACTGGATATTATCCGTTCAACGTCGGGATGCAGGCGAACACCTATGGATCTCATTGTCTGATCCGCGAGCTGCCTGATGACCCGATGCTGCTCAGCCGCCAGCTTTTGAAGCAAGACTATAGTGCTGGATACACAGGGAAATGGCATCTCGGCCATGGAAAAGAGATTCTTGAAACGGAGGATTTCAGAAGATACAGTAAGAAGTCGATTAAGTTTCCTGAATTCCAATTCAATATCCGTAGCCTGCCCACTGACTTGGGGTACGAAGGCGATGATTTCCCTGGGCACGGGGATGGCGGTTACGAATATCCGGAATATCTTCATTACTTGGAGGAAAACAATCTTCGCTTTGAAACGGTAAACACGTTATCCGGCAATTTTGACGTACATACGGCATCGGAGGTCGTGTCTCCAATCGAATCGACGGTAGAGTATTATTTAACCGAAAGGGCTATTCATTACATCGACCGTTTCCGTCGGCGAAAGCGTCCGTTTTTCTTTGCTTTGAATTTTTGGGGGCCTCACGAACCGTATATGGCGCCGACGAAGCATCTTGATTTGTACCGGGATAAGCAGCTGGAACCATGGCCTAATTTTTATGACAACAACGAGAATAAGCCGTCGATTCATAAAGCCCGAATGGCCAATTCCAAGGATTGGTCGGCATTTGAGCCGTACGTCAAGCACTATTATGGTTTTATGAGCTCGATTGATGAGCAGATCGGGAGACTTCTCGATTATTTGAAGCGAAACGATTTGTTTGATAATACGACGATCATCTTCTCTGCTGACCATGGCGAATCGCTTGGCATACACGGTGGCTTGAGCGATAAAGCGTTCTTCATGTATGAAGAGACTTGCCGTATTCCGCTGCTCGTAAAGCCAGCTGGTTCGAAACAAGAGATGCGAAGAGAAAATCGGTTCATCGGCTCCTGCGATTTGTATTCCACGATTTTGGAGCTGTCTGGGGTACATCGGGAAACGGCAAACTCCCGGGACGGTCGTTCGTTCGTGCCGCTTTTGGAAGGAGAATCCGTCACGGATTGGCCGGATTGCGTCGTGACGGAATGTTCCGGCCTTGAAAATGTGTTGTTCACCCAGCGGATGATTCGACACGGCAATCTGAAGTACGTTTTCAACTGCGGGGACTTGGACGAACTATACGACCTTAGTCAGGACCCACATGAAATGTCCAATCTGGTCGCTAATCCGACATACGCATCCTCGCTCACGTTCATGAGAGGAAGGCTGGCGGAATGGATGAAAGAGCACCAAGATGGATTGCTAAAGCTTTTCAAACGAATGAGGGAAGTGTAAGGATGAACGACATAAAGAAGCCCTCGAATTCGAACATGCAGTACAATGAACGGATTTATTATACAGTTAATTGATACATGTACAATGAACTAGGGATGGCCGAGGGGGTCGTCCCTTTTCTCTTTTTTTCAAATCTATTCATAAAATGCCATGCTTCTGAAATTTCTCCCATACCTCAAATTAAGAGGGAGATTTACGATAAGGGTTGAAAGTGTCTGCTTAGAGGTCTACTAATTATACGAGGAGGGTTTATCGTGAGGACAGGTTTCACTCGTAAGGTACTTAGTATGGTCATGGCAATTGTCATCGTATTGACGATGGTCATCCCGGTCTCGGCACATCTTAGTATTTCCACCGAAGATGGCATAACAAAGCATATCCAGCAAGTAGTTGCGAACACTTCGAACGCCACTGTTACATTCGGCAGTACGGCGCTTTTGGTTGATGGAAGCGTGTACATGCTGGGTGGAAACGGTAATGGTCAGCTTGGAAATGGTACGATAGGCGGTGCAAGCACAGTCTTTAGTAAAGTCTTAACCGGTGCAGGCACACCGCTTACCAACATCACGCGCATTTACCAAAATAGCGGCACAATGTACGCGTGGAGTCAGTCCAATGGCAAACTCTATGGATGGGGACGCGCATACGGAGGTAAATTGGGTGTACTCGGTGGCACGGGTACAACTCCAACTGATGTTCCATATGCGACCGAATTAACGTTTTATGGCAATAAGACGCTATCGGAGCTTGGAATTAGCTTTGACGGCTCTAACGAACAGACTTTAGGCGGAATAGCTGGTACTGACGGGACCAAGCCCAGCACGATCTTGGCAATAGCCACAGACGGGAAGGTATATTCCTGGGGCTCCAGTGGCAGCAATAACCTTGCATCGAATGACTTTCGTCTCGGGCGCGATATCAGTGTTGCTGAAGCTGTTTATAGCATGAACGTGTCATATAGCAGTGTAATGCCGACTCAAGTAATATTCAACCCTGCAGATGCGAGCGAACGGGCGATAGCAGTTGCTGGTTCAGATGATGTGCCAAACGTCAATTATATACTTTCTCAGTCAGGCGTCCTATATGCTTTTGGTAACGGGCTTACCACCTCGGCTGCCGCGACATTCGTTACAGTCGAGCATCCTGACAAGGCTGCAGGCAGAAAATTTGTAAAAATGAGCGTATCCTCCAGTGGAATAGCTAACCTGTTGGACGATCAAGGATACATATATACGGTATTTAATACAGGAGGCTCCAATAATGTGTATTCGGCTGCCGCGAGAATCGCAACCCGTCCTTCGGCCGTTTATGGCAACGGGACGACAGGCGGTATAAACGGGAATGCGGCAACAGGAATAACATTTAGAAATGTTTACACGATGGGTCCAACTAACAACCATGTCATGTTCGCCATAGCAATCGACGGCACAGTTTATGAGTGGGGTTCGTCAACAAATGGAGGAGCTGCACATGGTGTACGTTTCGGCGATGGGACAGCGGCAAGTAAAGACGTATCAACAGCAGTTAAAAATGATTATTTAAAAGACGTTGAATATATGAGTATGTTCCGGACAACGGCGGCAGCGGTAAGGGGCAATGTCATTTATACGTGGGGTTTCAATGCAGGTGTCGATCAGCTTGGCAACGGCTCTGGTATTGGCCAGACCGCTTCACAAGGCACACCGAAACCAATTAACGAAGCGGCGCTCGTTAATATTCCCACGCTCGCCGCGCATGTGAATGACGAATTGCCGCTTGCAGTCTCCTATTCCCCTGCGAATAGTGCTGCCGGAGTTGCTCTTACTATTGCACCGAGTATTACATTTAATAAGATCGTTTCTCTTGCCAGCGACAGTTCGATTGCCGATACGGTAAAGGTATACAAAGGAACGAATAATACAGGAACTTTACTGGCTCCTAGTGCTTATACGGTAACGAATACCGGTAAAGTACTGACGATTACATTTGCAAACGCGCTTCAAGAATTATCAGACTATTATATTGAAATTCAAGGAGGCAAGCTCAAGGATTTCAAAGGGACAACCATTGCAACACAAGGTTCAACGTTCAAAACAGTTGGACAGTTATCGGCTGCACCTCTGCCGGCGCACAATGCAACAGGTGTTTCGATTCAAATAAAGCCTTCAATTGCTTTTTCAGCTTCATTAAACAGCGTTACCAATTTAAACACTTCAGTCGAACTGCATCAGGGTACGTTCACAGGCACGCTGGTCCAATCTACGGCTGCTTTTGAAAATCAGAACTCAGTGGTGAGGATTTCGCCCGTATCCGCACTTGCCTATAACACCGACTATTATATAGTCCTTAAGGCTAACTCTTTTAAAGATCCCAATAATGCCATGTATCCAACCGCGGACATGGTTTACAAATTTACAACAAAAGCCCCTGCCGCTTTCTCATCAGCTGTCATCAAGCAGGCCGTTTCCTTTAGCGGCTCGGACGCGGACGGAAACGCGACAGCGCTTTTAACGACCGACGGTAAAGTCTATGTCAACGGCAATAACGCTAACGGCATATATGCAAACGGTTCAATTTCAATGCCGAACGGCGGATTAACCGGTGTATTCAGACCAGCATATACAAGTGCGGGCGTCGAACTCAGCAGTATTGATATGATTTACACAGCTCAGGGCAGCCTGCTCTATGCTTGGGATGAGGAAAACAATAAACTATATGCTTGGGGCAAAAACGGCTTTGAGCGATCAGGTATTCTTAACTCCGCTGCATCCGTTCAGTGGGCTACCCGGTCTACCTTCCACAATATCCCTATCAATTTTGCAGGAGCCCGCCGTTCTCTTACCGCAAGTGTCGGCAGCACTTATGTAATCGACAAGGACGGTGCGGTATGGTCGTGGGGTCAGGCAGCGGCCGCCAACACTGGCAATGAGGCTAATGGGTGGACGAATGACTTTCGGCTTGGTCGTGACCTTCCCGGTATATCTGTAGCTTCAGGCGTATTAAGAACGGTCTGGGAAACACAATCTTCTAATGGGATCAAATATTCGGATGCCGGTAAGGCATGGTATTCGGCAAAGCCGGATAAAATTGTATTCACTTCCGACCCAAATGAAAAAGCAATCGAGGTAGTCGGTGCGGGCACGACCTCGGCCTTCATATTGACAAATTACGGAAACATTTATGCTTTTGGAGGTACAGGTACAAATCAGTTCTCATCCGATCCGGCTAATCGCTTTGCGAAGATAGCTCACCCTGTATCGGGGCGCAAATTTGTCCAGATCAGCGCGTCAGTCAATGGCACGGCAATCATGCTTGACGATCTAGGTCAGGTATATGCCCTATTTGCCGGGGCCTTCTCCAACAATAAAACAAACCTTGCTCCACAGAAGCCTGCTGCCATTTACAACGCTACAAACGGCATACCGAACGCGGAAAGCCTTATTTTCGACGACATCTTGGCATTCGGTAGCGCTACCAACGTTACCTATATGGTGAAGACTTCCGACGGTAGGGTCTATGTATGGGGCAGCAACCAAAGTGCCAAGCTTGGCCTCGGTATCGCGGACGTTAGCAACACTTCTGTCATCCCGTTTGCAACCGAGAACACCGCGCTAAAGGACGTAGAAGGTTTCTATGGAATTAATGATACGGCACTCGCTTGGAAAGGCGACGTCATTTATACATGGGGGTTTAATCCTTACAACACCTTAGCCAACGGAACCAACATAGCGGACTACAGCTTGTCGCCGTTGCTGATTACGAAGCCTTATCTTGCGAATATACCGGGCTTGCAGGCTATCGCTCCTGACGGCGATCCGCCAACTGCACCAGATTCGGCCCTTGAAGGGACCAACGCAAACTTTGTTTACAAGCCAGCCGTATCGCAAGACATCAATAACAATATTCTGGTTGATGACTTTATGGGCTGGGGCGGCCAGTACAACCATCAGCTTTTCTCCGACCTCAACAGGACGGTTTATGATGCCACGGACGCCAATCTTAAGAATCTCGAAGAGAAACTCGTCAATCTGAATCCGAAGTATACACGCATTTTCTATGACCCAGACCCACAAAGGGCGATTCCCTATGTCAATAACGCGGCGGGCGGAAATTCGGGATATACGGCGCTCTACGGAGACCTGAATTTCGAATCGCTCGAACAGACGCTGCAGCTTGCTAAGGATACCCACTCGTCCGTAAACCTCACCTATTGGCATCCGGCCACTGAGTTAAACGGCCAGGTTGTAGCTAGCAGTGATACCAGTTGGGATATCAGCACAGGAATGGGGCGCTGGGCTAAACATCTGAAGACACTTATTGTGGATAAAGGTTTTACCAACATTAAAGCCCTTACGATTTACAATGAACCGAACGACGGCATTCCTATGGATAAGTATGTGCAAGTCTACAGGGCGCTTGACACAGCCCTTAAGAACGAGGGGATAAGAGATCTCGTTAAGATTGTAGGAGGCGACCTGCTGACCGGAAACCAGACGGCTTGGTTCAAGCTTATGGGTGAGAATCTTAACGACGTGGTTGACGAATACTCGATCCACAGATATTGGTTCGACGGTTCGACGAGATACAACATGCTGCTCACTGTGCAGGCGATTATTAACACTCTGCCCGAAAACCAACGCAAGCCGGTCCAAATCACCGAGTTTGGTCCGAACAAAGGCTATATGAACGCAGCCTACAGCGGAAGCCAGGCCAATCTAATCAAATACGCCTACGAGACCTCAGGCTTTAACATTATGTCGGCTGCGCTAGGCTTTGACGGAACTAGCAAGTGGGACATCTACCATGCCAAGTATGACGGGGACATCCAGGACCACAGCATGATTAGGGATGCGAGGGATGGGTATGAGCTTCGTCCTGAGTATTGGGCGTTCTTGCTTCAATCCATGACGTCGGAATCGGGCTGGAACAACGTAAAAGTTCGCGCTGGCAATGGCGACGGCGGTTCCAACAACAAGATTGTCGCGGCGCTAGAGAGTCCTAACGGTTCCGAGCAAAGTTTCTTCCTTCTGAATCAGTCTACGACGTCAGCAACCAACATAAGTGTCGAAGGCCTTGACACTTCCAAGACCTACTACGTGTATATGTGGAACGAGAACGGCGACGGCAAGATAACCGAGAAGGGCGCGCTCACCCCGTCCGGTACAGCGTCAGCGCAATCTTCCAATGCCGCTGGAGGCATCTATAAGGTTACAGGTATTAAGGGGAATTCGTATGCTGTATTGACAACAAGACAGTTAGACTCTGCAAGATGGGCGGATGTATGGGATTATGATAATACTCCCGATGTGTTTATATCCCCGTCAAACAACACGAATGGAGTATCGGTAGATGCACAAGTCGAAATCGGCTTTAATGTCGAGTTCCTTAATCGAGATGGGATCGGCGACATCAATAAGATCGACCCAACAAGCACGCCGCAGGTTTTGGATGGACCTAATTTCGCAGGGATTGTGAAAATTTACAAAGGAACAAGTAATAGCGGTACAGCGCTTGTTGAGGGGACCGACTTTGTGGTCAAATTCAAAACCGGCGTAGGCTATACCTATAAAGATAAGAAGCTGGTTGTCAGCTTCCCGAATGAACTTGAACGGAATACGGACTACTATGTTGAAGTTCAGCCAAACGTGTTAAGACATGTCAGACCAGCTCCGACTTCCATCCCGTATTCGTTTGTAAATACGATACTAGTTGGTTCAACCTTCAAAACGGAAGCGGTTCTGGACACATCGCCGCCAGTGCTTTCCCTTCCGGGAAATATTACAGCTGAGGCTGCTGATCCTTCAGGTGCTGCAGTATCCTTTACAGCAACAGCCACCGACATCGTGGATGGTTCAATCGCTGTAGCCTGCACTCAGAGCTCTGGTTCTACCTTCCCATTGGGGATTACAACGGTAAACTGTTCAGCTCAAGACAATGCTGGTAACGCAGCAACAGGCAGTTTTACAATAACGGTAAACGGGACTCTCATCAGTAGTAAAGATAGCTATTTACGGCAAGGATCTCCTAATACCAACGAAGGCGGCAATCCAAATCTGAGAATTCAAGCTAGCGGTAATAACCGTGTGCTGGTTGGATTTGACGGCCTAGATCAACTTAGTACGGTCGGTTTGAAAAGTGCCACACTTGTTCTTACTATTATGGACAATTCAGATAACTGGGGTAGTAACGACATTCGCAGTGTAGATGCACATCGCCTCTTAATGCATTGGACTGAGGGGAATGGTTCAAATGATGAAGTTAGGCAATCGGTTCGTGGGACCGATCATGGAGTTACATGGAACAGCCCAAGTGATACGGACATAAGCAATCAAAACGATGATGGAAACAAATGGGATATGCTCAATCCAGGAAAAGTGAGCAAACAAGGCGGGAAATATGCCGATGCTACAGCAGCGGGTTTTAGCCATTATAACGGTCTAAGCGGGAAAGTCACTTGGGATGTTATCGAAGATATGAAGGCTGGAGCTGGATTTGGGTGGCTTATTAAAAAGACAGAGGAAGGTGCAAGTGGAAAAGTAATTTACTATTCCAGAGAATATGCTATTGATCATAATAATCTAGATTTAGCTCCGCGATTAATACTGGAATATGGTCCTTGAAATAGCTGAGGGAAATCTGAAGGCTTGAAGTAAGGTTGATTTTAAAAGTAATAACGGAATATTAATAAAAAAAATGGGTTGCCTCTATAAGGCAACCCATTTCACTTTGATCTCCCAGTTAATAAGATCCCTTTTTAAGTGCGTTAAAGTAACAGTGCCATTGGTTTGCGGGCGGAGAAGTCCTATACGGGTATCCCTTCAATAATAAAATTATTCATTGGCGTAGGGACTATTTTTGTTAATTTAAACCCTGCTTTTTCGAATAGTTCACGAAACTCAGATTCCGTTCGCTCTTTGCCAGTTAAGAGCACAGCCATTTCCAAATCAACAAAATTGAGAAAGGGATCAGATTCGCTATCTGTTTTAATGACATTTTCAATTAATATAATTTTTCCATGATCAAGTATTCCTTGTCTGCAATGTTGAAGGATCTTGATGGACTCCTCATCACTCCAGTCGTGAATAATACTTCTTAAAATATAAGCATCCGCGCCTACCGGAACAGAATCGAAGAAACTTCCAGCAATGCATTCGCAACGATTTTCAAGCCCTACGCTCTGAATGAATGTTTTTGTTCCTTCAATGACGGTTGGAAGATCATAAATTGCTCCTGTAACATGAGGATATTTGCACAATATCGCTTCCATCAATCGGCCATGTCCGCCACCGATATCAATAATCTTGTTGAATGGGGAAAAGTCGTAAATTTCCAACGTAGGACCAATTACTTTTGAAAATCCTGACATCGCATTATTAAAAATTTCTCCAGCTTCTTGGTTCTCCGATAAGTAATCGAAGAAGGGGATGCCATACGTTTTCCGGAAGGCGGGTTCTCCGGTTTGAACTGCATGCAGAAGATTACTCCATGAATTCCTATCCCATTCTTCTCCTACCATAATGGCGATGCCTCTGGCAGAACCTTTAATGTCTGTCTGTAGGAATACACCAAGCGGACCATTTTCAAAGCACTTATTGTCCAACTCTTTGAATATCCCTGTACTAGAAAGCGCTCGCAGTAGACGATATAGCGTAGGTGCATGCGTTTTTGTTACTATAGCGAGTTGTTCAAGACTTTTAGGAGACTCTTTTAACAAATCCGGAATGCCCAACTTCGCGGCAACGGATATGGATTGTTGAATCCATCCCCCAAAAATCAATTGGTATAAATGCTGCGATTCACCTGCCATTCGATCTCTCCTTCATTTAATAAATTTAAGATCAAATTATTCGCATCTCCTAAAATGTAGAACGTTATTCTAAAGGCGATTATGGATAGGAGGGCGCCTTTTTTCTTAATAAACTTGTTATCCTTATCGACATGATTCCCCTTTACGCTAGGCCTTATCGCACTGTAATATATATAATACAACGGGAGTGCTTGAACTTGAATGCTCCTTTAGACACTGGATCAATTAAATTGTAGAAAGCGATTTCTTTGTTGCTACACTTAAAACCACGGAGGTCTAATGAGGAATATTTACCTTGACTACAACGCTATTTCTTTAAGATTAAATCAGTTAGCACAAGAAGTTAGAGACAAAAAATACGAAGCACTAGTCATTATACTCCGTGGTGGTGTTTTCGCTGGTATACAAATGGCATTTTTGACTGGGTTACCCTTTTATTTCTTGAATTATGACCGTAGGATTAATAAACCTACTTGGTTTCAAAAACCGCCGAATTCAGAACATATTTTGCTTATTGAAGACTTTGCTGGATCAGGAAAAACACTTATTGATTGTAAACAATTCCTAATCGATTCAGGTTATAGAACGGATACTTTTGTTGTATGCAGAGATCATTTATCTGCCAGTCAAACAGATTTTTATTGTTTCGATTGTCAAGACAAAGGAGCTAGATTTATTCTACCTTGGGAACGTCATCGTTTGTATTCTTCAACATTGACTGGAAGTCAAGGACTGGATGACCACGAATATATAAAAACAGCTTGGGATATGGATGGCATTTTTCTAGATGACGTACCATCGGAACGGTACAAAGAAAGCTTAGAGTGTGCATTGCTACTTAGAGACACATATTCTTTATCGCCATTAGCACCCATATTAGAAGAACAAGATGTCATTGTAACTGGTAGACCCATGATCGATAAAGAGAGGACTATGCTATGGTTGGCAAGGCATGGCATTAAGTCTCCTCTTTATCTTAGAGATGATCAAATAGATAAGCCCACTAAAGAAACCACTGCAGAATGGAAAGGGAAAAGGGCACTTGATCTTGGTTGTACCCGTTATGTGGAGAGTGAGGCACAACAAGCCGTTCATATTGCGAAATTGTATCCTGAGCTTCAAGTGGTATGGTGGAATACTGGCGAGCCAGTATTAATTCAAGCGACAAGTCGATGTATATATACCAAAAGGGGGGAAATACGTGAAAGTGCTTTTCAATGATGCTGACTTCGAAAATTCTATCATGTTTAAGCACAGAGAACAGCTGATCGATTATCGCGATAATAGTTTAGGAGGTTCGATTCTTAATGAATCTTGATTTAGGAACTCATTTTCTTACCTTTCGCAATCAGATTATAGGTAACGAAAAATCATTTATCTCACCTTTTGGTAACCAAAACATCCTCTATGCGGATTGGTCCGCTAGCGGGCGGCTATTCCTTTCCATCGAAGAAAAAATCAGCCATATATTTGGCTCATTTGTAGCGAACCCCCATACCGAATCCAGCATCACGGGCTCCACGATGACACAAGCTTATAAACTAGCCAAGTCCATCATCAAACAACATGTCAACGCGCAAAAAGATGATGTTTTACTAACGTGTGGTTCTGGCATGACAGGGGCTTTAAATAAATTTCAGCATATTTTAGGGTTGAAAATGCACGAACGTTTTAAACCCCTTATTTCACTGGGAGAAAACGACCGACCGATTGTTTTCGTGACACACATGGAACACCACTCTAACCATACCACATGGACCGAAACGATTTGCGATGTGGTTGTAATCCCCCCTAATATAGACGGGCAAACCGATCTGAATAAGCTCCGGGACTTATTAGTTCAATATCAAAATCGAACTTTAAAAATTGGTTCCTTTACTGCCTGTTCGAATGTAACTGGTGTAATTACACCCTTTTATGACATGGCACGGATCATGCATGAACATGGCGGTTATTGTTTTGTTGATTTTTCTACTTCGGCTCCGTACGTTTCAATTGATATGCATCCGAGCAATCCGTTGGAAAAATTGGATGCCATTTTCTTCTCTCCCCATAAATTTTTAGGTGGACCGGGTTCATGCGGCATCGTTATATTCGATACACAGCTCTATCACAATCAAATACCCGACCAACCAGGCGGCGGAACGGTACTATGGACCAATCCCTGGGGAGAAAAAAGCTATGTCCGCGATATTGAAGAACGAGAAGATGGTGGGACACCAGGATTTTTACAAACGATCAGAACCGCACTCGCTATGACAATAAAGGAAAACATGGGAGTAGATAACATGTTGACTCATGAAAAAGATTTAATGAAAGTGTTGTACAAACATCTTGACACCATTCCAAATCTTCATATTTTAGATCGTCATCTTGAAAATCGCATCGGAATTCTCTCTTTTTATATAACGGATATTCATCATAATCTGATCGTTAAATTGTTAAATGATAAATACGGCATTCAAGTGCGAGGTGGCTGCTCTTGCGCAGGCACGTATGGTCATTTTCTACTCGATATTGACCGAATAAAATCCAAACAAATCACTGACCAAATTAATCAGGGGCTGCTTCGAGCAAAGCCGGGTTGGGTGCGAATCTCCATTCACCCGACAATGACTGAAGAAGAAATGAAAATCATAGGTCTTGCCATTTCTGATATCGTAGGTCACATTGACGAATATAGAACGATGTATCGCTATATTGAGGAGAAGAACGATTATGTCCATGTAAATAACATAGACAGACACATAGATGCGTGGTTTACCTTTTAAAACCACTAAAGCGAAATGATTTTAGTGGGCCATAAATGATTCGGTCAATGCGAAACGAGCCTTAGAAGCGATTCTAGAGGCTCGTTTTCCTTTAATTTTTTTCTTGTGTTAGAAATGTAGACTCTTGCAGCGGTCTCCTTAAAGAGGGGCTTTTTAAATATTATTTTGCGGGTTCGTAGAGATCGAAAACGCGAACGAGTAACGGTTCAAGCGCGATACCTGCAAGTTCCTTCGTTCTGGCTCCTATAGCAGGCGTGGCATGTTCCATTTGCGCATGCGTTTGCCACACAGTGTAAGCCCCGTATTCACGATTTTCGTCGTCGATTAGCAGATCAATACGCACCAATCCGTCGGCTTTACGAATCGCTATGCTGGTCACGTTCCAACATTCCATTTCTTTAACTTGATTAGAAGGTAATTAGTTAATTACTAGCGAATACTTTTGCACAGTATTTTATGGGGGAGAGTATTGCAAATGAACAATCTTATAGGGGATCGAATATATTTACGCGAATTTATGTCTTCTGACTGGCTAGATGTTCATGCGTATGCTTCGCAGGAAATTGTTTGCCGTTTCCAACCTTGGGGGCCTAACACTGAAGATCAATCAGAAGCATTTGTAAATCAAATCTTAGTTGACACTAATGAGACAACTAGAACACGTTTTGTGTTTGCAATAGTTGAGAAAAGTACAGAAAAAATGATAGGTGCAGGAGAATTTAATATCAGATGTTTTACACATAAAAATGGCGAGCTAGGCTATATAGTTCATCCTGATTATTGGGGTAAAGGAATCGCTACAGAAGCTGCTAAATTATTAGTGAATTTTGGCTTTAAGAAGTTTCAACTCCATCGAATTTATGCAACTTGTGACCCAAGAAATATAGGATCCACTAAAGTACTTGCCAAGATAGGAATGACACAAGAAGGAAGATTGAGGGATGCACTGTTAATAAAAGACGGTTGGCGTGACTCACTGGTGTTCGGTATCCTAGAAGATGACTGGAAAATCATATAATTTTTTAGTCCCCGTCAATCGGGGATTTTTTATTTCAAAGCACCTATGTTTGTGTCGCGAGTATCAGTAGAACGATCTCCTCTAAACGCATCGCAATACAACAACATTAAAACACAACGCAGGGCAAAGACAAGAGGTTAGTATGACGCTAAAATGGAATCGAACACACATGATGACAACATGGCATTTTGAGAAGCAGCAAAGTATACAAACAAGATGTGGCTCTAATACCCAGCGCAGCCTAGAGAATATTCCAACCACTATATCGGGACGCATCCCTCGAATTCTTTGGGTTCCACATCCAAGTACATGTACATGGGAGGGGTTATAAAGTTGCAAATTTTGTAACAGTGGGATGACTGAAAATTTTATGAATTCAATTAAGAAAGCGCATTCTTTTTATGATTTTAATTAGCAAATCCCAAAAGGAGGATTTTATTAAAATGGCTAACAAAAAGAAACCAAGTATGAGCTTTTTACTTATTGTTGCATTATTACTTTCACTTGTTTTTCCTAGTTCAATATTTGCGGCATATACGCATCAGCCTGTTGATATTCAAGAACCGACATCGCCTATCCAGATAACTGCAAACGGCAAAAACATGAAATCGGATGTACCGCCTAAGTTTATTGACGGTAAAATATGGGTGTCTGCTGAGGCCATAGCTCATTATCTATATTCGGTATTTTATGAGTCTATCGACGGCAAAGAATTTGTTCTGAAGAATGATTTTTATGAGATGACAGCTGAATACGGAAGCAACAAAGTAACATTAAAAGACGGCTCAACGGTTATTACCGAAATGCCCTTTAAAGACGGCGTTAGAAGTTTTATCCCCTTGGATACTGTCATGTATGCGTTTGAAGCAACATACACGTGGGATGCCTCGAGCAATACGGCAAAAGTTCAATTTGATGAAAACCTGTATATTGCCGCTGATGCCGCTTTGCCGGTAGCGGTACCGGGTGTTGATATAACAGCTGTGGCAGTTTCGAGAGACGGATATTATAGCATTCCGAGCAACGATCCAAACGCAGAAGTAACAGTATGGCGGAAGTCAGCGGGTCCGGAAAACTATGTAAATGGTAATGTGCCAGAACCGAGAAATACCGGATACGCTTGGGTTATACAGCCTAAGCCTGGTTATAACGCGGCAACAGGTGCCTTTGAAGGTGGTATTAATTATTTGGCCGGCGGACAAGGCACTGACGAAATCATTAGAGTGAGAATTCACTACTCAGACGGCAGGCCGGATAAGGAATTTAAAACCACAATTACCTCGAAAGCCCAAGTTGGTTCTGGAACACCCATACCCATTACAGGAAATGATTTGCTGTTAAGAACTACGTTCAATAATATAAGCATGTATCTCAATTATGATAGATACACTTCCGGAGATACGATTCCATATAAGATTGCGACAACACCTGCCGCCACCACAATACAGGTTGTCTCTGACCCTGCAAATGAGGTGCATTTCAGAAAAGTAGGAGCTGCGACATGGGAAGATGGCCTTGCACTGGCATGGGATTCGCCTAACAAGCAGTTCAGAGGCTCTATCGTCGGTCTTGAATCAGACACCGAATATGAAGTGCAAGTTAAAGTTCTTAAGGACAATTCAACCTACACTAAAACAATAAGAACATGGAAAGAAGACGTCCCCATTGCTAGAGATATACCTATCGCATCCATATATGAGCCAGGAAAACCGCTTTCGGTTCAAGGGTTAAGAGGGACAGAAAACGGGTATATCCGTATCATTGGAGACGGAAAAACCGTTATCGATGTAACCGATGAATTTTGGTCAGCGGTAGTGATCGCGCAGTCCGAATACGTGATTTTGGAAAATTTGATTATCCGTGGAGGCAAGAGAAGCGGGCTAGCTATTCTCAGTTCAAGTCACCACATCCGAATTATCAATAATGATATTTCCAATTTCGGAAGACCAACAACACAATACTTAGGTCTGCAAAAGATCGTCGCCAATGCTGATCCAAACCTGGCTGTTGACTTGCGTACAGGGCAACTTTATACTGCCAACGCCACGCCTGTTAACAATGACTCCGGTATTTTTATAAGCGACGTAAGCAATCTTGTCATTGAAAAAAACTATATTCATGACCCAAAAACAAGTAGCAATGCCTGGAACGGGGGCGGAGGCAGAGATTTTTGGCCTAACTGGAATGAAAAGCATCCGCAAGGTGTAAGCGGCATGTATGCAAGAGGTGGACAAGGCAACGTTATTCGATACAATGACATTGTCGGAAGCGACGATCACCGGTTTAACGCTGGCATTGAAACTTTTGTAAATGGCGATAAAAACGGCGGTATTGGGACAGACTCCGACGTATACGGCAATTATTTGGCGTATGCGCAAGCTGACAGCATGGAATTAGAAGGCGCGGATATGAACTTAAGGTTTTACAACAACAAAATAGAAGGGGTTTCTGGCGGCATCGGCATGGATTCGAATTATGTTGGTCCCGTGTATATCTATAGAAATCTTATAGAAAACTTGGGTGACGAATGGGGATTGATTGCAGGAGTAACCAAGTACGGAACAACTCTTAATGAAGCGGTTTCTAAGGGTATGGGTGTTAACTATCTGTTTAACAATACTATCCTTAGTTCAATGGGTCATATCACCCGAAAAGACGCTCAAATATACAGAGTGTATCAAAGGAATAATATCATGGAATCCATAGATAGTCCGCTTCTTAGTGGCCAATACGAAATTACGATTAAACATATGTTTAATTATCCGGGAGTCAGTTACGATTATGACTTGTTTAACGGAACCGGGGTAACCCCTAATGTCTACAGTACTACGGGTGGACCTCCGCCTATTGTTGAGCCTCATGGGATAACCGGGGCCAAAACCGGAAACCCTGTCACAGCAATTGCTGCTGATAACAGCAAAAAGGCAACTTTCACTAACAGAGATGAAGGTGATTTTAGCCAAACAAGCAGCAGTCTTGGCTTTGATATGGGCACAACGATTCCTAATTTTGTAACCGCGGCCGACTACACAGGCGCTGCACCTGATATTGGAGCGATAGAAAGCAGCAAAGATGTGATTATGCCTACCCGACCAACCGCTTTAAGGTCAGGTGGCGGCAAGTATCAGGTTAACATTACAGGGAATGAGACTGGGCAAGTCATTATTAAAACAGCAGGTATTCCGAGTGGAACAAAGTATGATTTGACGAAGAACAGAGATTATGATTGGTTTACCGTTACAAATGCAGAAGGGAAGACCCAAGGCTCAATAACTCAAGGTGTCGATTTGGTACTCACTTTAAAAGGCGACCCTAAAAAAATCGGTAAAAATTTCTTGGGTGGACAATTCGGAACAACAATAACAAAAGGTCTTGCTGACTTTGCTAATTCAAAAGCTAGTGTATTAACCGGTCAACCGGCAAAAGGAAAAGGAGCCTTCCTTGTTAAATTGGACGATGGTCTTTCTCTGCCGGTTTCGGTTTATGTAACGGAAGGTAACTATGATGCGAGCTATAGTCTAACCTATAACTACAATGACGGTGTTACATCTGATGAAACTGTGACGGTTCATGCAAACGGAATGTCGCTCGGCGAAACGGTCACCCCTCCTCCGACGCCTACAAGAGAAAATTATATCTTTGTAGGTTGGTACGACGAAACGCTTGCGCACAAGTTTGATTTCAGCAAAGCAGTCGAAGCTGATACCGTTCTTTACGCAAAATGGAAGCCTGGTATAGTTATTACAAGTGTGTCCCCTGGCAATGGGCAAAGCGATGTAAATTTTGACATTGTTTCAGCGAACGGCAAGGGTTATAAGGCGTTTACTGCAAACAGCAAAGATGGAATATTCACAGAATACAGCAATGTAAATTACAACGCCAAAGGCGCGCACATCAAGGGACTTACAAACGGAATGACCTATTATGTGTATATCGAATATACAGATGATACGGGTACAATAAGAAGCGGCACTGTTGAGATAAAAGCGAGCAAGTAGATAAAGATATATCCCCCTGCCTAGCAGGGGGTATATTTTATTATTAATGGAATCGGATAAGAAAGGTGTGTCATACATGGCAGAAAAGAATTTATTGCCGACTGGTATCCCGGAAGAGGAGGGTATTCCATCATCTTCCATACTTCATTTTATTAAACGCTTAGAAGCTAGCCATTTGTGTATGCACAGCTTTATTATAATGCATTCGGGAAAAATAGTAGCGGAAGGCTATTGGAAACCTTTTACCGCTGACAAAAAACATCGTATGTATTCCACCAGTAAGAGCTTTGTTTCAGTTGCAATCGGTTTAATGGAAGGAGAAGGACTCCTGTCTCTGGATGATCGTGTTATTACATTTTTCCCTGAAAAGCTTCCCCTTGAGGGCGTACATCCTTACATAGAAAAGATGACGATTCGCGATCTGCTGATGATGGCATCAGCCCATGACAAGACAACTTTCAAGCAAGTTGATGATGATGACTGGGTGAGGACATTTTTTACGGTTCCGCCAACACATCTGCCAGGCACCGTTTTTTCGTACGATACATCTGCGACTGTTACACTTACTGCAATTGTAGAGAAAGTAAGCGGGATGTCTTTGCTAGCCTATATGCATCCTCGTGTGCTGACGCCAATCGGTTTTTCGGAAGATGCTTACTGTTTGAAAACACCTTTAGGCGTCTCTAACGGGGGCTCAGCCATTTTTTGTACCTCGCGTGATCTCGCGAAATTTGCCTTAACTTGCATGCAGGAAGGCAAATTTGACGGCCAACAGTTAATTCCTGCGGACTATATGAAAGCTGCAACATCTTACCAAATCGATAGCACAAATTCGATTTTCAATTTTATTGATAATCAGCAAGGTTATGGTTATCAATTTTGGAAAACTCGCAATAATGGGTTTTCTTTCCTGGGAATGGGAGGACAGTTGGCTGTCTGTTTGCCGGACAAGGATCTGCTCATTGTTACTACGGCAGACACTCAACCGAATCCAGATGGCATACAAACTATATTTAATGTGATATGGGATGACATCTATCCGCATCTTTCAGACACACCATTGATGTCAGACGAAAAATCATATAGGGAATTGTGCGAGAAAACAAGCAATCTTTCTATTTTACTTCCGGAAGGAAAGTTAACTTCTCCAGTTACAAAAAGCATTAACGGAAATACTTATCAATTAACGGATAATCCTATGAACATAACGAAATTAAGAATATTTTTCCATGAAGAAGAGGGGATATTGGAATTTGAAAATCATAAGGGCAAGCATCAGATCGCTTTCGGTTTTGGAAAAACAATTGCTCAAAAGTTTCCTGTATACGATTATGACTGTATAACAGCTGCTGTATGGAAAGATGAAAATACACTATATATTAATCCAATGATAATAGATGATTACTTTGCACATTTAAGAATTACCCTTTGTTTCAAAGACAACACCGTTACAATAGTAATGAAAAAGTTTGCAGAGCGCTTTTTAGATGAATATTCCGGCTTTGCCAGTGGAGTAAAAATTTAGTTGGATCCGCAATCTTAATAAAGAGAGGCTGCATATCCCCAAAAATATGAGAAAAGGATTATTCTGGAAATAAATGATTATTGCTCAGAAAAACCCGCACAAGCAGACTACTGTAAATTCGACAATTGTCGTACCAGCAGGGACAACATACGATGGACAAGGCGCAACTTTCGTGGCTAATGCAAGTACATTGGGGGATGGCGGACAAGGTGAAGGCCAAAAGCCAATGTTCAGATTAGAGGCTGGCGCAACATTGAAAAACGTTATTCTCGGCGCTCCTGCCGCTGACTGCGTACACAGCTACGGTTGATTTACTCCAACAGGTCGTTTTGAACTTGCGCTGCATGTATGGCTAACAGGCAGAAATCTTCAATGATTTGTGTTAAAATATGGATGATAATCAGCTCTGTTACCGAATCATTCCTAATAAGTGTTCAACTATAATTTAAATATTCCCAGATTGACCCTTTTGTGATCCAAGCAGAAGGGTTTTTGATGTTGGTGTTAATCTTCAATCTTACACTTTGACTCTTTACAGAGGAGTCTAGGTCTGCTAGAATTACCAAATCCGATTGTCAACTTGCGAACAATGATTTTGGTTAACAATCAAAAAATTAGCGGATGGTGATCATTTGTGATAACGGATTACGAAAGGCTTGCGGCCATGAATAAGGATCACTTATGGCATCCTTTTACTCAGATGAAAGACTACAATAACTCTAATCCACTCATTATTGAACGCGGCGAAGGCATCATGCTGTATGACGTTCAAGGACGCGCTTATTACGATGGTTTCTCATCAGTTTGGCTCAACGTACATGGACACAACGTGCCGGAGCTTAATCAGGCGATTACAGAACAGCTAGGGCGTGTCGCCCATTCCACCCTTCTCGGAATGGCCAATGTACCAGCAATCGAGCTTGCAGAAAAGTTAGTGGAGATCACTCCGGAAGGATTAAACAAAGTGTTTTACTCAGATTCAGGAGCAACTGGAGTTGAGATCGCGATCAAAATGGCTTTTCAATACTGGCATAACAAGGGGATAAGGGGTAAAACGAAGTTTATTACGATGAATCAAGCGTACCACGGAGATACAATTGGCGCGGTAAGTGTTGGTGCAATTCCTCTGTATCATGACGTGTTCCGTCCCATGTTATTTCCTTCGCACGTTATTCCTTATCCCTACGCTTATCGACATGAGGGTGGTGAGACAAAGGCATTGGAAGCTACGCTAACTGCACTAAGTAATTTGCTTGAGACGAGGGGAGATGAAATTGCGGCTCTCATCGTGGAGCCGATTGTGCAAGGGGCTGGTGGCATCATTCTCATGCCGCCAGGTTGTTTAAGTCAGATGGCTGCACTGTGCCGCATGCATGGCGTGCTGCTCATCGCTGACGAGGTGGCGACAGGTTTCGGTCGGACGGGCGCTATGTTCGCTTGTGAACTCGAAGATGTTTCACCAGATTTGATGGTGATTGGGAAAGGCTTGACCGGTGGTTATTTGCCGGTGGCAGCGACGCTTGCGACTGACGAGGTGTATGAAGCGTTTTACGCCGATTACAATGAGCAGAAAACATTTTTCCACGGTCATTCTTACACAGGAAACCCGCTTGGTTGTGCGGTTGCTTTGGCCAGCTTGAAGCTGTTTGAAGAGCGAAACATGGTCGAAGGAGTAAAGGCAAAGGCATCATTTGTCGAGCATAAGCTCGCAGCGCTTAAAGACCGCCCGCACGTCGGTGAAATTCGACAAAAGGGACTGATGATTGGAATAGAACTTGTACGGGATAAGGTTACACGAGAGCCATACGATTGGGAAGATCGAATCGGCGTTCGTACGAGTCAGCGGGCTAGAGAACTTGGAATGCTAACTAGACCACTCGGGAATGTGATTGTTTTCATCCCTCCGCTTGCCAGTGGTGAAGCTGAGCTGGATGCCATGATACATATTTTGTCTGAATCAATATTTCAAGTCACCGAAGGTGGTTAAGTTACATGAACAAAGTGAACTGTGAATCGATACGCGGATTATTTGTGACAGGTACGGACACCGGCGTGGGGAAGACGGTCATAACTGCAGCTATTACCGCTATGCTTCGTGCTGAAGGGCTGAATGCCGGTGTCTGGAAGCCGATTCAGTCTGGTGCACTTATTGGTAGTGGACTTACCGATGCTGAGCGACTGCTGAAAAGCACGGGAATCAATGAGCAGCCAGAGTCAATCGCGCCATTTACATTTGAAGCTCCGCTTACGCCGATGCTTGCTGCCAAGCAGGCAGGTGTGACCCTTACACTGAAAGAGCTAATCGCCGCTGGCTTACCGCTCACTAAACGTTACGAAGCACTGCTCATAGAAGGTGCGGGTGGCGTAGCTGTTCCGTTGACCGAAGACGCCCTCATGGTGGATTTAATCTCGGAGCTTGGGATACCCGCTCTAATTGTAGCCCGTTCTAGCCTCGGAACCATTAACCACACACTTCTGACTGCTTCATTCCTTCGGAATCGCGGTGTCCCAATTGTTGGTGTCATTTTAAACGATGGAGAATTAACAGAGCTAAATGACGATCCAAGTGTCGCCACGAATGCACAACTAATTGAACAATACATTAACCTTAAGGTCCTAGGTCGGTTTCCACATTTATACGCCGAAGCGACTTCAGATACGTTGATACATACCGTACGAAACACAATACAATTCACGCCTATCAGAGAGGCATTTGCAGTTCAACTTATGGGAGGATGATTGAAATGAAAAAAGTTGCACCTGAGATGGAGTGGCAATCACTTGCCCAAAAAGCTTTGCATGGAGAATGTTTAACATTAGAGGAAGGGTTTGCTGTGCTCGAAGCGGACAATGATGAGATACTGCTACTCATGCAGGCTGCGTTTAAGGTGAGAAAACATTTCTACGGTAAAAAAGTGAAGCTGAATATGATCATCAATGCCAAAAGCGGTCTATGCCCTGAGGACTGCGGCTACTGCTCACAGTCGATCGTTTCCACGGCCCCGGTTAAGAAATACACCCTGCTTGATAAAGATACGCTGCTTTCAGGCGCACGTGAAGCGTTGGCACGCAAAGCCGGAACCTATTGCATCGTAGCGGCTGGGAAGGGACCAACAGACAAGGAACTGGATCAAGTAGTGGACGCGGTTAGAGAAATTCGTCAAACAATGCCGCTAAAAATATGCGCATGTCTGGGCATTCTCAAGGACGATCAAGCGAAACGTCTTGCAGAAGCTGGCGTACATCGCTACAACCACAACTTGAATACGAGCAAAGCTAACTACCCATCCATCACGACGACCCATACCTATGATCAGCGTGTTGAAACCGTGGAGAAGGTAAAAACATACGGCATGTCCCCTTGCTCTGGTGTCATTATCGGCATGGGAGAGACAAATCAAGAAATTGTAGAAATGGCCTATGCGCTCCGCGAACTAGATGCGGATTCGATTCCGATCAATTTTCTGAATGCGATACCGGGAACTCCTCTGGAACATGCAGGCCGCACACCGTCGATGAAAGCGTTGAAGGTACTAGCACTATTTCGTTTCATTTGTCCGTCTAAGGAAATCCGCGTGGCTGGTGGTCGTGAGGTCAACCTCCGTACGCTGCAGCCATTGTCACTGTTCGCCGCAAATTCACTCTTTGTAGGTGATTATTTAACGACAACAGGCCAAGACATATCGGCTGATCATCAAATTATTGAGGATTTGGGCTTTGAGATTGAATTAAATGCCCTATAAGGCGGTGTCGACCATGAACTGGATGGAAAAAGAACTTGAATTATTGGCTGATGCTTCATTGGAGCGTTCCTTGCGTGCAAATAGTTCAGTATTGGGATCTCCTGGCTATACAATGCGCGGAGAACAAGTGTTACTCAACATGTCCTCCAATGACTATCTTGGACTCTCCCAGCATCCTGCCATACTGGAAGTGATGCGTGAGGCTCTGCTCACGGAAGCAGCTGGCTCAGGCGCTTCACGCCTAGTGACAGGCAACCGATTGCCTTATGTTCGGCTTGAAGAGGCACTAGCCGATTGGCAAAGCTGTGAAGCAGCGTTAGTATTTGCAAATGGCTATATGGCTAATACTGGTGTAATAAGTGCGCTTGTAGGACGAGGAGATGTTGTTTTCAGCGATCAGTTGAACCATGCAAGTATTGTGGAAGGCATAGTATTGAGCCGAGCGGAGCATGCCCGGTATCGACATAACGATATGGAACATTTGCGTACGCTATTGAATAAATATCGTGATAAACGGCGTAAGCTGATTGTTACTGATGCTGTTTTCTCCATGGATGGCGACCAGGCGCCATTGCATGAACTTGTTGCGCTCAAACACGAGTACGGAGCGATGCTTATGGTGGATGAGGCACATAGTGGGGGGATCTACGGAGCACAGGGCGAGGGATTATGCCACGAACTAGGGCTGCAAAGTGATGTGGATATTCACATGGGAACATTCAGCAAATCGTTCGGTGTCTACGGCGCATATATCTGTGGCAGCCGTACGCTAATACGATGGCTTGTAAACAAGGCTAGACCGCTCATCTATTCAACTGCGCTGCCTCCTTCTATCGTAGCTGGTATTTCAAGGGCTTTAGTTTTGGTACAAGAGGAACACTGGCGCCGAGAAAGGATTTACTCGGCAAGCAGGTTATTTCGGTCCTCACTTTGTGACGCCGGGTTTAACATCGGTGCCGGCGGTTCCCCGATTGTACCATTAATCGTAGGCGATAACGATACGGCTTTGCGCTTCAGCAGTGCTCTTGAAGAAGAGGGGATCGCAGCGGTTGCCATCCGTCCACCTACTGTGCCTAATGGCACAGCACGCATTCGCTTTTCCTTGTCAGCCGTTCATACAGATGAGGAGTTAACCAAAGCATCCGCACGCATCCACAACATCGGACTTCGACTAGGGGTGTTGAGTCCATGATTGTACTGGATATTAACTCAGAGAAAACGAATCGCCAGACAAGCGGCACCATATTGTGGTTGAGCGGATGGAGTATGCCGGATACGGTTTTCGATCTGATTCGTGCGTTATTGCCGGATTTCCATCATATTTCCGTAGATTACAGTGATGCCGATTCTCCCGATAAAATGCTGTCCCTGATTGAAAAAGCAGTAAAAGATTTTATGTGTTTGGAAGGTGCAGCATGTAGGACAAGGGCTTTCCAAGGTCCGCTATTAATCGGAGGCTGGTCTCTCGGAGGCTTACTGGCGCTAAGACTAGCAGCCAAAGGGTTCGTTGATGGGCTTGTGTTGTTCGGAGCAACTGCTCGGTTTACTCGGTCAAAAGAAGAGTCTGACCTCGGTTGGGCAGATATATACGTTAAGAAGATGATTTCAGGTCTCACACAGGATCGATGGGGTGTTGAAACAAAGTTCCGACAGCTCATGTTTACGCAGGCAGAATGGGAAGCAGATCTAGGCGGAAATCTTCCCCCAATCGGTAGCTGGACTTCCCCTGCGCTAATAGCAGGACTTCAGATTTTGCGAAGCGAGGATTGCTTGCCTCAACTGAAGAGCATCACTTGTCCGGTATTTCTTGTGCACGGAACTGAGGATAAGATTTGCCCTTACGGCTCTGCATCAGAAATTATGGCTCATTTACCTAAAGCAAAATTACTCACGATACCTTCCAGCGGGCATGCCCCATTTTTGGGTAGGGAAGATCATATCGCTCATGAACTGAGGAGATGGTGGCTTGAGCAATAGAATAAGTGATATTCGACGTCAATTTAATCGTAATGCAACTTCGTATGATGCTCACGCTCATGTTCAGCGTATGATGTCAGATCGACTTGCACAATCTTTCATAGGTTGGAAGAACAAAGCTAACATAGCCGGGCTCAACATTCTTGAGATCGGCTGCGGCACGGGGATACTGACCGAGATTCTAGTAAATGAATGGCCCAGTGCGAGTATTATTGCACTCGACATTGCACCTGTGATGCTCAAATTGGCTGAACAACGTGTCCTATCAGTTCAAGCGAACTTTGGCATCAGTAAAATTACATCGGATCGTTTACGTTTTCTTCATGCTGATGTTGAAACATGGGCGACAGATGCTCCGACATCCTCGTTTGATCTCATCGTCTCCAACGCCTGCTTTCAATGGTTGAGCAATCCTAAGCAAACACTTGGTCACCTTCGGCGGATGCTTCGTCCTGGAGGCTTGCTGATATTCACGACATTCGGGCCTGATACATTCTGCGAGATGCATAAGGCTTTTAATGAAGTTTATCGAGCCAGTGGAATGGAGCCGCAGCGTCACGGACTGTGGTTTCTATCGACAAATGAATGGAACAGCTTGCTCAAGGAATCAGGATTTTCAAGTATCCAATATGAACGCTCGATTCAGATGGAAAAGTATGCTTCAGCAAGAGATTTTCTTCACTCGGTAAAAGCGATGGGAGCCAGCACTTCAGAGGCTGTTACTATGCGTGGACTCAGTTCGCGACACCTGTTCACAAACATGTATAAGGAATACGAGGAAAAGTTCAGCATACAGGGAGGCGTTGCTGCCAGTTATGATCTTCTATTGTTCCAAGCATTGGCGGATGGGTAGATAAGAGATTCGAGAACATGATAAAAATTTCAAACCGCTAATCGAAGAGTTGAAGTTAAAATAACCAAACTGAGTGAGTGAAGAACTTAACTAAGGCGTCAATGGAAAGGAAAGAGAAGCAATAAAAATTGCCGCTCACATCATTATCGGTGAAATTATACCTTTAGTGATGTGAGCGTTTTTTATGCAGCGGAATTGTCGGATGACAAGAACTAGTATAGTGTTGTATTGATGACATGATTAGTGGGATTATTATTACGAAGATAACTTGTTTTGGAGGAAAAAATAAAAATGAAAAACAAGCTGCTAAAAGCAGTTTTTACTATGTTGACTTTTTGCTTCCTTTTTTCAGCCTGTGATTCCAAAAAGACAACGATTGAAGAAGTCAAAGAAAAGATATCGATTGAAGAAGCGGAAAAACTGATTTTAGTAACACCAGATATTACTCAATCGAACAAAACGGATATAGAACTGATGGAGATTACTCCTTCTAATATTTGGGATCAAACAAAATGTCAGCTTTATAAGATTGTAGATGAGTATAAGAACTCGGAAACGTTTATCGTGACGAATCAAAAGGCTGTTCATATAGGCAATGGGTTTGGCGGGTTCGGTGTAACAAGCGCTGTGCCATACGATGTCAATAAAGACGGGATATTGGATATCGTTTATGCCTATTCATTCGGTTCAGGTATCCATCGCTCTGATATTTCGTGGATAGATCTCAAGAGTTTTACTGAGCATCATGTTGAAGATATGCCTGAAAGAACGGTAATTAGAATAGATGATTTGATATTAAAAATTGAAAGTAATAAAGTGCTAGTTTATCGTATTGCCGAAATGGATGAAAATAAAATCAATTTCGATCGTTTGCGATTATACCCCACAGACAAGGATATAGATTACATGAGACTAGAAAAGAATGGTACTTTATTTTGGGAGAATAGCAAATTATATAATAAACGTTAATGTTAAAATATAGATGCAACGAATTCGAGACGGATTGAGGTAATTTCTTCAGACAGCAACTATTCGCTCCGGAGGTTCGTCTATTTAACGACGCCTTTATTTTCCAATGGATAGAGACTATAGACAAAGGTACATGAACGGAGCTGCTGCTGTTGATGAAAAAATGGATAACGGTTACTGTCCTTTCTGCGCTCCTGCTTAGTTCCTGCTCCGCCGCAGGGGAGGAACGGTCGAAAGCCACGGATGCTGTTACGGGAAACAAATCCCATAAACAACAATTGATTCATGCTGAAGGAACAAATGTGATGGAACGGATAGCCGTTCCTAACGGTTATGAGAGGGTGCCCGTAGAGGATGGGTCATATGGGGATTATTTGCGGAATCTGCCTCTGAAGCCCCATGGCTCCAAGGTACATTTGTTTAATGGGGAGCTCAAGGCTAAGGAAGTTTACGAAGCTGTGCTCGATGTGGATGTAGGGGAGCGGGATCTGCAGCAGTGCGCGGATGCGGTTATGAGGCTGCGGGCGGAATACCTGTATGGCAGTGGCAAATATGATAAGATTCACTTCAATTTTACAAATGGCTTTAAAGCTGACTATATAACATGGAGGAAAGGGAATCGGATTGAAGTTTCCGGCAACAAGGTCTCATGGACCAAACGGGGAGCGGCATCCGACAGCTACGAGGTGTTTCGAAGTTATCTGAACATGGTATTTGCGTACGCGGGAACGTTGTCATTGTCGAAGGAAATGAAGCAGGTGCCGCTGTCAGAGATGCAGGCTGGAGATGTGTTTCTGGAAGGGGGCACGCCGGGACATGCAATCGTCGTATTGGATATGGCTCAGAACCCCAAGACCGGTGAAAAGCTCTTTATCTTAGCTCAGGGCTACACGCCTGCGCAAGACATACACATTCTGGAGAATGAGGATAACGGGGCGGGGAATCCTTGGTATTCCACTGCCTTTGAAGGGAAGTTGAAATCCCCGGAATGGACATTTACAAGGGAACAACTGTACAGGTTCACAGATTAATGCCAAGGGAGAAGGTCCAATAGGATCTTCTCCTGTTTTTTTGTTATTCCGGGCCTATTGCACGAAGATGAATAGTAGAATAACCTCGTTTGTTCTAAAAAAAATTGCAATAGAATAATTTTTATAAAATAAGAAGAACGTCTGATTCCATGAAGAACTTTTTAAATCGACTGACATAATGTAGTTTATTTCCTCAGTAATCAATAATGGAGGATGCAATTATGGCCATTATAGAGCAGACGATTTTCAATTCATTTGGTAACAAATTTATTACTAAGGATAAAGAGATTCATATTGTCGGTAAAATGGATGAACCGCTTATTTTAATTTTGGACAATGTATTAAGCTACACAGAATGTGACGCGTTGATTTACTTAGCTAATAACAGAATGCAGCGAGCTAAAATCGGCAAATCTCGCGTAGTAAGCAATATTAGAACAAGCAGCAACATGTTTTTTGAGGAAAGCGAAAATGAATTGATTCAAAAAATTGAGACCAGAGTTTCTGAACTGATGAATATACCGATCTCACATGCTGAACCGCTGCAAATTTTACATTATAAAGCTGGGGAACAGTATCAGCCTCATTTCGACTATTTCACATCCGGAAATGTTGTAAACAATCGCATCAGCACACTGGTGATGTATTTAAATGACGTGGAAAAAGGTGGCGAAACGTATTTCCCTTCGCTCCGTTTTGCAGTAACGCCGAAAAAAGGCAGTGCCGTGTATTTTGAATATTTTTATAACGATAATCGCTTAAATGAACTAACATTACATGCAGGAAATCCCGTCGCAATCGGGGAAAAATGGGTAGCGACCCAGTGGATGAGAAGACAAAGACATCGCAACACTTAAAGGGAAAATTCATCCGTCAAAAGGAGCAGACAAGGTAATGACCTTGTTCGCTCCTTTTTTATCGAATATGTGTGTTTTGATTGTGGATGGCTAATTTCATTGTGGATGAATGTGCAGGGTAATTTTGTTCTAGCATATTGCTAAATATTTATGTATAATACCACAAAATAATAGATGGGGGTGACAGGTGCGTGCAGAAGCGCTGGATCGAAGTAATTGAAGCACAATTGCTTCCGAATTTGCAACTTGCCAGTGAGCGGCCTTATGACCCGATCGTCGTTTATAGTGTTCCTGAGCCTTGGCAGCTTGTCGGAGCGGGTAATTATGCGGCTGTGCTGATGCATCCAAGTTATCCGGATATGGTGGTGAAGGTGTATGCGCCGGGGCGGCCGGGCTTAGAGGATGAAAAAGAAATATATCGACGGCTGGGCAAGCACCAGGCTTATTCCGAATGCCTGTATTCGGGTGATTATTATCTCGTACTGCGCCGACTAACGGGCGTTACGCTATATCAATGTGTGTTGCGCGGCATCCCGATTTCGCGTCAAGTGCTGCACGATATCGATGATGCGCTGAAGTATGCGGTTAGCCGGGGACTGACTCCGCATGATGTGCATGGCAAAAATGTGATGCAACGGGGCGGTCGAGGCTTGGTCGTCGACGTATCGGATTTCTTGAAAGAAGACGATTGCTCGATGTGGGACGATTTGAAGCGCGCTTATGATCGCTTTTATTTCCCATGGCTGCGTAGGCTGCCGTTCCCGGAGCTCCTGCTGCACCTTGTGCGCCGAGGTTACCGGAAATACCGCAGTTGGGCGCGAACTTCGAGTGAGTTACACAAGAAAGGTATGTAAAATGGTTTTTAACCTTCAATTTCTGGTTCGACATCTGGTTGTGTAAGAAGAAAAGCGAAACAATCAATATAGATGATCCGGCGCTACCTTGCGGTAGTGCTTTTTGTTTATTGGGGGTCTGCAGCGTCTTTTTAACATCTATTGTAAAGGGGAACTTCCAACAACTAATAACATTTATTGCCCCTAACTGGTTGTATAACACCTCGTATTAGTTTTGCCCAAGCACAATTGGACTCTTGCTCATAACATGAAGATACACTGACCTTTATGGAAGGGAATTTATTTTACACACATCTCAACATTGTTCTTCATTACAAGAATGACTTCTCGAGAGCGCATATATAGATAAAATAATAGAAGGTGAACGAATATGTCTGAAATTTTAATAGCTGCTGTCGGAGACCTTATGGTAAAACGGTATATCATTTCCGATGCTAAACTGGCTAACGGGACTTACTCTTTCGACCCACTTTTAGAAAAGGTAGCTCCAATTCTAAAAAAAGCGGACTTAACAATTGGAAATCTTGAAACCACTTTCGCTGGACCTAAGGGGGGAGTAAGACGGAAATCACGTGGTCCATTGTTCAAATGTCCTGATGAACTAGCTCCAGCTCTTAAAAGAGCCGGTTTTGATGTTTTAATAACAGCAAACAATCATTGTATGGATTTCGGCACCACAGGTTTGCTTAGAACGTTACGGATTTTGAACCAAAATGGGATCGATCATACCGGTACATTCGAATCTGTAAACAAGGCGAAAGAATATCTAATCAAAAACATCAAAGGTGTAAAGATCGGAATTCTATCCTTCACATCGGGGCTCAACGGTATTCCAATACCATCAAATAAATCGTGGATGGTCAAACGAATCCAAACGAAAAAAATAATTGGGGATGTTCAACATTTGAAAAAACAAGTTGATCTTGTGATCATTTATTTACATTTCGGAAATGAATACAGTCATACTCCAAACCTGAAACAGAAGCAATTGGTGAAACTTTTATTTAAACATGGAGCCCATATAATTTTGGGGTCACACCCACATGTTCTTCAGCCGTTAAGTACGAGGGGAAAGCAACAATTTGTTATTTATTCCTTAGGTAATTTTATATCTACTAAATTGAGGGGAAACCCCCATACACAAAGCAGTATTATTCTTAATATTAAAGTCAAAAAAAATGAAGAAGGGAAAATAATTATTTCGGAGACTAATTATATTCCGACTTTAGTTCATCGAAAATTTGAAAGCGGTCGTAATAAAACAGAGGTTACCTCCATTCATGAAGCCTTAAATGAAAACAATCCGAAATTAAGTGCAAAGCAACGTGAACGATTTCAAAACATGTTAAACCAAACGGAAAAAATAATAAAAAGTAAGGTGTAACTTTTTTAGCTCTAGTGTCGCTGATATACCCTATGAAAAATAAGGGAGTCATATATCAGGTCCATTAGGCAAATCGTTTGCAGCCACTTGCGAGAGTGGTTTCTTTATTTTTCTTAATTCAGCTAACTGCAGTTGAATAATGAAAAAAACCACGGGATTCGGGATTCCAGTGGTCATTTTGAAGAGATCTGCTCTTATTCAGGCTATTATGCCGTAATATAGCCTATTATTTAAGCGGAAAAACAAACTAAATCCGATGTCGGCTTCAAATTCCGGAGAAGGCTGCTCTCGGGTAATCTCGACACGAACGAGCTGCGATGCTGTTACCGTTTCGCGGACAGACTTCGAGAGATCTGCCGCATTATTCATGTTGATTGCCCGGACAAGCCTAGCTGCGTAGACGCGATCTAAAGAGATTCTTCGATATAACGGGATTACCGCTTGAGCTATGATTCTAAGCTGTCCCGCATTGGGAGCCGGTGTTCTGATAGCAAATGAAAACGCTCCGAAACAATTGGTTGGACTCGGCGACGCAAAGCAGACAAAGAATCCGCCAAGTCCTGTTACAACAATCCGCCTGGTATACAAGGGTTGGATCAGCTTTTCCACTTCGATGGGTGAAACTTTGAGCAGCGCTGATAATCGTGCAGTGAAAACCTGGTCCGTCGCGATTTTCCGATATAGACGCAAAGCCCTGATGGATGTGATCCTGAGAGAGTTCACATTTGCAAGGGGCAGCGTCTGACCCGGCCTCACTCTCTTACATTTCCATTTCCGATGAAGAAAACTCATCAAGCACCTCCTCTGAATACTTACAATCCCCACAATACGAGTTGTGGTAACGGATTATTTGTATGCATCGGAGGCGACAGGTGCTTGGACGACGTTTTCGTTAGAAAAAACCATCACATTAATTATAATGCGATGGTTTTTTTATCATTGAGATCTCAGTCTGGCATGAGGAAGGGCCTTAGCGGTTCTGATTGTAAAGGTCTTTTATTTCGCTATCGAGCAGCTTGCGGCTGTAGATCCGCAGATTATCGATCAATCCGTTCCAGCGCTGATCGTTCACTTTGCTGACACCGATTAACATGCCGCTGGTTGTCGATTCTGCAGTTCGGGCAGCGGAACCATCTGGTACTCCGTTTAAATACAGGCGCGCTGTAGTGCCGTCGTAGGATACCGCTACGTGTGTCCAAGTTGATAATGGAATGGTTCCGGTTGATATGAGAGGGGTGTTACCGATATAAGTCTCAAGATTACCGCCTGTCGTCCGACAAAGCCAGATGCGCCCGTTTGTTCCGTCTTGCTGCAGGATGAACTCTGCGTTTCCTGAAATTGTGTCCATCTTGACCCAAGCAGCTGCTGTAAACGGTGTCACCGAAGGATCAAGCATGAATGGTAAGGTACCATAGTCATTGACGCCATCCATATCAATCGAATTGCCCATTTTGCCAGCTACCCATGTCGGTCCGTTGATAAGTGTTCCAACATCGTTGGGTCCGGCCGAATCGTTAGCTGCCGTTCCCGACGTTTCGTCAAAGCGCCAGTAACCTGCATTGTAAATATCCTTTATATTCTCGACTGTTAGTTTACGGTTGTAGATCGACAACTCATCGATATCCCCGTTCCAGTAGGAGGTGGAAGTCAGCGGTTTATCTGCCCCAATCAGCATCGTATCTGGGGATGACTCTAATGTTCTCGTTGCTGTTGTGTCCAGCTTCCCGTTAATGTAGAGCCTGACAGTCGTGCCATCATATGTTACACCGACATAGGCCCACTGACCAATTGGCACGGTTCCCACAGAAATCGTGGCAACGTTGCCGAGGTAGGTTTCAAGCGTCCCGTCCGCTCGGACACAAAGCCAGATGCGTCCATTTGTACCCTCTTGCTGCAATATATATTTGGCAGTAGAAGATGTCGCAGCCATCTTAACCCAAGCCATCGCAGAAAACCCACTCGATATTCCAGGATTCAAAAAGTTCGGCGTCCGAACGTAATCATTAACGCCATCCAAATGAAGTGCACCGCCAAATTTTCCGCTAGTTGTCCATGTAGCGCCATTGTTGAGCGTACCGTTATGACCGAATAAAGTAGCGTCCGCTGCAGTAGTGCCGCTTGTTTCGTTAAAATGATAAGTCGCCACCTGTTCCAGATCGTCTGTCGCAACCGTGGTTAGCGCTACAAAACTTTGATTCGCTAGCGTGACAGTAATCTGACCTGATGAGTTCGTTTGAACGTCGCCGATTGTTTTCGTGCCCCCCGTACCTTCGTCATTCCAAATAAACATCGAGAACTTCTTATTCGCAGCTAGACCTCCGATCGACACTGTCGTTGAAGCTCCCGTGTCATTGAGCGCATAAACGGCCATGTCTGATGTCGTCGGACTTTTAAGTGCGGTCACCAACTTACCTGTGACTGAACCGCTAACGCTAACTACCTGCCAACCCGGCTTGGCTGTTTGCGTTAGAAGTCGTGTAACATTATACGCTGGTTTGAGCGGATACCCATCTGTTCCGCTTCCGATTTCGGAATAGTACTGGGAGCCGTTGTCATATTTAGCCTTGTAAGCGTCCCATTTGACGGTAGCGACAAACTTGCGGTTGAGCGCATTTAAATGAAACCAGGCTTGCTCGAAGGCACTTATAGTCGTATCACTAATTGGAGTCGATGTACCATTCAGGCAACCTGGGTCTGGACATGTGGTTTTATCCCCGCGTACTCCGTATTCGTTAATGTATACCGGTTTCTGCGCACCAGAGGGCAAACCGCTTACGATGGTTCGAATGTCATCCAGACGTGTAATACCATAGCTCTTATTGTCGTAGTCCCAATAGATATGCACGGAATACCCATCCAGGACATCGCTCATATTGTTGCCCATATAGGTGAACCATGACTGTTGATTGGTGGAGACGAGGTCACCACCAATCAGCTTGATGCTGCTTCGTATACCGTATGTTGTCAAATCTGCCGAAAGCGCACGGTATAGGGATTCGTAAATGGACTGAGTGATTGATGTGCTGTTCACTTCGTTCTGAATCGTCACATATTGAACGCAGGTAAGTCCTCTAGTGACACGCAGATCATACAGTACATCTGCGAATGCTTGCATTTGTGTGGTTACATTGGTATAAGGCCCGTGCCAATAAGTGATGTTTACGGTAGATCCTGAATTTTGTGCAAGCTGCACTGTACTAATGAAAGAGCTCATGTAGTCCGGATAATTCACTGTATCAAACGCCTTGTCATCGAAGAAAATACGGACATGCTGCGAGCCGAGTGCATCCACTTTTGCCTCAAGATCGGGAAGATTCCCTGTCGTAATCCCGTCTACGCTACTAATGGAAGAGTAGAGATTTTGATTGTATTCCGTACCATGCCCAACATAATTAGAAACCAGCACAGTACCAGTATTGACCGTAAACTCTGGTGCGGCGAGCGCGACGCTGACTCCAAATAAGGTGTTCGCTGCAATAAAAGGAATCAACAGAAGGCTTCGCGTTTTATTCCATACCTTTCCCATTTCATTTACCTCCTATCATATTATACTGAGTGGTATTAGGTAAAAGGTCATACCACTTAACTCCTATGATATTACGAAAAAAAATGGACAATTATGACAAGTTATGGCTTATCCTCTATTTGCGTATGCCTTCATGGCCGTTCGGTGGTGTCACCACCACTATTAAATCGTTGTATCCTTTTACCAAGAGGGATGTAATCATGCGAATTAGCGAGTAGTTGGACAAAGGGTATATCATGTCATTTGGCGAATTTACTATCATTAATGATAAGAAGTCGTTGCAAACATTATCAAAATTGCTGTGTTAGGAAGTGACAGATTGACTGTAGTGTTGGAGAAAATCATGGAAGAAGGATTAGATGCTTTAAAGAATCTCTTTGAATTTGCTGCTTATGATCTGTCAGAGTTAAATAGATCCAACATTAATGAAAAGGGATCTTATATCTCGAGTCTCAATTGTAGAGAATGGTATGAAGATCCAAACTATAATTTATATTTTATTCGAGTTGATGGAGAATTAGCAGGATTTGTTATCATTAAGCATTTATCAGAAGAAGAAATATACTACCTCAATCACTTCTTTGTCTTGAAGAAATATCGTAGAAATAATATTGGAAAGCAAGCTGCAATAAAAGCGTTTAAATTATATACAGGAAAATGGAGAGTGAGTGAATTCGATTGGAATACTCCAGCACAAATCTTTTGGAGAAAAGTTATTAAGGAATATACAAACGATCAGTATCATGAGATCAGGAGAAAAGATAACAAAGGTCCAGCACAAGAGTTTACATTGTAATTCAGATTAGTTTAATTGTGACATCTCAGACAGTAACAAGTATTCAACTCCCGGAGAAACGTTAGCTACATATAAATAAACGAGCAGGCACTGCGACGACCTACTTTTTTCTATTGAAGCAAACTCAAAAGGAAGGAATTACCATGGTTTGAGAGAATAATAAGCGACATGTAGATGAGTGGGTGATTGTTAGTGGAAATTGAAGAAATATTTTTTAGCAGATGAAGGGGTGAAACAGATGAGGAGAATTGCTGTTACCGGTGGAAACGGTCAATTCGGCGAAGCTCTTGTTATAAGTTTAACAAAGAGAGGATATAAAGTTTCGATTCTTGATCGATGCGAGAAACCAGGGTTATTCGAAGGGAATCAGAACGTATCGATTCACCTCGTCAATCTGTGCGAATTTGAAGAGGTAGTTCAAGCATTAGATGGATGTGATGCCGTCATACATATAGCAGCTATTCCGACGCCAAAAGTGGAGGCCGCTGATGTGGTTTACAGCAACAATGTCGTTAGTACCTATAACGTGCTCGAAGCTGCAGCGTCAATCGGAATAAACAACGTTGTCATAGCATCAAGTGAATCGGCTTATGGCTTTGCATGGGCTCACAAACCTTTATCCCCTCTATATGTGCCGATTGATGAAGAACATCCGCTGCTTCACGAGGATTGTTATGGTACGTCTAAAGCTGTTAACGAATTGACGGGCCTGTCTTTTCATCGAAGAACTGGAATGCAAGTCGTCAATTTACGACTCTCCAGCTTGTTGAATGAAAAGGAGTATGCATATTTCGAATCTTGCCTTGAGAAGCCGGAAGAGCTTCGAAGAGTGCTGTGGAGCTATGTGGATATGCGCGATGCCGCAGAAGCTTGTATACTGGCTGCCGAAGCAGAGGGAGTTGGCTGTATTACATTGAATATTGCAGCTGATGATACGTTTCAGACACGCAAGTCGGCAGAGCTCTTGGCCGACTATTTTCCCGAAATCAAAGATATACGCAACGAGTATCAAGGGCATGAAGCGTTCTATAGCAATGATAAAGCGAAGCAGGTGTTAAACTGGAAACCTGTATACTGTTGGAGACACCGTTTGGGACGAATTGAAGGATGAGGCGATGTGTTTATGAAAGCAAAAAGGTGTAGTTAAATCGGCTTACCGCGTGCTGGACATCATTGAGTTATTGGCAGAAAGAATCTTTGTCTATGAGTTTAATGGATATTTCCCACGGGAGGTCAAATTGAATGAAAATAGCTGAAGTGTTATCGAATCATCCCGATCGATTATGGCATATCGCGAAACAGGCGGGCGTGACGCATGTAGTATCTCGGATGCCACTTAATAAAGAAAGTTTGCCATCATCGGATTATATGGATTTACTGAATCTGAAGATGCGTTATGAGGATTTTGGACTGAAGCTGGAAGTGTTCGAGCCCGGTCTCGAGTGGCAAATACATAAGACGCGTCTCGGAATAGATGGACGCGATGATGAAATTGCGATGTTCAAACAGTTAATTCGCAATATGGGGAAATTAGGCGTACCGGTTCTCTGTTACAATTTTATGGCCGTATTTAATTGGATTCGAACCTCCCTTTCTCTACCAGAGAGAGGAGGGGCGACCGTGACGGGGTACGACCATTCTTTAATGTTAGAAGCTCCTCAAACGGAAGTAGGTACGATCAGTGAGGATGAGCTTTGGGAAAATCTAAAGTACTTTATGAAGGAAGTTGTACCAGTCGCCGAACAGTCAGGCGTTAGGCTTGCTCTGCATCCTGATGATCCGCCACTTTCGCCTATTAGGGGGATTTCTCGGATTATTACAAGCACGGGTGCCTTGAAACAAGCAATCGAACTCGTTCCAAGCGAGATGAACGGCGTAACTTTTTGCCAAGGAACGCTTGCAACCGCAGGTGAAGATATCCAGAAATCGATCGTAGAGTTTGGGAGTCGAGATAAACTGTTTTTCGTCCACTTTAGGGACATTCGCGGAAGTAAAGAGAAATTTACCGAGACCTTTCATGATAACGGTCAAACGGATATGTTCGGCGCCATACAAGCTTATAAATCCGTTGGATTTGACGGGCCGGTGCGGGTTGACCACGTACCTACGATGGCAGGGGAAATGAATCATGATCCCGGTTACGAGTCTATGGGACGGGTATTTGCAATCGGTTATTTGAAAGGGCTACTTGATGGAGCACGATCATAAAGGGAGATAATTGTCATCGCAAATTACGGGAATATAATGCTAACTGCGCTGTAGAAATTGGACGGGCAAAATCTTTCGGGATATCATGGTATTTAAAGACGATACTTTTGGACTAGAGGGTATGATGTTTTCCATGATCAGGGGCATTTCTTGCTTATGTTCGACAATTTTATTGTATACGCTTACAATTTATTATGTGTCCATCTCCCTATATAATTATCTAATTATTAGGAATATAATAGATTTACAGTAAATAGAAGTCTACCCAAGATAATGGCAAAACCGTTTAAAGGCGGCGACGCAAAGCTACAGGGGCTAAGGGAAACTATGCCAGCCAGCTATCAAAAGGGTAGGCTTTTTCTGTCCAAAAACATCCTTGGGTCCTATTATTACCCTTTCACATTACACTTTGTAGACTCTATTTGTTAGATACTAGGCCACCCGGATCTCCCTTTCGACAGGAAGGAGGAGGGTAAAGGTGAAACCAGATGAAATGATAAAGTTGATTCTACAATTTGGGAGTTTCCTGCTGGCATTGTTAACCTTCATCGCTGTAGTCTTAATAAGAATACATTAATACCTTAAGAGGCCTACCTTTCGCCGCTAAACGATTATCAGGTAGGCATTTATGAACTATTAGCCCAGGAGGTCCCAAAAGCCAAAGTATCTAAAAAAACAGGAGTGTTGGTAGCACTCTTGTTTTTTTTTCAAAATTACAACTAGAAAAAATGTTCTCCCCGAATAATAGCATATAGATAACAGTCCGATCAACAGTAAATTCAGAATTTTTAAAATATTTACTGTATCACAATTATGGCTTCAATTTATAATTTAATCATATATAGGAGGTAATTTAAATGGAGCGAAAAGTACATGTAATTCCCTTTCAAGTGCTGGAACAGGCTGAAAAGGTCAATGAAATTCCTAAAGGTGTTGAAATGATTCAGGCCCCCAAAATTTGGCATCAAACAAAAGGGAAGGGTATAACGGTTGCTATATTGGATACTGGCTGTGATATTACTCACCCTGACTTAAAAGAACGGATTGTCGGAGGAAGAAATTTCACGAACGATGATGGAGGAAAAAGGGATGTATACAAGGATTACAATGGCCATGGTACCCATGTTGCAGGGACGATCGCGGCAACGCAAAATAACAATGGTGTTGTAGGTGTTGCCCCTGAAGCAAATCTGCTCATTATCAAGGTTCTTGATAAAAATGGTTCTGGTCAATACGAATGGATTATTAATGGGATTAACTATGCAATTGAACAAAAAGCGGATATTATTTCTATGTCACTTGGCGGTCCAGTAAATCTTCCTGAACTTCATGAAGCAATTCAAAAAGCAGTTAAACAGAACATCCTTGTCATTTGTGCGGCAGGAAATGAAGGGGATGGCGTTGAATCAACAGATGAGTTTGATTATCCAGGTTGTTATAATGAAGTGATAAGCGTAGGTGCAATTGACTTGGAGAGACACTCATCCAATTTCTCAAATTCAAACAATGAAGTAGACTTAGTAGGTCCGGGCGAGAAGATTTTATCAACTTACTTAAATGGCAAATATGCTACATTGAGTGGAACCTCCATGGCTACTCCACATGTTACCGGAGCAATGGCTCTAATCAAAGTTCTTGTCAATACAAGCTTCGAAAGAAATCTTACAGAGCGTGAGCTTTATGCCCAATTAATAAAAAGAACGGTACCCTTAGGGAATTCTCCAAAACTTGAAGGTAATGGACTTGTCTATTTAGATATAATGGACAAATTGTCTGGAATATTCAATCAACAATTTGTCGCTAAATTGCTTAGCTTATAATGAATAGTCCGCAAAAAATAAAGAGCCGTCTTCCAACAATTAATTGGAAGGCGGTTCTTCTATTTGCATGAACTTAAAAGAGTATCGTCCAGCCTGGTTTCACTTGATGCTTCGTATATGAGACTCCGGCGACTTTTATTCCGCTAGGGTCGAGTAGAGTAATAATATCACCCGCGTCTCGGAAGAATGCAGGTTCAGTTACTGGGATGGACATAAACTGTCCGGGTTCGATGATGCCATGAATCTTGTACTTTTGCTTAGCCTTGTTTGCGATTACCCACCCTGTCAAGTCTACGGCCCAATTGGAAGCATTCAGCAGTGTGACCGTTTCGTAACTGCCGTCTTCAGTCAGCACGACGACCCCTGCGATTCGAATGCTGCTTCCCACCAGAACCGGCGTTATGTCGGTATTAGGTACTGGTTCCTCCGCAGGGCCACTGATTACGTGTCCCGAATTATCGTCGGTGTGCCATGACTGGGACTGAAAAGCGAGGAATACGGCGATCCACCTGTCCTCCGACGGGAAGTGAAACAGCAGCCCCCCGTCCTGGTAGACACCGTCGTCTTTCGTAAACGTGCCACTGTTACCTTGATTCATATGAATATCGTGAATGCCGTTGCCGATTTCGAATCCAAAAATTTTGTCCGGCTTGCCGTGTTCAGGACCCCATCTTTCACCGAATGCGTACATAACGGAATCTTCTGTTTCCATCGCGCGTCTGATGTAGAAGTCAAGTTTCTCGTTCAGATCGTTGTCTCTTCCTGGTACATTGAAGGCAAGCGGTAGCATGTTTCGGCGATCGAATAGATTGCTACGAATATAATCAAGTGCCTGTCCGTCAGGCTTGCTTGCCAGCGGCGAAAAGCCAAAAGGCATAGCAGCCAATTCGGCCGTCGTGACATGCTGAAAATGTTCAATCGTACAGTACAACAGCTCGGATGGGCTAAGTTGCGACTTGACATTGATCGCTATGCGGAAGTGTTCGTTATTTGCGATAGCGTGTACCTGGTAATGCGGGTTCTCGTTTGTGCCGAGACGCCTGTCGTGTGCTTTGCATTTGAGCAATCCGTAGGGATGGATGGGCATAATATTCCTCCTTCAATCCGGACTCGACAATGTCCGTTCACTCATTAAACCTTTCCACATAAGGGGAATAATTCCTCTTTCTATTCGTTGTAACTTTTTGTAAACCATGATACACATACAAAAGATGAAACTACAATCCTTCAACCAAAATAGAGCCCTTTCCGCAGGCTTTAACGGAAAGGGTGAAGTTTAGAAATATGAAATTCGTTTGGAGCTTTACGGGAGTTTCGTTAAGAATACAGTGGTCAGACAAACCATACTTCCGGCCGGAGCATTAACCGAAACCGTACCTGTATTACCGGAATTTACAGTTCCTTCATTCGACAATTTGCCGCTGCCGTCGGCATTCCAAATGACCACATTAAAATTCGTGTTGGCCGGCATATCTCCGATGCTGAACGACGCACCAGCTTGATCGGTGCTCAACGCGAACAGGGTCAATTCGCTATTGGGACCTTTATACGGAGTGATCAGTTTGGCCCCTGAAGTGCCGTTGTAGCCGAGCACCTGCCAACCTACACTTATTGCATTTCCGAAGAGCCATTCCATGTAGTAAGCAGGGCGAAGGGGCCAACGATCCTGACCAGGTTCTGGGTTGAATAGATATCCAATCAGCGAGTAATCCTGATAGCCCATATCATACTGGGCTCTGTACATATCCCATTTGGAGAATCCGCCAAAACCTAAGTCAGCGCCCAGCATATTGAACCATGCCTGTTCAAACGCGCTGATATTGGTTTCGCTAATTGGCGTATAGCTTCCATCGCTGTTTTTGTAATAACCGAATAGTGTTTGCTTCAGAACGCCATTCTGATATGGATTTGGATCAAAAATTTTACTGCCGTCGTCATATGTTTTTTTACCCCGAACGCCATACTCAGTAACAAATAGCTGTTTGCGCTTTTCCGGTGCAATGGTATTGTAAATTGTTTTAATACCGGTCAACCGCGACTGCAATTTTGCAGTATCCCAGTAATCCCAGTAAATGTGCACAGACCATCCGTCTAGAATGTCGCCCATATGATCGGCCATATAGTTGAACCATGCTGCCTGGTTATCGCTAATCAAATCCCCGCCAACAAATCTGATTTGATCGCGAATGCCCGCATCCTTCAAAAGTTGGTCGAGCGTGCGGTAGTATCGCTCATTGACAGGGATATTCTGGGAAATCCATGTGCCTGTGGTATTCGGCTCATTTTGAATCGTAATTTGCTTGATGACGGTTATGCCCTTATTTTTGATCAAATCAACCAAAGTGTTTGCAAAGTTCTGCATACGGCTTTGTATATCCGCATCAAGTTGGGCCGGCGTATCCGGTATTGGCTTAGGTGCTGACTGCCATGTAATGTTAACATAAGCCCCGATTTTCTGAGCGAGTGCTACAGTATTGTAGAAAGATTCCAATTGGCTGGAGTTACCTGGCAGGAAGTCCTCTTTCGTTATGAAAATACGGGTCAAGCCAGGTCTCAAGGAAGCAACCTTATTTTCTAAATTATTGGCAACGTCCTTAGGCGGTAAATTAGTTGTGCCTTGCGTGTTTATCGCCGTATACAGATTTGCATTCATTTGAGAGCCATAGCCCTTGAAGTCGGACACTACGGTCTGATGAGCGTTTAAAGCAAATTCGGTAACAGCAGTTTCCGCATTCAGGACTTCGGTATTAATTGTTTGTGCTGTTTGGACTAGCACCTGAACGGAAATTTTCGTTTGTAGCGGTACGTCTCCAAGATCTATGATAGCACTGCCATTTGGAGAAGAAACGTTTTTATTGTTTTCCGTGCTCTGCAGCTGCCCGTCAGTTCCGATCACTTTAACCTGGATTTTTTTAAGCTGATCGGGTGCAGCAGTCTGTGCGTCGGGGGGCAAAACCGTAAGATACAGTTTGGCGCTCGAATCTTGGGGTCCACGAAGAGCGTAAGCATCGAGTCCAAAAGACTGTCCATTCGATGCGGCGGGATGCTGTTGGCTGGATTCTGCTCCAGCAAATCCCGAAAGTGAGAAGGTCATTAGCAGAGAAAGTACGATGGCCAATAAAGATTTTTGTTTACCAAATAACGTCATACATCGATCCTCCTATTTTTTACAAGTACCATCCAAACATAACTTCCAATATAGGGATATGCGGTTCTTTAGCGCTCAAACTCCTTTCATGTTTAGAATTGTTTTCACCTTAAAGGTACTGCTCAATTGGTTGAATTAATATGGGAAAAGGTAGCAATAATATGTTCTTTTTAAACTAAAAGTACAAATCTTAACAGATAAGACAGAGAAATTTAAATCAACCATCAGGAAATCTTTTGTGTATCATCTTTAGCAAATGAAAAGGCAATTGATCACATTAGTGGATCAATTGCCTTTTTTCTTTATATCTTAAAGATACATTCACAATAGACCATAATTTTAAGGATTAAAACATATACCAACACCTAAGGAGTTGAAATAATAGAAAAAATAGATTTTTTAACAAAAACGATGATGAAACGGTTTCTAAAATGGTATCTGGAGAGATGTTGAACGATGAGCATTTATAATCGCATTCTTCTGCTGCTCTTTGCTCTGTTAATTCCGGTGTTACTCATGAACAGCTACACGAACCAAGTCAGTGAAAGCGTGTTGAATAAGCAAATCCAAAGGACGAACTACGATCAATTGTCCTATTTTTTAAGTTTAATTGATTCCTCTGTCTATCGACTAAAGTTAAATTCCATTGTGCTCAGTAACGATCCAAGCGTGAAAGAATTCGCAGCTATTCCCTTTTTACGAGAACCGCTTGAAAATCAAAAAATACGATCTACACTTCAGGACAAAATCAACTTTCAGGCACTTTCTTATGATTGGACTAGTCATATTGCAATCTATTCCCTTACTACGCAGGAAGTCATCTCGACTGATCCGCAGCCGGCTTACGATGAATCCTACCTGACAAGAAATGTATCCGCCGATTGGGTGTACAAAAAAGGTGCTCCTTATAGAGCCGGTTTTTATTCTTATGTGACTGGCCCTTTCACGGCAGACGTTTCTCTAGAAAAGGCCAATCTGATTGTAGAAATGAGCCTGTCGGAAGATAAAATTAAAAATATGCTAGACGAATTCAAGGCTAGTGGCCGTGGAGATCCTTTTCTTTATTCGATGAAGGATGGATTTATCGGAAATAAAAGCGTTAATGAGCAGTTAATCCATCAGGTCATTGATTCTATTCGTGCTCGTTCATCCGAAGATCCGCCCACCTTTACGTTGAATATAGGAGGGAGGGGGTACTTAGTAAACACGATTAAATCAAAGACATTAGGCTGGTACTTAATCGACTATGTTTCGCTTGAGGACATACTAGCCCCGATCAATAAGAGCAGTAATTTGTTTCACTTAGGGTTGTTTGTATTGTTGATTATGGGATTTATTACTTCCTATGGTCTGTATCGGAATGTACAAAAACCAATCCACTCGTTAATTGGGGCAGTGAAAAGGCTCAAAATGGGGGATTATTCCTATCGGATAAAATCATTTCCGAAAAATGAATTTTCCTTTTTGTTCGTTCAATTTAACGAAATGACGGCGACCATTCAAGAGTTGATGGAAAAAGTGGTAGTAGAGAAACTGCACACCCGCGAGGCGGTCTTAAAACAGTTGCAGTCACAAATCGATCCTCACTTTCTATACAATTGTCTAGGATTCATTGCCAATATGACAAAGCTACATAACGAAGAGGCTGTATTGGCCATGGCCTACAATCTTTCTGATTATTACCGGTATACGACTAGACTCGAGAAAAAGGTTACCACCCTCAAGGAAGAAATCAAGATGATTACGCATTACTTAGAAATCCAGAATCTGCGAATAAACCGAATACGCTATGAGGTGGACATTCCGGATGAAATGCATGAAATGCAAGTACCACTGCTAATTTTACAGCCGATCGTCGAAAACTCGATTATCCATGGCATTCAGAAGAAAATCAGCGCAGGCACCGTTAAAATCGTAGGGAAACATGATAAAAATAACCTGGTCATTACGGTAGATGACGACGGTCCAGGATTGAATGAGGAACAACGACAAAGGCTTAAACAAAAAATTAGGGAAGCGCTAGACGACGAAGTTGGTTGCGGGATGTGGAACGTTCACAGAAGATTGACTTACTTTTTCCCAGAGGGGGCAGGCCTTGATTTCGAACCTTCCCCGCTAGGTGGGCTGAAGACCACACTTCGTTTTGGTAACATTACCCAGTTAAAGGAGTGTGAACCTATTGAACGTCCTGCTGGTTGACGATGAAGCACACTGGTTGGAAGGATTATCGGAATCGATTCCGTGGGAAAGTCTCGGGATTGATCATGTGCATACGGCACAAAATGGAATTGAAGCATTGAATCTGCTTGGTCTTTACCCAATTGATATCGTAATAACAGATGTGTTGATGCCGGAGATGACAGGTATCCAGCTAATTGAGCATATTCGCAAAACTTGGAGCAGGATCAAATGTATAATTTTATCAGGTTATGGGGAGTTTGATTATGCTCAAAAGGCATTATCTCATAACGTTTCCGACTATTTGCTCAAACCGGTTAGAGATGAAATCTTAGTAGATGCGCTAATGCGAGCTATTAAGCAGTTGAAAGAGGAATGGGAGCAGATCACTTCCACGGAACAGGCGATTTCCACCCTGCGTGAGAACTTGGCTCTCTTGAAAGGGAATTTCCTCGAAGGATTGCTCTCGGGACGCTCAATAACGAAACAGGAATGGGAGCGAAAAAAAGATGGGTACCAACTCCCTATTGAATTCGGATCGAACTTTTGCCTGTTATTGGTACGACTAGAGGGTAAGTTCAACCATTTGGAAGAAACCGATTTGAGCTTAATTGAATTTTCGGTCTTTAATATTGCGGATGAGATATTCACGAGGCATTTTACCTTATGGTATTGCCGTGATAAGTATGGATTCCTTGTATTTGTAGCAATGCCCAAACCTAATCAGCTTGAATCGCTGTTTAACCAAGACAGATTACTGGTTGAACAATGCGCTGTCCGGCTTCAGCGTATGGTTAACGTATTTTTGAAAGGTACGGTTTCTATTTTATTGTCAGATTGGGGTAAGTTCCCCGAAAATCTATCCCCGCAATATCATGCTTTATTAAATTCATTTCGACAACGGGTAGGGGAAGACCAAGGTGTATTTATGGGAGTCTCTAACGAGCCGGTTTTACCCCAAGTCAAAAGAATGACGCAAATCTATGAGCAACCCCGATTTGTACACTTGTTGGAGGCAGGGCGTTGGACGGAGTTGGGTGAAAAAATGAATAGTTTGTTTGAAGAATTAAACGAGTCCTTTTCTGATTCGCACGAGCATGTCTTGGAAGCTGGATATGAAATTGCTTGTGCTTTCTTTTATCTGGCTCATAAAAACGGGCAACGATTATCGGAGTTAATCGGAAAGGATTACGAAAAGCTATCAGACGGTACATTATTTCGATCGATAAGGGAGCTCCGACAGTGGACACACCAAACGATCGATAAAATAAAGGGCGAAATTGAAAAAGAAATGACGCATACCAGATCCGACATCATACACAAGCTGCACCGATTTATTGAAACTCATTTAGCGCATGATCTTTCTTTGCAAGCCTTGGCGGATCATGTTTTTTTGCATCCAACGCATTTGTCTAAAATGTACAAGACAGAAACAGGAGAAATGTTAAGCACTTATCTTAATCGATATCGGATGGAGAAAGCAGCGTATTTATTGAGCGGCAGCGACGAAAAAATATATCGGGTCGGGGAGTGCGTAGGCTATCCTAACGCCGCATATTTCATTAAAGTTTTCAAAAAGTATTTCGGTCTGACGCCTCAGGATTATCGTGACGCCATGACACTAACAAAATGATATAGGACTAATACTTTACTATGTAACCTGAGATTTTCGTGGTTTATATTGGATTAGAGTCTATTAAACCCATAACAAGGAGGGGTCATAGCATGAGTAAAATATATCGAAAACCGTTTGCAGTCCTTTTATCTACTATGTTAACTGTCGGCTCTATGGCCGCATGCAGCTCGGATAATACACCGCCATCTGCGTCAGGATCGGATAAACCAACTGCAACTGCAACCGACAGCATCGCGGAAGTATTCAAAAATGGTAAGTATGATCCGCCGATCACGCTGACAACCGTAAAAGAGGTTTGTAGCTGCTGGAAATTTAAAGATGGTGAAACAACCGAAAATAACGTTCATACGCGAATGATCAAGGAGAAGCTTGGTATTGACATCAAATTCGCTTGGACGACTCCAAATACGAACAATGCGTTTAATAACAAGCTTCGCCTTTCCTTATCCGCGAATGAAGAAATGCCTGACGTAGTTATTCTCAGGGATACAGCAGTGGCGAACCTGCTGATCGACACCGGGAAGTTTATGCCCGTCGATGAATTGTTTGACAAATATGCGACCAAAGTATACAAGGATGCGGTTAATAGCGATAAAGCAGTTTGGTATCCTTATATGCGCGACGGAAAGAAGTATGGACTGCCGATTTTTGACTATTCGCTAAATACAGAGAACGTTCTTTGGATCCGTCAGGACTGGATGGATAAATTCAATCTCCAGGCACCAAAAACAATTGAGGATCTGGAACATATTATGGAGGTCTTCAAAACGAAAGATCCGGATGGAAATGGAAAAGACGATACGATCCCGTTAACAGTCGGTTTTAAACAAAATTTAAACTCGGCGGCGTTTGTTTTTGGTTGGTACGGCTCCATCATCAATCAATGGAATAAAAACTCCGGGAATACGTTGGAGTACGGTTCCATTCACACTGGCGCCAAGCAAGGATTGGCTAAACTAAGCGATTGGATGTCAAAGGGTTATATCTCGAATGAAGCTGGAACGATGGACGATACGAAGGCTGCTGAGGTGTTTATTGCCGGCAAAGGGGGTATCGTCGTAGGTCCGCATTATTATCCAGACTACCCGCTGCGTGACATTTATAAAAACGTTAAAGACGCGAAATTCAAAGCCTACCAATTCCCTCAAGGTCCAGACGGCAAAATCGGAATTCGCGGAGTTCAGAAAATAGACAATGGCGTGATCTTGATAAATAAGAACAACAAGCATCCCGAGTCGATTCTTCTGTACTACAACTACTTCTTCGACAACTATGCGGATCCGAAAGTGGGCAGTGAATTTGAATATGGTCTTGCAAAAGGATATGACTGGGATGTCTTTGACGGAAAACCGAGGTCGAATGGAACGGCACAAGGCGGTACGAATGTCTGGCCGTATACCATCACTTATACAGGCGCACGCATACCGGATTTGATGACCAATGCATTAATTAAGCTCGCTAAAGGCGGCGAACCTTCGACGCCATATGAAAGAACCACGAAGGAAACGAGAACGAAAGAGGAAATGGACGCGACCGTGATCGTCAAAGATAGCAAGGACAAAGGCTATATTTACAATCAGGCTTTTACCGGCGCACCTACTAAAACGATGGAGTCCAAATGGGATCTATTATCTCAAATGGAACTGGAAACGTACAACAAAATAGCGCTTGGCAAATTACCTTTGAGTGCATTTGACAGTTTTGTTCAGCAATGGAAATCGTCAGGCGGGGATAAGATCACTGAAGAAGTTAATCAGTGGTATAAGGCGCTGAAATAGGATTTTGAAAAAACGGATATGGGGCGGAGTGAGCGTACCATATCCGCTTTAACTTTCGAGGAGTGATCGCATGCAATATCAGACGAGGACTTCAGAACCAGCAACTGTAAATCGTAGTGTTTTTAAATTAGCGAGAAGCTGGTCACTGCATCTCATGCTGCTGCCTGCTGTCATCCTGACTTTCCTTTTTCATTACGTGCCAATGGCCGGACTTATCATTGCTTTTCAGGACTATAAACCATATTTGGGTTTCTCGAAGTCACCATGGGTAGGATTGGAACATTTCCGGTTTTTGTTCATATATCCTGATTCGAAACGTGTTATTTGGAATACGTTTTTCATATCTGCATTAAAAATCGTGTTCCACCTTCTTGTGCCATTTTTGTTCGCGCTTTTGCTAAATGAAGTACGTAAACCGTTGTTCAAGCGGTTTGTGCAAACCCTCGTTTATTTACCGCATTTTCTATCTTGGGTTGTGCTTGGAGGAATTTTGCTCGATATGCTGTCGCCACAGGGTGGACTTGTCAATCAGGCGCTAAGTCTGATCGGAGCAAACCCCGTGTTTTTTCTGGGAGATGAGAACTGGTTTTTATTCACGGTAATCACAAGCGACATTTGGAAGGAATTCGGCTTTTCCACCATAGTGTTTCTCGCCTCCTTGGTGGGGATCAACCCTTCGCTATACGAAGCTGCGGAAGTGGATGGGGCAAACCGATGGAAGCAAACGATTCACATTACGATACCAGCGCTTCTCCCGATTGCAATTGTAGTCGCGACGTTGTCGCTTGGTAATATTCTGAATGCAGGCTTCGACCAAATATTCAACTTGTATAATCCACTCGTGTATAACAAGGGTGACATTATTGACACATTCGTATATCGGATGGGGATTATAAACGGCAACATGAGCTTCGGAACGGTTATCGCCCTATTCAAATCCGTCATCGGATTCGGTTTGATCGTTTTGGCTTACAGGCTTGCTTACAAATTTGCGAACTATCGAATCTTCTAACGTAGGGGGGAGGTGTCTTTGTATCATAAATCAATTTCTTATAAAGCGTTTTCTTTGACCAATTCTATCTTCCTTGCACTCCTGGCCATTCTTTGCATTCTACCTCTCGTTCATATCTTGGCGGTTTCATTAAGCGGAAAAGCAGCAGCCAGCGCCAATCTGGTTACCTTGTTGCCCATAGATTTCACTTGGGATGCTTATGTTAAGTCGATCTCCAATCCCTTTTTTCTTAATTCCCTTTGGATTGCGGTTAAGAGAACGGTGTCTGGTACCGTAATCGGGATGATGGTCGTTGTACTCGCAGCTTATCCGTTGTCCAAAAGCAAATCTCACTTTAAAAGCGGGAGCATATATAAATGGTATTTTGTTTTTACAATGTTGTTTAACGGAGGGATGATTGCCAATTATATATTAATCCTGAAGTTAGGCTTAATGAATTCGTTGTGGGCGCTGATTTTACCGGGGGCCGTTTCAGTGTGGAACTTGATTTTGCTGCTCAATTTCTTTCGTACCGTACCGAAGGAATTGGAGGAAGCTTGCTTAATGGATGGCGCTGGGCACTTTAAAACATTAATTTACGTCTATCTGCCCATTTCACTGCCGGCCATTGCAACCCTTTCTTTGTTTACAATGGTGACTCATTGGAATGCTTGGTTTGACGGTTTGCTCTACATGACCAAATTTGAGAAATATCCGCTTGCTACTTTTCTTCAAACCATAATAGTCCAACAAGATTTCGATAAGATGAATGTCAACAAAGAGGATTTAGAAAACATATCGCAAAGGACGGTGAAAGCCGCACAAATTTTTATCGGAGCTGTTCCGATTCTGCTCGTATATCCATTCCTGCAAAAGTTTTTCATTAAAGGGATCGTTCTTGGCGCAGTTAAAGAGTAATGCAATTCGGTTAAAAATTACGTTCATTGAGAAATTGAAAGCGCTTTATGCAGTCCAATAATAAAAAATGGGGGATTGTCCGATGAAACGTAAATCTTGGTTGCCAAGTATCGCCGCTTTGCTTTCTCTGGGAGTCGTATTAATGGGTTGCAACAAGTCCGAAACGATGGAGACCCAAGCTCCGGCCCAGACCGATGGGCCCAAACCAACAGCAGCTCAGGCGCCAGTGAAGATTCAAGTATGGGAGCGGCTCGCTGGCGCGTATCTAAAGAATATGAATAAGCTTGTCGAGCAGTTCAATAAGGAGCACCCGAACATTACGGTGGAGCTGAACGCCATCGCCCCGGGTGATTACACGCCCGCTTTACAGGCCGCCATCTCCGGCAACAATTTGCCTGACATTTTTATGAATGGATCGATTCCTCTGCAGCAGCTCGTTCAGTCGAATTTGCTTCACGATCTTGGTGATTTGATTACACCCGCGAAGCGTAATGATTTTGTCTCCGGAACCTGGAATGAAGGCCAAACGATGTTAGACAACAAAATTTATGCGATCCCTCACGCGGAATCTCGTTATTCTAATGTTCTGGTTTACAATAAAGATTTATTGCAAAAAGCGGGGTATACGGCGGAGGACCTGAGCAAGCAGCTCACATATGAGCAATTCATCGATATCGCCAAGAAGACGGTGGCGGCAAATCCAGGTACGAATGGTTTTGTGTTTCCCGGTATGGCCAGCTGGATAACAGGGCTCTTTTATGGGCAATTGTCGACGGCTGTTACACCTGAAGCTTCACCGATAGGCACCGATGAGGGATATCTGTTCAATTTCAAGACGGGCACGTATGCCAATAATGCTTCCGGTGTCATCGATGGGATGGGCTTCTTCAAAAAAATGAAGGATGAAGGAATCCTGCATCCGAACAGCATGCTGTTCAACCCGGCGGATGCACGAGCGCCTTTCTGGGATGGGAAAGTGGCGTTCATCTTAGACAGTACGGAAGGCATTCAAACTTACCCGCCGAATCACTTGGACTCCAAATTTGTCGCTATGAGTATTCCGACCAAAGACGGAAAACAGACCTATCGTGGGTTCCAGGGCTTCGCCGGCTCGAGCTTCGAGGTGAACAAAAACACGAAGCATTACGAAGAGGTCAAGATCTTCCTGAATTATTTCATTGATAATTATGGCCAAATTGGGGCGGCTACTTACGGACCGGGATTGCCAACGGTTAAACAAACCCAGGCGAAGTCGGACTGGGAGGTTTACAACACGGCGCAAAAATTGAATGCGCAAACCTATATCCAGATTCCGAACCCGATCAATAAAAACAAATACACGATTGACGTATTGACCGACGTGAGCAAGCACTTGCCGACAACGACGCTCTTGAATATATTCCAGGGATACATGACCAATCAGATTACTGATTTGAAGGGAGCCCTTGATAAGCAAAATGCGCAGATGAACCAAGCGCTAACGGACGCGATCAAAACGGTTTCCGGAAGTGGGAAAGCCATCAGCCAGCAGGATTTCACGTTCAGCGACTGGACACCATTGCAGCCCTATACTAAATAACGCAATAGAATGCGGGTGTTGATAGATGAATACAGGGATGATCAAGCAGGCTTCGGTTATTAGAAAAAGTACACTTAGCAAAATTAAATACCGGAAATACATGTGGGCCTACGTGTTTATTTTCCCGCAGTTGTTGTTTTTTATTGCCTTTACACTTTACCCGATCGTAATGAGCTATGTGTACGTAGTTTTTGATTGGTACGGGATGGGGCCTCTCGACAAATTTATCGGTCTTGCCAATTTCCAGCGTGCATTCCACGATGAAAATTTTTGGAATTCCATCCGAAACAGTTTCACCTATATGATCGGGAAAATCGCACTTGAAATGCCGCTTTCCCTATTAATGGCTATTTGTTTGAACTCTGCCATGCTGAAGTGGAAAGGGCTGTTGCGTACTCTTTATTTTATCCCCGTCGTGTCGACAACTGCGATCATCGGCGTTGTGATGAAGTTCATATTCGGCAACGACAACGCGCTGGTTAACAACGTATTACTGGAGCTGGGATGGATCAAGCAATCCATCCCCTGGCTCCTTCAGCCGCAAACTGCCATGTTTGTCATGATCGGTGTTGGTGCTTGGCTGCATTTCGGCATGTCTATGATCTATTGGCTGGCTTCGCTGCAGTCACTTCCACGCGAAACCTACGATGCCGCCAAGGTAGACGGCTGCAGCATATGGCAAACGTTTCGATTCATCACCTGGCCGCTGCTTTTGCCATACGCCGTCGTCATTCTCATGCTTGAAGTGGTCAGCGGCTTCAACGCCTTCGATTTGGCCAAGACACTGACCGGGGGCGGCCCCTTCTTCGCCACTACAACAGTGGATATGTACGTCTATAACCTGATTTTTTCATCGGCAATGCCGAACATCGGTTACGGATCGGCGGCTGGTATGATCTTCGGGTGGATGGTGTTTCTCTTGACCTCTCTGCTGGCATGGGGTGTCCGGATAACAAGGAGGCATACCCAATGAAACCCAATAAAGTATTGTGGTTTGTACTGCAAATTTTACTGTTGCTGTTCGGCATCGTCTGGGTGTTTCCACTGATTTGGACGCTGCTGGCCTCCTTGAAGAGCGATTCCGAATTCATTACCGCTGGCCTCAATTTATGGCCGAAATCGTTGCAATGGGGGAACTATGTCCGGGCTTGGGAGGAAGCGCATTTCAACACCTATTTCGGCAATACGGTGCTTTATTCCGTTTCAACCGTAGCGATTGTCGTGTGTATTTGCTCGATGATGGCCTACGCTTTGGCTAGGGTGCCGTTTCCAGGCAAAAAACCATTAATGGCCGTTTATGTCGCCACTATGTTTATTCCGAAGGGATATACGATCATTCCTGTTTATCTGCTGATCAAATCGCTCGGACTTCTGAATACGCGAACAGGTGTGATTTTGGTGGATTCCTCCTCCGCGCATGTGGTATTCATTTTGATGCTGACTGCCTATTTCGCTAAAATTCCGATGGAGCTTGAGGAATCGGCTGAGATGGACGGCGGAGGATTTGTAAGGATTTTCATTCAAGTGATGCTGCCGCTAGCCAAGCCTGTTCTGGCCGCGATCGCTATTGTGCAGTTTATTTGGACATGGAACTCGTTCTTCGTGCCATTGATTTTCACGATCAACAATCCGAAATTGAAGACACTAGCTGTCGGAATGGCCAATTTCGTGAACAATATCCAGACCGATTACACCGCTTTGGCAGCCGGGGCGTCCATCGCGATCGTGCCGATCATTATTGTGTTCGTCTTTTTCCAAAGGTATTTTATTGAAGGAGTGTCCGGATCAGTCAAGGGCTGAATTTTCTTTTGGAAAGGATGGATTTGCCGTTGTCACACACCGTGAGGCTTGTCGTTTTAAATGTGCATCCAGCAGTGAATTTCGCTGCTCAAGAGCTTGAAAAGTATTTGCAGTTGTTATCGGCCGGTGATTGCGAAATCGAATGCTTAAACGTAAATGTATCGGAATATCGGGCTAACGAAGCTGAAATTTGTCTGGGTTTGTTTTCGGATTTCGGCCTTCCTCTTGATGAACTCGAATCCCCTGCGCTTGATGATGCCATTACAATCGACGTTATTGGAACGAAGGGGATCATCGCCGGCTCGAATGCCAGAAGCGTTCTGCTCGCGGTTTACCGGTTTTTGGAGGAAGCAGGCTGCATTTGGCTACGGCCTGGCCCCGAGGGAGAGTATATCCCTCGCAGGGAACTAGAGGGTATCGTCATCAACATAAACGAAAAAGCTTCATACCGCCACAGAGGTCTCTGTATCGAAGGGGCTGTCAGCTATGAAAATATGCTGGAAAACATCGAATGGGCACCTAAGAGAGGATTCAACTCCTACTTTCTGGAGTTTAAAACGCCGTTTATTTTTTTCGACCGCTGGTACAGTCATCGTCATAACAAATATAAGCATCCCGAGCCGATAACTCCTGAGCAAGTGGATGAGTTTACAGTCGAGCTGGAAAAGGAAATCAAGAAAAGAGGACTCATTTATCACGCGGTCGGCCATGGCTGGACCGGCGAGCCGCTGGGTCTGCCGTGTTTAGGCTGGGATAGCGTCAATTACGAGGTCGGCGAGGATATTTCCCATTATTTCGCAGAAGTGAACGGCAAACGGCAACTGTGGCACGGCATACCGCTCAACACCAACCTGTGTTATTCGAATCCAGAGGTACGGAATCTGATTGTTCAGTATGCCGCAAACCATGTCGAGAAAAACCGCCATATTGATATGCTGAACTTCTGGCTAGCGGATGACCTTAACAATCACTGCGAGTGTGAGAACTGCCGGGCAAAATCGCCTACGGATTTTTACGTCATGATGTTGAATGGACTGGATGAGGAGCTTGCTTCAAGAGGACTGGATACAAAAGTCGTATTCCTTCTTTACCTTGATCTTCTATGGAGTCCCGAAACCGAGCACTTAAAAAATCCATCGCGTTTTGTGCTTCTATTTGCGCCGATTACCCGTACGTACAGCAGAACATATGATGCAGATACAACAGGTGTAGCCATTCCTCCTTACGTAAGAAACAAACTCAAGTTTCCATCCGATATTCGTCAAAACATTGCTTTTCTCAAGGAATGGCAAAAGCAGTTCGATGGTGACAGTTTCGCCTACGAATATCATTTCATGTGGGATCATTATCACGACCCCGGATACTTTCAAATGGCCGAGATCCTTAGCGCCGACATGAAAAATTTGAAGCTGCTCGGCCTGCGCGGCGTAATCAGCGACCAAACCCAGAGATCCTTTTTCCCGACAGGTCTCGGCATGTATATCATGGGGAAGACGCTTTGGAATGACTCCTTTGAATTCGAAGATTTGGCGAGGAAATATTTTGAGGACGCATTCAGGGTCGATCACGAAGCCTGCATGAATTACATGGCGAAGCTTTCCGAGTTATTTGATCCACCTTTTATGCGGGGCGAGAAGCCGAGAATTAGCCAAGAAGCGGCAGAAAGACTATCCCAGGTACGGAAAACCGTGGACGAATTTATACCCGTAATTGAAAAGAACATTGCCGCTGATTACGATCCATGCCGCACCAAGTCATGGATGTATCTACGCTATCATGGAGAAATTGTCATTTTACTAGCCAACGCCTTGCAGGCGAGAGCAGAGGGTAAAATGGAGGAAGCGCGGCGGATGTGGAACGAGGTGATCGATTACGTAGGGCGCAACGAGGATCGCTTTCAACCGGATTTCGACGTTTTCCTATTTATCCAAACATTGAAAAAAGAATTCGAGGAGAACTGTCTGCGTTTCGGCGGTGCAGTATCGTAACGCTCCATTTTGGCAGATCCTCTTAGTTAACAAAGCCTAATCAGACTGGCGCTTAAGCTGTCCGGTTAGGCTTTTTTTCTTTTTGCAAAGATCAGGTAAATGATAAATAGCAAGGGAATATAGGCGTAAACAAAATAAAATCCTAAATCAGCAACGAACTTTCCTAGCATATCAACCTTAAATCGATCGTTGAACGGAAGAGCGGCAATGAAGATAGTTATGAGTATAAAAAGTAATGACATCTGAGGTTTAAGATTGGTCACTCTTTTTATAATTCTTGTACAGCTCCATATCGAGATACAAAGCGGCGGGATAAAAATAAGAAGCCAAATACAAATGAAAATAAATTCAAACCTTGCAAGGAGTGAAAATTCAATACTCTTAGTCATCACCAAAATGGGCCAAAGCGAATGTTTTAGCATACCCTGACTAAAATACAAAAGGGTTACAACCGTTATTGCTAAATATTGGATTGTACTAAAAAGTAAAGCGAAATGAGCCCATTTCACGTTTTTTTTAGGGAATTTTAAAAAGGGAAGTAAAGAAGCAAAGTTTCAAATCCGACAAACATGGTACTAGAAGATTTAAATGATTTGAGCATATCTTGAAAAGAGTGATTAAATAGAGGTAATAAATTTTCAATATGTCCAGATTTAAAGGGGAAGTATAATAAAAGCATTATTAGAGTACCAAATAGAACCGCGAAAAAAGTAAATCCTGTTAATACTCTGAATCCTCCGGATACAAGATAATAGATGATGCAAATTAAGAGTAGTGCCAATTTTAGATTGGTATCTATATCTTCGACAAACCCGACTTTCGGACCAATTACGCTGTATTCATTATCAGCTTCATTATTACCACGGTATCCACTTTTTAAATCCGCAATATTAACTAAGAGCCCTTCACTTAGGTTGGGCTCCAATTGTAGATATAGAACACCTTTTAACAAACTTTGAGAAATCTCTTCCAAGTTTGATGTTAACTTGATTCCTTCAATCGGAATTATATTTTTAATGTCATACAGATCTTTTATGTCAGCATTAGACATTTGGATAGAGGGATGTAATGAATGATTTTCGAAAATGGATTGACGCAGAAATTTGCAAGATGCTATAGTTATACCAATTACAAAAATTCAAAGTATTTGCATCGGATATACGATAATTAACGAAAACATTGAATGAATCTACCAGATGACTGGAGAGGCATTCCCCATTAGGGGGTGCTTCTCTTTTTTTTATGAAAAGGAGGGGAACGAATGAAAGTTCAGTTTTATTGGTTTGCGCCATCCAATGGAGATGGCAGTCAGCTAGGTTTGAAAAAACCGGAGCGAGCGCCGACACTTGACTATTTGGTTAAGATTGCGCAGACCGTGGAGGAGCAAGGCTTTGACGGTATTCTGGTACCTGTGGGGATTCCGTTTCTCGATTCCTGGATGGTGGGGTCAGCCATCGTACATCACACCAAACGATTGAAACCGCTGATTGCTTTTCGACCCGGATTTATATCTCCTTCTCTGGCTGCAAAGATGGCGTCAACTCTAGATCAGTTCAGTAAAGGTAGATTAACGATCAATGTGGTCACAGGGGGATCTCCTTTTGAATTGGGTCAAGATGGTGATTTTACGGAGCACGACGAGAGGTACCACCGGACGGATGAGTTCTTGAGTGTTATCCGAAAACTATGGGAGCAAAGCGCAGTTGATTATGACGGTGACTACTTCAAGCTCCGGCAAAGCACACTCATTCCCTCACATGTTGATAATCGCAAGCCACCTATATATTTCGGTGGTTCCTCACCCGCAGCGCTGGATGTAGCGGCAAAGCATGCAGATATTTATCTCCAGTGGGGCGAGCCGGTCGCCATTGTTAATCAGCAGATTGCGGAGCTGAAACGCAAAGCGGAAACCTACCAAAGAGGCCCAATCGAGCTGGGTATCCGCATTCATGTCATTGTTCGTGAGACAGAAGAAGAAGCATGGGAGGCAGCGGAGCAATTGCTGGAGGGCATTGAGCCGGAAGTTGAGGCCAAGATGGCGGCTTATTTCAATGAAGCTGATTCGGTTGCGCAGAATCGAATGAATGAGCTGCTTAAGGGCGATTATCGCTTTGATAAACATAAATGGGCAGGCATCGGCCGAGTGCGCAAGGGGGCAGGAACAGCTGTTGTAGGCACCCCTCAGCAAGTATGGGAAGGTTTGAAGGAATACATCGACCTTGGGGTTACTCATTTTATTTTATCCGGTTTTCCACATGTTGAGGAAGCTGAACGATTTGGCAAAACGGTTCTCCCACTTATACAAAAAAACTTAAAGGAGCTTGTATAACATGAAAAAGCATCCTTCACAGATGCAAGGAAGATGTTGATCTCGCCGTGGATGCTGCAAGTCAAGCATTTCCGGCCAAACGGTACACATATGGATATTACATTGCTAGGGAGGTAACGGCATGTATAAAGTGATCATTGTGGATGATGAACCATCAGTGAAACGCAGTTTAAAGACAATCATTGAGAGGGGGACTTCTTCATTTGAAGTAAGTGCATGTGCTGAGAACGGTCAAGAAGCTCTGGATCTCTTTAGCAGCTCCTTACCGGACGTTGTTATTACAGACATTCGAATGCCGGTGATGGATGGGTTGCGATTAGCTGAGGAGATCGTAAGCCGTGGGATCCAGACTGAAGTGATTATCATTTCCGGATACAGCGATTTTAGCTATGCCAAACAGGCACTTCGACATGGAGTTTCCGATTATCTGCTTAAGCCGCTTGATGTTGACGAAGTATTAAGAGTACTTTCTTTAACCGAGAAGAAACTGGGCAATGAACGTAAAGGCATCATTGAGCGGAGTGAATGGATCGCTGTGTGTAAGGTAGAAGCGGAGACAATGGCGAAGCACATGTGGGTCCTCAACGTGGCTGCCGTTTGGGAGCAGCTTGAAGGGATACACCAACAGTTGCAGACTTATCGAGCAAATTCAGCGAGACTTAAAGAGATGTTTATACACCTGTTTTACTTGCTGCAAGCAGAAATAGCGGGTCTGAGCGGCAACAGAATTCAATTAAAATCTCTAACCGACTTTGAATGGAACGGTCAAGCCGAGCAATTGAAACGATATTTTGAGCTGGTGCTGCAATGTGCAATGGAAGAAATCCGGCATATTCGGAATTGGAGTTCGCATAAAAATATGATGGAATCCTTAAAACAGATCAATCAGAATTTTGCGAACGAATCGTTTTCCATGATGAACGCAGCTGAACTTGCAGGGAAGTCGCCTACGTATTTCAGTAAGTCGTTCAAAGAAGAAGTTGGTGTTAGTTACACACAATATATAGCCAAATTACGAATGGACAAGGCGATCGAGCTATTGAGTGATCCGGGAAAAAAGGTGTACGAGGTTGCCTACGCGGTCGGCTACAATGAATATGCTCATTTTGCTAAAGTGTTCAAGAAGTATTACAAGTTTTCTCCAACGGAGTACCGCCATTCCTTAGAAGGATGAGGAGTTTGGGAAAAGCGAACAGTGAAGCCATTTTGTCGGGTGGCAAGAACATCCGCATAAATCGCGGCTTTTTAATTTTATGGGATCAAGTTGTTCAGCAAATGGGCAGCGTAGTACGAAAGATTGACCCCCAAAAAAGAAAAATATGGTAATATTAATATGGATAAAGGGGGGGATCCAAATAGAGATTATTAAACATTCCGTTAAAAATCCTTCTGGTATACGAATCATTATATCCATGACAATAATAAGTTTGATTTCACTAAAAAATGCAATTAACCTATTGAATGAAGAGAAGAGTGTAATACTATTAGTATTTACGATGGCAGTGGTTCTTTCATGTTTAGTTATATTATTATTGACATTGTACAGAACATTTAAGAAACCAACGGAGTTGTGCATGTACAACAATAAAATCCTATTAAAAGGGCGAACAATTCAAGCGAATGAAATTAAGGTAATGATGAACATGGGATATTTCAGACCCGTTATTGGAATAAAACCATATGGGAAGAATATTGTCCCAATTAATATGTGTTTTAGGTTTTCAAAGGATGAAGACTGCGGCATCGCGGATTTAGTTAATTGGGCAACAAAAAACAATGTGCAGATGGTCAATAAATCTTTTCTAAGGTGGCTATAAATTATCCACCAGTTCTTTGAACTAACGAGGAACTTTAGTTTAATAACATAAAGAGAAGAGGCTGCCGATATCAAATGATCGGCGGCCTTCTCAGCGCTATTGTATACTAATGGATAGTTGGTTCAATTAAAGCTTCTTTTAAATTGTCATCCAAGTTAAAGCAGTTTATTCGAATATAGGAGAAGTATGTGTCCCTTTTCCAGAGATCTTCTTGCGGCATTTTGGGGATCCGCACTGGCAATGAAAACTTCTGAACAGCTTATCTTCTGTAGTTTCGTAATCCATAGTAATTAAATCACCGGGTTGAATGTCTTTACTTGCCCAAAATTCTTGCGTTTCCATATCGACAGTTGTGTTGGGGTCACAGCAATGTAATATTTTCCCCATAAAGTAGGGGTCTTCAATAAAGACTTTTTGCTTTTTTTGTAGTGTGTAAAGGGTTTGATAATCCAGTAAAGTACCGTGAAAACGGAAAATGAGTTCGCCTTTGCAAAAAAACGTTTTTGCAATCACGCCTTCGCCGTACGTTTGATTATAGATGATAGTGAATTTATCTTTGGTAGGTTCGTTCGGATGCTGCTCGAAACGGTTGGGGTAAAATCTTTTACTATTCTCTGATGATCGTTTGGGTTCCAATGCGTTCTGGTGAGAAAAATGTATGAATGCAATCAGTGACTTTATCCTCTGAAAAATCTTTGCAGCTAAATACATCCAAATAACCCTCCCGATGCAGATCGTTAGTGTGTATAGTAATGCTGCTTGTATAAATTAACTGTACACCCGATAACCCAATTTCATCGCCTTCGCCGAAGCGAAAGCACTGACATTCGCCATAAGCCACCATATCGATTTCTTGTACCAACGTAGCAATAAATGTTCGAACCGCTTCTATGCTTAAAATATGTTCATTGCAGTTTTCCAAGTGAAATAAAGAGTGCTTGCCGTAACAAAGCTTCCCGTCATGAAGAATTCTTTTGTACATAGCGAATGCTCCTTTTTCTTTGTTTGAAGTTGATACATTATATTGCGGAGTGCCTGTATGCGTTATCAAGATTTACTAAAATAAAATGTTGAATTCTCTTGAAGAAGTAAATCACTAGAGGTGAGATATGAAACAATTTGAAGGTAAGGTAGCAGTAAATCCAATGATTGACTCATTGGCCGGTATTGATTGGCATAATACAAACCCAATTTTGAACAACCTGTTTACTTCAGGGGCTGAACTGACGCTTAGCCCGCTTTCACCGGGATTTGAGGCGGATGTAGTTAAGATCACGCAGGGGGAGAAGCATTTTGTGTTGAAGGTGTGGAACAAACGCTCGAAACCTGACGTCCTGCGCCAATATCGCCTTTTGGATGCTCTTCATCGTCAGGGAATCCGCGTATCCGAGCCGATAGGCTATGGGCGAACCGAAACTGGAGACGCTGTACTGCTGACCCGCTATCACGGAACTTCAGTAACGAAGGTGAGTCCGAGCATTTTTAAGATAATTGCCGCTTTTTTAGCCGAAATTCACCGGCTGCCTCCGGATGGATTGGAGGGGAGGGCGCTAGCTAAGTATGATTTTGTTGGGTATTTTTTCCCGGGGATCGAAGCGTTTCCGGCAATGAAAAAGGAACTAATCCGTCTCGTCAGTTCCGCGGATATGAAAATGGACCGGATTATTCACGGCGATTTCAATTTAGGCAATATTCTAGAAGAAAATGGACAATACACGGTGATCGACTGGACGAACGGGCAACTGGGGGATCCTAGGTTTGATCTGTCATGGGCTTGTCTGCTTCTGCGTATCTATTTGAGCGAGAGTAAAAGCCTTACATTTTTGTACAAATATCAAGAGGAAATGCCCGTAGCGGCGGGGGAATTGGAGATCTTTGAAGCGCTTGCCTGCCTGAGGTGGCTGTTGCTCGACCGAATCGCTGGAGTGCCCAAACACGCGGATACGATGAAGAAAGTAAGAAAAATCGTCAGGGAAAATCGATTTTTAAATGAGAATGTGCTGCTGTAAAGGCAGCTCCCGCTCGATTGGAGTTGCGGAGGGTTCCGAATGGACATTGAATGGATTAATGAGAACTACAAGGAAGCAAGTAAAATATTTGACACTACTCGGGAAGTTTATGAATGGGCAGATTCACTTTATCCTGACTTTGCAGGAGGTCTAAGAGTTAACGTTGGGTATGCAACTCCAGATGATAAGGTTTACGCATATTTAGCCGAGCACCTTCCAAAATGGGCAAGCAATAACAATATAAGGATTACTGTAAATACTTCTCAGGATTTAGTAGATGGGAAGATGATATATAAGATTTGGATAACACCGTGTAACGACCTATAAATCTTTAGAAGCTTTGGGGGAAATATCAAAAGGACAGGCGACAACCCTTTTCGTGCCGACTGAAGCGGTAAACGTATTTTCAAGTATTAGGTCATTATCCAAAATAGTTGAAACGGATAGCTGAATAAAGATGTTAGTTGAAACCATGGCAATATAGGAAGAAGTGAAATAGATGAAAACCTTTATTTATTTTGTCAGACATGCCGAATCACCATATATTGAAGGTATGGAGAGGATAAGAGGGCTGTCGGACAAAGGTAAATTGGATGCACTTAAAATAAATGAAATTTTGAAAGATGAAGAAATTGATGTTTTTATATCAAGTCCATATGAAAGAGCGATACAAACTATTAAAGGCGTAGCCGGAACTAACGAAATTATATTATATGAAGAGCTCAGTGAAAGAGATATTGGTCAGATCAAGGATATGAATTTTATGGAAGCCAAGCTGAAAGTGTATAAAGATATTAATTTTACATTTTTTAATGGGGAATCAACCACTATGCCAGACATATATAAATTAGAATTTGAAGATCAAAAATTAATAGAAGTAGAGAGACTATGGAGATGATTCTCTAAGTATCTCGGAGTAGAAGTTTAGTACAGTAATTATGTTGATTATCATATATGTTAGAATTCGGACCAAAGAGACAGGAGGAAAAGTCAATGAATATTCGAGTTTTAGATGAGCACGATGCCAGGTTATATCAAGAATTACGATTATGTGCACTGAAAATCAATCCTGAGGCTTTTGGTTCAACTTATGAGCGAGAAGTAAATTTCTCACTGGAAACTGTAGTAGAGCGATTGAAACCCACTAGGGACAAGTTTGTACTTGGGGCTTTTGATGATAGCGGTTCGATAGTTGGGAGCGTAGCTTTTGTACGAGACACCAGTCTAAAAACTGCCCACAAAGGTAATGTTTTTGGGATGTATGTGGATCCTGAAAAGAGAGGGCAAGGTTTGGGGAAGTTACTAATGCTTGAACTAATTAGAAAAGCAAGTGATTGCGATGGAATAGAGCAAATAAACCTAGCAGTCATGTCAGAAAATAACTTTGCAAAAAAGCTTTACAAGTCTTTAGGATTCAATGTCTATGGTGTGGAAAAAAACGCGTTAAAGTATAACGGAAAGTATTTTGATGAGGATTTTATGGTACTAAAAGTATAATCTTCACTGACTAACGCAGAACGATAGCTCCAAAAACTAACGGAAAACGAGAGTTCAATGAACAAGGAGCAGTCTGCCAATGCAGCTGCTCCTTGTTCTTATTACGCTAAACGGCAGAATTACTGATCGTTCACGGATTTTTTGCAGGAACTGCCTTACGATAGGTTAACAACTCAGAGACGGTAACAAACCGATACCCCCTCTTTTCCAATTCCGGCAAGATCTTTTTTAGAGCCTCGATGGTCTGAGTATGACCTTCCACGTAATCGTGGAACAGTACGATATCCCCGCTGCTAGAATTGTCTAAAACTTTATTTACAATTTTATTGACCCCTGGCCTACTCCAATCCCTCGTATCCAAATGCCATGACCACATTATCATTTTATATCCTTCTTGTTTGACAATACTGACTAACCTCTCGTTATAAAAGCCCCCTGGGGGACGAAATAAATGACATCGAATACCGGCGACCGAGTAAATAGTTTCCTCTGCTTTATTAATTTCATTTTTCATGTTTGTCCGTTTAGAAAGAAAAGCATGGCTATATGTATGATTGGCTATCTCATGTCCTTCGTTTATTTCTTGTTTGAGTACGTCAGGATAAAGTTTTATTTTATTCCCAACCACAAAAAAAGTGGCTTTAGCATGATACTGCTTGAGCAAGTCCAAGATCTGCGGTGTATAACTCGGATGAGGACCGTCATCGAATGTTAAGGCGATCACTTTCTCATCGGTAGATACTTCCCAGACGACTTCTCCTCTCGTTTCATAATAAGATCGGTCTTTTTGAGGAGCGGCGTAACCAACAGACTGGAATAACAAAAAACAAATACAAAGATTTAGGATCGTTCTCATTGTTACCTCCTGATTTTAGTTTATTGTACAATATTAGGATGCTCCAATCCTTTAAATTAACACGGCAAAAAAATGGGTATAAATTATGAACAGAATGTTCAAATTATTAGAAATTAAGTCTTCTGGTTATTTCGTTTTCAGTTTTTCCGGATTTGAAATGAACGGATGTCAAGCAGTTGGATATGAATAGAGAAGTAGCCTTTAATCGGAAAAGTCAGCAAACCATTGTGTTTGCTGGCTTCTTTCACTTATTCCGAACATGATCGCTAACGCGATAAAGTAACCCCATTGCCACTTCAAATCCAATGATCAAGGAGCAGTCTGCCAATGCAGCTGCTCCTTGAGAATAAACCAACATGTTATTCTTCAAGCAATTGAGTATTATTTACTCAGTAGAAAATTGAACCTTAAAGCGTTGAAATAACGAAGAACTATAGTTGAGGGGCTTGCTTCGCGGCAACTCCTCTGACAACGACCGGCGAGTGGATCTCGATGCTCGCTTATGGAGCTAAGTACCTCCGAGATTTTCCTTTTATTTTAATAGAAACGGGAATTGCTTTCGTTCTTTTAATTCTTTCCCTGCAATTTTTCCTGAATCAATTCAAGAAACGGACTCAATAATGCTTGTCAATGACAGATCGAATTATCGCGGATGTAGCTGTAAGGTTCTGACGGGTTGGTGAATCATCACCAGCCCTTTTTTATTTACTAATCCTTTATTAATTCACCGCGGTAATATGTACTTAGGTTGACGCGACGCGGCCAATTCCCACCGAGGGTGCCCAACTTATAGGCATTTCGCTTTTCTATCGCATAAGGTGTAATCATGAAAGGAGTGGCTGGATAGATGAAAATCACAATCGCAGCAGTTGGGGATTTGTTGATGAAAAAGCAGATGATCGCCTCGGCCGCACGGGAAGGCGGATTCGCCCCTATTTTTTCAAAAGTGAAACCCTATCTGCGGAAATCCGATTTAACGATAGGCAATCTGGAGACGACCTTCTCCGGCAACAATTTCCGCGAAGAGCCCGGAAAACTGTTGTTCAACGCCCCGGACAAATTCGCTGCTACGCTCCGGAACTTGGGCTTCGATATATTAGGAACAGCCAATAACCATTGTATGGATGGGAAACTATCCGGTTTGAGGCGGACATTAAACGTCCTCGATCGACACGGTCTGCGACATACGGGCACGTATCGCTCCGCCCGGGAAGCCCGCCGGAAACTGATTGTTAACGTAAAGGGAATAAAAATCGGAATATTGGCTTATACGAAAGGAACGAACGGGATCCCAGTCCCGGAGCCGTGGTTAGTCAACCGGCTAAACCAGAAAAAAATAATAGCGGACGTGCGTAGCTTGAAGAGTAGAACAGATTTTATCATCGCCTGCCTACATTTCGGGAAAGAATTTCGAACTTATCCCGACCGCAACCAAATCCAGCTCATTCAGGTGTTGTTTAAAAATGGTGTGAATGTAGTGCTGGGAGCGCATCCCCATGTACTGCATCCGATAAGAATGTTTAAGGTGAAGGACATCGACGGACTCACAAAAAATCGGGTAGCGGCGTCTTCTCTAGGCAATTTCGTCTCTACCGAACTTCCCCGACATACCGCTAGACTGCGAGGAACAATCTTGATGTTAACCTTAACGAAAAATGCAAAAGGGATAACGGATGTGTTGAAAATATCATATGTGCCAACCCGCATTTTGCAAAATGTAGGGAAGAAAAACGTTTATCGGGTTGTGCCAGATTGATAGAACGGATATCGACAAAAGCATGGATACTGATACTTGGGGTGAAGGTATGGTTTACTGGAATAACAAGTTAGGCAAATACAAGGCGTTATTAACTAATGAGGAACTAGCTCTTAATCTGCCACCAACAATCCTTGCAACCGAAGCAAATGTGGAGGGGATGTTGGATAAATATCGAGTCGTCTATCTAAAGCCGAGTAATGGCACCGGAGGCTATGGTATTTTTAAGTTGTCTCGCACAGATACCCGATATCAGTTGGAGAACGGCACGCGGTACCGTTCATTCGCAACCTTTAAGGGAATGTACGTCGCTTTCCAGAAAGCAAAAAGGAAGAAAGCCTACTTGGTGCAGAAGGGCATACCCTTACTCCACTATCAGGGACTTCCGTTTGATCTGCGTATTATGGTACAGAGAGACCGGCAGCGTAAGTGGGTGGTAACTGGAATCGTGGGACGAGTAGCCCTGCCTAATAAGGTCGTGACCAACTACCATAGCGGGGGTAGGCCGATGCCGGTGGGAAAGCTGCTTTCCCCTTTTATGCCTAAAATGGAGCAGGTTCCCTATGTGGAATCGCTTAAGGCGTTAGGCGTTAGGATCAGTAAACATATGAGTAGAATTTTTCCGACTTTTAGGTCGTATGGGGTGGATATAGGCATTGATAAAGAGATGAAGCCTTGGATCATAGAGGTCAATACACGGCCAGATAAATACATTTTTAATGCCCTTTCCGATAAGCGGATGTTTCGCAAAATCATACGTTACGAAAGATTCACAAAATTAAGAGGATGATGTAAAACTCATTTCCCTCTTTTATAACCACCTAACCTCGTCGTTTATTCTTGTTGGATTTCGGATAAGAACTACTCGGATACGTACCATTCCATGTACAGGCACAATGCCAAGCGACATTTCCGATTATAGGCTAAGGGACGCTGAAAAGCGTCTAACGGGCAGGATAGTTGAATAGTTCATAATCGGCTTTTAATGTAATATACTGAATTGGGGTGATGTAGATGGGTAAAAATGGTGATATCAGAATTCTTGCTCCTATGAGCGAAAACGATAAGGAATGGCTGAAAGACCTGTGGTTAAGTGAGTGGGGTGGCGAATTCGTGTTATCCAAAGGCAAAAAGCATCATCTTCATGACTTAGATTCTATCATTGCCTGGGCAGATGGTGTACGAGTCGGAGCGGCTACCTTTCGTCTAGAGAAGGATGAATGTGAAGTAACGAGCATTAATTCGACTGTAAAAGGCTTAGGCATCGGGAGCAATTTGATTCATACTGTAGAACGGACTGCAAAGCAGTATGGAATAAATCGCGTTTGGCTCATAACAACTAACGATAATGTAGATGCATTACGGTTCTATCAACGACGTGGATATCGGATAACCGCGGTACATCCAAACGGAGTTGATAAGGCTAGGATGCTTAAGCCAACAATCCCACAAGTGGGTTATTACGATATACCCATTCATGACGAGATTGAACTCGAAAAAATACTATGATTATTAAGCTACGAGAAACTATAGTTGAATAAACATTAATTGACGAAGCTGCCGACACAATTGGCAGCTTCATTACGTTAAAGGGCAGCTTAGTTGAATGCTTAGTTGATATTTCATGGTATAAGAAGAAAACTGGATCATTGGTTTCCTATTTATGGTAAAATTTTAAACACAGAAGAACTAAATCGAGAAATTAATTTTGTGTTTCAGCGAAATATACTTAGTTGATAGGAGGCGATTTTTATGTTTTGGATAGCGTTGGGAGTTTTAGGTTTGTTAATAAGTTTCGTTATCTCATGGAAACGCGAAGGAATTACACAAGCGATTCTAAATCTCATTAGCCTGCTCAGCTTCTTTTTCGCGTTTATTGATCCTTTTAATAACACTATTCGCGTTACTATATTTCTTCCTGCGCTTATCTTTGCATTAGCATCTATTACATTATCGATTATTTTATGGAGGAGAACCAGTACGCGAAGATAAATGACTTATTTCTAACGGAATCGATATCTAATCTTGAAGAATAGAAATAATCCCTCTCATTATAAAATTATGGTAATATAAGGTAATTATGTTTGAGAGGAGTGGATTTAACTGCGGAATAAATCGTTGTTTATCTGCTTGTGTATTGTACTCACTGTAATCACAGCAAACGTGGAGACTCATACTGCTATAGCGAAAACATCTGCTGATTACAAAGACCTTATCGGGTTGGATGAGAAGACGAAGGCTAAAGTAGACAAATGGTTATATGAAGGCTTAATTCAGGGTATCTCGGAAGAAAGGTTCGGTATCAATGAAACGATTACACGTGCTGAGTTCGCGAAGATCGTGGCTCTTGCCGTAAGAATAAAAATAAATAACACATTGGAAATTTCTAACTTCAACGATGTGAAGTCAGATGATCCTGCATTTGGAGATACACTTCCATTTATAGAAGCACTTCGCGAAGCAGGTATTACTGATGGTATAGAGAGCGATCGTTTCAATCCTAGTGGATTGGTTACAAAAGAGCAGTTTGTTGTTTTTTTAATTCGCTCTCTTGGAAAAGATGCAGAGGGCAAACAAACGCAAGGAGGAACCGATGAAACAGTATCCGATTATGCTAAAGGATATGTGGCACTAGCATTAAAGTTGTTTCCATATCTACGTTCTGATGGATCTTTCAATGGCGCGATCCCAATTACTCGACAAATGGTCCTACTCGGATTGGATGACTTAACATTAGGTTTTTGTGGCTGTGGGACCCCGAAGGTGTTAGAGTAAGATAACGATGTTAAATTATGGTATAGTGTTTGATTTTATGATGCATCTAGTAACAGCTAATTCAATACTTTGTGAACCTTTAAATTTTTTTGTTCGTATCTAAATAAACAAGTTTTAACAACCAAAGGAGGTATAAAGATGAAATGTAATCAATGTCAAAATGAAATGATAAAAGATTTAAACGTTAATGTTGAATATGATCTGACTGGAATTAATATTTTTAAAAAGGGAACAGGACTTTTCAATAGAATATCTGCAAAACCTAAGGCAGCCGTTTGTACAAATTGTGGTTATGTAGCTTTTTACATTGATGAATACAAAAAATTTAGTGAATAGTACGTACGTTTGTTGAATTGACAAGTGCATTCTTTTAGTGAGGGATGTCTATTTGTTCAAGTAATGGGAAACTATAGCGCGGGAGCTGCCTTGAAGCAGCTCTTTTTTTGATTCAATGAAGTAACGGGAAGAATTCTTACAATAAGCCGTTGGCATCACGTGGGAAGGCGTCTTAACGTGCACTACGTTGGCTGCGGCCGTTAGTAGCCGCTTTTGGTTTTCTCCAGTACCAAAGTGTACTAAAGATGAGATAAAGTCCCGTGACTGCCGCAAGCAGAATAAGGGTGAAGTCCGACATGTTCTCCATGTAATCAAGCCAACCGATTCTTTTCATGCTGAACAAACTGATGTTAAACACGATCCCAATCAGCATAATGGACCATATGGATGAAAGGCGTACATAGATGGATCCATAAATGAATCCTAACGCTACACCCAGAAGCTGCATCGCAATTCCTCCTGGCTGCAACGCGGCAATAATCAAAGCGATGACTAGAATTGGCCAGAATACGGGAACATGTTTCCGGGCTTCGTTAAACATGATACCAAAGAACAGGATCAGCTCAAGGGCGGTGGTGAGCACTGAGGAAAGTATAATGTAAACGAAAGGAACAGAGTCGAAATATTCTTCTGTAAAATCATTGAACGTTGTAATGTTGTAGTAAAGAAGTAGTTTCATGGATACAGCGTTTAATAAAGTGAACGCCAGTCCGATTGTTATCATGTGAACCGAAAAGCTCGAACTGATCGGCGAGAAGCTACTAAGTCTCCAGAAGCTTACCGGTGTCTGCTTCAAAAGCCGATATTTAATGGCGTAAACAATTGCGGAAAGAGCGATTGTAATTGCAAGTACCATGAATACCTGGATTGGGATGTTCTTTCCTTTTCCGAACTGCCCCCATCCTAATACAGGATCAATGACGATATTATAGAGGAAGATCACTAAAATGATGATCGTCAAATAGAGTAAGTAATTCCCCAGCATCGATAAATATCTCTTCATGAGAATCGCCGCCTTTCATTTTCGGAAAATAAACTAACGCACCCATTTTCAGGTTATTCCTTACCCGTGAATAATATAATAATACGTTTTTTATTTAGCGAAATATAGTGCATTCCTGCAGGATGGTTTGAATATTTCGATGAAATAAAGTTTCCTTTTTCATTACGCTATCGCAGAACGATAGTTCATGTTACGGAGTTTTCTATAGATATGTTCAGCTAAGTAGGAACGTTAGCTGAATATAGACAGACAAATAAAGCAGGCGCGTGGCGACCTGCTTTGTTAATTAAGATGAAATGTAGTTGAGTAAGAGCAAGGGAATTTATATTATGTATTTCCAAATAATCCAAGAAATAAATGCTGATATCCAAGATATGAACCCGGTAAAGTATCCTCCGATCGCTTCAATTAGAATACCTCCACGTCCGTCCAAGTGTGTGTTATAAACAACTAAAAATAATTGGTGAAAGATCCAATAAGTATTTTGGCTAAAAACTGGTATAATCAACTAGCTACTCATTTATGTTTCCACTCATATTCATAAAAATGGAAAATTAAGGAAGTTATATATGAATAATAAATCAAAGGCAGCAAGGTTCAATACTCCTTTTAAAATCACTTTTGTCTATGTGTTTATCGGTTTTCTATGGGTACTCCTATCTGATAGATTAATGGACACACTGAACATGTCAGCGGCAATTACTATACATACCTCGAAGGGGCTGTTTTATGTTCTAAGTACGGCCTTGATTCTTTATTTTTGGGTCAAACGTTTGAAAAAGGCGCTTACCGAAAGCGAAGAACGTTATCGAATACTTGTGGAACATTCGCCTGAACCGGTAATCGTTCACAGTCAAGGAAATATAGTCTTTATTAACCCTGCTGGAATTAAAATATTTGGCGCAACTAGTCCAGATCAACTTATGGGTCAACCAGTCATTAATTTCGTTCATCCAGACTTTATAGACATTGCGAAGAAACGTATTAGGCAAGTCTCAGAGGATGGAATACCAACGGATCCCATTGATCAGAAGTTTTTTCGCTTGGATCGTCAAGTTTTTGATGTAGAGGTTCGAGGAGTTCCTATTGTCTTCCTTGGTAAACCGGCTGTACAGCTTTTATGTAGGGATATATCTGAGCGTAAACAAGCCGAGCGTATGCTGGAAGAAAGAGAACAAAGTTATAAATCGCTTGTAGATCATAATCCTGATGCCATTTTTTCGTTAGATTTAAACGGGTGTATGCTTCATAGTAATCCTGTTACTGAGAAGATAATGGGCTATCCGAAGGAAGAGCTCCATAATCAATCCTTCATTCACTTCATTGTCGCTTCAGATCAAGAGAAAACATCGCATCAGTTTGAAAAGGCGGTAAAAGGTGAATCAAATAACATCGAAATTGCCATCACACATAAAGATGGGACAAGCGTGGAAGTAAACTTGAAACTGGTTCCTATTATTATCAATGATAAAATCGATGGTGTTTACGGTATAGCAAAAGATATCACAGAACGTAAGCGAACAGAAGAACTATTGCTTAAATCAGAGAAGCTTTCGGTAGTGGGGCAGCTTGCGGCTGGTGTTGCTCATGAAATTCGAAATCCGTTGACCTCACTTAGAGGATTTGTTCAATTATTACAAACAAGGATTGATGGTTATAAAGAATTTTTTCAGATCATGTTATCTGAATTGGATCGAATCAATGATATCGTGAGCGAGTTTATGGTTATTGCCAAACCGCAAGTCGTGAATTTTGAGATGAAGGATCTTAGAAAAACTCTTCATGATGTGATATCGCTGCTAGACACACAAGCAATTCTTAGCAAAGTACAAATTCATACTGAGATTATTGATGACGTCATTCCTTTAATCAATTGTGAGGAAAATCAATTAAAACAGGTATTCATTAATATTCTAAAAAATGCGATAGAGGCGATGACAGGTGGGGGGGATATCATTATTCAAATGAAGGTAGACGACAATAAAATTGTTATTCGTTTTATTGATGAAGGCTGTGGAATCTCGGAAGAACGATTACCGATGTTAGGCGAACCCTTTTATACGACAAAAGAAAAAGGGACCGGATTAGGATTAATGGTATGTCATAAAATCATTGAAGCGCATCGCGGGACTCTCCATATAAAAAGTCAGATCGATGCGGGAACAACTGTTGATCTTATTTTGCCAATATAGTTATAGATATTAATAAACCGCGCACAGCGCGGTTTTATTATTTATCATTGGGATGATCCTTTCAATCGTTGCGCTATTATTTTGGGGTACGTATACATTATTACGTAATGATTTAATAAGAAGATTTATGAGGTTTCAACTCTCCCAACTAACGCAGAACTGTAATAGAGTAGGAGTTTGCAAAGTAACATTTCCTCTTGTAAATGACTACATAGCTGAAAGGAGCTATTCTGGAATGATTGTGATCCCCGATACATTTATTAAAAGAATGCACGAACTCCACGGTGAGCATGGTGTCGCCTGGTCGGAGGCGCTGCCTACGCTAATCGCCGACTGTGCAAGCCGCTTCGACTTTAGCCCTCAAGCTCCATTTTCCAATTTATCATATAACTTCGTGCTCCGCGCAACGCGCAGCGACGGGAAGCGAGTTGTCCTTAAATCATCTTTCATGAAGGGTGAGCTTTCTAGAGAAGTTAGTGTTCTTCGCGCTTATGAGGGCCGCGGGGCGATTCATGTGCTTGATGCAGACGAGGATTGGGGAGTTGCACTGCTGGAGGGTGCCGAGCCTGGCTTACCTTTGTCGACAATTGAGAATGATGTATTTGCGACGGATATCTTTTGCGAAGTATTTCGCCGCCTTCACCTTCCGCCACCAACTGGCAGTCTGTACCCGTCGATGAAGCAGCATTTCGCGGCAATTGAGCGATACCGAGCTCGATTCAACGACATGAATGTTGACGTTCCACTGCCTCAGAGCTGGGTTGAGAATGCCGAAGAATGTCTGGAATATCTCATCGCGACCACGAGTGAGAATCTCTTACTGCATGGCGATCTGCATCATGATAACATACTTCGCCAAGACGAAGAGAAATGGGCTGTCATTGACCCCAAAGGTATCGTCGGCGACATCCATTTTGATACGATCCAGTATCTGCTTAACTACGAGGATCGGGGTGGTGACTGCGAGCTGGTGCTGCGGGACCGGATAGCGATTATGACCGATCGCCTTGGTCTTGACCCTCGTCGAATCGCGATGTGGGGTGTGGCGCGAGGTGTGTTGGAGGCTTGCTGGACGATTGAAGACGGAGGAACGAATTGGCACAGAGGCATCCAAATCACAGAACGCTTTGCCAAATTTCTGGATTGAGATCTATCAAAACAGGTAATTGAGTCGACTGTAGACATTATGTTTCCTCTCCACCAGCCATCGTTAAACTAACGGCGAACTGTAGTTCAATAAACATCAGGAGAAGGCTGCCGACAGAACTGGTGAAAAATTGGCTCTATACGAACCAGGTAATTATGTACCCGACAACCTTGGAACCTATCTAACGGAGAACTATAGTTCGGGAGCTTGCCTCATGGCAGCTTCTTTTTTTGTATATTAAAGTAAAGGGATAGTGAAACGTGGGATCTCCACAATTATGATTGTGCAATTTAACAACAATAATGTGTTGTGTAGCAACACTAATCTATGATTTATTTAATATAATAATGTAATGGGAATATTATCCATGGACTAATCATACTACCACGATAGTAGCAAAGCCATAAAAAAATGGTGACGCAACGCTGAGGGGTATTCATCAGAAATTTCCAGTATGCTTGCCAGTTACCGAATTGTATTATCCGTAAATCCTTTATTTAGGTCAATTTAAGGGAGGGTCTTGGGTGGTTAATTTATTTGAGTTCCTCTTTGAGGAAATAGGAAATTTGAGAAAGAAAATGCACCAAAAAGAATCGCAGGTTAATAGGTTGTGTGATCCTGAGATAGTGAAAGTAAGCGAAAGATTAGATGAGAAATTAATCAATTTTCAAAGAATATTAGAATTAGCATCACCGGAAGGCATTGATCAAATACTTCTCACACATGAAAATTTGATTTTGCAATATCAAAATAAAAATATGTCATTCGAGTACATTCGAGTACAACGTGTGTAAGACGTTTGTACATTTTTTTAAGACCACGCTTGAATATGTGCAAAAGAAATCAGATAATTTTGCTGAATCACTAGATAAAGATGTTAGGGATTTTTTAGCTGGAATAAATGAATCGGATGAATTTATTCTGAAAAATTTTGTTTTGACTTATGAGGGAAGAATTCTTAGAGAAGAAGAAGCGAAGACCTTTATTTCTTTTGTACGAGACGAAATAAAATGTTAGCCCCTCTGACTCTTGTTGTTTTATATCTTGGGTAAAAACTATGATCAACTATGGACTAGGACTTTATTTGGGGGACAGAGAAGTGAATACTGTAAATGATGTTTTAGAGGAAATTAACCGCCGAATTAAAGAGCTTCAATTATTGGAAGATGAATTTAGCAGGAAAAATAATGTGAGTGGTCGGCTTAATGCAAAAACGAAGCGTGAAGAGTTGCGAAGATTAAAGAATGTTATTTTGGGTGAAAATGTTGGGATAGCTTCCCCTTCGGAACACCCCTTGGCTGATCATAAGAAGGAAAATTAATTAATTGAGGACAACGATTTCATCTCCAGAAGTATAAAAAAGGACCTGTAAACCAATTTCTTTTTCTCGATCGAAACTTATTCGACTGAAATGGAAAGTGGAAAATGGTCCTTTCTGTTTGTTGGGCTTGTGCTAACGGGCAGTATACAGCAATAGGAAATTAGTGGTAATCTAGTTTTGTTAATTTAAAAAAGTGGAGGGCGATGAAGTGGCTCCAAAACATATAGTTTCTGCGGCAACAATTGTAGTTAATGAGCGTAACGAAATATTATTGATAAAAGGACCTAAACGAGGATGGGAAATGCCAGGAGGGCAGGTTGAAGAAGGTGAGTCATTGAAAGTTGCAGCGATAAGGGAAACAAAGGAAGAGAGCGGTATAGATATAGAAGTGACAAAGTTTTGTGGTATTTTTCAAAATGTAAGTAGTAGTATTTGTAATACTTTATTTATAGGCAGACCAGTCGGAGGAGAATTAACAACTACGCCTGAGTCTTTAGAAGTAGGATTTTTTCCAATCGAAACAGCATTAGAGATGGTAAATTGGGGGAATTTTAAGCAAAGAATTGAGCTTTGCTTGAATGAAGAACTTCATCCTTTTTATGTTGAATTTTCCATTCCGCTTAAGGATTGCTAGAGCGCCTTAAGTTTTTTTTCGTCGGACAGCGTTAACCTATTATTAATTACAAAAAAAGGAAATTGGGATTTACTCTCGAAAGTGTAGAAAACCAAAAAGTATTTTGGAGGTGTAGTTTTGGGTCTTGTAGTTCGTTCTGTTGAGGCAAACGATGCCAAATCAATTCATCACATTAGCACACAGGATTCTGTTCTCCCGTACATGGTATGGCTTCCTAGTCTTAGAATTGAACAAATTGATGTAATGCTCAAAAATTTAGGACCAAATGATCATCATTTCGTTGCGGATTTGGATGGCACAGTAGTTGGGTACGTCTGTTTGTCTCAGAGCAGAGCGGGACGGAAATCGCATATTGGTGAATTGTATGTTGGAGTGGACAGTGAATATCACGGCAAAGGAATCGGAACCGCTCTGATTTCAAAGGCTTTGGAATTGGCTGATAATTGGCTCTTCCTCGAACGAGTAGAGCTTGAAGTACTGGAGACCAACCCACGAGCACAAGCATTGTATGAACGGCTCGGGTTTGTAGTGGAGGGAAAGAAGATTGCTGCTTTCCGTAGTTGTGGACAGTATGTTGACGTATTCTTCATGGCCAGATTCCGCCCAGATGGTTCACTTTCAAAAAAATGAAACAAAGAAGCAAAAGTTGAAGCAAGAGCCTCATAATCACTATATAAAAAAAACGGCTCCTACTTTCCTTTGCACGAAATAAGGATCGTAGCGAAGAACTTCCACTTCACTTTGGCGGATCAGTCCTCACAGGAATAACAGAGAACCGTGGAAGCCTTCCGTATTATAGATTGGAAGGAATATGGAAACACATCAGCGAATTAAAAGGACTGTAAGTAACAGCATAAAAAGGAGGTTTTTTTTAGATTATGGATCATAAAAAAAATTTACTTTACGGAATATTTGCTGGTGTAATTCTTCTTTTTTTAAATAATTCGATTGCATTTCATACAATACAAAGTCTTTTCTATAGCATGCCAATCGCTTATATTACAGTTAGATGCATACTCTATATTTTATCTTTTATTGGTATTTTAACGGTGGCTTTTTGCTCGATAGAATTGATAATAGAAGTACATAAATTCAGAAATCAAAGATGACCTTTAATTTGTTCAACAAACGGGAAACGTTTCAAGCTCAGCTTTAAGCTAGCAAGAAACGAGAGTTAAATATTTGTTACACGATTGAAATCTTATTTTCATCTGGCATTAATCATTCAAGATTATAATAAAATTCGACCCCCTTTTAAAATATAAACTTAGACCCTCAGCCCGTTGCTGAGGGTCTCTTTTTGCTATTAAACCAAAGGGCAGCCTTTAGGATAATTCAGGAGGATAGACATGCAAACCGCTATTTCCATTCTATTCGATCGGACAGACGAATAAATCTATAGTATTGCGATCTGAGAGGTTCGTTTTGACTTTGAATTAAGCAAATCGTGTATTTGCGGTGATAGGAATCGTGGGGGTTATCATTCCGTTGTTGCGAACCTTATAAGGTTGACTAACAGCATTGGGATAACCTTAGCCATCTTCAGCTGAGCTTAAGGAGGACATTTACATGAAGATTCCAAAAAACGAAAGTGAATTAACTGCTCAGTGGCTGCAGGAGATTTTTCGTGATTATGGGACGCTTTCTGATTTTGCGGTTGAACCTGTTTCTGAACACACGGGGATGACAGCTCCGCTAAAACGAGTCCGTCTAGTGTTTGATTCGAATTCCGATGCAGGAGCTCCGACATCTGTGATTGTGAAATTCGCCTCGCAAACGGTGCCTGATTTCATTCATCTTTACTTTTATGCATCTGAGCATGGCTTTTATCAATCTCACCTTGCAGAACCGAGCCTATTTCCACTTGCCAAATGCTACTTCAGTTACTGCAATCCGGAGGAGAGGTCCTTCATTCTCGTGCTCGAAGATCTAAGTCAGTACCACTCAGGAAGCGCGAAACATGGATTCAACGAAAAACGATTGATGAATACGGTCACATTCCTAGCACGGCTTCACGGAAAGTGGTGGGAAAAGCCAATTCCCGATGCTCCATGGATAAAGGGACACGTGAGTCAATTGTCTATCGCAACCCGCGACTACTTCAAGCCCGGCATTCTAAAACTCTCCCAAGCTGTGCAGGATGATTTCTTAGATTATGTATCAGTGAATATCGACAAAATCATTGAAACGGCTAAGCGTATTCAAAGTACCGAAACCGAAGCGAATGTAACCTTTATCCACGGGGATTGTAATTTTGGAAATTTGTTCTTTGATGATAACGATGAGTTAGCCGCTGTTATTGACTGGCAAATGACAGCAAGGATCAAGGGGGCTTACGATTTGGCTAATTTGATTGGCAAATCAATACCCTCCAAGCTCCGTCGAGAAACTGAACATAACCTTCTAAATCACTATCTTAGCGAAATGAAAGATAGCGGTGTGTCTGGATACAGCATGCACCAGCTTAGCCGCGATTATTCTATTGCGCTCTTTTACTGCGGATTTAGGATGTTAGAGGCTTATGGATATTTTTTCACTGGTTCTGAAGAACAGATATTATGGATCGAAGAATGCTTAGACCGCGTAAAAACCTCCTTTGAAGATTGGAAGGTATGGGAAGCGGTCGGAATCGATTGAATTACGCGGCAGGTTGGTTCTAAGGAGTTGTGATGGGGATACGATAGTTTATGGAATAAACTCTAACAGAAAACTATTGTTTATAAATCAAGGGCTGCCGAGCAAATTGGCAGCCTTTTCCCAACTAAAGGGCAGTAGAACGTGGTTGCTTGACCAGCCAAGGACATGCATGCCCAGTTCGGTAAATAGGATGATTTATATGAAATGAATATACTATCAACCATATCATTTTTTTGTAATTTTCATATCTTATTACAGTAAGTTTAATATATTAATAGGAGTGATAGTGATGGGACTTTATTTTCGTAATCTGACCAATTTACCCGTATATGCTGCATTCGCCTACCGTGATAACAGCTGCAGAAGCGAAGGTGTCGCTTATAGGAAAAACGGCTGGTATCGTATTGGCCCCGGACAGACGAGGCGGGTTTTGAGCGGGTACGTCGGGGGCAGCCGATACTATTATTATGCCGAGGACGTGAACGGGGACAGCTGGGGAGGAAACTTCTAAAGTTATATGTTCAATCCTTTCACTTGGTTTTGCCAAGGACACCAAAGAAATAGTTGCTGGTATCGGCTTTTTAGGTGATCCCGATCCGGACGCTATGATTGAAATCGTTTGCTACTTAATGAAAGCCACCGCAGCATAGCTTATTGTTTCAAAGCTACCCGGAACATTGGTTTTTCGTAATTATTTTCTGCGTGTGCTGTGTCGGTTTGTGGGAGGAAGTCGAATTCTAAAGAAAACGTTGGATTGAAAGTTCCGCTGTTATGTATATGGGTAGGAATAAGAAAATGGTACAGCTTGAGGTTGCGCATCCAGAATGAAATTTAGGTTGATGTGACATCCCTGCGGCACCTAAACAACCTAATCATTGTGAGGGATGCAGACTGCTTGACATCTTACTAACTAGTAAGTTAAGATGCAAACATGGAAAATAGAAAAACACAGATTCTTGACCTGACGCTGGATCTGATTCGCGAAAAAGGTTATGTAGCATTTAGTTATGACGATATTTCTAAGCAGTTAGGTGTTACCAAGGCAAGTATTCATTACCATTTCGAAAAAAAGGAGGATTTAGCAGTTGCATTAACGGATAGGATCCATCAGACTTTGCAAAAATTAATATTGTCCTTGAAGAATGATTCCATATCCGTCAATGAGAAGATTAAAAAATTCATCGTGAGCCAGATAAAGCTGGCGGGAAATGGCATATGTCCCATATCGTCACTTCAAACCGACTATGAATCCCTTCCTGAAGCCATACAAGTAAAAGTTCGAGAACTAAGTGAGTTTGAATTAACGAATTGGATGGAACTTCTGAAAGAAGCACAGGAAGAAGAGCTAGTTAAAAGTTTCGTCGACGTCGAATCTTTATCGTATGCTGTATTGGCATGTATCAAAGGTGGACTACAGTACAGACGAGTGTTAGAAAAGGATATCTCACTTCAAATTAGCGAGCAAATAGAGAGATTAATAAGAAGCTAATTTTTTTAAAGAATACTTACTTACTAGTAAGTAAAGTCATCTAGATTGCCATTGTGTTTTTCCTGTATTTCTAGATAGAAAGAGGACAACTTAATGCAGATGTTTGAACATAAACTCCTGTATTCCCAAAATACTAAGAGGTGATCAATTGAAAAGAATGCTTTGGGTTGTTCTTATGATGTCCTGCGGAGCTACGTATATCTCCTCCTTATTCCCTTTATATGGTGAACATTTTCAGTTGAGTAGTCTCGAAATTACGGTATTGTTTGCCGTTTATGCCGCTATCCTGCTGCCAACCTTGCTTGTCGTGGGAGCTAAAGGGAACGGCTGGGGATTGAGAAGGGTGCTTCGCGGTAGTATTTGGATTTCTATCGGATCAACGTTGCTTTTTATCCTGAGTACTAACGTTTGGATGCTCTATGGAGCCAGGATTTTGGAAGGGATCGCCTATGGTGCTTTTACAGGTACCGCGAGTGCTTTTTTATTAAAACAAACTTCTCCCAATAAAGTCGTCACGGCAATTAAGTTATCAGGGGTAATCGTAAACATCGGTTTTGGCCTTGGTCCAGCTATTTCAGGCTTAATTGTGCAATATATCCATTATGCGCCGCTTCGTTTACCATATTGGTTTTTGCTCGTCATGTTATTGAGTTCCTTAGTAATCCTAAAAATGTTACCGAAGCACGAAGAGTCCCAAGCACAGAACTCAACTAAATCAAAAATTTCGTTAGGTGTACCAGACAATATTCGTTCTCATTTTTGGTCTTTTATTGGACTTCCAATCTTTACTGTTTTCACGTTAGGTGGCATTGTATTTGCTCTTATTCCATTATTCGTCAAAACAGTTATTCACACCAATAATCTCTCAATTTCCGGTTTGTTAATTCTGGTACTGTTAGGCGGTGGTGCCTTGATGCAGTTCTTTCCTTGGCCGCGTAATCCCGTTACACGGATGCGTTTAAGTATCTTTTTTCTTGCTATTGGATCGTGGGTCATTGTTTTTTCAGGGCAGACAGCGAGCTTATTTTTGCTCTGGGCCGGTATTTTCATTCAAGGAATAGGGGCAGGATGGACGTTTCAAGTTTCATTAAGATTTGCCAGCCAGTTGCCAAAGCCGGAAGAACGTCCGCGAGTCATTTCAGCCTTTTATTTAAGTGCATACGCTGGATTCATTGTTCCTCCAGTTGGCGTCGGTGTGTTAACTCAATTTTTTAGTTTGAACTTTTCATTGATCCTGCTAAATCTGTTTGCTGCACTAATCGTTATCTATGTATTATTTTATTCATTCAAATTTAATCGTTATTATATGAAAGTTACCTCACAATCATCATCAACATAAAATCCAAGAAAGAAACCAAATATAAATTTGAGGAGAATGAAAGATAAGAAAAGATTTTATGTTTTACCTGTATCATGTTAAACATAAAACTATTACCCTTATGCCAAAGCAACACGCGGCAATATCGAAATTATAACGAAAATAGTTTGGATAAGCTGAGCACAAAGTGTAAAAAATATACCAGCCAAAAGGAGATGTTACTATGATTACAATGGAAAAGAAATTGTACACTGCTACTGTAAATGTTGAAGGTGGAAGAGAAGGTAAAGCAGTTTCGAGCGATGGCAATCTTAACTTGGACTTGAGATATCCGAAGGAGCTTGGCGGCCCAGGTAACGGAGTCAATCCGGAGCAGTTGTTCGCTGCTGGATTTGCTGCATGCTTTGAAGGTGCAATGGGAACTATTATTAGGAAAAAAGGAATTAAAACGGAAGGCATCTCAATAGCTTCAAATGTTTCACTCGGTAAGGATGCGAATGACGGCTATGTACTTGCAGTTCATTTCGACATTTCAGTAAAAGGCGTAGATATTAGTGTGGCTCAGGAAATTGTCGATGAAGCCCATAAAGTTTGTCCTTATGCCAGAGCAACTCAAGGCAATATCGAAGTCATATCGAATGTGATTGGCTAACGTTTCATTTCTCAAAAACCCCGCTTGCCGAAAGCGGGGTTTTCATTGTCTTAAAGCTACATATTGAATTCAGGCTTTCTATAACCTTTTAAGAGTAATATTAAATTCATCAACGTACATAAGGAGGCCCTCATGGAGTCAAAAATAGTAGCTGCTGAAAAAGCTGTGGAATATATACGACCTAGTATGGTCGTTGGTTTAGGCCCAGGTTTCTACTGCATATTGGGATCAACAAATTAATTAAGAGGAGGTTACGGCATGGAAATCCATTCATTAAGAAAAGAAACTTTTAGGGGACAGATCGATCATGGGATTACACTCGTTGACTTTTATGAGCCTAGAAGCAAATCTTGTCAGGAACAGCTTCCCATTGATGAGAAGCTGGCTCAAGAAGTAAGAAATCAGGCTACTATTACAAAAGTTGATATCAGTCAGGAAAAAGAACTCGCAGCTGAATACGGTGTGTCTAGCGTTCCAACCTTAATGCTTTTTAAAGATGGATATAAAGTAGAGACTTGGGTTGGGCAGCAAAGTAAAGAAGTCTTGTTACAGCATATCATTAGCTTTGCTACCATGGGTGATTCTTGCGTGTAATGAGTATCATCCTTACAAAGAAAAGTTAGGCTAGGCGAAAAGGAAATCTGCTCATGGGGCAGGTTTCTTTTTTTATGTGGTACAGAGAACGAGAACACGATCTTCAGAATATTTTTGGTGAAAAAATGGAAAATTAAAATTAATAGTTATTCTTTAGGAGGCTCATTCGGTGAAATGGTTTAGGAAATGGCTACGCACGAAACCTGGGTATCCCATTATACCTGAGGATCATCTATCTGAAGAAGAAGAGAACTCCGAATTAACCACGGATTTAGAGCAAAATGAATTCATTTTTAGACGTATATTCCACAACAGTGAGGATTTTGTTTTTCGCAAAGTGCAAATGTGTGGACAAAATCATTGGCTGATCATCTACTTTGCAACGCTTGTTGATGAAGTTCTGATTGACGACTATGTGTTGAAACCGATGATAGCTAAATCTGACAATCAGGAACATGTCGTCATTGAGAAAACAGAATCGCTGGATGATCATATTATCTCCATTGGGTTGACGTGTGTTACATCCAAAATAAATGAAATTGTCAAACAAGTGTTAAAAGGCCAAGCAGCTGTGTTTACCATTGGGAACAGTGATGCCATGATGGTCAAAGTGAATAGTAAGTCACAACGAAGCCTTGAAGAACCTTCATCTGAACCTGTCATTCGTGGTCCGAGGGATGGATTTATTGAGAATCTCTCAACGAATATTGGGTTAATCCGCAGCAGGCTTAAAACGTCAAGACTTAAAGTGGAATGCTTAACGATCGGGGAGCTTACGCAAACCGAAATTGTCATTACGTATATCGCCGGTATTGCTTCCGAAACGGTTATTGAGGAAGTTCGAGCGCGAGTATCTCGGATACAAATTGACGGCATTATTGACTCCGGGTATGTGGAGGAATTTATTGAAGATAGTCCTTATTCTCCTTTTCCTCTTGTGCACAGTACTGAACGACCAGATGTTGTTACTGCCGAGTTATTGGAAGGGAAAATAGCTATTATCGTCGATACCTCACCATTTGTACTCATTGTTCCCATGACGTTCTGGACTGGACTCCAAGCGAGTGAGGATTATTATGTTCGCTGGCCTATTGCAACTTTCGTACGGTGGATTCGATTCCTTTTCATCAGTATCGCCATATTTGCCCCACCGCTATATGTGGCGATTACGACCTTCAATCAGGAAATGATTCCGACCAATCTGGTGTTAAGTATTGCCTCCTCTAGAGAGCCTGTTCCTTTGCCAGCTGTGATCGAAGCCTTCATCATGGAGATTATCTTTGAAGCCTTACGGGAAGCAGGAATTCGATTACCTAAACAGATCGGGCAAGCGATCAGCATTGTTGGGGCATTGGTTATCGGCCAAGCGGCTGTGCTTGCGGGTATTATTTCCGCTCCGGTCGTTATTATTGTATCGATTACGGGTATTGCCGCGTTTACGATTCCTCGCTATAGCTTTGCTAATGGCATCCGATTACTACGGTTTCCCATGCTATTGTTGGCGGGTACACTTGGACTTTATGGCATTGTAATTGGGTTTATTGGCATTGTGTTACATATCACATCGCTTCGATCATTCGGTGTCCCCTATTTCACTCCGGCAGCCCCGATGACTTTCTCCGACTTGAAGGATGTCATCATCCGGGTGCCGATATGGGCGAAAACGCAACGTCCGCAATCAACAGGATCTAACAATCCGGTTCGTGAGCCGGCAGGTCAAAAACCAAGTCCAGAATATGCGGGGAAAGGGAAGGGGTCTTCAGAATGAAACCATTCCTTTACATTGGTTTGCTATTCACACTATTGACCACAAGTGGGTGTTGGGATCGTACGGAGATTAATGATCTTGCCTTCATAATGGGGACGGCATTTGACATAACGGATGATGGGGATTATATCTTATCACATCAAATTGCGATCCCTTCTTCCTCCCAGGGAGGGCCAGGGAGTGGTGGAAGCAGCAATGAAAAGTTTTTTGTGATATCAGCTGTTGGTAAGAGTATTAATGAAGCATTCTTTAGGCTGCAGAAAAAGAGCTCACGCAGGTTGTTTACGGCACATCGTGTCGTTATTTTTGTAGGTGAGCGGTTATCCAAAAGTGGGATTGAAGATATTCTCGACATTTACACGCACGATTCGAAACAACGTTTAAAAACATACATGATGGTGGTTAAGGGGGGAGAAGGGCGGGATATTCTGAAAGTAAAATACCCCTTTGAACAAGTACCCAGCGAAGCAATTAAAGAAATGGAAGCTTTAAATAGCGAGTTGGCGATTACATTGCGCGACTTTTTTCAAGCTTCATCTGGAGAGGGAATTAGTCCCGTATTGGGGGCTATAACCCCTGATGGCATAACGGAAGGTTTTAAAGAAGGCCATATATTTAAGCTAGCTGGGTCAGCCATTTTTAAAGATTTCAAACTAGTAGGATTTCTAAATGAGAGTGAAACCAATGGGCTCCTATGGGTGACAGATCGAATGAGGTATGGCAGTCTTAATGCCAGTTTACCTGAAACTGATGGAACAGTGGGGATGATTCTGGCAAAGGCAAAGCGGAAAATCACCCCGCAGATCACTGGTGATAAGGTTACATTCAAGATACAACTGCAAGGGGAAGGTAATATTTGGGAAAATACGACTAATTTAGATATTCGTAAGCCAGAGAACATTAAACGTGTTCAGAAGGCATTAGAGACCTCCGTCGAAAATCAAGTCAAAGATACATTAACTAAAGTCCAATCGCAGTACAAGGTTGATAGTGTTGGGTTCGGCAGAGAAATTCATCGCAATAAGCCAAAACAGTGGAAAGCGTTGAAAGCCGAATGGAACGATAGGTTTCCAGAGGTAGACGTTTCCCTTGAAGTGTCGATCAATATTTTAGGCAGCGGGATGGCAGGTCCTCCTTTACACTTGGAGAGAAAGGAGATTAAAAAATGATTTTCTATACAATCGTATTTGTATGTTTCCTGCTTGTGTGGTCTTTGGTTAGAATTCGCACTTTCCTGAGTATGCAAAAAAACAAAGAAGCGGCTGTATTCGGCACTTTAATTGGTGTATCCTCTGTTGTCGGTTCTTTATTAATTTTACGGGTCAACCTGCCGAGCATGGTTGTCCCGTTCAAAGTTATATTTGAACCCTTTGGAACAATGCTTTTAATGCAGTGAACGGTTCACTTTTCTTTTGATCGTGTCGATCATGAGAAGTAGCAGTGGGATAAGACTTTGTGTGACTAAACCAGCGCTCGGATAAATCAAAGTCAGATACGTTTGAAGTTCCGCACTATTCTTGAAAACCCAGACCGATCCAATGAGGCACAATAAGGTTATCGGTGCAACGAGATCACGATAATTTTGGATGCGAAAAATCTGGCTAATACTAATACACAATATAAACAACGACACAGCCACTTTTGAAAAACTTCCAATAACCCATATCATAACAGCGACTGCCTCAAGACGTTCAAATGAACCTTCAATTCCAATGTATTGCATGACACTTAAATACGAATAGTTCAGTTGACCTGTCAATGAACCGAGAATCATAATCGACGTTATGACAACGAGAAAAATAAAAATAAATATACCTAAAAGTGCAAACATAGAGACCTTGAATGCCTTTTTCGGCTGATTCAAATAAGGAAGAAGCCAGCCCAAAATAAACAATTGATTCATAAATGCGCCTCCCGGAAGGATAGCTCCTTGTAAAACCGGTAGAATTCCGTCTCCCAGAATTGGTTTTAGCAGTTCCGTATCTATTGCCCCAATTTTCAAAATCATGAGCGGTATCAAAAAAATCAATTTCATTGGTGTCAAAAACTCCGTACATCTTCCTATGACTTCTATTCCCATATAGACGGCTAGACCGCAAAGGATTAATAACGTCAGACTACCTATGATGGACGGACTTCTTGGTAATAACAGCGCTTTAATGAAAAAGGTATGCTGTATGGTCATAATTGAAATCGACATAAACCAAAAATAGATGTAGTATAAACCCAGACATGTACCTAACCATTTCCCGAGAATTTTTTGACTATATTGGATAATCGTCAAACCAGGATAACGTTTCGAAAGTAGGATCATCACCCAAATACTTAATAATCCGGTCAACGTGGATGGGAATACTGAAATCCAAGCATCTTGCTTGGCATACATCGCCATCAATCCGGGAAGCGTTAAGATGATCGTGGAAGCGACAAAAGAGAATAGGATCATACCAAACTGGTTAACCGTAATTTTTTCTGCAGGCTGCATCTTTACACTCCCTCTCCTAACCTCACAGAGGTTGCTCCAAGTATTGACTTTTCGTTACAAATTTATACAAATATACCCCGTATAATGCTACAGTTCTCATGTAACTGTCAGCAATGATATGTGTGTTGTCCGGCAGCAGGCACAAGATTAATTCGGCTTGCTACTCATAGATCAGCGGCATGAATTTTTTATTGAGATTTTGCGAACCGAACGTTTACCGCTGGTGGCGATGGAACAATTCATACAAGATGCCATAAGGCTAATGAATAAATAAAGCGAATACCGCAATTCCGCGGTAATCGCTTGTTTTTTTAACCGATCTAGTTTTTAGGAGCGTTGTCCGATATTAGCTAAATGGACCATGCATCACCAATTAGGTTTTACAAAAAATCTATTTGATACCTTTGGCGATATATGCCGGCACTGAATTTATCATTTTATATTATAATAAGAAACTATTTGCGGAAGCAGGCGTACAGGCACCGATCAAAACGATTGATCAATTAAAGGATGCCGCTAAAAAATTCAACGCAAAGGGAATCATTCCGCTCGCGATATTCTCCAAAGAAAAATGGATTGGCAATGCGTTATTGCAAGGCTTCATGACTCGCGAGGAATCGAAAGGCTATGGTGCTCTGAATGGCGCAATGGAGGCGCCGGCAGCACTGAAGCTGGCCGCTAAGCAAGTAGAGGAGCTGCAAGCCGCGGGATTATTCGCGAAAAATGCGACCCAAACGAATTACGATCAAGCTTCCTCGTTATTTTACCAAGGTAAGGCAGCCATGTTTGTTAATGGCCAATGGGAAATTCCGAGTTCGCAAAAAAATCTGGGGGACAACGTAGATTTCATGAACTTCCCAGCGAAAGATGAAGCGACCTATGAGAAAGCAAAGTTTGCAATGAACGGAGCAGGCGGTCCTGGAGGTTTCGCTGTTTCTGCAAAAACGAAAAACAAAGAAGTTGCGACTAAAGTAGCTGCGTTCATGGCACGTAAATATGCAGAGTACAAATATACACAAGTTGGCACACCGATCGTATCCGTCAAAGTCGATAAGGCGATCACTGCGCAAGTGCCTGCGATGTTGACACGTCTTGGCAAAGAAGTGATCCCGAATATTACAAGCTTTGCGACCGTGCAGAACGATACGAATGTTAATCTGAGTATTGACGACAACTCGCAGAACTTAATTGTAGCTGGATTTACAGCGGATCAATTTGTAACGAACCTCAATAAAACGCTGAAGAAATAATACCTTGAGTACCTAATGACTCGCATCGACTTGTAAGTCGGTGTGAGTCTTTTTAAAGAAAGGGAGCATGGAAATGAAACAATACCTAGGAAACAAACACGCCATTATCATTTTTTTAACACCGGCAATTGTTCTATATAGCGTTATTGTGTTTTATCCCATTCTTCAAGTATTTTATCGTAGCTTCTTTGAATGGGATGGGCTTAGCGCCGCGACCTTTATCGGCGTCAGAAATTATATCGATCTTACGCAAGATTATTTATTAACCACTTCTCTCCGTAATGGCATGTTATTCGCCATTGTTCTGGTCATATTCCAAATTGGTCTAGGTACGATGTTGGCGCTTATTTGCGCTGACCCGACGGTGAAAGGGCGTAAAGTTCTGAAAACAGCCTATTTTATTCCCGTTATCCTATCGGTCACCGTCGTGTGTCAACTTTGGCTTTCCATGTATGACCCGGTGAATGGCATCATCAATAAATTATTTGAAGCACTAGGGATGGACTACCGTCAAGATTGGTTGAACTCACCGAGCTTCTCGATTGTTGCGATTGCGTTCGTCAACGCTTGGCAGTATATGGGTTTTCAGTTTGCTTTGCTCTATGCCGGCGTGAAATCCGTTCCTGAGCATTATGCGGAAGCAGCTAGAATTGATGGAGCGGGTAAATGGAAGGCGCATTGGTACATCACGCTCCCACTGATGAAGGAAACGTTCAAGTTTTGCACAATCATTGCTATTACAGCAGGGATTGGTGCTTATGTGCAGATGGCGATTATGACGAATGGCGGCCCAGGCACGACAACCTATACGATTACATTCATGATCATCCGAAACGCTTTTTCGGGCAATCAATATGGGTATGCTTGTGCCATTTCGGTAATGTTGATTGTGATTAGCCTAATCGTCACTATGATTATCAACAAAGCCTTTGATAGCAGAGAAACTGGATTGGAACAGGGATAAAGGAGAGTCATGGTATGAACAAAATCGTAGGAATCGTCCTGCAGTCCTTTTTATGGATTTACTTCGTGATTTCCGTATATCCGTTAATTTGGATGGTCTTTTATTCGTTGAAAAATAACGATGAAATTTTCGTAACCAATCCATTTGGAATACCGACGAATTTCAGAATCGAGAATTACGTAAATGCATGGAGCAAATTCAATGTCCCCACCTATATTGCCAATAGTGTGATTGTGTCAACAATAACAACGATCGGTGTTGTCATCTTCGCCGTTATGTTTGCTTACGCAATTGCCAGACTTCGCTGGAAATTGCGTGAATCGGTACGAATTTACATGATTATCGGCATGTTTATTCCAATTCAAGTCATCATCATTCCCTTGGCTATTATCGTGAAAGATTTTCACTTGACGAATACGTACGGCGCTCTATTGATCCCCTACGTGGCGTTCGGGCTACCCTTTGCCTCGATGGTATTTTACGGTTTCCTGCGAGGGATTCCGCAAGAGCTGGAAGAATCAGCATGCATGGATGGCGCCTCGATTTATCTCGCTTTCTTTCGCATCATTCTGCCAATCCTTACTCCAGCCATCGCAACTATTGTTATTCTTCAGTTTATGGGGACGTGGAATGAGTTCTTTTTGGCGTCGATCTTGATTACAAACGAACAATTAATGACCTTGCCGATTGGACTCGTCTATTTCCAAGGGCTACATGCGACCGACTGGGGCGGAATGGGTGCTGTTATGACGATTGCGAGCTTGCCGATGGTCGTGTTATACCTGATTTTCACTGAACAAGTGGAGAGGGCTTTGACTGTTAGTTCTGCTGTGAAGGGTTGACGTGCTTTAGCAGGGAATATAGATAGTAATCGAAATGTTAATTTATTCCTTTATAAGATTCAAAAACCGAAAGGAGAAACAATATGAGCGAACTAGGCGTTAAAGATAATGCGTGTAGAGTGGTCAAACGAGGATTCTCAGCAGTTGGAACAAGGCATGAAGCGAAGTATTCAGAATACCCAACCGTAATTCCGCAATCATTTGAATCTTTAATAAGTCGTATGGAGGAAATCCAAAATCGAACTGGTGAAAGATTGGCTCTATACGAACCAGGTAATTATGCACCCGACAATCTTGGAACCTACTATACAACCGCTCAAGTCACAGAGATTGGTTCTATTCCAAATCGAATGGTAAGCCAGACTACTCCTGTGTGCACCTATGCTGTCTATACGCACAAAGGTGAGATTTGGAAAATAGGTGATGCTTATGGTTCTCTTAATCATTGGATTGATGAGAATGGCTACAAACATAGTACTGGTTGGGTAGTGGAGTTGATGGACGAAAGATTTAATCCGACTTCACCTGAAAGTGAGCTAGAGATTTATACACCAATCGAAGAGAAATAGTCGATGAAAGAACGGGCAGTTTTGTTGAACATGTTGTAAATTTAACATTTTAAAGTAAGAGCATTTCTTTGTAATGAGAAATGCTTTTTATTTTTGCCAAAATAAAAAGGATATTTAAACAACAATAATAATTTAATTAAAACAATACAAATTTATTGTAAAACGATAAATCATATGCTAAAATCATGATGTAATTAAATAAGTGAGGTGTTTTTAATGAATGTTAAACGAGGTTCAACCACTTTCTTAAAGGTAATTATTTTTCTCGCTGGAATTGCAGTGCTTGCTTTGTGTATCTGGTTGCCTGAGATAGCCGTAAGAGATGCAAGGGAACATCCAGATACGGCTTACTTCCTAATCCCCTTTTTAGTATGTGCATACGGATTCTGTATTGCGTTTTCTGTTGCGTTGTATCAAGCCTATAAACTATTAACCTACATCGAAAAGAACAATGCTTTCTCTGAATTATCCCTTAAATCTTTGCAGATTATTAAGAAATGTGCTTTTACAGTCATTTTCCTCATTTTAATAGGAATAGTAAGCTTAAGGGTGCTTGCTAAAGTTACAGTTAGCGATGATGCAGCGGGTCCTACATCATTGTGTCTAATGGGTATTTTAGCAACAAGTATCTTCGCAGCCATTGTGGATGCACTTCAAAAGCCATTAAAAAATGCCCCAGATATAAAGTCAAAAAATGAATGATTAACGGATAGTTAAGGCTTTGGATTGTCAGCCAAGGTGATTTTGGAAGTACAAAAGCGAAATTGTTTGATTGGATGAGATCACTTTGAGAAACAGGCTAGACACGTTAGAAGCATCCTTGTGATGCTTTTTTTCATTTGTCATGGGGAAGAATTATGATCAAACAGTAGTTTGTGCTAACGGATAACGATAGCTCACTGCAACAGGTTACCGAGATAATCGGTAGCCTATTCAATACGAAAGAGCAGATTAGCGGAACGGGAGCAGTTTGCTGCGGCAGCTGCTCCTTATTTCTTTTTTTAGCCGTATGTCATCAAGGGCAGCATAGTTTATTCGGTTCACGAATATTTCAATATGGAGCATCGAATTTCCCGTTAATGTATTGGGCAATTATTAATGCCAAATCTTTAAATGATGAAGTTTATTTCTCCATGTAACACCCTTTATTCACCAAAAGGTATAACTGCTGGAAATTAAGTGATTTTGGGAAAAGGGGAGAATATCGTGAAGAAACAAGGTCTTATTTTTATCATGCTATTATTAGTGCTCGCGGTGTCAGGTTGTTTGTCCTCAAAAGAAGCTCTGAATACGCCGAATCCATCGGAACAGCACTCTACAGCTGCACCAGAGTTCACGCCTACACCCACGCCATCGCCATCGCCATCGCCCTCAAATTCACCAACGGTCGTTTCGCCCACACCTGCAGCTAGTCAAGCACCTGCATTTGATCCCCCCGTACATTTCGAATATCCAGATGCTGTACGTGGAATTTATGTAACAGGTTGGTCAGCTGGTGGGGACCGTATGTCTAAACTTCTTTCACTTGTTGATAACACTGACCTAAATGCAATGGTGATAGATATAAAAGATGATGACGGATATATCACATTTAAGCCTGAGGGGAAACTTGCAGAATTTGGCCAACCTTACATAAAAGATGCCCACGCACTCATGAAAACACTTGAGCAGCATAAAATCTACCCAATCGCTCGTATTGTTTCCTTTAAAGACACGGTTTTGGCCAAAAAACGTCCAGACCTTTCCTATGTAGAGGGCAACAGTGTTTGGCGTAATGGTAACGGTGACGGGTTCATCAACCCATTCCTTAAAGAAACCTGGGATCATAATGTAGATGTAGCAAAATTGGCTGCAGAACTTGGGTTTAAAGAAATCCAATTTGACTACGTGCGATTCCCAGAAGGCTTTGAAAGCAGGGACAAAGTTCTCAAATATTCATTGGGCGATTACAAGGATAAAAAACCAGCTAAATTTGTGCAAGAAGAAAAAGACTATGCGGAAACCTCTAAGAAGTATCAAGACGATTTGACATCTTTACAGATAAAGCTGACAGATGCTACTAATACCTACAATTCAACGAATACCGATGTAAATAAAAAAGCAATGAACGATGCTCAAAAGAGCGTATCTGACCTTTTAAAAAAAGCTCCCCAAGAACCTGATTTTAGCGATAAAGCACGTATGACTCAACTTCGTGTTGATGCTGTCAGCGATTTCGTCGCTTATGCCAAAGATCAACTAAAACCGTACACAATAAAAGTCTCTGTTGATATCTTCGGATATTCTGCTACCTTGCCTGAAGCGCCGGGTATCGGTCAGAACTTTAACCGCATTTCTAGCTCCGTAGATGTAATTTCGTCTATGATTTATCCAAGTCATTGGTCCAATGGTTATTTCGGAATATCAAAACCGGATAAAGAGCCATATAGACTTGTTACCGAATACATGAAAGCTGAAAAAGAGAAGTTTACACAACTCCAGTCTCCACCCCAGTCACGTCCATGGATTCAAGACTTTACTGCAAGCTGGTTAGGTACCGGCAATTATATTAAATATGGCAAGGCTGAAGTAGATGCACAAATTAAAGCCTTAAAAGATGCGGGAGTTAATGAATACTTAATCTGGAATGCTAACAATTCCTATACAGAGGGTGTAACCTATATACCATAGGTGACCAACGAATATTCATCCCTGGGAAAGGGAGATGGCCATCCGGTTTGAATGGCGGACGAATAGTGGGGGACACCTTATTACGCTAACAGAGAACGAGAGTGAAATTAAGCGGACTGCTGCGGTAGTCTGCTTTGTTCGTTTAAGTAACGGGCAGTTATGCTCAATAATTCAAACTTCAAATGGGGAAGTACCACGCTTTTAGTTGACTTATCAACTATTGTGGTATATTCTTTCATGGGATGTGATTACAAAATGGATTTTCTCGAAAATATTGCTGTCTTAATTCATGATGTCAAATTAGATATATCTATGCGCATGGCTAAAAATTTAGCTCCGTATGATATTACGCCTGAACAAGCTTTTATAATTGTTTTGCTCAATGAACGGGATGGGTTGTCTCAAGGTGAAATTGCTATCGCTTTAAGAAAAGATAAATCAAGCATCACTCGGATGATAATGAGCCTTGAAAATAAAGGTCTAATGCACAGAATTACTAGTAGTTATGACCGTCGTTACTTTAAAGTATCTTTAACAGATAAAGGTAAGAACTTAGCTACAAATGTAATACCTTGTATTTCAGGAACTATTGATGTACTTGAAACAGGTTTTTCACTTGAAGAAATGAATGAATTACGCAGGCTTCTAATTAAGATGCGCGATAATGTGAAAAAATGATTTGCGAACACCCAATAGTTGATGTGTCAACTATTAGATGAGGAGGAGTATCATGTTTGAGCATATCAATCAAAATTATGAAGGAGTAGACTTTTGCAATCAAGATTTGAGGTATGGCGAGCTTATCAGTTGCACTTTTCATCGTTGCACATTTGCTAACGGATCGTTAGAAGAGATTACAACGAGGAACTGCCGTTTCGTTGAATGTAATTTTCGGGGCGCCTCGTTAAATAGCTCCGTTCATATGGAATCCGCGTTTGAGAATTGTAACTTTACCGAAGCAAATCTATTTGTCTCAAAATTTGAAAAATGTAAAATGACGGGTTCAGATTTTTCCAGTGCCAAAATGGATGGGATCACTATATTCCAAGGGGATTGGTCTTATACGAATTTGAGAAGTGCCAGATTGGTTAAGCAAGATTTACGTGGAATCAAATTTTTTGAATCTGATTTAACTGAAGCCAATTTAGAAAGAGCCGACTTAAGAAATTGTGATCTTACGAGAGCAATGCTAGCAAAAGCGAAATTACAGGGAGCTGATGTAAGGGGAGCTAAAATGGATGGTGTGGATTTCAAATCTATCACACTCAAGGGGTTACGAATGGATACAGAGCAAGCAGTGTTGTTTTCACTCTCGCATGGAGCCAAAATGAATTGATGAATGTACCAGCGTTGATTCAATGGGGCATTGACTCTTTCGCTTAGCTACGACTCCCTCCATATTCCGCTTCTTAATCACGTCCAACAGCGCCTTTCCCGTGCCCTCTATTGTAAGCACGGATTGGAACGACTTTGACACACCACCATACACGTCCTCCAGGATCCACTGGCGTCGTATAACGGAAGCATGATCTATGAGGGGCAAGAAAAAAGATATTTAACTAAGGTTAAGCTAGGTAATGGGGTAGTATGACAATTAGTACGGAGAACCTGCACCGAATAGGAGATTGATGACATGGCTTTCGGAATATCCAGACATGAACTGAATGAATGGAAAAGCAAATGCTCACAGGGAGAAATTGCCTTTTTGACGCATTATTGGGTAGAGCCTCGCTTTCCAGGAGTGAAGACGATCACTAAGGTGGGCTGCAGTGATCTAGAACGATTGAAGGAATGGTGCTTGGCGAATGGTTTAAATCCAGTTTACATACATCTTCGTGATGAATATCCACATTACGACCTAATAGGGAACAAGCAGATTGAAATCTTAAAGAGAGAACATTTGACTGAGCATCTGCTCAGATTCAAACTTTAGTGATATAACCTAAAAAGGCTGCCGACAACATAGACAACATAGAACGGTAGCCTTCTCAACTAACCGCCAGAAGATTACTAAATGAATGTGATAAAAGTTCGTCTTGCTTGCATTACGAATGGGATCTGAGGAATAATTAATATTGACTGTTATGATTTGAATTACAAATTTAGGTTATGGAGGTTTTCGTAAATGTCGGAAAACACCGCAAATTACAAACCGGGAAAACTGCACTTTATGTTATGGTCTACTCCGCCAAGAACAACTTTTCATCAGGATATGACCGTAGAAGAACGAAACGTCATGCACCAACACATTGCCTATTGGACGGATAAACAGAATCTGGGGATTGCTCTGGTTTTCGGACCGGTTCTAAAACCGAACGATCCTCATGGACTCGCCATCATTGAGATTGATAATGCAAACCAAGTCTATCAACTCATCGCAGAAGATCCAGCCGTTATCGCTGGAATCATGACTATGGACTTTTATCCGATGATGGCAACTTTACCGAAATAATACCTCTTACTCTGGTTGTAACTTTTATGAATAACCTAACGAGGAACTATAGTCTAGGATCTGCTTCGCGGCAGATCCTTTTTTGCTCATTCAAGAAACGGGGGTATACATGATACGAACAAGTTTTATGAATCGGGCTGCGTTGTCCTCTTTCTTATTAACGCTCGTTGTAATTGGCTGTAATACTAATGACACTTATTCAACATTCATAGAGGGTCAAATAAGTGAAGTTTTGCCGAACGGTGTAGTTGTCGATTGCTCCGACGAGGTAAATAAAGGGGTAAGAGGAAAAATTAATTCTATCGGATATAACTGTCTCGTCCAGTTCAAAGAGGATACGAAATTCATAGATGATAAAGGGGACTTACTAACGAAGAATGATTACATTAGTTCTCACACGGTGAAAGTTACCCTTGAAACACCTGAAAAAATAAGGAGATGGCAATCTACCGAAGAATCGAAACGTTCCGTTCTTAAGGCTAGTGAGATTGTTTTAGTACCGTCCAAATTGATGCAGAATTAGACTTTTTACAAGCAGATAATGTCGATCATATGTGAACGGACTGACAAAATAAACGCAGAAACCCCTCGTCATTTTATTGGATAGAAAAAACGATCCAATTTTATACGGATGTTTTGGGCATGCAATCAAGCAACATTTTCCCGAAAAATCCCTTTCACGGGCGGCATGCTTTCATTAAGCCAGGGGCAACTGCCGAAACTTGGGGGCTACATTTCTTCGAGCTCGCTGAGGCGCAAATTCATTCGCATCCCGAAGCGCTGCAGCGCCTAACCTTTATTCCAGGTGCTTTGCAGCATATTGCTTTTGCTCTTCAGGATGAGGCTGCCAGTCTACTAATGAGGAGCAGGTTGGAGGAATTCAGTGTGGAAATGACCGTACTGATGAGCAATGGACCGACAAGAAGTTTCGGATTTTTCGATAACAACGGCATTCAATTGGAAGCAATATGGCCTAAGCATCAATAATATTTCGGAGACTGTTAAGAAAATAATTACACAAACCTATTCAGTACAGAGAAGCGACAGTGATGGAGCCTGATTCGTGGAAGGTTCTTTTGTTATTCATTCAAGTTATGTGTCATGAATTGCAATGTAAAAATTTAGTCATTATAAATAGAACCTCATCATGGAGTTGACTCATGCGATTAGTAAGAAGAATTAGTATCGTTAACCCATGTACTGGTTCGTACGCTCCCTCGAGAAACGTTAGTTGAAAAATAATGGAGTAGTTTGCCGCGCGGGCAACTACTCTTTTTTATTGAAATAATGGACAGTTTAGTGTTCCAAAGGTTCTAAAATCGCGTACTGGGTACATTCTTGATTCAGAAGTATGAAATTTAAGGAAAATTTTATAAATACCCCACTTTTTATTAAACAGTTTTCCTTATCCTTATTAGAAGAGGTAAGGAGGAGTGAGGACGAAAACAATGAATCTAACGAAATTAATGAATCGCCTTGTGGTGCCAGGAATGTTTGCCTTATACATGCTTACCTTATGTAGAGTCATTTTATTTAAGTACGGCTCGATTGATATAGACTTTCTTTGGCATCGGCTGCAGAAAAATATGGAAAATCCTGAATATAGTATGCACCGAATGCAGTATGGTAATTTTATTCCGCTTAAAACAATTTCCGATACCTTTGTAAGTCCGTCAAGTCATGAAGTAATCAATTTGGTCGGGAATATCTTGGCATTCATGCCGTATGGAATTTTTCTTTTATTATTGTCTAAAAGCAAAACGATTTCGCTAATTGGAGTATTTATCCAATCACTGGGAATGAGCTTACTCTTGGAATGCTTGCAGGTCTATTTTTCCATTGGAAATTTTGATGTGGATGATCTGATCCTGAATACCTCTGGAGGCCTACTCGGGTACTGTGTTTTTATGTTGTATGGCAAGTATGTAGGAATTAAACAATTGTAAGGCTCTCGTCTTAAGTCATTAAGCTAACGAGAAACGAAAGCACAATAACAAATAAGGATGCCGGCATTTTCGGCACCCTGTTCAATTAACGAAGGTAATATGAACTGTTTTCAAGAAAATTGAAACTACTCCTTATGTTTAACGTCAGTTTAAATAGACATTAAATGGTTTCCTCTCGGTGATCGTTTTTTTTTAAAACTTAAACATGGAGTTGATAATGGTGAGCAAAAAAGGGCGTGTAATTTTCATAACAATTTTAGGACTAGTTTTACTATTTTGCTTTTTTCCTTCTCCTACAGCAAATATTGAAGTAAGAAAACACATCTTTCTTACTGGACATCCATTACTTGCTGTTACAACTGAATTGAAAAATCAAGGAAAAAGGGGATCCGAAGGATACTTGTTCTATGCTAGAGATCTAAGTTCGAGTTATATTTATGTTAAACAAACAAGATTAGGATGGACTTTCGATAAATCAGGGACAGGCCCTTAAAAAGATGTTCTTCTCACGATTTCTATTTATTTGCTTTCATAAAGGGGAGCCACTTTTCCCTGAAGAAGTGTATGGTATGGATGGCGTAATTCTTAAAGGAATCATAGAAAATAACGAACATTATTTGTCAGCTCGTACTCTTAATTGTTGATAGTACATACGTCTCGATCTATTGCAAAGATAAAAATTTAATTGAAAGTCTGTATCATAACGTAACATTAAATGGATACGAAAATGTCCATTTCGTTACAGATGAAAATGACGAGCGAACGAGGCTGATGGCATACTGATCCGGCGGCCTCGTTAAGCTAACGGGCAGCATAGTTGAATAAAACTATGAGTCCATTTATATAAACAGCTTTACTACGCCCGACTTCTCGCTGGTTTGCTGGGTAGGAAATTTATAAAAGTTGTCGAAACTATAGACTATCCAATTGACAAGGAGGAGTAGCCATGATTCATCAGTTCATACCTCAACTTTATTTTAATACGATAGGCCAGCATCCACCTATATTGACGATTCGGGATGGGGATACGGTCATTACGACGACAGTCGATGCGAGAGGCTGGGACAACAACGGCGAAAGCGCAGCTGCTCGCGGGAATCCAATGACAGGACCTTTCTATGTAGAAGAAGCGATGCCCGGTGATACGCTAGCGGTTCAATTCGAATCAATCACTCCGAACCGCGATTGGGCTTGGACAACCAACATGCTTGCCCCAGCAGTTATCGAACCATATGTTGCTGCTGCATTGCCGGCATCGGACATCGTACGCTGGACGGTTGATGTTCCACAGGGGGTTGCTTTTCTCAAGGAGCCAACTGCGGGGCTAGCTGAATTGAAGCTGCCTTTGCGTCCTTTCCTAGGCTGTTTTGGTGTAGCGCCTTCCAATGGTCAGTTCATCTCAACTGCAACAAGCGGCGAGTATGGCGGTAACATGGACTATAAAGGACTGGTCGCAGGATCTACAGTTTATTTTCCGGTGTATTCCAAAGGTGCATTGTTTTATTTGGGTGATGGTCATGCCTTGCAAGGCGATGGAGAAATCACCGGTACAGGGCTCGAAATATCTATGGATGTTCGGTTCACAGTTAGCGTTCAAAAAGGCAAAATGATAGGCTGGCCAAGAGGTGAAACCGACACGCATTGGTTTTGTATCGGCAATGGACGGCCGCTTGACCAGGCGCTTCAACATGCAACGACCGAGATGTTTCGGCTGCTGCAGGAAGATTTCGGCTTAACGTCTTCGGAAGCCAGCTTGTTGCTGGGACAAGCAGTGGAATATGAAATTGCCAACATGTTTAACCCCGCCTACAGCGTAGTTTGCAAGCTGCCGAAATCGGTTTTATCGGAATTAAGCTAAACGGAAAACGATAGTTAAATAATACAAGCTGCCTGCATATTGGGCGGCATGTTCAAGTAAACGGATAGTTTAACTATTAATTATTTTCTACAAACATAGAGCAAGGAGTGATAGGTATAATGAAGGTAATATCCCATGAAAAGTAGGATGATTAGTGAATTATTATGACCCTAATGAAAGTGCTATTTATTCGCAAATCGTTAGCGAGCTTCGTGATGCCGGTTGTGTTTTTGCTGAAGATGAGGCTCGGCTGCTGATTTCTGCTACACAGACTCTTGATGAACTCGTGATCTTGGTGGAGAGAAGAGTCGCCGGTGTGCCTCTCGAACACCTAATCGGATGGGTGGAGTTCTGTGATTTGCGGATTAAGGTGGATCCAGGAGTCTTTATACCACGCCATCGTACTGAGTTTCTTGCCCGACAGGCGGTCGCTCTCGCTAAGCAAGGTGACGTAGTGGTTGACATGTGCTGCGGCACCGGTGCCTTGGGTGCTGCTTTACTCGCTAACTCGGAACGTATTGAATTGCACGCTGTCGATATTGACCCTGCAGCGGTGCATTTCGCTCGTCGTAATATCCATTCCGGTGAAGGGTTCGTGTATGAAGGGGATCTCTACGAACCGCTACCCGAACAGCTTCACAACCGCATTAATATCCTCATAGCTAATGCCCCTTACGTACCTACCGAGGCAATTAAACTACTTCCACAGGAAGCACGATTCCATGAGGCACGTATTGCACTAGATGGCGGTGCGGACGGACTTGACGTTCTAGGGAGAATTGTAGCTGCAGCACCTCTCTGGCTTGTAGAGGACGGCTACCTACTAGTCGAAACTAGTGCTCGGCAGGCTCCGTTGACCGTAGAACTCTTTGCTCAATACGGACTACTCCCGAAAATAATCGAATCCGAAGAACAGGACGCCACAGTGATCATCGGAACACGAGCAGATCACGCTTGTGTCGCAAAGACAAAAAATTTCGGGTGACAAGAACTTGATCCCATTCCCGACAAAGCCAGTTCAAAAGCTTTTTTGTTCAGCTAACGAGGAACGATACCACAAAAACAACAGGCTGCCAGCTTACTGGGCAGCCTATTGGTGTAATGGGTAGAAATGTTCAACTAGGATCTAAATAAATCCAAGGACATATATAATCAACATTTCCTTTGACATAGTTCAACTTAAAAATTAGTATTTGATTATGTTTAGTAATTTATGGATATATAAATGATCGCACTAACTAATTAATGGGAGATCAAGATGGTTAATAGTATAATTAAAATTAGAGGAAAAAACCTTTATGTAGAAGTTTTAGGCGAGGAAGGATCGCGGCTTATGAACTTAATAAAAGCGGGAGAGAAGACCTTTCCGAATATTATTTAAATGCACTTAGAGAAGAGTCTGACTATAAAGAAGTTAACCATATCATGGGTAAAGCATTTAGCGACTTAGGTGATGATGGCCCCGTTTTTTGGTATGGCGATGATAAGCAAGTAATCAATAGAATTGTTGGTGCCAGTTCCGAGACATTGGATCTTTGGAAAAAATCAAATAATACAAGAAGTAAACTGATGAAGAATTGGAGAATGTATGATTCTATCTTTTCAAGAATTTCTACAGTTGATAAACCCACAATACTCATTAAAGGGTTACATGATCCGATAACGTGTGAAGAACAAATTAACGGGTATAAAGAGAAATTTATAAATAATTGTATTGAGATGTTTAATGAAAGTGGGCACTACGTGAGAGTTGAAGAACCAGATAAATATGCAGAAGTTGTTACGCAATTTATTTTCAATAGTCGGAAAGCATTGTTACCCTAACGGATAACGAGAGCACAATAAAGATCAACGGAGGGAGTCACTTTGACAAGTCATCTAAAGGAAAGTGCACAACGGTTTCAAAATAATTTGTTAGATTTGGGATATGCCAATATAGTTGTAGAATTACCAGATAGCGCACGAACTGCTCAGGAAGCTGCAGTTGCAATCGGTTGTGAGGTCGCACAAATTGCTAAATCGATTATTTTCCGACTTGAAAATTCAGATAACCCGCTACTAGTTGTTGCCAGCGGGATTAATCGTGTGAATGAAAAACAACTTTCCAAACAATTAAATGACAAACTAGGGAAAGCTGATGCAGATTTTGTACGTGAACGTACAGGATTTGTAATTGGCGGAGTCGCACCGCTAGGGCATAAAGAAACCGTAGTGACAATAGTCGACGAAGACCTTTTCAGATTCAACACAATATGGGCTGCAGCAGGGCATCCTAATGCTGTTTTTGAATTAACACCATATGAATTAGTAAAAATGACACAGGGGAAAGTTATGGCCGTAAAATAACGTCCGATGTTAATCTAACCGAGGCAGCAGCCCTGCCGGAGGACAAGAACATATATCCATTTGAAGTCGCAATTTTGCGGCTTTTTTCTTTCTAAGGATATAAGTTATTGTCATTTGCTTAGGACAAGAACTTATATCCTTTCCCGAATTAAGAATAGATCATTTATCCTTTGCCGCGGACTAAAATAGAGGAGAAGAGTGTGTCATTAAGCTAACGGGCAGCATAGTTCAATCACTTCGCGAATACGCCAAGTATGGTATTTTTGTGAAGTTCGTACAATAAACTTTAGACGAAAGTAATGTAGATCTCATTAAATAATACTAAGGAGAGATAATTATGTTTTCTTATATTATCAGTGAAGAGATTGCACTAAAGTTAATAGAAGTAAGACATGCCGAAATCATATTTAACGAAATTGAGAATAACAGGACCTATCTTAGTAAGTTTAATTCATGGGTTAACAAAATTAAAACTGTCGAGGATCAAAAGGCTTTTATTGAATCTGAACTTAAGAAGTTTGCCGACAATAAAGGACTATATTGTGGGATATTTTTTCAGGATAGATTCATTGGAGAAATAATCATACATAACATTGATTGGCTTAACAAAAAAACATCATTAGGATATTGGATAATCAATGATTTCCAAGGGAAAGGAATAATGACAATTACCTGTAAAGAAATAACCAATTACATTTTTAAAGAATTACAATTAAATAAGGTTGAAATAAGAACTCGAACAGGTAACTATAGAAGTCAGGGAATTCCCAAAAGACTTGGGTACAGAAGAGATGGGATCCTAAGATCTGAAGAGTGTGAAAATGGATCATATTATGATCATATTGTTTATTCAATGATAAGATCGGAATGGAAAAACTAAATGATTAAACTAACGGATAACGATAGTTAAACGAAGAGAAGGTAGTCGATCAAAGTGGATCAGCTGCCTACCTTTTATAACGTTCATAAACTTTCTATAATTCACCATAAGTATCATAACTTCTGCATTGCTTTGGTAATTATTTCGTCAAACTTTGAATTGCTACCATCGCCAAAATATTATCCGTTCGGTGACACTAACATAGTGTTATCGGCAAAGGCGCAGTCCCCGCCATAACCCTGACCAAGTTAAATAAGCTATTAAGTTTATTACGAAAAAGAATGTAGAACATCTTTTTACTAAAAATATTGAGAGTCATAAGCATGAATTACAAAAGATTATTGAATTCAATAAATTTGATTTTCAAAGGAAATTGCAAGATTTTAATTTGTATACTACAAAAAAACATGAAAATTATCAAAAAACATATCATCTAATAACATTAGCAATTGGAAAAACTAAACCTATACTTAATTTCCTTCCAGTACAATATTATCTTTCATTATCAACGAAAGGTCTCCAATATATACTTTTAAAAAATAAAGCCCAAGAACACTTAATAGAAATGTATTTAGCAGATTGGGATCATAACAAAATTAATCTAGTTAATTCATTAATTGGTTATATGAAGTTAAATGAATTGAATGATGCCAAATCGACATTAGTTGAAGCAAACAAAGAGTATTTTCTTAATAAGATTTATCTATCAGACAAGGTCTGTGAAGTCTGTGAAGAATTAATTAATGGTATTGATAGTCTAATTGACGATGTTTATACACTTATTATTTATTTTTATGATAATGAAAATGCTGTATTGGAAGCAGCTGAAACCGGAAGGAATGAATGTATTGATACTTTGAATAAATTAGATAAATGCATTTTAGAGCTTAGAGGAAAAATGGTGGAAGAAATTGGTGTAGGATATTACTAGTCAGCTAGACCTGGGGGGGAGTGCTGCTATTATTGTCGCGTGACAAGAACATATATGCATATAGAAAATGTCGAATGACACGAACAATGTCCGAAAGCAGACAAGTTAATAAGAACCGATAATCGCAAAGATTCCTATCTGTTATGGAAGTTATCTCCGGATAGACTAGTTATTACTATTGCTCAAAAGAAAGAAAATTTAAAAATGACCGAAAATCCTTTTAAGTATAAGGAATTCCGGTCATTTTTTTATCAAACAAAGTTAATATTAGATTCAATCCAACTACTTCAGCACTTTAAGCGGTTCGAAATTCGGATAAACATAAGGTGAGCTGGGCGCAGCAATTTTCTCGATTTTGGTGGCAGCAATTGTGAAAATATCATTGCCATTATAGTTCCCATTCTCAATCGTCCCTGTTACTTTGACCCACATGTCCTTCTGATACGATTGAGCTGATGGAAAGTCAATCAGTACGCCATATGGTGAAGCATCTGCTGAGCAACAGCCTAGTGCAAAGCGGCCTTAATAAAAAACAGTTCGCTGCAAGAGTTGAAAAGCGATGTGATGTTCTTCGAATCCAGTTTCTGGCATCCATCTTGACTGTCTAATTTGTAAGCTTCACTATCGCGTTTGTTAAACGATATGGGAGCATTAGAGCAGTTCTATTTTATGGATGGGGGATAGGTAGTTTTGTTTGTTTCTTTGGATATGATGTTTGTATATATGGAAAAGGAGCAAAGGCATATGAAGAGTAACAAATCAGTAAAGATAGATGATTTAATCAGTGAAATTGAACTTCAAATTGATGATGCTTTTACTTATATAAACACTAAGACAGGCGAAGTTATTACATTAATGAGAGAAGAAATTGGGGCTGCTGAAGATGAAGAGCCTCTCGAAAAATTCCCTGTATGGCAAAGGGAGAATATTGAAAAAGCAATTAGAATCATTGAGGATGAAGTTGGTGTTTACGTCGACTTCACATTAAGAAACGAATTCAATGAATATGAAATCATTGAGGAGTTTATTCTGAGTATAAAGGATCAGAGGATTCGAGAAGAATTGTATGAAGCCATTCAAGGAAGAGGAGCTTTTCGGAGATTTAAAGATGGATTATTAGAACACGGTGTCGATAAACAATGGTACAAGTATAGAGAAAATAAGATTAAAGAATTAGTAATTGACTGGTGTAAAGAGCACGACATTGAGATCCAAAGTTAATATTGGTTTTTATCAATCCCGAAAGACTAAAAGCAGAAAATCTAAGATGTCCTCGATCTATACAGTGTGATTCTACGGATTGTCTATGGGAAAAATAGCATTCGTCCATCCTTTTTCAATCAAAAATCGAATATTTTTGTGATGACAATGGTTATATGCTTTATAAATTCAGTTAAAAAACGGCATTACGTTGGGCTCTGAGAAGGGTGTAGGGGAAGTCGCTTATGCTGGACATGGACAATGCACCGGGAACGGAGATTATCGCGTGAAGTCGGAATCTCCGGCTCTGGCCTTTGATTTCGTAACTTCCCGATGAATGAGTTCGGGTTATTACAAGATTCATTGAAAGCGTAACCAATTCTCAGCGGATAGGAGGTGATCACACGGAAGAAGCAAATCCCGAATATCCGCGAACGAATGAGCCATGGCAATAATGATACACGCTAGCGGGGTAAATGAAGTGGCTATTCGACGGTTCCACAAACCGGTCCGAATCCACTAAACCGCTTAAAAAAGAGGAGGTAAATATTAATGACTAGGAAGCTTATTTCAAGAATCATGATTGCACTTTTGCTCGCTTCATTCATTCCCATTTTTTCTTCAGTCTCCTATGCTGACACAGATGTGCCTCAGGCAGGACCAAATCCGATTGTTTTCAATCAAACGGCAACGACTGACAATCTGGTTTATTTAATGGCGGCGGCGGCACAGCACAATTCAAGCTTGACGATTGATAATTACGGTCAACCAAAGCATGCATGGGTTAATAATTTTTTTGGCAGGACAACAGACTATATGATCTGGACGATAAACTTGCCTACTGCCGCCGTTTATCATGTGGATATGCTGCTGAGCAATAACGCAAATACGCCATTAAAATTAACCGTTGTCTCAACCGGTACCGTTCGTAACTTTACAACGAATAACTTTGGATGGGATAAATTAGATGCCGGCACCATTTCACTTCCTGCAGGGACTAGTCAGCTTAAGCTTGAAGGAAATACGGGAACAGCTCATGCAATGTCCGTTAAATCGCTTGAACTTATACGCAATTCCGATCTAGCGGCATACCAGTCACGGATTGCAAGCTTCAAGAAAGATACCACTTGGCTCGCCAATTCAGGTTATGGTCTTATGTTCCAATATGGCGGCTGGGGATACCCTCAATCCGGTGCTGCAAAAACGTTGGATAATCAAGCGAATGATTTTAATGTCGCCAATTTTGTGACTATGGTCCAGAACACTGGAGCGAAGTATGTGATCTGGTCTGCAAGCTGGTGGACTTTCCAGCTTAATGCGCCGATTTCAACTGTAGATACGATTACAGGTAATGGAAACCGTACCTCCACACGGGATTTAATTGGCGATGTGGCTACCGCCTTACATGCGGTCGGAATCAAGTTTATGCTTTATTATCATACAGGGCAAGACAGTCACTTAGGCTATAATTCAACGAATTTTTGGCAGAATCAGAACTGGCCTTCTACATTTACAACGACTGGAACGGGCAATCGATCGACGTTTTTTAACAATTGGATCAATATTATTACTGAAATGGGTAACCGTTATGGAACAAATCTGGATGGATGGTTCTTTGATGATGGAATGATTTATTACCCTGGTCCTTTTGAACAAATGGGGGCCGCAGCACGTGCAGGGAATGCAAATCGCTTAATTTCATACAATTCATGGGTGGCTTCAAGAATTACTGATTTTCAGGATGTTTATTTTGCTGAAGAAGTTCATGGAGAAGTGCAAACAGGCAGTGCTCCTGTGGGCGGTAATGGGATATTCACAAGTGGACCGCAAAAAGGTTTATTACAGCAAGCTATGTTCAGGATGGAACAGGATTGGGGTGTACATTCTGCGAATACGTCGATAAATACTGGAATTAGTAGTGCCCAATCGATAGGATGGTATCAAAGCGCAAGCCCGCGCAAGGTTCCTTTATCCTTTAATATGATGATGTGGGAAAACGGAACGGTTTCAGCGGCATCACTTCAGGTGCTCACTGATGTCAAAAATGCAGCGGGGGGAGGAGGCACGGGAACCGTGAATAATTCGGATCCCAACATCGTTTACACGGGTGCTTGGACACTTAGCTCCGGTAGAGCTGTAGGCGATTATCAAGATGATGTTAGATATACCGGGACTGATAATGACTCTTTTGTATACACATTTTCGGGAACTGGAGTTAATTATATTACTGAAAAAAATAGCGATCAGGGTGATGTGGACATTTACATCGATAATGTTTTCCAGCAGACTGTGAGTACCTACAATGCGACCAGACTTGTGCAGCAGACTGTTTATAGCAAGACGGGTCTGACTAATGGCACGCACACTATAAAGGGTGTCAAAAAAACCGGTCAGTATATGCTTGTAGATGCCTTTTCCATTCCATCCTCAGGACCAGTCTATAACAAGATTAAAAATCGTACCAGCGGCAAAGTGCTTAATGGCGGATGCGGAACGGATGGTTGTACCGTTTCGACGTGGTCGGATGTAATAAGCACAAATCTCCAATGGGAGGTTATTGACCTAGGTAATGGTTACTTTAAAATCAAAAATCGTACCGATGGTAAAGTGCTTAATGGCGGTGGAGGAACCGATGGATACGTTGTCACTGAGTGGTCTGATATAACAAACAATAACCTGCAATGGCAAAAGATTGATGCGGGGGGCGGTTATTGGAAATTCAAAAATCGTACCGATGGTAAAGTTCTTAAAGGGGGCAGTTCAACCGATGGTACTGCTGTCACGGAGTGGACGGATGGCACAAGCAATGATCTACAGTGGCAGATAATAGCTAACTGATTCAGACGCCATTATTACTAGAAAATGATTTTTTGAGTAAACCTACGGATCCTCCTCCTAAGAGTCTCCGTAGGTTTTATTTTTCTAAAGATCGTCCATGCAAATCATATGAATGCTCTATTTCACAAAAGATAAATATTGATTAGTATAAGGGTATGGTTATTCCGGGTAATCATAAAGAGCTCTGGCAATGCTTCGTAAAATGAAAACGTTTTATAAATTGCTACTAAGGGGATAAACAAGCGATGAAAAATAAAAAAATGCTGTTTTCACTTATTTCCGGTCTCATGACGTTCTCTTTATTTGCAGGCTGTAGTTCAACTACGCCAACTCCTTCACCGGAGGCAACTGCTGCACCAGCAGCCACGGCGGCTGCAACGAAAACACCTGAAAAACCAGTGGAAAAAGTGACATTGACTTTAATGGCTAATCAAGACTGGGTCAATAAGCCAATGACGCAAAAAGCTTGGAAAATGTATGAGGAAAAAACGGGGAATAAGCTGGATATTCAAGCAGTTCCTATCGATAGCTGGGAAAAAGTTATGAAAACCAAGTTCGCCACAGGCGAAATGACAGACCTCGTCATGTACTACGGTGGTTATCAACTGTCTGCGATCCAGCCTGATAAAAACTTCGTGGATATGAGCGCTGAGCCGTGGGCTGCCGATTTGAAAGATTTCGTCCTCCCCCAAGTAAAAGTAAATAACAAGATCTATGGATTACCTCTTTGGGAAGGCTCCGTAAGCGGCATGTTGTATAACAAAGAAATCTTCCAAAAATATAGTATCGCGGTTCCAAAAACACAAGCAGAGTTCTTAGCGGCATGCGAAACCCTGAAGAAGAACGGCATCACGCCGATTTACATGGCATTCAAGGATATTTGGCCGCTGCTGCCGCAATTCGGCTTCGATCCAGTCCTAAAGAAAAAGCCTGATCTGCTAGATAAACTAAATGCCAACCAAACGAAATTCGCTGATGTCAAAGAGTTGAACAGCCTTGTTGAATGGTATAAGATGCTTGTCGATAAAGGGTATCTGGGAGCAAAATTCTCTACAAATACTTGGGATGGGCAACCTGAAGCATTAACGAGCGGTAAATACGCAATGGTATATGCATGGGATACGTATCTGGAATCGGATATCGAACCGAAAGCGAAAGGCGCATCCAGTAAATTTGGCCTTATGCCGATGTTCCTCGGAGTTAATGATGAGGGCACATATGAAGGCCCGAATGCAATCTCCACATACGTCAACAAGAACAGCAAGAATGTCGAGCAAGCTAAAGCATTCATTCAATTCTTGGCGAAGCCTGAGAATCTGAATGAAATTTACAAAGACCAGCCTACGCAAACCTACTTCAAGAGCGTATCGTCGAACAAACCGACAGCGCAATATTTAGAAGCTAAGGTTTCCGTCGATAAATTGATTAATGCTTCCGTCCAACAAAACATAATCGGCTATAGCCAAGTAGAAATGGTGAAACCACTGCAAGATTTGATGTTGGGCAGCAAAAGCGTAGAGCAAGCGATAAAAGCAATGGACGACGAGCGCATCAAAGCAGCCAAAGCGCAAAAAATTCCTGGTTTCTAAATGTAAGGATATCCCTAGGGAAGACCTTAGAAGAGGGTCTTCCCTCATTATAAAGCCCGTCAGGTGAGTGACTATGAACTTAAAACGTATCTATCCTCAATATTTAACGTTTCTCCCGTTAGGCGTCTACTTGTTGTTCTTTATCGTGCCTTCACTAGTGGGATTTTACTTTGCTTTCACGGACTGGAACCCTTTTGTCGAAGGTATACATTTCGTAGGCTTCGCCAATTTCACTGAGATCTTAAACAATAAATCACTCGGCGGCGCTGCTTGGAATACGATTAGCTTTACTTTTATTACGACGATTTTGAAAAACGGCTTTGGTCTGATCATTGCCATTATTTTAAATCAGCAACTCAAGAGTAGGAATTTACTTCGGACCATCTATTTTATGCCTATCATTTTGTCAGCATTGGTTGTCGGGCTGTTATTTAATGCGATCTTTGATGCACAAGGTGGTGTCATCCATCGTTTCGTTACACAAGTGGGACTCGAACAATGGGAACCTGAATGGTTGGGACGTCGCTTGCCTGCATTATTCGTCATTAATTTAGCTGAAATATGGAGATCTACGGGGTATGCGGTCGTGATTCTCCTAGCCGGTTTACAAGTAATCCCCAAGGATTACTATGAAGCTGCGATGATTGATGGAGCAAGTGCTTGGCAACGATTTAAAAGCGTGACGATCCCGCTGTTAATGCCTGCCATTCATATTAATATCCTATTAAGCATCATTTACGGGTTAAGGGTGTTTGATATCGTGTATATTCTTACTGGTGGGGGACCTGGTCATGATACGGAAACGTTCAGCACGTTAATCCTCAATGAGTTCTCGCAAGACCGTTATGCACAATCCACAGCGATTAATCTCGTATTCTGCTTACTTCTTGTAGGAATAGCTTTCACATATCAAAAGTTTTCTCAAAAGACAGAGGTGGAACTATGAGCACAAGCAGGAGATATCCGATCATTTGGGAAGTTATTTTGTGGTTAATGAGCTTATCCATTCTTTATCCGCTGGCAATGGTGGTCATGACCTCATTCAAATCTCTTGGTGAAGCCAGTCAGCTCAGCATTTCGCTGCCTGACCACTTTTATTTTGAAAACTATAAAACTGTCTTTGTGCAAGGCAAAATGTTACGGGCGTTAATGAACAGCATACTTATCACCGGTTGTGCCGTGCTGCTCATAGTGATACTTAGCGGTACCCTTAGTTTTACCATCATGAGGAACCGAAGTACCCTGAATAGAGCAATTTACAGTTTGATGACGCTTGGCTTAATCGCTCCTTTTGCAGCACTGCCCACCATTAAGACTTTGCAATTTCTGCATATTTATGGAACATATATTTCTGTCATTCTGGTGTATACAGCGTTATTCATGTCTTTTGCTACGATGTTGTTCAGCGGATTTATGTTAACTGTGCCCAAAGAGTTAGATGAAGCGGGGATTATCGATGGATGTATCGGGTTTTCCTTGTTTTATAAGGTAATCCTGCCTCTGCTGCTTCCGATTACGGTTACCGTCGCCATACTAAACTTCATGTGGGTGTGGAACGAGTTTTACTACCCACTTTTCCTAGTGAATAAATCATCGATGTGGACGCTGCCTCTAACGGTATATAACTTTTACGGGCAATTTAACCGCAGCTGGCACTTGGTCTCAGCCAATATGATCATCGTTTCCATGCCCGTTGTGATCGCTTATTTGTTCGCACAAAAGTATATCGTTTCTGGTATGACGGCAGGCGCGGTAAAAGGCTAATTCTGGATATAGATATGTTATACTAGGTGTAAAACCGCGCCCGATCTGGAGTGATACCGTGTTTAAAGGCATGCAATTCCAATATAAGTTGTTCATCTCTTTTTCTGTTATTACATTTGTTCTGCTCTCCGTTTCCAGCGGTTTTTTTTACTTATATACAGGTTCGATTGTCGAAAAAAATGTGGTGGAAACGCAGCAACATACCGCGCAAAAAATTCAAGAGCAGCTTGATCTTCTCCTGGGCCAAATTGACAATATGACAATCTCCGTGAACTCGTCAGATATGATTATGAATGCGTTGGAAAATATACCTGATATGCAGGATGAAAATTATTTTGATCTATACCCGCAGATTAGCGAAGAAATCCGAAATTATTTGTTCTCCTTGACCGCATTGAAGTCATTAAATGGTAGAATCAGTATCGTTTCCAAGTATCATGATTTCTTAGACTTCAGCAATCAAAGCGATACGCAAAATATCACGAAGAACGACGTACGGAATTTTGAATTCGTTAAAGAAGCCATGCAGACGGAGCGCTTCAAATTTTTCTTGCCGCCGCACCAAGATGAGTGGACTTCAAAAGGAAAGACTGTTTTTTCCGTCGTTCGGCCATTGAGGAATATGAATTACGAGATTCAAGGGCTCATAGAAGTCAGTTACAATGTAGAGCAGATCGACCTTTTGTTTGGCGTGGAAGGGAATTCGCGTGTGCTCCAAGGCGCCATATTTGACCAAAACCAAACACTCATTTATCACAATTTTGACATCAATTCGATTGGCGATTGGCTCTATGATGATCATCTCCGCACAGCAAAATACGGGAATTATCAAGTGGAAAATCCGAAAATCCACCGTAATTATCTCGTGACGTTCAACAAATTGGCTGAAGTGGATTGGAGCATGTTGATGCTGGAAGATAGTGCGGATTTTGAACGGCCGATCACCATTTTGCGCACGATGACATGGGTAACCTATTTCTCTATTTTCGTAATCTTCTTAATCATCCTCTATATATACACGAGGCATATTACCCGGCCAATCCGGAGTTTAAAAAAATCTGTCTTATCGGTCAATATGGATAGCCTAAGACTTAGGCTCAATACAGGCCAAAGGAATGAAATCACTCTGCTTGCGCAAGCGTTTCAGGATTTATTGGACGAAGTAAAGGGGACAATGGACCTTATGGTGGAGTCCCGTTCACGGGAGATGAGCGCTCATATGTCGGCCATGCAAGCACAGATGAATCCTCATTTCTTATACAACACGCTTGCTGTTATCGGAGCTTATGGCATCAAAAAGGGTAACACCGAAGTTATGCAAATGTGTGCCGATCTATCTGACATGTTGCGGTATACGATCGATTTGGACAATGGTCAAACGACTCTACGATCTGAAGTGATCCATATGCAAAACTACTTGAAGCTGATGTCGCTACGATTCGAGAATGATTTGCAAGTTGAGATCGACATGGATGAGGCATTGATGGAGGTCCCAATTCCTAAGCTCACACTGGAGCCGTTAGTGGAAAATATTTTCCGCCATGCCTTTAAGGATGTCGAACCTCCATGGATCTTAACGTTGAAGGGAACGGTCGGGAACGGTCGATGGGCGATTGAAATAAAGGATAACGGAAGAGGATTTGATGCCGAGGCGATCAGGCAATTAAAGGACAAAATGGACGAAGACCGGTATTTGCTGCAAGCTGGCGATTTTTTAGACAAAAGCAAAGGTGGCATCGGAATCATCAATACGTTTATGAGGCTGCGTATTTTCTATAAAGGCCAGGAAACGATTGAGTTTCAAAATTCCACAGAAGGCGGAGCCATTATAGTTATTGGCGGACCTATCGGCGAGTGAGGTGAGCGTATGTACAAATTGATGCTGGTAGAAGACGAACCGCCAATCTTATACGCGGTGAAACATCTGATTGATACAGGAAATTATGGATTTGAGGTTAGCGCAGTCGCCCGTAATGGCAGAGATGCTTTGAAAATGCTGTACGATGACGTTCCTGATGTCATCATGACGGATATACGCATGCCTTTCGTCGATGGGCTTGCGCTTCTTGAAGAGGTGCGTCAAAAGTACCCAGAGGTCGCATGCGTCATTATGAGCGGTCATAATGATTTTGAATATGCGGTTAAAGCACTGCGTATCCATGCCTTTGACTACCTGCTAAAACCAATTCAAATCGAAAAGTTGCAAATCATGCTGCTGGGGTTAAAGATTTCCTTAGATACTAGAAAATCAGCAGAGGATCAAGCTGCACTTAGCCAAGCGGTTTATTTCGAGGAGTATTCTGGCCTTCGGGAGATCGATTTCGGTACTCTGCAATTTATTCCGTTGATTATTTGTTCTGGTCACTATGTCGGTGACTTTGCGCAAAATCTTGATCATCCAGGCCGCGAATTTTGGGAACAAGTGGATCTTCGGAAACAATTGGATTCTCTGCTGGGAGAAGTCCGCTTTTGGGTGCTGAATGGATTCTCCTTCAATGAAAAAATTGTCATAGTGGCCGCGGATCATCTTGATAAAAAACGTATAGAAACGGCCTCGTTTGAGTTAAAGAAACGATTAATGAATGATGTTGTTCCCGTGCAAATCAGTGTGGGGAAGATGACACTTCATGTAAAAGAGCTTTCCAAAGCTATAAAAAAACTTAGGACCATTTTAAGCAAAACAATCGTATTTGGCCATTCAGGGTTATTTGTTGATGAAATGACGAAACCGAAAGCATTCATAATGACAGATGAGTTCGAGAAAAGATATGAAGCTCTATTTAATGGGATGCCAATTGACGAGATCAAGAAGAATCTGCAAGGCCTGTTGAAAGAGTGGGAAACCAAGGGATATACGCAGGATGCAGTTGAGCATTTGCTTCAGCAGTTGATTTTGAAGCTGATCAACTGGCAGAAGAACTATAAGGGGACCGATGATCTTTCCAATGACATTTCAGAGATCGTCTCCAGCTCGACTAGCTATCACGACTTGTATATACGATATGTCCGTATTGTTGAAATGGTTTATGCGAATTCAGAAGGGACTTCCTCTCTCACCATATCCATCGCGGAAATTGTTGACCGTATGGAACAGTTTCTGAAGGACAATTTCACTCAACCTATTTCATATAAAATGTTTTATGATCTTTTTGGCTATAACGAAACGTACTTGAGCCATGTATTCAAAGTGAGTAAGGGAATTACACCGAACAAATATGTGACAAGGCTGCGGATAGACAAAGCGAAAGAATGCATGGCAGCCAGTCCGGGTATCGCGCTAAAGAAGGTCGCATCCATGGTGGGTTATGAGGATGCCTTTTACTTCAGCCGAGTATTTAAAGATGTAACCGGTTTCAGTCCGACGGAATTTATGAAACAGGAAACAGGGCAGTAACAGTAGTTTATCAATAAGATACAACATGGAGGCGTATCATGGAGCAAAAGTCTTACGAAATCTATGCTTTATACGTAAGCAATAACGGGAATGATGCGAATCCGGGAACGATAGAAGAACCATTCTCTACGTTAGAACGTGCTAAACTGGCTATTAGGCAATTGAAACATAAAGTGAGCGGGCCGCTTACTGTTTTTGTCCGTGATGGGACTTATTATCTTGATAGCACGCTCACTTTTGAGCCGGAGGATTCAGGCCTTGAAGGTGCCGTTATCACTTATCAAGCTTATCCGGGGGAAAAGGTGGTATTGAGCGGAGGCCGGAGAGTAGTTGGTGAATGGCAGCCTTATCGGGATGGGATTGTTGTCTGTGAACTACCCGATTGGGCGGAGGCAGGAATAAGCTTTACGCAGTTATTTGTCGATGGCAAGCGCCAAATTCGCGCGCGATATCCAAAGGCTGATTCATCAGGTGCGAGAGAGAGTGGGTTGCTTCACCCCGCTGCAACTGAGCTCGTGTGGCCCCATACGCAGTTCAAGTTTAACCCTACCAACTTTACTAAGAAGAGATGGAGCAACCCTCAGGAAGCCATCGTGCATATTTTCGCGAAGAATTATTGGGGTAACCTTCAGTGGCAGGTTTCGGATATTGATTGGGAAACGAACACAGTCTATTTGGGAAAAGGTGGATATCAGATTAACGATATCATGCAGGGTGAAGATGCTACGGGTATCGATGAACGATCGCTTTATTATATTGAGAATGTATTTGAAGAATTGGACAGCCCCGGAGAGTGGTACTGGAATCGAGAGCAAGGGAAGCTCTTTTGGATGCCTCCGGAGCATGTCGATATCCAGAAGGTTGTTGTCGAAGTATCTTTCCTGAAAACGTTGCTTCAATTCAAGGGTTCCCAAGAAACCCCTGTTCACCACATTCGACTATCCGGATTTCGGATTGCTCATACGGAAACGACGTTCCTTGACGCTTATGAAGCCCCTTCCTTGGGAGATTGGACGATTCACCGAGGGGGAACGGTTTATTTCGAAGGCAGTGAGCAATGTGTGGTAGAGCACTGTTTTTTTGACGCAGTAGGTGGGAATGCCATATTCTTAAGCAACTATAATCTTGGAAACACCTTATATGGCAACAAAATTACGGAGGCTGGGGAAAGCGGTATTTGCTTAGTCGGTTCGAAGCATCTCACGTTAGGCAGTAATCGTGCCTATTCTTCGAAGAATGTGATAGGCAATAATTTAATCCGTGATATCGGCAAATTCGGCAAGCAAACAGCAGGTGTTTTCATGTCGATTGGTAAGGAGAATACGGTTAGCCATAATCATATCTTCAACGTGCCCCGTGCGGCAATTTGCATTAATGATGGAACATGGGGAGGTCATGTCATTGAATTCAATGACATCCACGATACCGTTCGGGAAACTGGAGATCACGGGCCGTTTAATTCGTGGGGACGCGACCGATTCTGGTGTTTGAATCAATCGCACGGCCCTTCCTCTCACTGCGCCGGTGATGTAAAGCGGGATGCACAACAGACAGTAATAATCAGGAACAATCGCTTTAGAGATCATAAAGGTTGGGGTATCGATCTGGATGATGGTTCTTCCAACTATCACATTTATAACAATCTCTGCATCGGCGTGAGCATTAAATTGCGCGAGGGGGATTACCGAACTGTGGAAAACAACATTTTCGTTAACGGAGCGAATCCTCCTGGGATCCACATCGGTTATGAGGAAAATCACGATAGATTTGTATATAACATAATTGTTTCAAATTCCCAGTTCGATAATCCAGAAACCGATATCGATTTTAAAAAAGGTGATTCCAAAGGGAAGCTATATGAATTTATTGGACCTCCTTTACAAGGCAGATGGGTCGAAAAAATGGACGGGAACTTGTTTTATAACGATTTGGGACATTTCCTCGCAACTGTTCATTTTCGACCGCTTGGCAGCAGCAGCAACACGTATACTCTTGAGGAATGGCAGGAGCTTGGATTTGATGTGAATTCGGCCTATGGCGATCCTTTATTCGTCGATCCCGAGCATGACGATTACACTGTGAAAGTGGAGTCTCCGGCCTTAAAGCTTGGATTTAAAAATTTTGAAATGAGCCGGTTCGGACTTCTTCAGGATTTTAGACTTTGACTTTTCAGCGGATCTTTTAATCGGAAAAGCCAGCAAACCATTGTGTTTGCTGGCTTCTTTCACTTCAACACTTAATTATCCTCCAACATCTTCACATTCTCATAATGGGCATATTGAACTTGATCGGCCTCCACCCCTGGGATAGGTGTAACGAAGGAAGGTAAGGGCATAGACCCGTTGAGATATGGGAGGGTGAACCTCCGAGGGCATTGTGGAGAATGCGTGCAGTAAATGGATTTATGAGGAAATTAAGGCTAATCCTCTATTTGCGTATGCCTTCATGGCCGTTCGGTGGTGCAACAACCACTACTAAACCGTAGTATCCTTTTACCAAGAGGGATGTAATCCTGCGAATGAGCGAGTAAACGTGAGAAAATCCCTTAATACCGAGGGAAGTAACGGGCAGTTTAAAACAAATGTGGTATTGAAATCATAAATGAAACCCAAGCCTCACCTTGTAAGAATGCATACCTTATCCTTGGAAGTAAAATTTGAAATTTCCAAGGAGGGTAATTCTATGGCGACAAAAATCAAGCAAGTCCAAAAGACAGTTTCCGGAGAAATTGATGTTTTCGTCTCAGGAACCAATCCGGTAGTAGTTCTTAATACAGAATGTGGAGGTGCCATTGAAAACAATTTGAGTATAATTCCTGACGGTGCCGTTATAACGCTGCGTCGCGGAACAATAGCTCGCAAGGTGACGGTTATACAAGAAGGTTCAGGTGAATGTGGTGCTAACTTTATGTCTGTAAGTAAGACTCTAGCAAAAACATTTCACTTCAAACCTGACACACGCTTCATAGGGACATACAATCCTGCAAACAAAACATTAACCTTGCGTCGTAAACGAGTGACGGTCCGTAACATATTGGTGACTTCCAGTTCGAAGGCAAGGATAGGAAACGTCGTAATTGGAGACGGACTGGCGATTTCGATGGGTAACTACTTAGATGAGGGAGCTCTTCTAACTTTGAAACACGGTGCAACGCGGTTACGGCTTCGTTATGTTCGTATTCCGGACCTTTTTAATAACGATTTCCGCCTAAATCCACTTAACATTCGTAGGCTGGGACTTAATGCTGGGAAGACGTATAAAGTCGCCTATAATCAATGTACAAGAGAGATAACTTTCTTAACATAAACGCTAATTTTGAAGCGATAAAGTGTTTCCTGGTCGCAGACAGGAACTCTGATCCTTTCCGATTTAACCTATCCTAGTTCCGTAAACGTTTGTTCAATAAGAAATCAGGACGAGGCTGCCGGAATGAATAGTCAGCATGTTAAAGTAACGGGCAGGATTGTGGAACCATTCAACGAATACCAATTGTTAAGAGGAGTTGAACGAAGGTGGTATTCCGATGAAATATTTAAACACAATACAAACCAAAATACCTTTGTTTATTTTGGTTGCTTTAATCTTTGGATTTTTATGGATTGGATTAAGAAGTGTTGTCGATCAACAACTTATTGAACTAGACGAGATAGAGAAAACTATATATTTTGGGGGATTAATATGCTTGGGCATAATCATTCTTGCTCAGTTTTTATTAGCGTTGGTTAGTAAATTTATAAGAAAGAAGTTCAATTTAACTTTACTGAAATTACTCTTTGGTTGTTTATTTGCTTGGGTTATAACTACATGCCTATTTATAATTACAGTTATTCAAAATCTCAAAATAGGGTTGTAGAACGGTTTAAGCTAACGGATAACTATAGTTTAACAAACCTAAGAAGGCTGCCTCGTGCAGCCTTTTGTGTTGACGGGCGGAAATGATTAATGACGATCTAATTTAAAAGCAACAGGAAGTATTCCAATTTATGGTATTTTTAGATTGTGAGTATGAAAGTTGCGATAGTTTATAGTCCAGTCAGGTGCCTTAGCAAAAAGGCCGCAATGCGGCAATGAGTGCGTCAGTCGATGAATACCTGTCCTTATTGTTTACGTCAAAGGGATTTAATAACACACGCCTAAGATCGCTATCGCTAATTTCCGCCTTATGGATATCCGCTAGCGTCCCGTTCATGAGGAAAGCGCATATTTTGCAAACATCCTGTAGCTCCTTTTTAATGACAGCGGGACTCACAATCTCTTTGGCAATGTTGAAATCTATTACTTTGACCGTCTCTGGCTTATTGTGAAGTATCATTACATTTTTGGGCAGCACATCATCATGGATATACCCCGTTTTGTGGAGTTGTCTAAGACCCTTGAGGATGTTGATTGTAATCTCTACACTTAAGTCCTGATCCCGCTTCTTGGTGAAGGTATTATGAAAGTCATCGCCCAAAGTCGACCCCCGGATATACTCAGTAACCAAATAGCCTTTTTCTCCGATTTCAAAATAATCATAATAGCGTGGCAAAAACTCACCGATCCGGTAACTCTGCATAATCCGCGCTTCGCGTCTTGCCGCCTCACGGTTGGAAGTCTCTTTGATTGCCAGCTGTCGTCCTTTCGAATCATAAGCTTTATAGACCTTGCCTAAAGCTCCGGACCCGATCAAGTTAAGATCAACGGTATATCCACCCCACATGGTTCGCATCATCGGCCCTCCTATTTCTACGAGATTGATAGATTTATAGATTTATTTTATGTGGACCGTGCAAAAATTGCTTGGACATATATATCAAAAATTATAGCGGGTTAGATAACGACAACTTAGTGGCGCTTCATTAAGCTAACGGGCAGCATAGTTCAATTAATAACTAATTTATACCTTCCAATTTATATCTATTTATTACATTATTAGATAATTATTCTAATGAAACGTTTGGAAGAAAGGGGATTATACTTTAAATTTTAAATTAGGCGAATTACATAATCATTTAAATCAGCTTAAAAATTCAGAAAACATTTTAAGCGAATATAAGGGACAGAAAGTTGCTATTGGAACTCACGGAGCCGTTATGACAATGATGATGGGCTACTTCGATCCTCAGTTTGACTTGGACTTTTTGTTAAACACTTCAAAACCTGATATCTACAAGATGGAAATTGATGAAGGAATATTAACTAAAACAGAGAGACTTTGGAGGGTAACTTCTGCGTGATTCCTTTGAGCTAACTAACGGGAAACGAGTGCTGAAAAGACAACACCACGCTATAAATGAGTTCATACAAACAATCGCAAAATAGTAAGGAATAAGAAGAAAACTGGACCATTTGTTTCCTATTTATGGTAAAGTTTTTATTTGAACAAGCATTTTTGAAACAGTTCCGTCAAATAATTTGATAAAATTAATATAATTGAGAAGGGAGTTGAGGATGTAATGGAAATCAATTGGCTGGCAGAAGTGGAAAAAAGAAAAGATGATCTTTTAAAGGACTTGGAAGGCTTATTGCGTATTGCGAGTGTTAATGATTTAACAACGAGTACTCCCGAATATCCAATGGGGGAAAAGATTGGCGAAGCATTGGATTATGTTTTGGCATTAGCCCAAAATGAGGGTTTTAAAACTAAAAACTTAGACGGCTTTGCCGGGTTTGCAGAATGGGGAGAGTCTGAAGATTATATAGGGGTACTTGCCCATGTCGACGTGGTTCCAGCTCCCGGAGAATGGACAACACCACCTTATGAGCCAACTATTCGAGAAGGAAAGCTCTATGCCCGCGGTACCATTGATGATAAAGGACCGGGAATGGCTGCATTTTATGCGTTGAAGATATTGAAGGACCTAGGCCTTCCTTTAAAAAGGAAGATCCGCATGATCTATGGCACAGATGAGGAAAGTGGTATGCGCTGTGTGAAACATTATCTTGACGTAGAGCCCGAGCCAACTTACGGTTTTTCTCCTGATGATGTATTTCCGATGGTGTACGCCGAAAAAGGGCAAATTAACGTGAAACTGACTTTAAGTGGCAGTGTAGAAGAACAACATGGAACTATTTTAGTTAACTTTTCTTCGGGTGACAGGGGAAACATGGTACCTGGACAAGTCGCTGCTGAAATTAAAACGAATCAACCTGAGGAATTTATGAATCGTTTTAATACATATTGTAAGGAACAGGGGCTACATGGTGAGGTCAGCAAGTCCGATGAAACGATTACTTTAACCCTTTACGGTAAAACCGTGCATGGTATGGAACCGCAAAATGGAGTGAATGCCGGACTTGAGTGCCTGCATTTCTTAAACACATTAAACTTTGCGGGTAGTGACCAATCATTTATCACATTTGCCGAAAACTGCCTATATATAGATCCTTTTGGGGAAAAGTTGGGAATCCAATACAGTGAAGATGTGCTCGGACCTTTAACGGTTAATGCCGGAATTTTCAATTACAATCATGCAGATGGTGGTTCAATTCAGTTGAACATCCGCTTCCCATTAAATAATGATTACCAACATACCATTGAAATGATCACGAAAAAAGCTGAGACCTGCCATTTCACAATCGCTGATGCGCGGCAATTCTCTACACATTATATCCCTGCCGATCATCCAATGATTAAAACACTACAATCGGCTTATCAATCGATTACAGGGGATGAACCCACACTTTTAACATCGGGCGGGGCAACGTATGCGACGGTAATGAAAAATGCGGTGGCTTACGGTGCGCTTTTCCCTGGTAAGGTAGATAGCTCTCACCAAATTGATGAATTTATAGAAATCGATGATTTAATCAAAGCGACAGCCATCTACGCCAATGCATTATATGAATTAAGCCACTTATAAAATGAAAGATGTTTTTTTCTGATGTTTGCAAGACACTTTTTCTTGTTGGCGTACAACCGACGGCAGCCGGCCAAACGATGAAGTGCCCCCTTAAGTTAAACAAATGTTTTATGCAACCTGTTGGGTATGAGCTCGGTACTGTACCGGGCTCTTACCTTTTAATTTTGACTTGATGCGTTTGTGATTGTAGTAATAGGAATTACCCAGAGCATGTCACGTAGTTTGGCTTTGCGGGCTTTGGAAGCCCATTTGGTAATCCTTTCTTTTTCCGCCAACCGTATCAGGGAACACCTTTCCATTTCTCCCCTGACGTTTTTTGTAGGTGAACGACTGTTTTTACGCATGGGTGGACAGGTATCCAATCGATGTTAGCTACACTGGAGTACATTGTATAGCAATGAATCTCTGGAGGCAGAAGGAGGTGGACGTTCGTGACATCCCAAATTCGGAAAGAGGACGTTCGTAAAATGGTCGGTAAACAAATTATGGCACTGAAAAAAGACGGAACAAGCGTATCAGGCAAATTGGTCAGAATTAGCGGAGACACATTGATTGTAGCTCCACAACAAGGTAAAAAAGTACAGGTTAAAGCGATCATCCCATTGGTATTGTTTGATCTCTTAGCCATCGGCACTGAACCTTTTGCATTCGGTGGTTTTGGCGGGTTCCCGTTTGGTGGCGGCTTTGGAGGCGGCTTTGGAGGCGGCTTTGGAGGCGGCTTTGGCGGCTTCGGTGGTCCAGGATTCTTTTGGTAAAATGAAATAAGGGGGCTGCACCGAAAGATTTATTTCGGCGCAGTCCTTTTTTTAAAAGGACCTTTAACAACTACATGGCTGAACTAACAAGGAACGTTTGTAACTTTTACCTTAAAGTTCTTCGTTAATACATTGTTTTTCCATTTATATAAGATAAACTAGTGAGCAGAACCCTATTACTTTGAAGGGCTTCTGCTCACTTTTTCATTAATCTTGGATTCGGTGCTTGGGATAGAAATGAAGTAATCCGCACAGATTACCATTAAATGCTTGCTTTCAATAACAAAGTGGTGCAAGAGCAAAAGGTGACTATCAAAGGGAAAGTGTGTTTGATCCGACTGATGTGATCAGCCGAGTAGCATGCAATAAAGATTGTCTTGAAACCTTAGCACATACGGTTTAAAAATGAGCATATAAAATTTAACAAAAATATGTAAGGAGCGATTAAAGATAATGACAAAATTAGCGCAATTAAATACGGAGGAACTAAAAAGAGAAGATTTTGAAAAAGAGTACAAGGCATATATGGAAGCACAGTGTACTCATGAGTTTGCGCTAAACAATAAATCAACAATTTACATTTGCAAGATCGGATTGGCGCAAGGAGCTAACACTAATGATGCCGAACCTAGCAGGAATCTTTTTACAGGTAACGTTGCTTTAGGTGTTGAGCTTCAGCCAGGCAATATCAGTACTGTAAATATTGTTGACAGAAAAGTAGCTGCAAATATTGCAAATCTTTCACTCATATATAGAATTATCGCTTCTGGGGAAGAGCTTGTAACGGAGTTTGAGGAAGTTCGTGCGCCAAATGACGAATATTTAACTTACGTTACGTGGTCAATAAAGGATCCGGAGAATTTCGAACAGGAAAATTATCCAAAACCAGAAATTGAAGTGATTATTAAAACAAATAAAACAACTCAGTCACCAGGACCGACAATGTAAGTCAACCATTTTATGCGCCCTATCAAAGGAAACACGTCAAGTCTTGTCAACCGACATTAAAATAGAAATAAATAAAACAACAACTATCGGGTGACAAGAACTTTATCTCATTAATGGCCGCGCAAATCGCGGCTTTTATTATTTATGGGATCAAGTTCTTACCACGAGCCAATGACAATAATTTGATCTCATCCCCGGTAAATTCAGATTTCCACTTGCTTGAGCTCGGCCTGATCGACGAATTCCTGCTGACGAGTTGTCCGGTCATCTTGGGCGGCGGAAAATCGGCATTCCATGGCGACGGTGAGAAAATCAGGCTCAAGCTACTGTCCAGCCGAACGCTCAAGTCGGGCATTATCGCAACCCGCTATGAATTGGAGAAATAAATAGGTATGACTAAGTCGGAGTATAGAGAGGTTAAGAAGATGAAAATATTTCTTGCTTTTTCTCTTGCTTTTTCCGCCATTATTTTTATGATTTTAATAGTTATAATTGGTGGGTTTACAGTGCCTGAACAACACAGGTACATCGTTCAGGAGAGTTATACCGGCTGGGTTGAGGTAACTTTTGACCAAGCGGATTCTCCGCCGCTAGAGAAAGAGAACGGAAACTATGTTTTCCACATTCCGGCTAGCGGAAAGCTAAAAACATCTTCCCCAATGAAAGAAGGAACCTTGAGAGTGTTCTACCTTGGTAGCGACGGAAATCTTACGGAAACGGGCCATAATGAGGAAACTATACATGCCGTAAGCACCAAGAGCCATAGTACAAGTTACGCAGACGGACGTAGAGAAGACTCCCCAACCGTCGTTAGTTTTTTTCTAGACGACAAAGAACAATGGGGAATTGAAGCTGAAAAGCTAAAAGAAGAAGCTAACAGATAACTATAGTTGACAAAACAAGGAGCAGTTCTGCCGCGGCAGCTACTCCTTGTGGTAGATATCGAGCGAATCCTTTGTTTAGGTTAGCGCAGAGTCTATCCTACAGCCATCCTCCACTTCAACCCGTCTCCTAATTGGATAAACGTATATTTATGTCGTAATTAGAGGTGTTCAGAGGGCTCAAGCTGAATAAAATTCAAATGTTTCATTCGGTTTATGACAGATAATACTTCATTAATTCTTGGTAATTCAAGCCATCTTTCGAAACCAGGAAAAAAGGAAGAAAATACAATATCCACTCCTTCTCTCTCCATATCTTCGAGAGCTTTTTTGATCTTTTCATGAAGAAAGATGAGGCGATCCTGATTACTAATAGCGATTTTTCGAATTAAAAAGGCAATAGCTGCAACCTGGGCGGGTGATGTGATATTGTAAAGCCCTCTGATATCAATTTGTTCATCACCTATAATAATGTATCCCATGGTTGAAACCTTCAACTTTTCTGTACCACTACCATGTGGATAGCTCGAAAAGTGATCGGCGGTTATTTTTCTTTCTATTTCCCATTTTGTAAGGGGGATACGTTCGCGTGGTTTGTCGTGTTCACATAATTTTTTTGCTTCCTGAGTTACGTTTTTTGGCACAAAATTGTCCATCAGGATGATTTGATCGGCAACGGATAAAAATTCGCCACTACCTCCAATAACAAGAACGGATGATACGCCAACAGACTCATAAAGCTCCCTGACACGTTCCGTAAAAGGTGTAATGGGTTCATGCTTGATTAATGAACGCATTTTGATGTCTTGAATCATAAAATTCGTCGCACTTCTGTCTTCATCAATAAGAAGAAGTTTACACCCGACGTTGATTGCCTCCATAATATTAGCGGCTTGAGATGTGGAACCTGAGGCGTAGTCAGTCGAGAATTGTTCAGCCGAACTATTAGGTATCCATTTTATGAAAGGCGTAATATTGATATTTTTTATGGAACGACCTTCCTCTGCGGATATTTCCATTGCACTTTGATCTGTAATCACAAATTCTCGTCCGTCGCCTAAGCTGTGATTGTAAATCCCTGAATTTAGTGCATCCAGCAATGTGCTTTTACCCGAATAACCACCGCCAGTGATGACAGTCACACCATGTTTTATTCCCATTCCTCGCAAACCACAAATTTCAACTTCAACATCTTCCGGAGATGTAAAAGGCGAGGCACCCTCCAGTGGTCCGCTGTTGTCTTTATTTCTTGGCAAAATGCTGCCATTCGCAATAAACGCACAATAGTCACTGGATTTCAGCCATTTCCGAATCATATTTTGCTTTTTTACCAATTCATAAGCAGCATTTAATTTGTTGAGATCAAAATTGGCAATTAAATCCTCCACTTCTTTTGGAAGCATTTTGCAGAGCATGCGCATAGCTTTATCATTATTCTTGAATGGAAGTTGAACTGTAATCATTAAGCATAGATACCATTTTTCGGAGATGACTTGGACAAAGGATGCATTACGTTGCAACACCACATTGGTTGGACGAAAACAATAAAAAGCACCATTTTCTTTATCAGAACGTGACCGGTTATAAATCAATTTATTTAATGCCTCAATATGATCAACCCATTCTCTTAATGCAAAATCTGAGAGAACAACTTGATCCATATTTTCATCTAAGCCGAGACGGTCAAAAGGTATTTTTATGGTGATACATGGTATATCCAGTGTGAGTTTATGTGTCCGTTCAATGTAATAGGCAACATCATTATTCCAATAGGTTGGGTCAGATATCGTCCCCCCTTGATCATAGTATGAGCCTTCATAAATCATACTGTAAGATGACTGTACGGATTGCAATGAGCGAAAATATTGAGCGAGTCTTTTAATAAAGCATCATCCTTTCATATTTGGAAAGCGGTGAATAACGGGAAACAATGCCGAAGTTGAAACGATATCTCAATAAGGGCATATTCCCCCTAATATAAAAATAACAGCCACTCCTATAGTGGCTGTCATAGACCGGGAAGAAAGCTTAAACGCTCCTTCTGCCTAATTATAAAAGCCCTGAGAGTGAATCCTACCCTCAGAGCCTAATGTATTCGTAAAAGAATAACTAAAAAGCAACATGAGGATAAGACGTATATATTTTTGTGTTCATTGTCCTCACCTCGTTACGATTTATTTTTACAGCAACAGAATCATAACATTAAGATCATCCACAATATAGGGAAAGATTAATTATAATTAACTCAAACCCTGATTGGCGGAGTGCATTGTGTCCCTATTTTAGATGATGGAAATTTAATGATGGTTTGGGATCAGGAAGAGAAAGTATTAACAACAATTGGTGGAAGACTAAAACCTGGTGAATCAATAAAAGATGGCCTAGATCGAGAAGTAATGGAAGAGGCAGGGCTTGAGGTATAAGATGATAGAATTCCATTCGCATTCGCAAGTTGGTGTTGGAAAAAAATTTTAACAGGCCAATTCGACGAAGGAACAGAGCTGTATCCCACTGCAGAGGTGCATCGTTTGGAAGGAATTAGTAATTCTTGATAGAATAAATATGAAGATGATCAGGTAATAAATTTGTACACATAAGGAGATAAAACTATGTCAAAAAACAAATTACTAAGAATGGACAATGTTGGCATCGTTGTAGAATCCCTTGATGACGCAATCTCTTTCTTCGAGGAGATTGGCTTGAAGCTCGAAGGGCGAGCTACTGTCGAAGGTGAATGGGCTGGTCGCGTAACCGGGCTGGGTTCACAGTGTGTAGAGATTGCTATGATGGTTACCCCAGATGGCCACAGCAGACTTGAACTTTCGCGATTTCTCACCCCACCTACTATATCAGATCACCGAACTGCTCCTGTAAATGCCCTCGGTTATCTACGCGTCATGTTCACCGTTGAAGACATTGACGAAATGGTATCCAGACTCACTAAGCATGGCGCTCAGCTCGTTGGCGAAGTGGTTCAGTACGAGGACTCATATCGGCTCTGCTACATTCGTGGAAATGAAGGACTTCTAATCGGTTTGGCGGAACAACTCGGTAATAAATAAGTGGCGTTTATAAAGAAGACTTAACTGAGATATACATTACTAGAGTAAAAATAGAAACAGAAAAGCAGTGTGAAAGTATCTCGAAGAAGTCGAGTGCATCATATAAACACCGCATTCAGGTCTGGGCGACCCTCGGTCCCGGAAATAAGGAACGAGGATTTAATTGCCGGGACACATCCGCACCGACTAACCGCATCGCGGCCGGCAGCAAGCTGCCTTAACTCGGTGGGACTTCGTGATGCATGAACTTTAACGGAATCAATGCAAAACCAAATTAAAGGGACTCAACTAACGGAGAACGATAGCTAAATCAAACAGGGAGCAGCCGCAGGTAGCTACTCCCTGTTTCCATTGAGGTAAAGGGCAGTTATAACTGGGACTGTTCAACATAAAAAAAGCTCATCTTGTTGCTCCTTTGAGAAACTGGCGATTTTTTTCTATTTCGGAGCGTTCATTTCGCTCTCTTTTTTTCAAATTGCCGCTTTTTAAACAACCCTAGAGGGGATGACTTACACAGGGCACATAACCCTCCGAATTACATCTTTACAGTAACCGTAATTAAAGATTGGAAAACCGACGGAAAATGGGTAATGAAAGAATACAAGGTAAGAACAAGAGATAAAGAAACTATAATTGTAGAAGACCAGCTTAAAATTATCAATTGAAGCAACAAAAACCTTAAGTTGAACAATCCCAAAAAGGCTGCCATGTGTAGCCTCTTGTACGTTTTCCTGCATTTTTCTCAGATGCAAAAGCTGCTTCAGAATTTTAATGTCGCTGGACAACAGAGTAGATTTTGTGCATGAAAGCTACTATCAAAACGTACAATAGAGCATCAAAAACGTAAGGAGCGTGGATACCGATGTCTATTCCACGAACGGGGGATCTTGCTTTCGCATGGGGCGAGGTGAGCGCGACGGCTGTTAGTAAAGGTTATGTCGGTGCATACCCGACATATATCGTTGAATCGGAGGGCAATACCAAAAAAGTACTCGCTGTCTTTTTAAAAAACAAACGTAGTTTGGAGTGGCGGCAAGTGGGTAAATTTAAAGTGCCCATGTTTGTTCCGCAAATCGTACATCAAAAGATTGGCTTGCAGCTGGATGATCCCGAAGATTTTTGGGGCCTCTTGCGCGCGGTGGATGCATACGCGGGCGTACATGGCTATGGCGGTGGGTTTCCAACGCTGATCAAAGCAGAGAGTCCCGATCCACAGGGCCGCTGGGGCGTCGTACTTCTTAAAAGACCATACGTCACGTGGGAAGATGTCAAATTTACCAACATTGGCAATCCGAGCGCCGACGATGCGTTTGCACGTTTTCGCGGCTTGCATCATTACGCAACTCCGCACTACATAGGAGCCTTCCCCAATGGGCACGAACAAACCTACGCGGACAAAGGGCACGTCTGCGGCGCTTTACGTGTCGATAAAAGCGTCGGCGAAATGGCCCAGGTGGTGTATGACCGCCTCAATTAAAATACAAAAGCCGCTCCTATTGAGTGGCTTTTGTATTTTATGACATCTCCAGTCTAAACGCTCCCTGTACAGACTTATTCGACATCATTAGAAAGCCAGATTGCTGTTGTGATTCTGGTATTAGTAAATGATAGAATTAATAATATTTACACTTGAATTCTTTCTTTATATCAGGAGGATGGCAACGATTAACGGGCAGATTTCTTTTTAACGCGGCTGTTCGAATCACTAACACAAATGCATGCACAAGACTGAATCTTGGGGACACTTTAGTTGAATAGAGGAGCTCAAACAGTTGCGGTCTAAGACTTTATTCTCAGAGTCTTTAACCGCAGCTGTTTTTTTGTATGAAGTCAGATTGTTTTCAGGTCGATGGAGATGCGTGAAAGATGCAGCGAGGTGAAGGGCTCATAAGCAATCCAATTATCAAAATGGCAGTTTAGCGGAATAAGACAATCAGTAGATTTTTCCTTATTTTAGTAGTTAGAGTGAAAGTATCTATGCTCTTAAATAAAATTCTGATAATTTTAACTGTTAAATAATATATATATATAAATGAAGTTTCGTTATCAGAGAGGGCGAGATGCATGGAACTTTATCATCGACTGATCTCCTCAATTGAGAATCGATTAGGGGTTGCCTTAATCACAGTCACAAGGATCAATCTTCATGATCCAAACCATGATAGTCAGCTAAGGGAAGTTACTGTGGGAACCAAGCTGCTGGTTTACTCTGGTGGAAAAGTATTTTGTGAAAAAGAATTAGTAATTGAAGAATGGAAGCCTTTATTGGAAATTGCAAGAATGGCATTGGCCCATCAAAAATCAAATACGTACATCTCACAAATAAAGTCCTGCGAAATTGAATATTTTGTGGACGTGTATCCGCAGCCGCTGCATTTAATAGTTGCGGGAGCTGGCCATGTGGCGAAGCCTTTGGTGGAAATGGGTAAAAAGCTTGGGTTTTATATCACTGTCATTTGCGATAGGCCTCAATTTGCGAATTTTGAACAATTTCCTTGGGCAGATGAGGTTACATGTAGACCTTATAATGAGTATTTCCGAAATTTGGACATATCGGATAGGCCTTATATTTTGTTGCTCACACGGGGCCATCAGTATGATGTTGCGATCCTTCGTGAAATCCTGCATCTTTCTGTTCCCTATATAGGAATGATTGGAAGCCGCAGACGCATTTCAGGTGTATTTTCTCAGCTCCATGAGGATTTTCCAGATGTCGGATTTCAGAATGTATACGCTCCTATTGGCCTGGATATTGGTGCACAGACGCCTGAGGAGATAGCAATCAGTGTATTGGCGGAAATTTTACGGGTGAAGAATAATAAATCCGGAAAATCACTTAAAGAAGAAATCGGCCATTTTATCGTGGATAGGCAGGAGGAAGATGAATGAACGAACTTGAGCTGATGAAACGGATCGTGAGGATTAAATCTACCTGTACAAATGCGGCTCTGGCTACCGTGATTCGAACGAAGGGTTCTACGCCCAGAAAGGTCGGCGCGAAAATGATTATTTATGCCGATGGAACAATAGCCGGGACGATCGGAGGCGGCTGCGGGGAAAGCGAGGTGATTGAAATAGCCATGCATGTTATAGCCACAAAGATGAGCACCCAGCACACGGTTGATCTGACTGCAGGGCTGTTTTATGAAGATGGAGGGATCTGTGGCGGCATTCAGTATGTATTTATTGAGCCCATACATTGAGGAGATAGAATAGATAAATGTACAGAACGTGTAATAAAGTTTATTCAGGTTATACGCAATATTCAGGAGCATATATTATATTACATTTTACTAATAGGCCAAAGAGGTGGAATCGATGGAAGCGATCATCCTTGCAGCCGGATATTCAAGCAGAGCAAATGATTTTAAAATGACCTTAAAACTAGGGGAAATGACAGTATTAGAGCATACCATCTCCAAATTTGAAGGAATATGTAATAGGGTTATCGTGGTGAGTGGTTTTCAGTGGGAACGGATAAAAGAAGCAACATCTGAGATGCAGAAGAATAACAAATATGCCATGGATATCGTATGTGTGGTTAATCCAAGTTATAACCAAGGTATGTTTAGTTCCGTTCAAAGAGGTTGCAGAGAAGTGGAAGCATCTAGTTTCTTTATAACACCTGGGGATTGTCCGCTTGTAGCAAAAGAAACGATACGGAAATTAGCAATAGAACAGGGGAAGGTAGTGATTCCAAGTTATCATTTGAAAAGTGGACATCCTATTAAATTATCTGGCGAGATCAAGAACCGCATTCTTGAAGCCAATACAGACAGTAACTTGCGAAAGATTATTCAAATATATGAAAAGAATTATTTGAATGTAGAAGATTTGGGTGTCCTTATGGATCTGGATACTCCGGAAGATTTCGAAAAAGCGACCGAATATTACAACCATAAGGGGTGCTGTTCCGATGAATGCTAAGGATATTAGTATCTCTGTGAAAAAAAAGGATCACGATGGGAAAGTATCAGGTGGGCTAGCTTATATCGGCGATGTGAAACTAGACTCTATGCTGTATGGTGTATTGTATCGCTCACCTATCGCATACGGTAAAGTACGATCCATACAGCTGCCGCCATTGCCTGAAGGTTATGAAAAAATTGGAGCCGAACACATCCCTGGGGTCAATTTTGTAAAATTGTTACATAAGGATCAGCCCATTTTTGCTAATGATTGGGTCAATTATATTGGTGAACCCATGTTCATGCTCGTGGGCCCTAAGTTAGACATTCTACATCAATTATTAGATGAAGCCCAAGTGGATATTGAAGAACATCAAGCCATCTATACATTAGAAGAAGCGATTAAACAAAAGGATCGAACGGGAGTATTCGCCAGTCATGAATTTGGAGAAAGTCTCGAAGTGATACAATCTATCGAAAAGAATGCGCATCAAATCGTAGAAGAAGAATACGAGACGGGTTATCAAGAACATGTCTATTTGGAACCCCAAGGAATGCTTGGGATTTATAAAGAGGCTGAAATTCTTGTAGAAGGATCGATGCAGTGTCTTTATTATGTGAAAAAGGCATTGATAAGCGCACTGGAATGTAAGGATGACGAGGTTAGGGTGATACAAAGTCCTACTGGCGGCGGGTTTGGCGGGAAGGAAGATTTCCCTTCCATGATGGCTTGTCACGTTGCCGTAGCTGCTAAGGTTGTCAAAAAACCAGTCATGCTACTGTTTGACCGAGCAGAGGATTTTGAGGTAACGACAAAGAGACATCCCTCCAAATTTAAATATCGAACAGCTTTAGATGAAGAAGGAAATATTCTAAGTATGAATGTAGAGCTCTTTCTTGATAGCGGAGCAAATGCAGGTTTAAGTCCTGTCGTTTTACAGAGGGCATTACTGAACAGTGCAGGCGTATATAAAATTCCGCACTTTCATGCGAAAGGCTATGCGCTGAAAACCAATACTGTGCCCAATGGAGCTTTTAGAGGCTTTGGCGCACCGCAAAGCTTTGCAGCAATTGAAAGTCTTATGGGACACATTAGTAGAAAGCTAAAACGAGACCCCATTGAATATAAAAGAAACTATTTGGTGAAACAAGGTGATCCAACCATTACAAACGGGAGATTTAAAGACCCGGTTTTGATGGAAGACATAATCAAAGATTTAATGCTTACAGTCGACTACACAAAGAAAAAAGAAGAGTTCCTCGGCTTTAACCAGCAAAACAAGCGCTACAAAAAAGGAATAGGCACTTCCTTTTTCTTGCATGGCTGTGGATTCACCGGAAGCGGGGAAAGAGACCATATTAAAGCTACTGTAAAGTTAGCAAAAACAGAAAACGATCAAGTGCTGATCAAGATCTCAAATTCGGATATGGGTCAGGGCGCGCTAACCATTATGAGCAAAATTGTAGCTAAAGAGCTTGGACTGCCTTACGAGGACATATCGTTTCCATATCCGGATACGAAAGAAGTTCCTGATTCTGGTCCAACCGTAGCATCCAGAACCACGATGATTGTCGGCAAATTGCTGGAACGGGCAGCAAGTAAACTGAAAGCAGGGTGGCAATCAGGTGTACCTCAAGAGGTAGTAGAACACTATGTTCATGAAGAAATGATTCCTTGGGATGAGGAAAAATTCTCTGGAGATGCTTACCCCGCATATTCGTGGGGAGTAAATATGATTGAACTAGAAGTAGATATCTTAACTGGAAATGTTCAAGTGGAGAAAATTTACGGCAGCTTTGATATAGGAAAAACGATTGATGAAAAAATTGTTAAAGGTCAGATCGATGGCGGCATGGTACAAGGAATCGCTTACGGTTTTATGGAAAAAATGACGTCTAAACTAGGCAAGATCCAGCAAAAAAGCATTTCAGACTATGGCCCACCAACGGCTATGGATGTAGTCCATATTGAAAGCAAACTCTATGATAATCCTTTTGCCGGAGGACCTTATGGCGCGAAAGGTGTAGGTGAATTGCCACTAACGGGAGGAGCGCCTGCTGTGCAAGCAGCGATTGAGGATGCCTTGCAAATATCCTTTTATCAAATTCCTGTTACGCCAGAATTGATTATCGAAAGTTTGGCGAAGAAGGCGGGGGAAGCGATTGATTAAATTTAACCTAAATGGAAGAGAAGTAGAAACAGAAGCTCCATCCACCCTAAGATTAATTGATCTATTAAGAGACGAATTTCAGTTAATCGGTTCAAAGGAAGGCTGTGGGGATGGAGAATGCGGGACTTGTAGTGTCCTTGTTAATTCTCTTGTACAAAATAGCTGTCTCATTCCCATTGGCGCCATTGAAGGAGCAGATATTATAACCATTGATGGATATTGTAAGACGGAACAGTTTCAAATGTTAAGTGAATGCTATTCTGAAGCAGGTGCAGTTCAATGTGGTTTTTGCATTCCAGGAATGGTTATGGCGAGCGCAGCCCTTTTATCCCAAAATCCTCATCCGACAGAAGAAGAGATTCGTGAAGGAATCTCCGGAAATTTGTGCCGTTGTACCGGATATAACATGATTGTGGATGCGATTGACTTAGCAGCGAAAAAGGGTGAAGGCTTATGGTAATGAAAACCATTACGTCATACCGATATAAGAATCTAGAAGAAACCCTTTCTCAACTAAGTAAAGAAGAATGCCAAATTATTGCGGGCGGCACGGATGTCATGGTACAGCATAAAAGTCCGAGAGGGACACCTGCCAAGTTGGATAAACCCATTGTTTTTATCGATCAATTAAAGGAATTAAAACAGATATATAAGATGAATCATGACATTCATATAGGTGCTTGTTGTTCCTTTAGCGAAATGATGAAACACCCCCTCATACCGAAAATACTAAAGAAAGCAATAAATGAAATTGCCGCGCCAGCTATTCGAAATAGAGGAACGATTGGCGGGAATATTTGCAATGCATCCCCTGCAGGAGATACTTTGCCTTTGTTATATATCTATAACGCTAAAATACGACTGAGATCCGCCAAAGGTGAAAGGGTAATAGAGATTCGAGATTTTATTCAAGGACCAAGAAAAGTGAACAGATTTAAAGATGAAATCGTTACAGAAATCATTTTGCCAGAAGTGAAAGAAGATCGTACTTATTTTGTTTTTGAGAAAGTGGCTAACAGAAGAGCAGATGCAATAGCAAAAATATCGTTTGCAGGTTCGTTACGTTGGGATGAAGGCAGGATATGTGATGCTCGATTTGCTTTCGGTGCTGTAGGACCAACTGTTGTACGTTCCATTGATATTGAAATAAAGTTATTGGGAGAAGCATTCCCGTTGGATAATAAATTAATTGATGGGGTTGTTGCTGATTTTGAAAGCATATTAAAACCAATAGATGATCAACGCTCTACAGCGGTTTATCGGAAAACAGTGGCACTAAATTTATTGCGTCATTTTCTTGAAAACAAAGCGATTTGAAGATCTTAAAGTTCTTGTCACGGCCAATTGACAAGAACTTTTTCTCATTCCCGACGGCTCCTTAGCTCTTGACTACCTCGAAAAGCTGTCCGCACCCAAGCGGCAGCTTTTTCTATTTAGCATTCTGCATAATTTTTTTAAAGAAATATGTCGATGCCTAAAAAAAACCCTCCAACAGCTAAAATTACTCCATAGTCTCCAAATATAAGTATGCATTACGATAGAATCAACACAAATTGATAGCGCTTACAAATAAAAAAATCATGGGATGAGGGATTTCTATGAGAAAGTGGAAATGGATGGCGAGTACAATGGCTGTTGTACTTAGCGTTGGCGTGATCGGTTGCTCGAATGGCGCCGACACTAGCAAGCCGGCTGATACGAAGCCTGCAGAATCGGCTAAGCCCGCAGCTGAGACGCCGAAGGCGCAGCAAGGCCCAACGAAGTTTAGTATCTCGATGCGTACGCTTAACTTTGACTATGTAGAAAAAGCGGCCAACCTGAACGAGGACAAATGGGTGAAAGAACTCGAGAAAAAGACGAATACCGACCTTGATATTCAACTGGTCCCTCATGCCGAATTTGAAAAGAAAATGGTCCAAATGTTTGCCACAGGCGACATTCCGGATGTTGTGCAAGCAGGCGCCGGCACAAGCGGGAAAGAGCTAGCAGGCTCCGTGCAAGCAGGCATATTCCTGGAGTTGAACGATCTGATTAAGCAGCATGCGCCGAATTTGCTGAAGGTAATTCCACAAGCGGCTTGGGATGAAGTAACGCTCAACGGCAAAATCTATGCGATTCCGGAATTTATTTCTCAGCCATCCCGCAGAGCGACTTGGGTACGTGAAGATTTAATGAAGAAGGCAGGTATTACGAAGGATCCGAAAACGGTTGACGAATACCTCGAAATGCTTCGTGCCTTCAAGAAGATTGGCGTCGAGCACCCGTTCATGGGACGTCAGGATTTTAAATACGCCGATATATTCTTCGGAGCTTACGACGTATATCCGTATTCGAGCCAATATGAAGTAGTTGACGGCAAAGTTCAGCCGAAATTTTTCGATACCGGGAATATGCAAAAAGCATTGACAACGTATAAAACGATGTTTGACGAAGGGCTGATCAACAAAGAATTCGCTACGATCAATCCGACGAATTTCAAAAATATTATTTTGGCCGGTAAAGCAGGCATGTGGGAAATGAATGCTCAGGAGCTCATTCAATGGGAAACACAATTGAAGGCAGCTGTGCCTGATGCGAAAATTAAAATTATTCCTTCCCCAGTAGGAACAGACAGCAAGGGCGGCGGTTACTTATACTCCTCCGGAGCGCGTGCATACTTTATTAACTCCAAAATTAACAAAGACAAAATTCCGGGCATTCTGAAGTTCTTTGAATGGCAAGTATCGGAAGAAGCGGACAAATGGTTTGACACGACGCTGCCGATCAACCCGAAAACGGATGCGGAAGTTTCCGAGCAACGCTATTTGAGCGGATTCCTTCATATGGTGAAGGACGATGCTTACCGGAAGCAAATTTTGAATGCAACGCCGGAAGGGCAGTCTTTGCTCAAAACGTTCGAAACGATTTTGCCGAATGAAGGACGCGGAGGTCTTGAGTTCGATGTGGCGCTTCCAGCTATGGTGAAAAATCCGGATATCGCCGCTTTGTCTGATACGGCAGCTCCAGTGCTTATTGGGCACATGGTCAAAATGGTGTACGGCAAAGAGCCGATCTCGGATTGGCCGAAGGTCATCGAAGAGTGGAAGACTAAAGGCGGAAACGATGCACTGAAGGAAGCAAATGACGTTTACCAAAAGAAAATTGGCTACAAGCTGCGCGGTCCAGAAGCGCAAAAGTGGAAGCAATAAGATGAATAAAAGCCAGCAGGAGGGACCCCCGCCTTGCTGGCTTTTCACTTCAGACGAACAGAAAGTTGAGCTACTAATACCTGTGGAATAACACTTAAGTTATTGGCAGTTTAATCCTAAAAGAATGAGAAGCATGTATTAGGTCGGAAAAGCAGAATCAGGGGATTGCTCTAGTTTTCGGACCGGTTCGAAAACCAAACGATCCACATGGACTCGCCATCATTGAGGTTGAGAATGCAGACCAAGTCCCACAACTAATCGCCGAAGATCCTGCCGTTATCGCGGGATTGATGACTACGGAATTTTATCCGATAATGGCAACCTTACCGAAATAACACTCTTCACTCTGAAGTATGATGTAAATGGGGCCAATGCGACAAAAGTATTGGGCCCCTTAATGCACTAACAGTGTGCGAGAGTTAAGTAATTGCAAAAGGAATGAAATCTTTATTTTCATCTGGAAAGTCCCCTTTAATATAAAAAAGAGACCCTCAGCCCGTTGCTGTGGGTCTCTTTTTACCTGAGCGGGTATATTCATACATGCAAACAATTTTCCATTTATACCTACATAAAATAATACAGGTTATGTGTTCGTATCGTTTAATTATAATAAAATGTTGCAAAGCGAAACAAATGTTCGGTAATATATTTATATATACAAATAAAGGAAATAAAGAGGTGTAGTTATGGATATCGCCATCGAGGTAATTGAAAGTATGTTGCCCAAGTTCAGATCGGAAATGAGAGGGACACTTAAAGCGATTGAACAATTGTTAGATGAAGACATTATTTGGTCGCCAAACTCTGAAAGCAACAGTATCGCAAATCTAATTGCACATATTCGTGGATGTGTTCACTCAAGAATTGAACAAATCTTTTTTAATACCCCTGACACAAGGGACAGAGAAAAAGAGTTTGAACGTGGGCTTCAAATATCGAAAGACGAAGCTTATCAAAAGGCAAAGGAAGCATTTGATATTATCATTCAATATCTTGAGCACCTAAAATCAAATCCTCATCTACTCATGTCTCAACCCTTTCTCAATCTGCCACCCCTTACGTATAGCCAGGTAAACAACCAAACGACTGTGCTTAACTTAATGATTGCTATGGTAAGAGAGGTTCATTATCATACAGGGCAAATTGTGTATATAGCAAAGATAAGAAAAGGGCAACTTCTGTGGAAATAAGATATTTAAGGAGTTGTTCCTATGCCGTAAGTGCAGCTTAACAACGTGGGAATGTACTATGAGAAGATGGGCGTCGGCAGTTGTTAGGATCCTTTTCTAGACTACTTGGTTTATTACAATGGTGCTCTAATAACATGCAAGTCTAAGCAAACTCAGCGGCACATTAGTATCCCAATGGAGATTAGCCAACAGATTAACAATTTCATCGAGTTGCATGCACCTCAATCGTTAATTTCATACGAGGTCAATGACTCATGGTATACGTGTACACCAGTTCCCGACTCGCAACGTGGTCATTTCGGTATCCGTTCAAATGATCTCAGTGGAAGATGCCGTGCACGATTTAGGACTATTCCATAAGTGCGGATTTCCGATCGCTATGAAAAATGCGATAATTGAGCTGAAAAATTGTGCAAAATACATTACCGAATCAAATGATAACGATGGTGTTGCTGTTGCTCTTGAGAAATTTGTGCTGTGAATCAGAAGCTGATAATAATTCAACTAACGAGGAACTATAGCTCAATAGACATCAGGCGAAGGCTGCCGACAGCGATGAACGGTAGCCTTCACAGCTAATGGGCAGGAGAGATACATTTACACCATAAATATTTGTGAAGTATACTCAAAAAATGTAATGAGATGTGTTTTAATTTTGGTATGATCGAGTAAATAACGGACCATGAAAAAAAGTCCGATAAATCTAGTTATTTTTCAAGTTGGGATTGACTAGAGGACAGCAAGTTGATAAGGAGGCAGCAGAATGAATATAAGAACAATTCAAGATGAAGATAACAGCGCCATTGAAGCGATTATTCGGCAATGTTTGATCGAGTTTGGCGGGAATCGCGCAGGGTTAGCATGGGAAGACGAAAGCTTAAGCCATCTGTCCGAATACTATAGGCAGGAGGGCAGGGCATATTGGGTTGCGTTTGATGCAAGCGGGAAGATGCTTGGCGGCTGCGGGATTGCGGAATTCGGTTCCCCCGAGGAAAGGATTTGCGAGCTTCAGAAGATGTATTTGCTTCAGGAGGCGAGAGGTACGGGAATTGCGGTGCATCTGTTACAGACCGCACTCAGTTTTGCAAAAGAATATTATAAAGTTTGCTACCTGGAGACCCTGCAAAATATGCAAGCAGCTAACCGCTTTTATATGAAATATGGTTTTGAACAACTAAAAGCACCGCTTTCCGGTTCTGACCATTTTGCATGCGACGCATGGTATATCCGTGAGTTATAATTTTTTGATGTCGGGTGACAGGTTAAATCATACATAATCGATATTGAAAGGTTGTGAGTATCATGAATAAAGCGTTGATTGCTGCCGTTGAGCGTGGTGATATAGAAGAATTACAACGGCTTCTGGAAAAAGGGGTCAACTTAAATGAGCAAGACAACAGGGGCAGGACAGCTATCATGGCAGCAACGCATGCCAACAATCCACAGATCGTAAAGCTATTGATTGAAGCTGGGGCAGATATCCATTTGAAAGATGATATGCAGGATAATCCATTCCTGTACGCAGGCGCCGAAGGACGTCTTCAAATTTTGAAGCTGCTAATAGAAGCTGGGGCCGACACGAAAATGACTAATCGTTACGGGGGAAATGCGCTTATACCTGCTGCAGAAAAAGGTCATGTTGAAAATGTAAGAGTACTGCTTTCAACGACAGATGTGGATGTCAACCACATTAACAACCTAGGTTGGACCGCGTTGCTTGAAGTAACAATTTTGAGCAACGGCGGATCTAAGCATCAGCAAATTACCCAACTGCTCATTGACCATGGTGCTAACGTAAATATTGCGGATCGGGATGGCGTTACTCCGCTACAACATGCTACGCGAAATGGTTTTACAGAAATCGCACAAATCCTGAATATTACAGGAGCGCGATAATTTAGAATTTTACACGGGCGGGATAACGGAGAAATGCCATACACCAACTGGTTATTCAGTGAGGTATTTAGATCCTTACAAAGAGTACAATTATTATGACGATAAACAAATACATTGAGAACTACGTTCGAAAATTAAATGCTCAATTAAATATCTATGTTGATGCATATAAAGATTGAGAAACTCGCCGGTTTAGTTACAACAATACTGGCGGCTTTTTTTATTTCGGTAGAGAGAAGAATCGGATAATATTCTTGTGTCATTTGCAAAACAGTAACAGGGGATTCAATACCTATATCGTAAAAATCCATAAAAATAAAGGGTAATACATATTAGTCATGAACAATATGTATCACCCTTTTCTTTCCTGTTCCACAATCGCGCCGCCATTGTTTAGTAACGCTTAGTAAGATAAATGGATATTGTGAAAAAAATGGTCAATAATCATCCTTTAAAGTTATTTATTTCCGTCACTATAAAAGGTAAGGCATTTTTTATATATTGTTCTGCTGAAAGAGAACTATTATTTTCCCAATCTACAGATGCTCCGTAAATTCCCCAACTCAACACAGTAGTACCAATTTTTAAGGCTTCCGAATCCAAGTTAAGTTGTTGTTTTAAATATAGGGAATAAAATAATTCTCCGAGCTCTTTTTTTATTTTTTGTTCAATTATTGAATAAAAGGATTCCATACTTCTTCTACATTGTGAGCTATATTCTGTACGTTTTTTTGTATGAAACTTAGTTAATGTAAAAAAGATACTTACAATAGTCTCTTCATTTAACCTATCGTAATGATTCAAGTGTTTCACAATGCTTTCTAATATCTCTTCTGTAATGGAGGCATCCATTAAGTCGTATTTATCTTGAAAATGAGAATAAAAAGTGGCGCGATTTACGGTTGCTTCCTCCGTAATGTCGTTTATTGTAATGTCTTTGAACTCCTTTTTTTGAGCTATTTTCATAAAGGCATCCATTAACAATTTTCTTGTCCGTATAATACGTGGATCTACTTTTATCTCTTCCATATTTATCCCACTCTTTTCTATGAATAGACAACAATTTATTTTGTTTGTTGTTTAGGCGATAAAACACCAAAACTGATGATTGAGAATAAAAGAATTTTCTTTTAGTATCAAGTGTACAACATCCATTGTTTAAACAAAAGATGTTGGATTCTACATTTTTAATATTTGACAACTGGATGAGTAGGTCAATCTCTTCAAAAATAAGGAATCGTATATATATTTTTCTTATGATGAAATGCTAATAAAGACTAGCTTATCTAAAACAACTAAGAAGGAAGTGTTTGAATATGACACAAAGAGTGATAAAGAGACAAGAAATTCTTGATGCGTTTAATTTTAGACGTGCTATAAAATCCTTTGATCCAACAAAAAAAATCTCGGAGGAAGACTTTAATGTTATCTTAGAAGCAGCCCGACTTTCACCAAGCTCATGTGGCATTGAACCTTGGAAATTCCTCGTTGTCCAAAATCAGGAATTCAGAGAAAAGCTACTAGAGATTTCTCCAGGCGCACAAGGTCATCTGCCAACTGCGAGCCATTTCGTTATCATTCTTTCAAGAAAAAGCAAAGATACAAGGTACGACTCAGAATATGTAAAAAATCAATGGCTTAATGTTTGGGGTGTTCCAGAAGAAATAACTGATAATATAATAGAGGGTATAAGAAATTTCCAAGTAAACCAACAAAATCTGTTTGAAAATGAGCAAAAAGCGTTGGATTGGGCTAAAAGACAAACCTTTCTTCCCTTTGCCAATATGATGACTGTAGGAGCGTTACTAGGAATTGACTCTTGTCCAATAGAAGGATTTTATATCGATAAGGTAGAAAAGCTCCTTGCGGAAGAAAACTTACTAGAGGATGGTCACTTAGCTGTTTCGGCTATGGTCGCATTTGGATACCGAGCAAATGAGCCTACATTCCCTAGAGGAAGAAAAGACATGAAGGATATTGTACATTGGATTAATTAAAGATTTCAGACAGTTGGAAAGAGAGTTCTTTTTTAAAAAAACAGATGCCCCTTTAATGTTTGTCTTTTTTGTATAAACTTTATTGTCCTTGGACATTTATTGAGAACTGTAGAAACCATTCTACAGTTCTTTTCGTTCTTCAACTAAATGGCTCCTTTATTGGGCGGATCTCAATGCTGGTGGTAAATAGGTAAGAGTAAAAAGGCGCTCATTACAGTATGCTTTTTGATGTTCTGTCACTTTAATGACACTTACATTTTCAATATATTCGAATCCCGACGTATACTTTCACTGAAGGTTTAGATCGTCGAAGGAGTATGGTTTAAGTCTATTTTCTTCTTCATTCACTTCATACGTTGCGCTTAATGGGCAGTTAAGCAGGATATCCAACAACCGCACAGGAAATCGGTGTACACGTAAGTAAACTACAGTATTGGATAAAAAGTATCAATATTATGGAGTGGAGGCATTTCTAAACACCTATACAAAACATACATTTCTTCCATATTTATCTCTCACTTTTCTATGAATAAACAACAATTTAATTTGTTTGTTGTTTAGGCGATAATACACCAAAACTGATGATTGAGAATAACTGAATTCTATTTTAGAATAATTGAGTATACAACATCCGTTGTTTAAACAAAAGATGTTGGATTATACATTTTTAATAATTGACAACTGGATGAGTAGGTTAATCTCTTCAAAAATAAGGGAATCGTATATATTTTTCTTATTGATGAAATGACAATAAAGGATAGCTTATCTAAAACAACTAAGAAGGAAGTATATTAACTACGAAAGAAGGTTTTATTATGAAATTAAGCGTGTTGGATCAAACTCCAGTTTCAAATGGGCAGACTCCTCATGAAACTATACAAAATACTATTGAATTAGCTCAATTAGTAGATGATTTAGGATATCAAAGAATATGGTATTCCGAACATCATGGCTCTCCAAACTTCGCCAGTGCTTCACCTGAAATATTGATTGCCCATATTGCATCAGTGACAAACCAAATTCGTGTTGGTTCTGGTGGAATCATGCTGATGCATTACTCACCATTAAAAATGGCAGAAATATTTAAAACACTAACGACATTATACCCTAATAGAATTGATTTCGGTGTAGGCCGTGCATCGGGTGGTGACCAATTTTCTACTCTTGCATTACATGAAGGAAAACAACCGAACTTATTCAACCTGTACGATAAATTAGCAGAAACGATGATGTTTATGTCAGAAACGATGCCTATTGACCATCTATATAATCGTACATTGGCAGCTCCATTGGGTGCTCCATTACCTGAAGCCTGGCTATTAGGATCTAGTGGCAGCAGCGCTGCACAAGCAGGACGATTCGGTATTGGATATTCGTTTGCTCAATTCATTAGTGGACAATTATCTGCCGAAACGTTGGAGTCTTATCGTACAAATTTCATTCCTTCGGAGTTTTTGCAAAACCCTCAAATTAATGTTGGATATTTCGTGATGGTGGCAGAAACAGATGAAGAAGCTCAATATCATGCAGCTAGTTTAGATTTAAACTTATTATTTGTAGATAAAGGGATGCCTTTTCAAGTAGTATCTCCTGAGAAAGCATTAAATTATTCTTATACCGAAATGGATAAGATGCATATACAGAATAACCGTAAACGATTCTTAGTAGGGAGTGCAAAAGATGTTGCAAATACATTACGTGCACATGATGAAAATTTTGGTATTAATGAAGCTTTGATTGGGACAATCAGTCATAGTCATGAAGCAAGACTACAGTCTTATCGATTACTTGCACAAGAGCTTTTATAAAAAGAAAGGTGGAGAAAGAAATGATTGAAATTTTAAATCGAATTAATATATTAGCTAAAAAACAAAAAGAAGATGGTTTAACACAAACAGAATTAAAGGAGCGCCAAGAATTACGTCAAGAATATCTTCAAATTATTCGTGGACAAGTAATCAGCACAGTTACAGGGTTAACAATATTAGACCCTTTAGGTAATGATGTTACACCTGAAAAGTTAAAAAAAGAACAGCAAAAACACAAAAACAATCATTAAAAAAGAAAGATGAAGCATGAGTCCTTTAATTGAAACATTAACGGATTATATTACTTCTTAAGTGAGTACAATATATATGTTTCAAATTACTCAAAGGGGTGTGCTAAAGTTATGACTAATCAAAAGAAAAGCGTGAAATCCGAAAAGCAAAAAAACCAAAAACCAAATCAAAAGGGTAAAATTGATGAGGCAAATATTAATTAAGGTGGTTAGTTAACAAAATGGTTCACATATAAAGCCCTAAAAAAGCCTGAGGAAACTTTCCCACAGAACAGGCTAAATTTTTTAGCTTATTTCATCAAAATAGAAAGGAGGTAATCTCAATGTCCGATAAAACTAAAACTAAGATAACCAAATCTCAGCGTACTGTAGATAAGGAACTGCAATCTCGAACTCGAAAATCGCCTGACCAGTCTGCACAAAATAATACACACGATCAACCAGGTGATGCTTAACAACATTTCAGCGAATCATTAAATATAGTTGTTTACAGTAAGTAAAAAGTGCGTAACAGCGATATCAGGGGTATAGATTTATCAAACCAAACCTTCATTTAAGTGGAGCCGATTTAGTTGAGGTAAATTTCAACAATGCCGACTTTACCAATCGATGAATGTGATATTTCATTTTTGTTCAAAACAGAACTTCGACATCACCACGTGTAGTTAGATTTCAGACTCCCTTACGATTTGGTTACTGTAAAATAACAAAGAAATGTCCTATATACATGGGAGTTGGTGTCCTGGCAACCGGGAACTTTCTCAGGAAACAGGAAGCCGCCTTGCAATATGTGCAAGGCGGCTTTGATTTTATCGTAAACCCTTCATATAACTTTGAACTTTCGGGGCAAGCAGTAGAAGGATGAAACCAAGGATTAGTGATATCGCTCCAATGACACCGAAGTAACCCATTTCGTTTTCTGGTGTGTAGAACTTAACAATTTGTGCATTAACGGCCTGAGCGGCAGCGCTTGATAAGAACCACAGGCTCATGCTTTGCGCGTAGAAGGCGGCGGGCGCTAATTTGGTCGTAGCGGAGAGACCTACAGGTGATAAGCATAATTCACCGAGCACACATATGAAATAGCTCAGAACGAGCCATAATGGATTAACCAAAGACCCGATGCCGCCAAAGTAAGCAGGTAATAGAATGACAATGAAGGATAAGCCGGAGAACAATAAGCTTAATGCAAATTTTATAGGGATGGATGGTTGACGTTCTCCAAGCTTTACCCAAAACCAGGCGAATATGGGTGCAAAAATGATAATAAACAACGGATTTAATGATTGGAACCAAGCAGGTGAAATATGAATGCCTGCAAAGTCTAACTGTGTGCGTTCATCGGCATAATTGGCAAGGATGGTTGATCCTTGTTCTTGGATCGCCCAGAACATAACGGAAGCAATGAACAGCGGAATGTAAGCAATGATTCTGGAACGTTCGATAGCTGTTGTTTTAGGACTTCTGTACATGACAACGAAATAAAGGGTTGGAATGAGAATCCCGAGAATTCCCACTAACTTAACAAAAGTACTAAATGTAAGGAGCCCCATTGGAATTGTAATAACAAGTGCTATAGCGACGAGAGCAACACCCAAGCCAATCCTGAAGAACGCTTTTGCCCTTTCAGCCGGTGAAAGAGGATTGGCGACGAATGTGCCGGCAAGACCGAGATTTTTTTTCTTGGTGAGCGTAAAAACGACGAGCCCTAGAAACATCCCTACAGCTGCAAATGCAAACCCTAGATGGAAGTTATATTGTGTGCCTACAGTTCCGACAACCAAAGGAGAAAGAAATGCTCCAAGGTTAATCCCCATATAGAAAATGCTGAATCCGGCATCGCGGCGGTTATCTTTTTCACCGTAAATTTCACCTACAACACTGGAAACATTAGGTTTTAACAAGCCTGTACCCAGCACGATGAGCACCATGGAAACAAAGAACAACGTGACGCTTCCAGGCACTGCAAGAACAATATGGCCAAACATAATCAAGATCCCGCCGTAAAATAAGGCTTTTGAAGTGCCGAATATTCTGTCGGCCAGCCAGCCGCCGATGATGCCGGACATATACACCAGCGAACCGTAGATGGACATAATGGCTAGAGATTGGGTTTTGTCCAGTCCCAACCCACCTCTTGACACCTCGTAGTACATATAGAAAACAAGGATAGCCCGCATACCATAATAAGAGAAGCGCTCCCAAAACTCGGTAAAGAAAAGTGTGAATAATCCCTTTGGGTGTCCGAGAAAGCCCTGTTGGGGGACACTCTCGACAATTTTTTGTTTATTTGAATCCGACATAAAATCAACCTCATTTATTTTTTCTATTAATTTCCAATAAGTTATTAATTCCCATGTTGAGTATGATTTATGTGTTCAACACAAGTCGATTTAACTAACGGAGTATGCGAAGGAAGAAGAAAAGGTCAAATGGCTGTTTAAGTTAAAAAGACCATTGGTTTATTTGGAACTATATGGTAGAATGAAGATGAAATATTTTGAAACTTGGTTTCATTGAATGAAACATTGAGGGGGTTTTAAATGCCTATTAACTTCCACGAAGCCAGAAACAGAATGACCTACACAACAAGAGAAGCTGATGAATCCTGGATTTCTCTAATTGAAAAAAATGTTGATGTTATTGGAAGTCAAGTTGTTGATATCGGTTGCGGCGGAGGCATTTACACAAAATCCTTTTTAAGTATGGGTGCATCACAAGTTACGGGCGTAGACTTTTCTGAAGAAATGTTAAAAGGTGCTTCACAGAACTGTAAGAACTGCAAAAACGTAACGTTTTTGCAAGGAGATGCTTATGATACGAAGCTTCCTGAGAGTAAGTACGATATAATTTTAGAGAGAGCTTTAATTCACCATCTAGTTGACTTGAATAAGTGTTTCAAGGAAGCAAATCGCATTTTGAAGAATAACGGTATTTTTATTGTTCAAGATAGGACAGCTAAGGATTGCTTAATGCCAGGCAACGAAAACCATCTTAGAGGTTATTTTATTGAGAAGTACCCTAAATTAGTTGATAAAGAAATTAATCGCCGACATGAATCTACTAATGTACGGAATGCACTCGAATCTAATGGGTTTAGACTGCTTAGTGAAAATCAGATATGGGAAACTAGACGTAAATACAATGATGTTGAATCATTACACCAAGACCTTCAAGAAAGAACAGGTCGTTCAATTTTACACGAGTTAACGGATAATGAACTTAATGAACTATTATTGTATATCGAAAGTAAAATTGATGGAACACAACTTCCGATAATTGAAAAAGACTCTTGGACGGTGTGGTTTGCTGTCAAAATAAGTTAAGCTAATGGAAAACTATATCGCGGGAGCTGCTTCAAATTCTTATAATCTGTTCCAAAAAAGACATTACTGAATGAATAGCATGATCTTTTATAGCTTTTTCGAGCCAAACTGTTAATGTATTAGAAAAATCCAATCTTCCATTTTCAAAATTTAAAAGCATCAGTTCAGTTTCACCTTTATATTTCCAAGATGTTAATTTTTCTAGCTCATCAATAAAACCACTAGGTAAAAGTGTTTTTGACGAAATTATTAACCAAATTCCATTAAATGCAGGTAAATCTATTAAAAAAGCAACATATTTCATTAAAAGAAATATTTCTAAATAAAGTTGAAATTCACCTAACACCATGTTGGAATTCGGGACGCTGTTCGACTCAAGTCATTTCGGTATCTTCGTCTTATCTTTATTAAGTTCTTATGGCAGCCCCATTCGTGTTCGCTGAAGTAAAGGACATGATATATGGGCTTGCCAGGGTCATTTTAGAGCTAATGTGGAAATACAGCACAATCTCATTTGCAATCGAACAACCATCTGATGTAGCATTAATGAGAAAACTTGGTCATAACTCAGCATCTACAAATGCAATAAATCTATAAAAATCAATTGAAAGCAGGAATAATATATGGCAAATGAAGAACTAAGAAATAGTACAATCTTTCCGTTGGGACAAAAAGTTAATCCAGCATATTTTATTGGGGAAGCTTTCTTACAATTGGTGGTTACCGAGGAAACACCACTCAATGCATCAATAGGTAATGTAACCTTTGCTCCAGGAGCACGCAATAATTGGCACTCTCATACAGTTGGACAAGTTTTGTTGGTTACTGGTGGTGAGGGTTGGTATCAAGAAGAAGGAAAACCTGCTCAATCACTCAAAAAGGGTGATGTGGTGAATATCCCGCCGAATGTGAAACATTGGCACGGGGCAACAAAAGATAGCTGGTTTGTACACATAGCACTTACACCAGGGCAAACAGATTGGTTAGAACCTGTAACCGATGAAGAATATCTCAATCTTAAGTAAATGAAATTAAGGCTCATCGGCCGAGTCAAGGCTGCTGTTGTTCCAAGGATACAATAAATAACGGATCTGTCGTTGAACAAACCAGAACTATAGCTCCATATGACAACAGGCTACCGAATTTATCGGTAGCCTGTTCAACTAAAGGGCAGATTAACGTAGTTAACCATTACTGACATGTTGCTTAAAATTGAAATAAATGGAATACTAAATTCGTCTCACTTTTAGCGACTTGGAGGTTTTTCTAAATGGTACATATTGTACTGATGGTCATATTGATTTCAATCGTTATTTTGCCACCACTCATTTTTTTTGGTTATATGTATGCTTTATCCAAAAAACCAAAGCATTCCATCATCCGATCCCACCCGTTCCTTGGTTGGTTGCGCTACTTGCTTGAAAAGCTCGGGCCCGAGTTCCGCCAATATTGGTTTGACAATGATACGGAAGGGAAGCCTTTCTCGCGAGCCGATTTTGTCGGTATTGTGTATGCAGCGAAATACCGAACGGATCTCATCTCATTCGGCGGTAGGCGCGATTATGAGAAGCCCGGTTTCTATTTGTCAAATGCCATGTTTCCGAAATTAACTAGCGAGCTTAGGGTAGATAACAACGGGATGATACCCGGAAAAAAATATGTAATTACCGACGAGGGGCTTTTTACTCGGAGGGAAAAATTCGTAGAAGAACAAGTAAAACCTTGGTTGCTGGATGATGACGATGTCATTGTGGTAGGCGAAAACCGTAAAAACCCTTGGCGCCTCAAGGGCATGTTCGGCGCTTCGGCCACATCCTACGGAGCAGTCGGCGAGCATTATATTCAGTCCACTGGGAGCGGTGCATGTATGGCGGGCGGCTCATGGATTAATACAGGCGAAGGCGGGGTTGCGGATGTACATCTTGCCACTGGGGTCGATGTCATTTCACAGATAGGGCCTGGCATGTTTGGCTTCCGAGATGGTAGCGGTAAGTTCTCAATAGAAGAATATAAGCACAAAGCTAAGGTCCAAAATATAAAGGCTTTTGAATTGAAGTTTCATCAGGGCGCCAAAATACGTGGCGGTCACCTCGAAGGCTCAAAGGTAACCGAGGGAGTCGCAGCAGCTCGCTTAGTGCCTGTTGGTAAGACGGTGAATTCACCGAATCGGTTTGAATTTCTAACTAATCCGGTGGAAGCGCTCCGTTTCATAAGCACCTTACAAGAAGAGGGAGGCAAACCAGTGGGCATCAAAATAGTCGTTGGTGATCCGAAGCGACTAGAGCCGTTTTTCCGTTCTATGGTAGAATTGGATATCTATCCAGATTTCATTACCGTAGACGGTTCTGAGGGTGGTTCTGGAGCGACCTTTAAAGCGATGGCGGATGGCATGGGATTGCCGCTCTTTCCCGCGTTGCTTATCCTCGACGATATAGCTAGAAAATTCGGTGTGCGTGACCGATTCAAAATTTTCGCTTCCGGTAAACTCATTACGCCTGATAAAGTTGCAATCGCCCTAGCATTGGGCGCCGATTGTGTCAACTCTGCTCGCGGCTTCATGATGGCAAATGGCTGCATCATGGCAATGCAGTGCCATACCGGTAAGTGCCCGACGGGCATTACAACTACGGATTCCAAGTATCAGGCTGCTCTGGCTCCAGAGGAAAAGCAATGGCGGGTAATGAACTACATTCTTCAACTGAGGGAAGGTTTATTCTCGCTGGCTGCGGCCTGTGGCTTGGAGAGCCCACGTGGATTTAGGAGAGAACATGTAGTGTTTACGAACGAGAGCGGTCAATCCGTGCGAATCGTTGATTTGTTTCCTTATCCAGAATCCTGATTAACTGCTGCAATGCAGCACTTCGTTCCGCATACGAGCAGGATTGGATAGATAGATCATAATGATTTCATGACCTTAAGGTATTCAACCAACGAAGAAACGATAGCACAATAAACAGGGAGCAGAGTGCCGTGGCAGTTGCTCCCTGTTTTCATTCGTGTAACGGGTAGTAGAGCGTGGTGATATTTATGATAAGGTACATAGTAGCCAACAACCTTACCGAGTTGTTAGCTAGTTTTATATTTCAAAAATACATAAATTCCATAATATGGTATGTTTAATTGAAAGTTATATGTTGATGAAAGAATGATTCCATTATTAAAAAACTACTCCAATTGTCATAAGTGGCTTTGTCTTTATATATTAAGGGCAGGCCGTTGAGCTAACTCGATTGGGGTGCAGTTCATCTCACGAGACTTGCTTCTATTCAACATTGAACTGAAGTGACACGGTTTGATAGTCCGAGAAGCTGAGTCGATTGGAAACTGCCCCCAACCATTTGATCATCATAATGAGTCAAATAAAACGAGAGCGAAATATGATTGGGAAGAACAAGCTGGACCCATTGACCCTTGCAAGCCTCTGCATGTTGTGAATTTTGAATGGCAGTCCCGTTGCAAACTAATGAGTTATAAGATTGGCGGGTCAAAAATCCTGTTGCATAGTTGAAATCGGCAGAGGTCACGTTGACTTGCAAATTAGTCCCATCATCTAATTGGATGGTCACCCATTTATTCATACATTGTAAAATGTTTGAAATTCCTCGTCTGTTATCGGGATATGCTGAGAAGCTATTCCACATATGATTATCTCCTTTGAAATTAAAGTTGGGACTATACTCCTCCGAGTGAACTGATCATACATTGCTTCCACCATATGAAATGGAGTGGGCATTTGTGCACAAATTGAAAAGAGCCACAGATGCTCGTGGGCTCTCTCCCTATTTATTTTTGTATAAAAAATCTTATTACCTTCATGTTTTCGATCGATGTTTCAGCGTTTGTATGTACAAGACGGATGTGGGTTTAACTGCAAAGATTGTGGTTTTAAAACCTCAGGAAAAACACTGTTGAGTCGAAAAGTGGTTATAGAGTATGCATGTGGTTTGTTGTCCTCTGATTCCCCTGAATACCACAAGAAAAAAGAGCTGTTTGTTTCATTTTTAGGAATCGTCTATTAACATTTGCATTATTTATTAATCTAATGGCGAACGGTAGCTCAACAATTTCACGAAGGTAAAAGATTACCAGCTGCAGCAGACACATCTGCTGCCAATATTAAGGCTCTGATCGCGATCCATACACCATGGTCCAGATCGGAACCTGATCGCCGGGGTTCTTCTCATTGTACATATTGCCCACCCAAGGTGTGCCGCAGTTAAATAATAAAGAGAGCTACTAATTTTTTAAAAGGGAATTAAAAGGTAAGTAATCATTAAGCTAACGGATAACGATAGTTGAATAAATTAACATATAACGAGGCTGCCACGGATGAATTGGCAGGCTTGTTACGTTATCGGGCAGTATCTTCAAAAAACGTGGTAGTTTGTAAGTTAAAATAAACTAAACATAATCAAATAAATGGAATATTATATCAATTAATGCTACTAGGGGGTTAAGGTATGAGTATAGTGAAATAAATCATTATCATAAGAGTTTGGGTTATATCATTAGGACTTTATTCTACTCACTTTTTATATGTAGCAATAATTAAAATGCTTTATGATTACATAGTAACAAACTACCTTATTAAAGAAAAAGGTTTTCACAGAAAAGAACAATAGATGTTTTTCAACAAGTAGACTTGGCGAGATAAATTACATAGGCATTATAAGGCTATCCATTTTAATTACCTTATCTCCCCAATAGGGAAAGAATGTCGGCCCTCAGAGGATATCTGGGGGACGGCGTTTTTGCGTGTCCGGACGTTTTGGTACAGACGCCCAAAAATGGGCTTTTGACTCAGTAACATTCGCGGAGCGTCGACCATAAGTTGGTATCATGTTGAGATGAAAAAAGAGTTACTGGAGGTTTATCACATGACCAATATTCAAAATGAGCTTCAACAGTTGGGTGTTTCGCAGTTCCAGGCAACCGAAATGACGCCTTGGGAGCAGCAGGCTCAATATCTTGCCGCCCAGTATCCGAACGGCCAAGTGCCTGCGGATCCGTCGCGTCTTTGCGTCGGACTTTGCGCCGGCGTTTGTGCCGGATTTTGCGCAGGATTTTGCGGCGTGTTTTGCGCCGGCGTTTGTGGTGGATTTTGCGGCGGCTTCTGTGGTGGCGTTCGCTGCCATAACTGCGCGGGCTTCTGCCACCAATGCGCAGGCAACTGCCACCAATGCGCAGGCAATTGCCACCAGTGCGGTGGCGGACACCGCTGCCGCTGACGCCTTCGTCTTCTCTTCAGGATTGCAGTAAACCGATCGCCCCTGCACGGCTCTGTGCAGGGGCGATTTTCTTTCCCTTAAGAGATGGCTGACATGAGGGACAAATAGTAGTACATATGATATAGAACGAAGATTGCAAATTGGAGAACAGCGTTTACGGCTAGGAGGGCTGAGATGTCAAAGTTGACCTCGTCTGCGCGCCTTCAGGTAAAGGCGGATACATTTTTTTTGCCAGTTCAGAATGACGGCGTCTATTTCCGAAACAACGTTGGCACGTTCCACATGAAAGGTGAGATGATTGACCGATGGCTGGAAAAGCTCATCCCCATGTTCAACGGGGAGCACACACTGGCGGAATTGACGGACGGGCTATCCGGCCCGTACCGGGACCGGGTGTACGAAATCGCGGAAGTGCTGAGGGATAAAGGCTTTGCGCGCGATGTGAGCCAGGATCGCGCGCACGTTCTCTCGGAGCAAACGGTCCGCAGGTATGCAGGGCAAATCGCTTATCTCGACAGCTTTGGCGATTCCGGCGCTTACCGGTTTCAGTGTTACCGGCAGGCCGAGGTGCTCGCGGTCGGCTCCGGCCAGATCTTTTCCGCGCTTGTGTCGTCGCTGCTTGAGTCGGGCCTGCCCCGGTTCCGCATGCTGATTACGGATTCGCTGCCGACGGATCGGCGTCGGCTTACGGCTTTGGCGGAACACGCTCGTTTGACGGACCCCGAGGTTTCGATCGGGGAAGCTCTACTGCCGAACAGGGGTGTCGACTGTTGGAGGGAAGCCGTTCGGCCGTTTCAAACGGTCCTCTATGTGTCTGAGCAGGGCGATTGCGAGGAGCTGCGGCTTCTTCATAAGGCATGCCAAGCGGAACGCAAAACGCTACTTCCCGCCGTGCGACTGTATCAGGCCGGCATCGCGGGACCGCTCGTGCAGCCAGAGAGAGAGGTCTGTTGGGAATCGGCATGGCGGCGAATCCACGGGTCCGAAGTTTTTAAAGATCCGGAAAGGTTTGCCTTCTCCTCAACTGGGGGGGCGCTACTCGCGAATGTGATTGTATTCGAGCTGTTCAAGAATGTGACGGGCGCCGCCGATCCGGAGCTGAGAAACTCACTGTTTCTGCTTGATTTGGAGACATTGGAAGGAAGCTGGCACCCATTACTGCCGCATCCGCTTGCTGCTGGAAAAGTCAACGCCGTAGCCAACTGGGTGGATGACGCGGAGCTTCGGCTCGAGGAAGAGCCGGAAGGCGCATTGAACGGGCTGTTTTCGTACTTCAGCAAGTTGACTTCGGACCGAACAGGAATTTTCCATAGCTGGGAGGAAGGGGACCTTGGCCAGCTGCCCTTGTCACAGTGCCGCGTTCAGGCAGCCGATCCGCTGTCGGAAGGACCAGTCAGTCTGCTGCCGGACATCGTTTGTTCGGGATTGACGCACGGGGAGGCGCGGCGTGAAGCGGGGCTGACAGGGCTTGAGGCGTATGTGTCGCGCCTAGCGGGGGTTCTCGTTAACACGGAGCAGTTTATCGGAGTCGGCATCGGGGAGACTGCCGCAGAAGGCGCGGCTCGCGGACTGCAGGCTTGTTTGACGAAGCATTTGGAGGCGCGGCTGACAGACCGGAAGCCGTCTATCGTTCGGGTTCGGCTCGGTCAGATTGACGACGAGCCATGCTTATTTTATTTAGAGGCTCTGACCACGATGCGGGGCACACCGACGATCGGGCTTGGAGAGGAAGTTTGCGGGTTACCCGTCTTATGGGTAGGCACTGAGGATGGATGGTTCGCAGCCACCGGTTTAACCGTGACAACGGCGCTGCGCAGGGCGCTGCATGCGTCGCTGATGAAGGCGCAAAACGGGTCCGCATGCCACGTGCCGCATGCCGTGGAGGTGAGGACCATGGTGCTTGGATCGGGCGCCCCACTGGAGCTGTCCGTCCCCGCCGAGGAGTCGGAGTCGAAGCTGGATGGGGTCAGGGATGCGATGAGGAAGCTGAAAATGAGCGGTCGGGAAGTATTCGTCATCGATTTGGCGGTGGAGCCGTTTTTGCGTGATGGTCCTGCTGCTGTCTTCGGCGTGCTGCTGGGAGAGGGGGAAGCCGGATGAGCGCGGTCGTAGCCGTTGTCGGAGAAGGAGTGCTGGCAGAGCTGGTGTGTGGGGAGCTGATCTCCGAGTGCCGAATCGTTCGTTTGACCGATATCAGGGAGGGGTTTCCGGAAGATGTGGAATTTGCCCTTGTGCTGAACGATGCCTGGCATCCAGCCGTTCACCATGAGGCGGAAGCGGAGCTGCAGGCTGCTGGCATTCCGTGGCTTCGCGGTTTCGTCGCCTTCGGTGAAGGCGTTGTCGGTCCGCTCGTGAGGCCAGGCCAGTCTGGATGCTCTAGGTGCGCCGATACCCGGAAGCTTATAGCAGGGCGCGACCGCAGTGAAATGTGGGGGCTGCAGCAGCGTTTGACGGAAATCGGGGGTATCCCGTCTGACACATGGGCATCGCGAACGGGACTGTTGCAGATGGCGCATCTGATTACGGCGGAATCGCGGAATGTGCTGCGGCGCATCCGCTCTCGCACGGAAGAGCGTGTGGTTTTGGTCAACCTGAAGACGTTGAATTGCTCCAGCCATTTCTTCTTACCGGACCCGTTGTGTCCCATATGCGGAAGTCTGCCCGAAGATTCGCGGGATGCTGCCCAGATATTGCTCAAGCCTTCTCCGAAAGTCGGAGAAAACATCTACCGCAGCCGATCGCTCCAAGAGCTGAAAGCTTTTCTGGCACGGGACTATCTCGATTACAAGATCGGATTTCTGAACGGAAAAATGCTGGATCTGATTTCGCCCTTGGCCGATGCGACCGTGAATCTTCCCATGTTAGAGCAGGACGAGGTGACGGCGGGCCGGACGAACTGCTATGCGGATAGCGAGCTGTCGGCTATTCTGGAGGGCTTGGAGCGTTATTGCGGCATGGCGCCACGCGGCAAGCGGTCGGTTGTTCGCGGCAGCTACCGGAAACTAGCGGGGGAAGCGCTCGATCCCGTGACGGTCGGGCTGTATGCGAAAGAGCAGTATGAGCTGCCTGGATTTCCTTTTAGGCCGTTCGATCCTGATGCCGAGACCGATTGGGTCTGGGGGTACTCGTTTGCGCAAGGACGCCCGATTTTAGTGCCGCAGTGGCTTGCGTATTACAGCTCTCCCTGTCGGCAAGGCTTTGTGTACGAGACATCCAACGGCTGCGCCCTGGGCGGAAGCTTAGAGGAAGCGATCATGTATGGGATGTTGGAGGTCGTGGAGCGCGATTCGTTCTTGCTGACATGGTACGCACAGCTGCCGCTTCCCCGTATAGACCCACAATCCGCTGGAGACCGCGACCTGAAGCTCATGGTGGACCGGCTGCGGGCCGTTGCCGGTTTTGACGTGCTCTTGTTTAACGCGACGATGGAAAATGGCATTCCCAGCATTTGGGCGGTGGCGAAAAATAGAAAACCTAATGGAGTGAATCTTATTTGTGCAGCCGGAGCGCACCCGGATCCGGTACGGGCAGCGAAAGGGGCGGTTCACGAGCTGTCGGGGATGATGCTTACACTAAACCACAAATTCGAGGCGAACCGGGAGGACTATGTGCGGATGCTCCACAATCCTTCGCTGGTTCGGGGCATGGAGGACCATTCCATGCTGTACAGCCTGTCGGAGGCGGAGCCGCGACTGCGCTTTTTGCTGGAGGAAAACCGGCCGATGCGAGCATTCGCTCAAGAATTTGGGCCCACTTCGGAGCACCGGGATTTGACCGAAGACCTGAAGGCGATGATCGGTAAATTCCTCCGGCTGCATTTGGACGTGATCGTGGTTGACCAGTCGACACCGGAACTGAGGCGTAACGGGCTGCACTGCGTGAAAGTGCTAATGCCCGGCATGCTACCGATGACATTCGGCTACAATTTTACCCGGTTGGCGGGACTGGATAGGGCGCTTCGAGTGCCGACCGAGCTCGGGTACACGGAGCGGCCTTTGCGTCCGGAGGAGCTCAATGCTCATCCGCATCCATTCCCATAAATAAGCTGGGCCGATATCGCCTAATGCCAAATCGCGGTATCACTATAGGGCGATTGGGGGGAAATAGAATGAGTCTGGATGCGTTTATTCACCAGCTTCATGCCGACGGCAACGAGAGCGGGCTACCCGGCTGGGAGGTCGATTGGGACGATGCGCCGCTTGCCTATAAGTTATATCGCGGCCTGCCGACTCTTCCGCTGTCCTCGGATATCCCGATGACGCTAGAAGCGCGGGCAAAGGCTGTTGAACCGAGCCTGAAAGACATCAGCCATTTTCTCTGGTATGTTTACGGGTTGACGCAAGTAAGCTATTCTCTTGCGGTTCCGATGGGGACGTACCGCAGATTCGTTCCTTCCGGCGGAGGGCGGTACCCGAATGAATTGTACGTATATCTCCGCACGGAAGCCGGTGCTCCCGGACTTTACCATTACGATGCAGCGCATCACCGCCTGGTGCTGCTGCGCGAAGGCGATTACGATTCGTACTTGGCCCGGGCTCTCGGCAACCGCTGTGATCTATCTGCATGCTTCGGCGTTGTCTATGTATCGACGATGGGTTGGAAAAATGCTTTCAAATACAACACCTTTGCTTATCGTCTGCATGGGCTTGATTCAGGCGTGCTGCTAGGGCAGCTGCAGGAAGCTGCGAAACGGTTCGGTTATGCATCAAGAGTGCATTTCCGGTTTCTAGACCGAGCCGTGGGCCATCTGCTCGGGCTATCTGGCTCAGAGGAGAACGTTTATGCGGTTATGCCTCTTTCGGTGCAGCGCGACATCGCTTGGATCGATGATGCCGGCGGTACGCCGATGCAAGTCGCAGCGGATGAGCTGATCAGCGAGCTTCCGGCTGTTCAGCATGATTATTTCGTGCGTTCGAGATCCGTTAAGGAGATTCCGCAACTGACTCTGATGAACGAAGCGGCGGCGCTTGATACGCTGTCGCCGTTTCGCCGTTTCGAGCCCGTCAATCGAGCGGAAAGCGGACTTCAGACTGTCTATTTACCAACGGTGAAGCGGCTGAACTTCGATCTGGCGGCGACCAGCCGAGCACGGTATTCGCCCGAAAACGATTTCGTCTTGAGCCGTATAACAGCGCAGCAGCTAGCCGCCCTGCTGCAAGAAGCTACGGCCTGCTTCGCTTATCGCAACGATTTGGACGGCGTGGGGGAGGCTCCTCCGCTTCGTGTCGCGTTATACGGGTGTTTCTATAACGTCGAAGGCGTACCAGACGGTGCTTATCGCTATGACGCGGCCGCCCACGCGCTCCGGTGCGAGCTTCCCGGTGATCATCGGCTCTGGCTGCAGCAGGGAATGACCCTGCACAACGTCAATTTGTTTCAAGTACCGATCTGTCTGCACATCGCCGGTTATGAAGATCACCTGATTCCCCAATTGGGGTATAGAGGATACCGCATCCAACAGATGGAAGCCGGCATGCTGTTACAGCGTCTGCTGCTGGCGGCGTCCGCTCTCGGCATGGGTGGGCGTCCGCTGCTTGGCTTTCAGGCCGGATCGTGTGACGAGCTATACCGGATGTCCATGCATGGACGAATCAGCCTCATCCAAATCCCGATCGGTCGCTACCTTCCACGTCCACGGCTGGAGGGAGGTTTGCATAGCTAGTTTATACTGGAAAATCTCCGAGATGCGGTTATGGGAAAAGTTGTTTTCACTATCCTCTCCATACATGTGGAGTATTGTTCTAAGGATGGTAAATAATTAGAAGTAACGGTGTCATGCCCTCCAAAGTTAAGGAGGGCTTTTTCTTATGTTGATTGCAGGTCTGGAGTCTGTTGATCTAACGGGCAGAATAACGCAGGAATTCTTAACTTTGATACGACTTTCACTTTTGAATAAAATCAGGTGTCTATTCCCAAAGAGCAAGCGATAAAAAGAACTATCAATGAATCGTAGTTCAAGCATAAAGTACAAAAATGATATGTGTCAGCCTTTTCCAACAACTTAGTGACAAGAATATATGCTGATTAAAACCCGCCCAAAATGCGGGTTTATTTCTTTATAGGTATAAGATCTTGTCATTTTCCTGGGACAAGATCTTGTACCTCTCTCAATATTGGACAGAACTTATACCGATTGTCGTAGGGGATTTTGTAAGTAAATCATGAGAGGTCGAGTTTGGAAACTTACGTCCCTACTGTATAATTCCTGTTATTGAACGTACTTTTTGGAATTTTAACCATTAGTGACTCAAAAAATGGATATTAGGCGAATACACTATAAGTATAAGGGGGAACACGTCTATGGATAACATCGGAAACCGCTATATGCGTGATCAACCGATTAAGCGGTTGACGAACGGGCTGTTGTTAAAAGGTATGGATTTGACCTGCAAACGTGATGTTCTTCTATATACATTCCAAGAGACCGACGAATCAGCGCATCAGGAAGCATTGCGTTGGCTGAGAAAAGCGTCCCAGATGTCCGACGAGCATTTCATGCACATTCTGGATGCCGGTTCTGAAGACGGAACGTTGTTCGCCGTTCTTCAGGCGGTAACGGGAAGGCCTTTGTCAGATCGGCTGAGTGATTTGGAGATAACCGGCCACAAGGCACTCAAGTATGTGCACGAGCTAGCAATGGGCATTCGAGAAACTCGCCGTAAACGACTGCTGGAATACTCCGTTGACGCGGAAAATCTGTGGATTGAAGATAACGGCCGGTTGCGGATCATGAACTTTTGGGCGGAAGGTAAGAACGGACGACGCGGTGTGCCGGGGCTGGCTCTGCTTCTGTATCAGTTGGGTGCCAAAACGGATATCCCAACATCCTCTATTAGTGCCTACTCATTCGAGCTGAACCGATTGTTTGCGGATTTGTCGGATGTAACTCGGGAACGTGCCGTAGCTCTGGCCTGCCAGGCATATGAAGGGATTTGCACGCTTGCCGATTTTCAGCAGGAGCTGGAAGTACTGCTTGGTATCGGCAGCGAGAGGAAGGAGCCACTTCTTACATCTGCTTTACCTGCCTACGATATGATTGCTTCAAACTGGTGGAAGCGGAAAGCCGCCGTACCTGAGTCACATGCGTTTTTAGAGTCTAAAACCTGGGACAGAAAGACCGAGGACCGAACGGCAGGTGAGCCTCAGGTGCGTATCAATGTGGCTTTTAACCGCAAAATAGCGGAACTACGAGAGATGTTCCTCGAAACGTTCCAGCTACGAAAATGGCATCTGTTTGCTACCGCTGGCTTCAGTGTGCTCGTTCTGCTATTCTGGCTGTCACTGCCGCACTCGGAGCATGTGAACGATTCTAAGCTGCAGATAATTCCGACGCCGGACTCCACGAAAGTATTGGTGAATCGTACAGAGACTTCGAAGCCTTCCGCATCAGCATCCGCGATGCCGACTCGAATGGCCGCACCGACGGCTAAACCTTTAGACGCCGAAGTTCAGCCAGCAGACGATGACGGGGGACAAGCCAAGGCGGCCGTCGTCCCGGATTTGGTTGCTCATACAAGGGAGGATGCCGAAAAGATGACAATTGCCTCTGGCCTTCGATACCAGTTTTTCCTGGAATCGAACGCCGCTGTTAAAGGGGTCGTATTCAAGCAAGACCTCACTCCCGGAACTGAAGTCAAAAATGGCGACCGTATTACGTTCTGGGTGAGCAAAGGGAAGTAAATCGGTGGCAAGAGTGATTTTTGAGCCACCTTTATAAGAAGAGCAGTGTAGCAGAATTTGTGTTTAATGGATTGAGCTAACGGGAAACGATAGCACAATAAGCAGGGAGCAGATTGCCGCGGCAGCTGCTCCCTGTTTTCATAAAAGTAACGGGCAGTTAAACGTGACGAGAACACGCATATTTAAAGACTAGCCACCAGAAATGGTGGTCTTTTGTTGTTTAGGTTATTTCAAATTGGATATGGGAACAACTTATCATGTATCTAAATGCAGAAAACAAAGAATTTTTCCATGGTGCTTGGAATTTTAAAAATCAATCAGTAAGGGAGATTATTTTACATGTCGCACGTAGTTGGGAGTGCAATCTTTGCAATTATAGGATTTTTGATGATTTTTATTATTTTTCTAATTGGCTTTTTTATATTCGACTTTCATTTATTAAAGGAGTTAATAACAAATCTACGTTCTAGACCCATATTATTAATTCTTATACTTCTTGGTTTATTTATATTTTGGATAATATTTAATCTTTTAACAGGCTCGTTACAAATTGAACCCTAACTATTAGCCACCTTTTGAGGTGGTTTTTTGCTGCTCCGATACCATCTTGTTTGTTTCCTCCACCTCTCTCAGCGCCGTTTTCCCGCTTTGCCCTCCATATAGTCCATTAAACTAACTCAGAACATATCAAAAGGGTTGCCGCGTGCAGCCCCTTTACTCGACTAACGGACAGTTTGTGCAGTAAGTCTGAACATTCTGTATAAAAATATGGCTGAACCCAATTTGGTTGGCAAGCTTACTTAGGAAGACTATACTCAAGAAGATTAGAGCGCGTTACACCGTTATTTTAAACTATAATTTACAGAGAAGGATGGAATGTAAAGATGAAACATTTTGCCGTATTTCTACCTATGCTCGATGTGCAGAAAAGCCAGGACTTCCGTCAGCAGCACCTCGATTATTTGGCACAACGCCGCAGTGAAGGAAAGATTTTTGCCAACGGGCGGTTTGTTGATGGTGCAGGGGGCCTTGTCATCTATATGGCCGAAACTGAGCAGGAAGTTCTAGGAATCGTAATGCAAGATCCATACATAATTCATGAGGCAAGAGGGTATGAAATTCATGAGTGGGACATCGTGACTGAAACGGTTCTTCCATTTTTACAAAGTTGAAAAAATTCCATCTACAGGAATCTTACGAGGAACGATAGTTTAATGTTCAGGGAGCAGTTTGCCACGGCAGCTGCTCCCTGGTTTTATTTAATCTAAACGGCGGGACTAATCTGGAACTAGAGCACTTCCATACGAATAAGATGACTATGTCAGCGGATCTTAGGACTTAGATTCTCAGCAAACTTGGATAGAGAGGTAGGTTGATATCTTGTATGTCCAATGTACCAAATGAATGGGAGAATGTGATTAACAAACTGAGAGATCAAACATCTAGAACTCCTATAGGTTTAAAACTATCAGAAGAAAGATTAAGCATGATTATTAAACAAGCCGTGAAAGAACAATGGGAGCATCTTAATTTAATTAATTCAGGAATCAATGATATCCCAAAAGAAATTGGTAAGATAAAGTCACTTAAAAGTCTATCTCTAGGAAAAATAACTACTGTTATTGAAGAAAAGGAATTGCGCAACACGATATATGTGCTTCCTGAAGAAATTTATGAACTTGAAAATCTGGAATTCCTAGATTTGTCTGGGTGTCCAATTGTTAGTTTGCCTTATGGAATCAGTAAGCTTAAAAAATTAATACGTCTACATTTACAAGCGACTAAAATAACCATTCTACCCAAAGAAATATTGGAGCTTAACAATTTATTAGAAATTAATTTTGGAGGGTCACCAATCAAAAGCTTGCCTCATGGAATCAGCAAACTTCAGAAACTTTCAAGATTATTTTTGCATAATACTGAGATTACTACTCTCCCTAGAGAGCTGTTCGAATTGAAGAACTTATGTGAACTGAGTCTTTGTCACAAAACAACAGAAATCCCTCAAGAGATCGTACGACTTTGCAACTTGAAGACTTTAATACTCGGTTATTCTGAACTTAATGAAATACCTCCCTATTTTGGTTCTCTGACTACTTTAGAGGAACTTTATTTACATGGAAGCAATATAAAATATTTTCCGAATTCACTAAAAAATCTAGTTCACTTGAACAAACTTGTTGTCAGTGGTTCTTATTTCGAAAAAACAATTCCACCAGAGATACTGAAACAGCCCGCTTCTGACGTTGTGAAATATATCCTTAGATATCAAGAGGATTCGAATAAAATCAAATTGAATGAGTCTAAAATGCTCATTGTTGGTCAAGGGGGTGTAGGAAAAAGCTCACTATTACAACGATTAGTGGATAAATCCTACATTGAACCGGGTGAACTGAATTCTACAGAAGGAATTGATATCAAGCAGTGGACATTTCAAATTTATGGTGAGGATTATAAGTTGAACGTATGGGACTTCGGGGGGCAGGAAATATACCATTCGACACATCAATTTTTTTTAACCAACCGTTCAATGTATATCCTCGTATGGGATGCAAGACAAGAGGATGAATATGGAAGAATAGATTATTGGTTAAATACTGTTGAATCTTTTGCTGGTGATAGTCCAATTTTGCTTGTAATTAATAAATGCGATGAACGTAAAAATGTTAAGCATATTGATCTAAGTAGTTTACAAAAAAATTTCCCTCAAATCGTTGATGCGTACAAGGTGAGTTGTAGTAACGGAATGGGTATAGATGCTTTAGAACAGACTCTAAAGGAAGAAGCAGTTAAACTCCCCTTGACAAACATCATTTGGCTATCATCATGGATTAATATTCGTAAACACTTGGAGGATCTTTCTAAAACTATACCATTAATTTCTTACTCAAAATATCAAGAGATTTGTCATCAATATGATGTGGGTGATGAAGAATCTAAGAGTTTAAGCCGATATTTACATGATTTAGGCATAATATTGCATTTCCAAGAAGATTTACTGCTAAAGGATACTGTTATTTTAAGTCCAGATTGGGGTACTGATGCAGTATACAAAGTATTAAATGCAGAAGACGATCTTCTACAACAACGAAATGGCATGCTGTACATTAGTGATCTCCCTGTAATTTGGACGGATAGGGAAGTGTATCCAGAAGATAAGTACTCACTTATCCTTAGATTAATGGAAAATTTTCAGTTATCATTTGAAATGGAGAAAAATAAGGCATTTTTAATTCCAGAACTAATGGAGAACAATGAAATTGAAATAGAAGGCATAGATTTCAATGATGACACAAGTTTAACGTTCCAGTATGATTACAAGTTTCTTCCTGCTGGTGTGATGACGCGTTTCATTGTCAAGGCACATAGTTATTTGCTGGATTGGAATAAAAAAAACAAAGCTTGTTGGAAGAAAGGCGCTTATTTACGTTATAAAAAAGCAACCGGAAAGGTTAGATTGTTTGATAACGTAATTAATAAGCGTATCGAGATTCATATCATTGGATCGAACCAGAGGCAGAAACTGGAATTACTTCAACGCATTCGTTCGTATTTTGATGAGATTCATACTAGTATTATTAAGCTGAAATTAACAGAGAGGATTCACTGCAAATGTAATCCAGGATGTGAACATAAATATGACTATAAAACGTTACTCAGATTTGAAGAGTACGGCCATGATGAGGTGATATGCGAAAAAACAATGAAAAAGGTTTCCGTTACTTATCTACTCGATGGGATCGGATCTTTTAATGAAAGACAAAAGGAGAGAGTATATGGTATGGACAAATATCCTCAGTTTATCGTTCATAATGTTATCAACAATGACAATCACAGTGAAAACAAAATCAATAATGAGAATATCAATTCTAATGATAATAAGAATGTAAACAAAAATGAAAATACTACAATGATAAGTATCGAAATTCGTAGTGCCATTGATACCCTACAAGGTAATTTGCAAGATATGAAAGAAGAAGTAACCGCTAAGGAACCCGGATTGACTAGGGAGTTCGAAAAACTAGAACAAGGGTTAGATAAACTCAATAACGCTGCATCAAAAGAGGAAATAATTAGGTCTGGAGCTTTAAATAAATTTAATCGGTTCATGCGGGAACTGCAGGATGAGGAGTCGCTACTTGGCAAAACGATTAAAAACATAAAGCATGGTGTCTCGATAGCACAGGATCTAGCGGATAAGTATAATACAATCGCGGAATGGTGCGGTATGCCTGTAGTACCAAAGCTTTTTTTGAAAAAAAATTAATGAATTATTCGAAACTAATTAGTGTCGAGTGTCAAGAATATAGACAGATAGACATCCGCAGAAACTGCGGCTTTTTTATTTTATCGGAACAAATTCTTGTCATCAATGAATGCCAAGAATTTGTACCGATTACCGATTCAGTGGAAGAAATTGGGGAATTGCAAGCAATATGTATGGATCGGATGAACTTTATCCCATTCCTGATTTTGACAAGAACTTTATCTCATTCCCGACGGATGATAAGAAAGAAGGTTAGTTCGGTTAAAATATAGCTGAAATCTGGACTTACAGCTAAGCTAACGGGCAGGATTGTTCAATCACTTCGGCGAGTAAGACATTAAATGTATAGTTCAACTTCTCTCGGATATCCTATTGGCTAACGGGGACGCATAATCAATGTTGATGCCCGCGGCAAAGAGAGGTGTTTATTTACGCGAGTAATTCCTATGATGGGCGCTGTAGCGACGCTAGCGATAATGTTGTCATCCTGCGGCACTTCACCCAAATCGAATGTGAAGCAATATGCAAATGACGGATACGTAGTCAGTGATAGGGGCATTAAAGCGAATGAGAACAACACTACAATAGCTAAACAAGGACAAGAATCGATTTATGTTGCTTCTGAAAAGGTTCCTAAAAAGGTACAAGAGTATGTACAAAATCTCGAAAATCAAATTAATACGCTGACAAATAAAGTGAATCAGCAACAAGAAACCATAAATACTTTGCAAGCTAATCAGAGTCTTTTATCTAAATTCCATGTAGGGATGACAAGAGGACAAGTAAGAAAGTTGGATTCTGAAGAAAATATCAGGTTTGGTGTTGATTTAGTTGGTGGCTCTACTTTTCAAGTGAAAGTCTCTGACAACGAATATGCAGGTGTAACCACTTACTATAAGGAACCATGGGATTATAATATGGGTGACGACAATGTTATCGAACAGGTAGTGATTGGTATTGTTTCTAAAGAAGAGTTTATTAGTAGAAATGGTGGAATCGATATTTTCGCATCAACAAAATAAAGCAATACTTCAACTAACCGCTTTTATCAGGAGCGGTTTTTCTTTTGATTAAGCTATTGTTGATATTCTCATATAAGTCACTAAACATATTGCTCACCTATTCTCAGCACAAAGTAAAGCGACCTATTGGACACTAATCCGCACGGTCGCTTTTTATTATAGTAAGTGGTGGCAATGCTAACGACTTAGAGAGTTTCGCCAATTATTTGACCAAAAACGCCCCAATCCCCAATGATTGGCAAGAGCTTTTTGAAAAAGATTTGTTAGAAAGTTATGGAGAGAACGTAGTTAGAATAGAAGGATTGAATGAAGATCTATACCAAGCATATATCGAGCTAGATGGTTCTGAAGTACCCTATGTTGTTGTTTCATCAAGAACTGGTTATTTTCACGGGTAGTCATTATTTGAGAAAAGTTGATAAAACTAATGGGTAACGTTTGTTCAATACATAGCTATGGGAGGCTGCCGGCACAATAGGCAGCCTTTCGCTCACCTAACGGGCAGATTAATGCAATAGCATCCTGTCGCCGTTTCGGCATTATATTCGTGGAGCAATGAGAATTTTTTACGGTCTATTTGGGGAATACCACCATGAAAAGGGAACTATGGAGGGGTGTATGTATGGGAGTTATTATGGGAATTATTTTTGGACTAATAGCTTTTTTCATTCTGTTTCTCATATTCATGTTGAATTTCGGGATTTTACCTAGAGACATTAAAGGACTATGGGTAGAACTTGGGAGTTTCGGTTTATCCAGAAATATTAAAATATTATTAGTTATTGGGATACTTATTGCTTTATTTCTGGGGTGGATGCTATACAAGGTTTTGACTGGTAAATAAAATCACAGGCTACCATTTCTTCTTTAACTAACTAATACTTAAAAGGTACTATTGAGTTCAAAAATAGGGATTACGCTAACGGGAGGTTTGCGTAGAAGCACTCGGGGGAAATAGGTATAATGAAGAAGGGTCTAGGAAAGGAAATAAATGAAAACCAGTAGAAACCTTCTGAAAGTATTAGCTGCTCTCGTGCCAAGTTTAATTTTAGTTTTCTATTTACTAAACCATTTTCCAAATACAGGGTTAGGTAGAATCATCGCACTTCCGTTTATTTTCGTTGTAAATGCGGTTCTCATTACGATAGGAATAATCTTTTTTCATCGATTTAAAAAGCCTGCTTTAGACATCTATATGGATAACGATTATATTATTAACATTGGTTATTACCGTTTTAATTTATCCTCAAGAATATGGTCCAAGTGTAATTAATCAAATGTGGAATAAGATGTTCATTGGTCGTTAAGCTAACGTGAGAACGATAGTTAAACATCTGAAGGGCTGCCGTCGTGGTAGCCCTTCACACCGCTAACGGGCAGGATACTTCCAATATAACTCCCGCGGAGGAACATTACCCTTATAATTTTATTCCTTCCAGCAAGTAAGCCCTGACTTAAGTCCAATCAATCACTATGTAACGAGCGTATGATTATACCGTAATGAAAATTCACTTGAGGGGAATGAGTAAACATGAGTGGAGTAATTGGTGACGGTTTTCATCATCGTACAAGCGCATTTGTCTTGGTTCTCTTTATTCTTTTGGTAATCATCACATCAGCTTTTGTATGGTAAATTCTTGATCCAACATCACAAAGAATATCGAGGAAAACAAAAACGGTCTTTCGCGAAAAGCGAATATAGACCGTTTTTTCTCGTTGTTTAACCGAGGGTGATGAATGAGTGTTGAGTGGGTTGGCAATATCAATATATGGTCAAGTGGATGATTCCGCACTAGGTCTAATACCCCACTTCGATACCCATTTAGCTCCGTGCTATTCCTTCCATCACTTACCGCCAAGGAAGATCAGGCTGAAATGCTAAACGGGGATGGCTTGGATAGATTTTGGGGAGATCGTGGTGGCTAGGATTGACGGTTGTTTCTAAAGCGGCGTTAAGCTAACCGGCAGGATTGCGTGGTAGGGGATGAGGGTATCCTTCAAAAATACAATATGTAGGAAAAAAGTTAATTTAAGCGAATATACTTTAAAAGATTGCTTAGGGAAATTGTGAGGTTGAAAGCATGTGTTTGATTTAGAGGAGGTCAAGATGGTTAGTTTTGGCTTGGTGTGTTTAATCGTGCTAACTCCAATAGTTATTGCAATCTTTTATACATGTGTTTTGTTGGACTTTATCAATCCAAGTGCTCTTCAAGTTCAACTTTTAGGTGTCATTATAATACTGTTCGGAATAATTGTATTGTTGGCTTTTAAAGGTTCTTCTGGATATGGATTTACTTTTGGGTTAATTGGGCTTATTACAGGCATTTTCGGTTCATTTAGAGAACCACAACGAGTTCAAAAAGAGAAAGTTGATTGAACTAACGGTGAACGATAGTTGAATAAGAATAGCACAACAGGCTACCGTTGATATAATCTCGGTAGCCTGTTCTAACGGGCAGCATGATGCAATAGTTTAGCGCAATAGTTTAAAGAGATATATGATAAAATGGACTTAAAACAAATAAAGGACTGAATTAAATGAACAGTTGTACTTTTCTCATATCAATGGCGACAATTGATGATCTTGATGAATTAACAATGTTGTTTAATGAGTATCGGTTGTTTTACAATCAGGAATCAAATATTTCAGCAGCAAAGGAATTCTTATTTGAACGATTTGAACACAGAGAATCTATTATCTTCGTTGCTAAAAAACTTAATCACAAAAAAATAATCGGCTTTACTCAACTGTATCCTTCATTTTCTTCAATTTCTATGCAGAGATCTTTGATTTTGAATGATCTGTATGTACTTTCAGATTTTAGAGGTGAAGGAACTGCTCGGGCATTATTAGATGCTGCAAAAGATTATGCAAGCAGCATCAAAGCCAAGGGATTAGCACTCTCAACAGCGATTGATAATGTAAGAGCACAAGGAATATATGAAAAAAATGGCTATGAAAGAGATGAAGAATTTTATCATTATTTTCTAAGGGTTTAGAGCAAGGCAGAAAACTCAATGCCAAGTCATAGTAATATCTACAAGAATTGTGCTAACGAAGCTATAGTTCAGGGGGCTGCATTGAAGCAGCTCCTTTTTGATTTCATTGAACTAAAGGGCAGGATTGCGTGGCGGTTACAACGAAGAATAACTGAGGAAAAAACCCAAGTTAGCTTATAGAATAGAATGGTTGAAATATTATTAAAAATAGGTGGTGAGGGGATTGAATGACTCCTTAGAATTTGAAATCATTCCAAGTAAGAGAATCGGGAAGTACCAATTAGGTTGGGATCTTAATGAACTATTGTTGAATATAGAATCTGAACACACAATTGAAACTCATCAACTAATAAATGACAAATACTCAATTGTAAAATGTGATAATTTCTGGTTCATGTTTGATGAAAAATATGGTTTATACTGTATTTACGCTTTTGGCTTATATCAAGGAAAATATAATAACCTTGTAGGTATAGGGACAATCTTAAAGGATCTCCATGAGACACTAGACTATGAACTAGATGAGGATTATCTTGAAGATACAATGTGGTGGCGATTCAAACCAAAGGGTATACATGGAATTCATTTTGTCCCTGAAAGGGAATGGGACGACAATACTCCCTTGAGGTCAATACATGTGTTTGTGAATATTAATGATTCAACTAATGAGAAACGATAGTTCTACAAACAACGGCAGTCTAGGATGAAAAGATAAAGTCCTAGACTACCGTTGCATTACTGAGCCATGTTAAAACAAACGTTCAAGTTCGTCTATCAAAGACCCGACATACTGAACGGCGCTGCGAATCGGCTGGGCTTCCGACATGTCGACACCAGCAAGGTTCAACAGATCAAGCGGACGCTTCGTGCCACCTGCCTTTAAAACGTCCAGCCAATGATCGATTACCGGCTGTCCTTCTACCTTCATAAGCTGCATGACTGCCGTTGATGCAGTCAAGCCTGCTGCATAGGTATACGGATAAAGTCCCATATAGTAATGTGGCTGTCGCATCCAAGTCAAATTTGCCCCTGGATCAAGCTCCACGGCGTCTCCCCAGAATTCGGAAAGCACATTTCCTTTTAATGTTGACAGCTTCTTTGCTGTCAGAGCCTCGCCGCTTTCCGCCGCGGCATACACTCTTCTTTGCATGTCCCCTTCGAGCAAATGAGTAACGAAGTTATGGTAGTAAGTATTCAGCAGCTGCAAAATGACCCAACGCTTCATCCGTGGATCGTTAGACTGGTTCATGATATGTTCAGCCAGAAGCAGCTCGTTCATCGTAGACGGCGCCTCGATGAAGTACGTTGACGGTCTGAAGTTTGTGTATGGTTGATTGCGTCCCGCTAGCATCAAGTGACCCGCATGTCCAAGCTCATGTGCCAAAGTGAAGGCACTTCGCATATTGCCGCCCCACGTAATCAGGATGTAGGAATGAGCTCCATGCGGGGTAGCGCAGAACGCGCCTGTTGACTTACCGACATTGTCTGCATAGTCAATCCATCTTTGAGACAAGGCTTGCTCCATCAGTTCTGTGTATTCCGGCCCCATAATACGTAGAGCCTCTAGGATTGTTGCGCCTGCCTCTTCAATGGAAACCTGAGGATTGAATCCTGGATCAAGTGGAGCTTTTAGATCACAAAACTTGAGCTGATCCATACCGAGTACCTTTTTTTTCAATTTCATTAAGCGCCGCATATGGGGCGCAAGCTCTAAACGAATGACGTCGAGAATATTATTGTACATCTCTTTCGTCACTTGTTGAGGCTGCAAAAGCATATCCGTTACGGAATCATAACCGCGCAAACTGGATGTCACGATTTGTCTTTTGACTTCAGTTGAATAAGTCGCTGCAAACGTATTCTGATACTGTTCCAGTGTCCGAGTGAACGATTCGTAGGATGCTCGACGCAGCGAGGTATTCTCGGAGAATTCGTAAGTCGTCTCGAACAGGGCGAAAGAAACTGGATGATTTCCACCTTGCTCATCTTGAACGGAGGTAAAGATCATGTCAGATAGCTTACTGCGCTGATAAATATTGTACGGGGCTCCCAACACTTCACTAAGCGACGCTAAAACTTCTTCGGTTTCAGCACTTAGTTGATGCGACTTCGTTTCGAGTAAATCTTCCAAGCTTTTTTGAAATGGCTTAAGGCGTAATTCTTCCTTAATATATCTTTCGATCGTTCCTTCAGGCAGTGTAAAAATTTCCGAACGGATGAACGAGAGCGCTGCACTGATCTTTGAGGCAACATCCCCAGAGATAGCGGAGTTCGCTTGATTCTGAGGATTACTCGAATCTTCCGTAAAACGCAGTCTAGCATAAGTTGCCACTCGCGTTGTTCGCGCTAGCAATTTCTCCTGCGCTTCTAAGCAATCTGCTAAACGGTCCGCTCCTGTAATCAAATCCCCCTTATATTGCTGAATACTAGAAGCTAGCATTTGAATGGATTTCAGTTCTACTTCCCATGCTTCATTACTTGGGAAAAGCTCGTCTAAATCCCATGTAAGCTCAATCGGCACTTCGTTTCTAAGCAATCTTTGTCTCATGATATTGCTCCTTCCATATGTTATTGTTCATAATTACTGTTTCGCTGGCAAGAAAGAAATCCCTTTCTTTGTAATTTCACGGTGAGATACTAGAGAATAATAAATATGATTGGGGTGATCTCAAAGAGGCTGATCAAAAAATACCTTATTATAAATGCGATAAAAATTTAATTGAATCAGGATGTAATCCCTTACAATTTTCAAGGGAAACAAACAATTAAATACTACAATCATTTTAAGTTAAAGGTAAAGTCACGAAGTTGAGGATCCCTATTATTACTGAACTAAAGGGCAGGTTAACGCAATAAATGTTGCAAAACCCCGTTGCTATTCCTAATTATGGTAATATAAGAACAGAGAAATATTTCACTTATTTCTGAGGGAGGAGTAGAGATGAGATATTCAAAACGTAGGTGGTCTTTTGTTATAGGCAGTATAATAGTTGCCTCTATTGCGTTAGCGATTTTTGCAACAAAAAATCCTGTTATCAAAATAATTGCATCATCCAACGCTTTTAATGTAACCGATACACGTAGGCTTCTCGGGTGGGCAGATAATGTATTTGTCGGGAAAGTGATAAAACAGGATGGAACTAAATCATTGGATGGCACTCCTGAAACTCAGTTTAAGGTGGAAGTTTCTGATAATATAAAAGGTAAATTTAACGGAACAGTAATCGTAAATCAACAAGGTGGATTCAAAAGATTTGAATTAATACTAATTGAAAATGACCAATTACTTCAAGAAGAACAATCATATTTATTTGTAACCAAACATTTGAAGGAAGAGAATTGGAATACCTTAGTACCTGTTTACGGCGACGTTCTAATTGACAATGAAGTAGCAAAAAAAGAACTAATTGAGAAATATACAACAGCTTATATAAATGAAATCCCATTTAATATGAACAAGTCATTAAACTAACGGATAACGATAGTTCAATCACGACATTACGGCAGCTGATATGCGTTCAGCTGCCTTTTTCATTGAAGTAACGGGCAGAGCGCGCCTAGCCAAGCTAGGTACAGCTAACTGATGCAAGTTCAGTCGGGGCAAGGACCAAGCCGCCTCATAGCTATCAGGCAGACGTTGGCGAAATCCAACGGCTGAAGCCCTGTGAAAAGTCACGAAATATCGTGATGAAGCAAATCTGCAGGCCGTGTAATGAAGTGAATCCTACCGCATCGTGAAACTGAACCCGAAAGGGACAAGAGGGAGCCGAGCCACGTCTGCCCCGGCAAAGGCCATAGAACGCGCAAAGACCTTGGAACCGCAGCGCGGAAGAACCCTCCGGTGTATGGGGAACGGCATGTAGAGAAAGTTGTATCTGGAACTAGGGAGACCCTCCCCCGCACGAAGTTTTTTTTTTCGTAAACGGTAGACCTATAAGCCCCAAAGGTGAAGTGGCGAGCTGCGGGAAGGGAGTCGGAGGGGGCCATACTACCGTGGATCTGGTGGACAACATAACCCCGGGGAGGGAAGGGCGCCGAAAGGCAATACCCCACTTCGTTCATGGGAATTTGAGGAGGTAAGAGCAAGTGAATGCCGAACATACGGCTAACGCCACCAATGAAAACGCTCGACGACTCCAAAATACCCTCTATCTTGCGGCTAAGGACAACCCTAAACGCAAGATTCATGCTCTGTACGATAAAATATTCCGGAAAGACGTCCTGCGGGAAGCATGGATGCGGGTGAAGAAGAATCGAGGCAGTGCCGGTGTAGATGGACAAACGATTGAGTCCATCGTTCAAGCATACGGAGAAAATACCTTTATCGAAGAAATCGGACAGCAGCTGGCGGACGGGACATACAAGCCATCCCTTGTGAAGCGGAGAGAGATACCTAAACCGGATGGGAAAACTCGTCCCTTAGGAATTCCGACGATCAGAGACCGAACTGTACAGATGGCAACAAAAATGGTGATCGAAGGTATCTTTGAGGCGGACTTTAAAGATTGCTCTTATGGATTTCGCCCGAAGAGGTCGGCACACCATGCCATCAAATGTATTCGGGATAGCGTCAATGGGGGAATTGTTAATTGGGTAGTCGACGTAGATATTACGGGCTATTTCGACAACATCTCACATAGCAAACTATTGAGACTGGTAGAAGAGCGTATCTGTGACAAGCGCATCCTGAAATTAATCAGGCAATGGCTTGAAGCAGGTGTAATGAAGGAAGGGATTTGGCGCAAAACGGAAATCGGAAGTCCGCAGGGCGGAGTTATATCTCCGTTACTCGCCAATAACTATCTGAACTACCTTGATACGACTTGGGAAAAGCGGTTTTCCCATCTTGGAAAACTGGTTAGGTATGCTGATGATCTAGTCATTCTATGCAGGTTCAAACCGCAGGCACTCGAATCAATTCGAATCCTTAAGTCCATCTTTGGGAAACTGGAACTAACCATGAATACTAGCAAGTCGAAGTTAGTACGTCTTTGGAAGAACGAGGACGGGTTTGACTTCCTTGGTTTTCACCATCGAAAAAGCCGTATCTTCATAAAAACGGAGTTATGTATAGACTTCGAAGTTTTCCATCAAAGAAAGCGATGAAGAAAATGCGTCTGCGAGTGAAAGAAGAAACGTCTTCAAGAGGCCGACTCCAATGGTCACTAAAATTGATGGTGGAAAAACTTAATCCGATGATTCAGGGATGGCGTAACTATTACGCTCATCTGGAAGCCGATCGGAAGAAGTCAAATGGCTTCCTAGCCAAGGTAGACTGGTACATCCTTAGGAGAATGAGGCTTTTCTGGAATAAGAAGCACAAGAGGCACAGGCTAATTTGGAGTGAGATGCATCTGCTGCTTCAGCGCTCAGGCTTGAAAACTGTAAGTACATGGAAAATCCGTACTGCCCTGGGTGAAGAACGTCGGAAAGCCGTATGCAGGAAAACCGCACGTACGGTTTGATGAGGAGGGGCTGGAATCCCCAGCCCTTTACTCTACAGCGCAGGGGATCGTATTGCCGTAACGTCAGGATTCTAATCTCTGTAACAATCTGAGTGCGATTTGAATATAATCTTAGCAACTTGAAGCGTATTAATGGGGTGGTGAGCATACGTAAAATAAAAATCACGAGGAGTAATCCAAATTGGTTTATTCGTACAACACGGAGGTATCTTACTGCCAGACATTCAAAGTTACAGCGAGTAAGAGGAAAAAATACAACATATTTCCACAATGAAACCAATCATTATTCGGAAGCGAAACGATTAGTTCCTGACATTCACGAAAACTTTCGGTCCCGTACGGTGAGGTCGCCGTACTCATTTGTTGTCGTACTGAATAATGGTCGTGTATGTAGGCGGAAAGATTTTGTTCTCACAGCAAACTATAAACTGCTGCAAGACGTTTCCTTTGCATTTTCTGGAGAGCATCTTAAACCAATAAAAAAACGGGAAGCGTACCAGACATGGAAAGCTCGCCCTTATAAATATTTCCCTGAAACTGTCGCTGTGCTTAGCTTTTGTTCCTCTAACAACTATTTCCATTGGATGTTTGACGTGTTGCCACGAATTGAATTGCTGCGCCAAAGCGGTATTGAGATTGATAAATATGTCATGAATCGTAAAAAGACTCTTCCGTTTCAAGACGAAACACTTGCTGTTCTTGGGATATCCAACAAGAAATTAATCGATAGTCGGGTTGACTTGCAAGCCAGAAAACTCGTAGTGCCTTCGTTTATATGCCGTTATATTATAAAACCTGACACCTATGTAAGACCACGCGTCATTCCCAAATGGGCATGTGATTTTCTTAGAAGAGAATTTCTGCTTACAAACGATACCGATCATTCGGAGAAAAACGAATATATCTACATTAGTCGAGAGAATGCAACATACCGCAAAGTAATAAATGAGGAAGAAATCATCAAACAATTAGATGTATTCGGAATTAAAAAAGTTACGTTGGAGTCTATGAAGGTAGCTGAGCAAGTAAAATTATTTTCTAATGCAAAAGTTATCATTGCTCCACATGGTGCGGGCCTTGCCAACTTGGTATTTTGCAAACCAGGGACGAAGGTAATCGAGCTCTTTTCTCCCAAATACATGCCCTCTTACTACTGGATGATTAGCAATCATGTTCATTTGGATTATTATTATTTAGTTAACGAAGTTGAGCAATCAAGTCTTACATCATCAGATTTTACCGTGAATATAGGTCGGTTACTAGAGTTAGTTCAATATGCAGAATTATAAATATCGTGTGAATGAGGGCGGAATATGAGAATTTTAGTTACAGGAGGAGCAGGCTTTATTGGTTCACATCTAGTTGATCGATATGTCGATATGGGCCATGAAGTCATAGTTTTGGATGATCTATCCACAGGGAGCAAAGATTACAGAAATCATAATGCTGAATATGTAATGATAAGCCTCTCTGATCCTCAGCTAGAAGAAATCTTGTGCGATAGGAAGCCTGATCTTATTAATCATCATGCAGCGCAAGCAAATGTTAGATTGTCTATAAAACAACCCTGTATGGACATCGAAACGAATGTAACGAATACCGTTCGGTTACTTCGCGCAGCCGGAAGTGCAAAAGTGAAGAAGATCATTTTTGCTTCTTCCGGTGGGGCAATATATGGGAATACGCCTCGGAAGGCCATTTCAGAGTCTTGTTACTGCAAGCCGATATCACCCTACGGAATCAATAAATTCACAGCCGAACAATATGTTCGTATGTATTCTGACATTTATGGATATCAATGGACCACTTTACGATACTCCAACGTCTATGGTCCCCGTCAAAATCCACTTGGTGAGTCAGGTATTATCTCGATTATCCTTGACCATATAAGTAGAGGGGAGAGGCCTGTTGTATTCGGAGATGGGGAGCAGGTGCGTGATTACATTCATGTAGACGATGTGGTTGAAGCCAATATGCTGTTTCTACAGTTGGACAGAATATCGAATGCTGTATTTAATGTTGGAACACAGCGTGGAACTTCATTAAATGATCTCATAAAAATCATATTGGAGGCTAATCACGGTTCAACCTCACCCCAATATGTGCCCGCGAAAGATGGAGATTTGAGATGGAATGTACTTTGTATCGAAAAGCTTAAAAAATTAGGTTGGAAACCTAAAATTACACTGGATAATGGAATTGAAAAACTTCTTACAAAATGAACAAACCACTTGACTGTTTGAAGTAGGTCAAATGGTTTGTTGTTTCTATATTCTTTGAAAAAACGTCCGTTATAGGTAGTAAATTTATTAAAAAAGATCTTATAATCATATATACTACTGGCAATAAAATCGAGGGTTGACATTCTCGCTATTGTACAAATCTCGGATAAACTTTCTTTTATTGGTTGATCTTCTTCTGGAAATATCGTATTTACGAGCTCAAATTGAAGCATGTCATCAATAGGAGAAATAGGATCTCTGTTCCCCCTCCAATTTAGTGGACAATTTTATTTTTACTTTATGTTGTTCAAAGCCTTTTGGTGAACCTTTTTAGACCAAAAGCAATGCTGTTATGCCATAGCCGTGTCCTTGATACGCCATGTTCATAATATGTAGGAAAGAGATTCAAACGAATTGATGCCTCCCTCAGATTTTTATGAATCAACACTAGATTGGATCAAACAGACGCAGAATGAAAAATTGTTATACAAGATTTATCCGGGAATTCCTATCCCCAAGGTTGAGAGAGATGAAGAATTGCAATTGCTCGTCGATAAACCTAGATTCAGCAACAGGGCAATTTGTTGCAATCATACCAAAAGGACGCGTGTTGGGGGAACGGGCTGTAATTTCACCAGATAATAAACTATTATGGGACGTTTCGGTTGAATGGGGGAAACTACCACCAGAACATTCCGTTTTTCAGGAAAATAAGCTGCCACCACTTATCACAACTGATAAAACAGTGGCTCTGCTCAATCATTCATCTGCCAATAATTACTAACATTGGTTATTAGAAGCAATAGCTCGCATTCATCTACTACAAAAGAGTCGTATCAAAATAGACAAATACATCGTTAACCACCATTCGTTGCCATTTCAGCTTAAAACACTTGCTGCATGTGGGATAACAGCAGAAAAATTGATTCAACCGCATGACCGCTTTCATCTGTCTGCACGAAAGCTAATCATTCCATCTTATGTTAATTTACCTAATGCGTGGTCCTGCAAGTATGTGAGAAATTTACTTTTACCCCATATGGCCTTTCAAATTGAAGACGGATATGAGCGGATTTACATCAGACGGAAATCCTATAGAAGAGTTGTTAATGAAGTGGAAATAGTCGGTCTATTAGAAAATTATGGTTTTAAATGCGTCGAATTGGAAACATTGCCTTTAGATAAACAAATCAGATTGTTTTATTCCGCAAAAGTCATCGTTGCTCCACACGGAGCTGGGCTCGCCAATCTCGTTTTTTGTCAGCCAAAAACAAGAGTGATTGAATTATTCACACCAAGTTTTATGGAGCCGCACTATTGGCAAATCAGTAGATTAATGGATTTAAAATACCGTATGATCGTCGGAAATAGAGAAAATCCACATCATTATTGGACGGGATTCGACGATTTTTCAATTGATCCAAAACAATTAATGGAGGTATTGTCATGTCAGTTGTTTTGATAACAGGTTCTGCAGGGCTGATTGGATCAGAAGCGTCCGAATTTTATGCGAGCTTGGGCTACCGTGTCATTGGCATTGACAACGATATGCGTCAAGACTTTTTTGGCACTGAGGGAACAACGAAATGGAACCGTAAGCGACTTGAGAATAACTTAGGAACCAACTATGTTCATTATGACATTGACATTCGGGATAGCCATGCACTTAGCAAAATCTTTTCGAGTTATAAGCAAGATATTGAACTCATCATTCATACTGCTGCTCAACCGTCCCATGATTGGGCTGCCAGAGAGCCGTTAACAGACTTTCATATTAATGCTAATGGGACGCTTAATCTGCTTGAGATGATGCGTTTGTATTGTCCGGAATCCGTATTTGTTTTCACTTCGACGAATAAAGTTTATGGCGACCGTCCAAATGATCTACCGTATTTGGAGCAAGAAAGTCGATGGGAGCTTGATTCCAAGCATCCCTTCTATAATGGAATACCTGAAACGTTCAGTGTAGACCAGTGTTTACATTCTTTGTTCGGTGCTTCAAAACTTGCAGCGGATATCATCGTACAGGAATACGGCCGTTATTTTCAGTTAAAAACTGTCTGTTTCCGCGGAGGGGTATTAAGTGGTTCCAAGCAATCCGGGGTGCAACTGCATGGTTTCATCAATTATCTGTTAAAGTGTGCCATGACGAACAGTTCTTATACCATATTCGGATACAAGGGAAAGCAAGTCCGAGATATAATTCATTCGAGCGATGTTGTCGCTGCCTTTCATACGTTCTTTCAAAATCCGAGGCGAGGAGGGGAAGTTTACAATCTTGGTGGTGGGCGTGATTCAAACATTTCCATTCTTGAAACGATCGAGTTAGTCCAACAAATTACTGGAAAAAAATTAAACTTTTGCTATAGTGACCACCCTAGGATGGGTGATCACATTTGGTATATTACCGATATGACAAAATTTCGGAATCATTATCCGAATTGGAATATTCAAATCCCCGCACCTCAAATTATGGAACAGATCTATCTTGAAAATAAAGACCGTTGGAATACTTGACTCAAAAAAATCCCGGACCACTTTGCTTGGTGGTTCGGGAGCGCAATATTTCAAAATCTAAAATTCCAAATTTTAAATAGTTTCTTTTTCCTGCCTAAACCTCTGCGCAGGAGATACTTATATACTGCTTTTGATAATCGGTTGTTTAATATCACCGCCGCATGATGCTTGCCTTTTTTATTCAGTAAACTTATTTTTCTGAAGTCTTTTTTCGTAATTACTCGGACATAATTTAGATTTTTAAACTCCTTACCCACATGGTTTTTAAAGAATGAACATCCTCTTCTTGAGCCAACAATTGTTAGGACAGGCTGTTTTTTCTTTTCGCGGAGTATCTTGTTGTAAATACTACGGGATGAAATCGTCATTAACTCCGTGATCGTGTTGTTGGTATTTTGTTTTCCTAAGGAGTCTTTACGTAGCCGGTAGTGATATAAGACCTTTGGTATTTTCTCAATGGGTGAAATATCGAACAATCGTAACCAAAGATCATAATCATAAGAAATTTTATATTTTGGATTATATCGCCCAACATCGTAGAAAGCTTTCTTCGAGAAAATGACAGAGCCATGGCACAAATAGCACATAAATAACCGATAATTATAAATTTGTTCCTTTTTCAGCATGAGATTATAATACTCAACTTCAGGATTGATTACTACCTCATTTCCTATTCGACCTAATATCAAAGAACCTACACCTATACTGCCAGGGTGTGACTGCAAATAACTTGCCTGTTCCTCTAACCGAGTTGGTTCACTGATATCATCCGCGTCATGAATCGCGATCCAATCGCCTGAAGCATGCTCAATACCCAAATTAAGTGAAGCCGCTGCTCCTTGATTAGTTTCAGCATGAATAATTTTAACTCGATGATCTAGAATTGCGTCTAGTATCTCTCGCGTTCGATCAAAAGAACCATCGTTAACGATAATAAGTTCAAATTGTGAATACGTTTGATTCAATATACTATGGATGGCTTCCTCAATATACTTCTCACCGTTATATACGGCCATAACAACAGAGATGTACATCTTGACTCCCCCTCTTATTTACTTATCAACCACTCCAAGAGTGTGAGCAGCTTGGTATATTCCTTCGAAGATCTCAGCAGATTCAATTCCGTAAGAAAAGCATTTTTCCAGTGTTCATCAAGCATAGTATCCGAAACATTCATGAGATTTTTTACGGGTATGTCGTGAATCAGCAAGGTTAGAATATTCTCAAACAAAATATGAAATGCTTGAACAAGATTGAGGTATTGTAGCGGATATTGAAGAATCATTGCTTTATATTCAACTACCAGTTCATTGACTTCAAACATGTTTTTACCGATCCAGCATAACGATTGTACACCTACATCAAATTCAGGATGCCGAGTAAAGAAATATTTATAATTGATCAAACAGTCTTTATTTTGGTTCCCGATATTACGGGGATGTTCTTGGTGGTAAACCTTAACATTTGGGTTGTCAATGATTTTTACACCATGCCTATATAAGCGATAGCCAAATTCCCAGTCCTCGCATCCCCAACCTTGAAAACCTTCGTCAAACGGTCCAACTTTGTAGAATGTGCTTCGCCTGACGGAAATATTATGGGTAATTACAAAAATATATGGCAAATGAAATCCTTCATATTGCACGCCAAAGCGGTCTATGATCGCTTTAAAGAAGGGAGCTGGGTACGCATATTTCTTATATTTTTGCTGAAGAATGCTCTTTTTGTTAAATAGTCTTTGTTTCGAGTATTTCTTGAGCATTCTCAGGTTCCTCAATCTCAGTTTTCGGAAGTTTTTTTTACGATTCATTTGCTTGAACAGCTTTAATTGTTTCATGTTAAATCTTTTATCTAAAACTGTGAAGGTGTTGTAATGTCTGGAGCAACCGGTTACTACTAAATTATGGTCGGCTTTATGGAGATTATAATGTTGTTCTACGTACCTAGGGTCCAGAATCATCTCCGCATCTAATATGATGAGGACTTCCCCGATAGCAGCTTCAACTCCGATATTCTTGGCTTTTGATCGCCCTACATTCTGTTCATTGCGAATAATTCGAAAATCATAGGGGGGATGATAGTTTCTCAGCCTTAGCGTTTTATCTGTTGAAGAATCATCCACGAGGATTACTTCCATTTTCTTAGGGTCAAACGTTTGCTTTTCCAAAGCATATAACGAATATAAATTTTGCGGATACTTATTATGCGTAATCATAATAATGCTAACTTCAATACTCATCGCGGTTCATCGTCCCTTCTTCCCCGAGGCTATTTCACTTATATGCTTATCCATTGTGACGTGACACGGCATTTGCATCAATTCTATTTAAACTATTTTCATGCGTACATTAGCTGATATCACGGCCTCATTCACCTACATACGATTATAATAGCTGAGCATCGAGAAAGGGGGAGTTTCAATCAAGATCATTCGTAAAGCCATTATTCCTGCTGCCGGACTGGGTACCCGATTTCTTCCAGCGACTAAGGCCATACCAAAAGAGATGCTGCCTATCGTCAATAAGCCTACGATTCAATATATCGTGGAAGAAGCCGTACAATCAGGAATTCACGACATTTACATCGTGATAGGAGACAGCAAACGTTCGATCCAGCATCATTTTGATAACAATAATGAGCTTGAATTAACGCTGAAAGAGCAGAATAAAATGGATCTGGTGAGTCTTGTTAAGGAAATCGGCTCGTTAGCTGATATTCATTATGTCAGACAGGAGCGGGCACTCGGACTCGGTCATGCTATTTGGGTAACTCGTAAGTTTATTGGTAATGAGCCCTTTGCGGTCCTATTAGGGGATATGGTTATTGAAAGTCAAGTGCCATGCTTACACCAGTTAATCGATGTTTATAAAGAGAAGCAATCATCGATAATCGGTGTCGAAAGGGTAGATTGGTTAGAAACAAGCAAGTACGGAATTATCCAAGGTAACCAAGTAAGCGACCGGCTAACTCTTGTTACTGATTTGATTGAAAAACCCATAGAGAATCCTCCTTCTAATATAGCCATTATAGGAAGGTATATTTTAGAACCGCAGATATTTGATTTTTTAGAGGAAATGAAGATCGGAGTAGGTGGAGAGATTCAATTAACAGATGCCATGCAGCATCTAGCACAGGAACAATTGTTATGGGCTTATGAGTACGAAGGAAAGATATATGATATTGGCGATACGCTAGGTTTTCTTCAGGCAAACGTTGAGTTAGCTTATAAAAACGACAAGGTAAAAGAGAAGTTCAAACTATTCTTGCATAAATTTGTTGAAAGCACCGAAAAAAATGATCGAAGGGAGTAGATCCTTTGAAAAAAGTCATTGTGACGGGTGCGGCTGGATTTCTTGGTTCGTGTCTGACAAAAAAGCTGCTAGCCGACGGAAACCAGGTTATCGGAATCGATAATTTGCTTACCGGTAAAATCAGCAATCTTTCAGGGTTACAAAAATGTGCAAATTTTATGTTTATCCAGATGGATATCGTTTCAGAAGCTATTTTAAATATGAAACAGTTGGTAGGGGTTGAAGAAATCTATCATCTAGCCTCACCAGCATCCCCTAAATTTTATCAATCTGCTGCTCTCGAAACAATCGCAGTCAACACTATTGGAACTAAAAATATGTTAGAACTGACTAGATCCAATGGAGCAAGAATGGTTTATACCAGTACAAGCGAAGCATATGGAGATCCAGAAATGCACCCACAGCAAGAAATATATCGGGGTAACGTCAATACATGGGGACCCAGAGCCTGTTATGATGAAGCCAAAAGACTCGGTGAAGTATACTGCTATGAGTATTATCATCAATTTAAAGTACGTGTAAAAGTTGCACGTATTTTTAATACTTATTCGGCGAATCTACGTAACGACGACGGACGAGTGATTTCGAATTTTGTGAACCAGGCCATAAGGGGGCAAGATATTACCGTCTACGGGGATGGAAGTCAAACGAGGTCTTTTTGCTTTGTAGATGATACGATACAAGGACTTATGATGATGATGGAAAAGGATTCGGCTACAGGAGAAATCATTAACCTTGGTAATCCCCAAGATTACACTGTGTTACAAGTTGCGGAGCTTGTAAAGAAGCTGGCAAATTCCAATAGCCGCATCACGTTTCATAACCTCCCGAAGGATGACCCTAAGCTACGTTGTCCGGCTATTAGTAAAGCTAAAAGTCTCCTCAATTGGGAGCCTCGAATCACATTAGAGGAAGGGCTTTTAAGGACCATTGGGATATACCATTCGCAGTGGAACGAGTCAGAAGGAGGGGAGAGGGGAGCATGAATGTGGTATGCGTAGGTTCAGGCTATGTCGGAAGTGTAACGGCTGCCGCATTTGCGATCGTAGGACATGATACGACCGTTATCGATATTGACTTGAACAAGGTAGATTGTATAAACGCAGGTCGAAGTCCCATTTTTGAACCCGGTCTTGATTCGCTTATACAGCAAAAGGTCGGTAAGTCATTGAAGGCATCCGGTTCGTATCATGACGTGAATGATGCGGACGTTGTATTTATATGTGTTGGTACGCCTTCACTTAGCGATGGTACCGCAGACTTGCGCTTTGTGGAGGCTGCTGCCCGTTCAATAGGAGAGAATTTGAACACACAACGATTCACAGTCATCGTTAACAAGTCTACGGTTCCGGTCGGTACTGCCGATCTCGTTACCATGATCATTGAAGAGGCGTCAGGATTGAAAGCAGAGGAGCAATATGCTGTCATTAGTAACCCTGAATTTTTGAGGGAAGGCTTTGCACTAGAAGACATTTTTTTTCCTGATCGCATTGTGATTGGTACAATAAATTCAAGAGCAAGAACGATCATGAGGGAGCTGTATAGACCTTTCGTTGAGCGGCTTTATAATGATGAGGACGTTATGAGCTCCTTACCATTTGAAATAGACAAGAATCGACAGAAACCCGTCTATTTTGAAACCGATGGGAAAAGTGCGGAATTAATCAAATATGCTTCAAATGCGTTTTTAGCCGTTAAAATAAGCTATATTAATGAAATCGCAAGATTATCAGAAGCACTCGGCTCAAACGTTTCAGATATTGCAAGAGGGATGGGGCTCGACTCGCGAATCGGCGAGAAGTTTCTGCAGGTTTCAAGTGGTTGGAGCGGTAGCTGTTTTCCCAAAGATACGGGGGAATTATTAGCGACCAGCCAAAAATACGGGAGGGAGCTCGCCGTCGTTAAAGCAGCAGTCGAATCCAACCATCAAATGTACCAATTTTGCGTGCAAAAGATTCAACGGAAACTAAAAATCTTAAACGGCAGGACAATCGGAATTATAGGATTAACATTTAAGCCGGATACGGATGACGTGCGTCAAACGCAAGCAATTATTATCATTAACAAACTTCTTCAGTTTGGGACAAGGATAAGAGTCCATGATCCGAAGGGGATGAGAATGTTTCAAAGTATGCATGAAGATCTGCCCATTCACTATTGTAACAATGCCGAAGATGCTGCTGATCGTGCAGACGCGCTCGTTCTATTGACGCCTTGGAATGATTATCAACGATTAGATTGGAAGCGAATATACAATTCGATGAAAACTTCTTATATTTTGGACACACGCAATTTTTTACCGGCAATCGAGTTGCGTGAAATTGGTTTTGACTATGAAGGTATAGGTATAGTATAGTGGCGCCTGTGCTCGTAGTTAAAAATAAAGTTAATAACGTATTCGATTTTGATGGGACAATGGCCGATAATTGTCGGGTGACAAGAACATTATCTCATTAATTGCCGCGTAAATCGCGGCTTTTTTATTTTATGGGATCAAGTTCTTGTCAAAACCCAATGACAAGAACGTGATCTCATTCCCGACAGAATCAGTTCAAATGCTTTATTGTTACGAACGGGCAGGATAGTTTCATAATTATTTTTACGGAAAGAGCAACCACCCTCAAAAGTATTGATAATTATATAAACAGTGAGAATATGCAGGCCTTCGGGCTTGCTTTTTTTATTTACAGGAGGGCGGTTATGTTGGTTCGTCCAATCAACATCTAATAGTAGTCATACAATAGTATATAAAAAATAGTAGAAAATGAATAAAAACAACTGTATGAGAGGAGAAACAGCTTAATATCTATTTGGAAATTAGAACACGTATAAAGGAGGAACCAATTTTATGGGAAAATTTAAAAGAGTAGAGAATGCTATTGAATCTTTAGATATCCAAGAAATCAAAGAAATTGAAATTAAATATTTTAATGGGGATAAATCCGAGTTATCTTTCGATAAAGACGAAGACGAGGATGAAAGAGAAGATGAACTCCAGGCATTTTTGGAAAGAATCGATTGGAAAAAAGTTAAGGATGTGAAAATAAAACTGTACAACGGAAATAAAATTGAAATCGAATTTCATGATGATGACGACCATCATTGTCACCATGGTAGACGCGGCCCGACAGGCCCGACAGGAGCATCAGGTGTAACGGGAGCAACAGGACCAGCGGGACCTACCGGATCCACAGGAGTTACGGGAGTTACGGGAGCTGCAGGTGCAATCGGGGCAACTGGACCAACAGGAGCAACAGGCGCTACGGGTGAAAGAGGAGCTACAGGAGCTACAGGTGCAACAGGTGCGACGGGTGAAACAGGAGCTACAGGTGCAACAGGTGCGACGGGTGCAACAGGTGCAACAGGTGCGACGGGTGAAACAGGAGCTACAGGTGCTACAGGTGCTACAGGAGCTACAGGTGCGACGGGTGCAACAGGTACAACGGGTGCAACAGGTGCGACGGGTGCAACAGGCGAAACGGGTGCAACAGGTGCAACAGGTGCGACGGGTGAAACAGGAGCTACTGGTGCAACGGGTGCAACAGGTGCAACAGGTGCGACGGGTGAAACAGGAGCTACAGGTGCAACGGGTGCAACAGGTGCAACAGGCGCAACGGGTGCAACAGGTGCAACGGGTGCAACAGGAGCAACAGGTGCAACAGGCGCAACGGGTGCAACAGGAGCAACAGGTGCAACAGGCGCAACGGGTGCAACGGGTGCAACAGGCGCAACGGGTGCAACGGGTGCAACAGGTGCAACAGGACCCTCTCCAACGCCAGCATATGGATATGTATTTAATACTGGCGCTCAAACTGTTACTGCAGGGTCAGACGTTATTTTCAGTACAAATGGACCTTTAGCTGGAGGAGTCGCACATGTAGCAGGCACAGCTGTAATTACCGTAACTACTGCAGGTGACTACCTGAATATTTATGAGGTTACAAATGGGTTGCAGTCGGGTAACAATCCAGCAGCGTATGCGGTTGTGGTCAATGGCATTGTGCAAGCCTCTACGGTATTTGGGGACCAGGCGTCTGGACCAAATGAAGCTCATACCTTAGTCGGTTCTTCAATTCTCACTATCCCAGCGGGGGCAACGCTTAGACTTCGCAATGTTGGCGCATCAGCTGATATACTTCCAACAACTATTGATGGAGCAATAATTGTTAATGCCTCGTTTCGACTTGTTAAAATAAGTTAGGGTAAAAACAAAAGCAAACATCGCCGCGTAAAAGTTTTTTTGTGAAATTAGCTTGGCGCGGCAGTAGTTGGAAGTTGCAAATTGGTCATTTAGAGATAAAGTTCTTGTCATCCGATGTCGGGTGACGAGAATATTCTCCCATTACAATCCGCTTATATTGAGGATTTTTTTATTGAGGATTTAAACTTCATAGTAGAGCGTCCTCCTGGATGATGGAATTAAAGGGCTTTTGACCCGTAGCGTACTTCCATCGTACTGAGGCGCTCGTTTTTTTACAAAGCTGAAATTTATCCATCTACAGGAATCTAACGGGGAACGATAGTTCAATCAATAAAGCATAAATGCAGCCGGCCTGATGATCGGCTGCATTTTCTCAACGTACGGGCAGATTTACTTAATACGAAAAGGGTTTTAGACTGTTTCAACGAATAACGATTATATATGCGAACAATAGACTTTGGGGGAAGATACCTATGAAGTTAATCAATTGGAAATTTGACGATGAAATTGATGCTCCAAAAGATGAATGGAATTGGGTTGAGATTACTTTAACATTTGATGATGATAGTAAGCGTTGGAGTATTTTATACACCCCCGAACGCTTAAAAAACAACCTTTCACGACCTGGTATGAACCCACCGGGGTTATTTATTCCACACATGATTATTGTTAGAAGCTACGAAACTAACGATATTGATCTTACCCTGAGATATTTGGAAAGTGAAGGGGATTTGTTAATAGCAACTAGACCATTAGAATGATTCGTTATTACACTAACGAAGAAAGTATGATCAATCAACTACAAATAATAAGCTTAGAATAGAGGAATGAAAAAACATTGGATAATAAGGAAATAGAGCTCTATAAAACGTTTATTGATGATTTAGTTGAGCTTCGTCCCGCTGTGTATTCCCGTAGGATAATGGAACCGGTTGGCCACAGACTGTAGAAAACGAAAAGATAAACAGGGTATTAGGTGAGTTATCACTAGAACAAAAGGAGGTTTTTGCTTTAATAGCGCAATCTGCTCGCGATGGTGGAATTCATGATGTACTCGTTTATTTAACGGATCAGATTAATCTAAAGGGTCTTGAAATAACATAAGTAAACAGTCTGGTTAAGCCGTTGAGCTAACGGAGAACGATAGTGGAGTGGACTTCCTTTTTTCCGAAAAAAAGAACCCGACGGCAAGATTCTCACAGGCTCTTTGTAAAAATATTATTTTGTTTGTTGTCATCTCAACACTGCAATGTTCTCTAATGCTCTTCCTGTCCCAATAGCAACACAATTCAGAGCATCCTCTGCAACAAATACAGGAGTTCGAATCTCAGCTTGTAGGTATTCAGCCAATCCCGCAAGCAATGCGCAACCTCCTGTTAAAACAACACCCCGTTCAATGATATCTCCCGATAATTCCGGAGGGCATTGCTCGAGCGTTCGTTTAACAATGTCGCTAATTTGTTTAACGATATCCGCTAAAGCCTCATGTATCTCATGAGATTTTACACCCAAAGACTTCGGCAACCCCGAAACAATATCTCTTCCCCTAATATTGAATGTGGTTTCTTCCTCTGGAACCAAGGCGCAGCCTAAGTTGATTTTTAATTTTTCAGCAGTCCGCTCGCCGATTAATAAATTGTATTTTTTCTTGATGTAACTTTCGATGATTCTGTCCATTTCATCCCCGCCGACTTTCAAGGTTTCGCTTATCACAATAGCACCCAATGAGATAATCGCAACTTCTGTAGTCCCGCCTCCAATATCTACAATCATACTACCCACAGGTTCTGATACCGGGAGATTAGCTCCAATCGCCGCCGCAAAAGGCTCCTCAATAATATAGACTTCTTTCGCCCCCGCTTGTTTTGCTGCATTCTTGTACGCTCTGATTTGAACAGAGGTAACGCATGTGGGTGCACAGACAACGACTCTGGGTTTACTAGAAAAATACCGACTTTTTTTAGATTTATCAATAAAGTATTTCATCATCTTAACCGTGGTCTCGTAATCAGCAATTACTCCATCTTTCAGAGGTCTAGATGCAGATATATTCCCGGGAGTTCGTCCGACCATCGCTTTGGCTTCTTCACCTACGGCAACAATGCTTCCATTATCATTGATTGCAATGACGGACGGCTCGTTTAAAATGATTCCTTCTCCCTTCAGATACACCAAAATGTTCGCAGTCCCTAAATCAATCCCCAAATCACGTTGGAACATAAAATGTACCCCCTTCTTGAGTATTTTCATTCATGGTTATATTGTCCAATTTTTACATAAAAAAACCAGTGGAAAAATCCACAGGTATTATTCACAACAATTTACTTTCCCACTTTCATATTGTTCTTTCAAGGAATACATATAAGATTCATCCTCTATCATCGACATTTTGTCCGGATGATGTCGTAATCAGGGAATCCGAAGATTGGTTGCTATGGCTTTCTTCGCACCCATTATTATTTTCTCATTCGAATTTACACTGAAGGATCTGGTTACCTCATATTACGAACGGGCAGGATAGCTCAATTGTACGGTATTGTTAAAGGATAATGATAATACACGACAAAACGGAACAATAGACGTGAATGTTTTTGGAATATCGAAAATAAAATGTTGGTAAAGCCTGCTGATTGGAGAATGCTGGCATGAAGGAGGGATCCTGTGTTCGGCTTGATCAAAAAAAGGCGCAAACCTGTTGAAGTGGTGGATGTGACGAGTCGTACGTTGAATTCATTTCGGGGCAAATATTTTTTCGGTCAGACCGACGCGCTCATAATGGAGGGTCAGCAGCAGAACGCTTGGGGTGGACTGTTCAATCCCGCAGAATCAGGAGTCATCCTGTTCTTAGACATTTTTACCATCACCAATTTTTCAAGCCAATTCTTTAATGTGGAAATATGGGTTAACCCCAAACTTTCTGGAAAAGGCAATACGTCCTCTCTTGTTCATCCCGCAAATCTCACGTTAAATCCACCCACCCAGCCTAGAGCAAAGCTGCAATATGCTAGCCGAATTAATGAAATTCCTATAGGGGGAGTAAATGTGAGTAACCGAATCGTTCCCCCGAATTCAACGTTTTTGAGCGATTCTAACAAAGGCGGAATCATATTGCCACCCGGTGGGTCCTTTGCTATTTTCTTGAAATCTCCAGGCCCATTTATATATGAGTCTAGAATCGTATTCAGATGGTGGGAGGAAAAAAATGCGGTTGGAGGTCAGCAATGAGCTATCAACACAGAAAAAGAGCAGAGCAGCCTGTAGAGGTCATCAATATGACCGAATCAGTTTATCAAACCCGGCTTGGAAATTATTTTCTCGGACAGACGGGGTTGTTAACTTTTGGAGAACGTAATCACGCTTGGGGAGGATTATTTAATCCGAGTGATTCTGGTATCCATTTATTATGTGATGTATTTACGGTTACGAATTATTCACCCAATCCATTTACTGTTGAATTTTGGTTGAAAAACAACTCCCTGGGAAAAGGAATAGTCTCTCGGAATTTTGCCTCCGTCAATCAGGCGATTTGTCCCGTTCCGATACCTAAGGTGGAGCTGCGGGATGCGGATCGGCTGAGCGAATCTCCTAAGGATGGTCTATTTTCATTTGTACAAATAGCGGAGCCTAAGTCAACCGTTACACACGATTTACAAGGCATGATTATCCTGCCTCCAGGAAGCTCTATCATTGCTTTTTTACGCTCACAGGAGCGGGGGACTGTTCCGGCGCGAGTAGGCTTCGGCTGGTGGGAGGATCCTGCTCCATTGACCTAAATTATAGTCGAGGCTCTTTTTAAGAATCACACGGATTGTGGGTGGAAGGCACTGCGAAACCGTAGTTGTCCTAAAAAATACTGTTGTACGTCAGCATCTCGTTGAGCTAACGGAGAACGATAGTTGAAGGAGTATGCCGCGATGCAGCTCCTTTTTTTATTGAAGTAACGGGCAGATTAGTTCAAACAAAAAGGGTATTGTTAGAGGGAGTTTAATAGTTAAATGATAAAGAAGAAATGGAAATTCAATGATTCGGAGAACACAGCAGTATTATCAATAAGAGAAGTTGTATTTAATAAAAATCCAATATTAGTTGTTCAGTTGTTATTCCATATTGAAAAACGATTAAGACGGGAGCGATAGTTCAATAACAAGTCTTAAACCCACCAACAAATGGTGGGTTTAAGCTTTGTTATTGAAAAATCACACCGAATTTTAACAGGGTTTTAAGAAAGTTGCTCGATGGCGCTCCATGTCTTCGGCACCACAGATGCCACATAGACGTTCCCAGCCAAGGCATATTTCTGCGCCACCCGCAGTACCTCATCTGCGGTCACCGCCTCTACTTTGGCTACGAAAGCATCAACATCAAACTCCAGTCCATACAGTGTGCTATAACTCAGAGAATCATTTTGAGTGAGCACATCATCCATACCGATTACCAGCTGTCCGGTCAAACAGGCAATGGCGCGGCGGAGCTCCGCAGCACTGACGAGACTTGTCTCCAGATCCGCCAGGTGCTTAAACAGAATTTTTCTTGCCCCGTTTACGTACGTTGCCGACAGTCCCATGTATCCCAAAAGGTAGCCGTGGTCATGAAAAGACTCGTAATCCACATCGACCGCATACGCGAGTCCCTTTTCTTCACGAATCTCATCATACAAACGAGAAGACGCATTTCCATGCGCTCCTAAAATCGTGGCAATAACTTCAAGCGCCGGCTCATCGCCGCTCCCGTAACCTGCTACCGGAATTGCCCATGAAATATGCGCCTGTTTGACGCTGCGTTTGACAACCGCCTCTTTTTGCTGCAGATCATATTCACGCCTCTCCTGCTCGGCACGATCCTTCGGCTGATGAACTTTTAGGCGTTCCAAATAGGAGAGCACCGCAAATTCATCAAAATTGCCCGTCGCTACAAAGATCACAGCGCCTGTGTGATAGTGCGCATTATAAAACTGAAGGAGATGTGAGCGCTGGATCTTCCGCACGCTTTTCTTAGTACCCAGAAGCGAGCTTCGCTTCAACAGACCTTCGAGCACCTCGCCGGAAACCGAAGACGGTTGATCGGCATACATATGAATTTCTTCGATGATGACCTGCTTTTCTTTTTCGATTTCTTCTTCCGGGAGCGCCGGCTGCCAAAAAAAGTCCGATAGAAGGTCCAGCGCCTCCATGCCGTACTTGCTTTGCACCTGGATGTAGTACTTGGTTTCATCCTCCGAGGTATAGGCATTGGGAAGCGTGCCGAGGTCCGCGGCGTCCTGGTTAATCTTTTTTGCCGTTTTCGTGGCGCTGCCTTTAAAGAGCATATGTTCGAGAAAATGAGCAGTCCCGGCAGGGAAGCCTACTTCCATGTTGCATCCTGCTTTAATCGCGTAGGCAAAGACCGCACTGCGCGAAGACGAATCTGGCTTCAGCACGACTTGTAAATGATTTTTTAATGTCATGATCTCCATGCGCAGATCCCCCTTTACTTTTTGCATTATGAATTTTCCGGAGGGAACCTTCGTATCTGGCTTCCGTGCTAATATATATCTATATTACACTATTTTGGTTCATACCTGTAGGAGCGTTGGTATGTTCGAGTCGAATGAGGAAATCAGGATCATGCACTCTTCAATATAGAAGTTACAAACGCTGAGGATAAGGAACTTCTCGAAATATTAGAGTCTGTATTAATAAAATATACCTTGAAACAGGACAATTAATTGAGGATATTACTAAGTGTTATAAAGGAAGGATTCATGAATTCCAAACTGATTATGAGCGTTTTTGGGTTATTTAAAGATATGATGAAGTTATCAGGAGAGTGCTTGTCCGTTATAGGGCATTTGTAAATGATGTATTAGAGCAACCAACGGATTGCTTTATTATCCTTAAGGATACGAGAACTCCATGAAACCAGGCTGCAGCGCAGCCTATTAAGCTAAAGGGCAGTTTAGCGCAACTTTGTTTACAACTTCTCGTAGAATAAATATGAGGTAAAAAGTGGATAGGGAGGATGAATTATGAAATTTACATTACGCCATCTCCTATTTATCGTTTCTATAATGGGCTTACTAACATTCATCACTGGCTGTAAAGATAGCAACGACACAAAAGAGTTTTCTGAAATCGGAAATGGTTTAGCCAAGAATCTCAATCAACTAAGGGACGAACCAGGTGTCACTCTTACAGGCTTTGCAAGCAATCCTGATGAAAAATTATTCAGTATAGGGATTCGCATTGACCATGACAAAATAACAACTGAAAAATTGAAGCTAGCTTTCGATTTTTATCTCAAGAATGCCGCCTCGTATACTCACGAAACAGACCCAATGAAAATGCTACAACCCTACAATTTACGCATTGATGAGATTGTCACCGATAAGGAAATCCATCCCATTTTAGCTGAAAAACAAGCTGGTTCTAACGAAATTAAATGGAATGAAATAAAGTAGTGCAAAAGGGTAAGTTTATTACGCTAACGGATAACAATTTAAAAAAGAGGTTTATCACATTATATAGAAATGGTTGGTGACTCATGGGACTGGGAGAACGGATTGGCAGAGGCAATACTGCGGATATTTATGTATTAGGCTCTGATCAAGTCCTTAAAGTATTCCATGACCCCGAATTGCTATGCCTAGAGCAAGGGATCAGCAATATTATTGAAGAGTTAGCAGTAGGCGCTCCGACATTTTATGGTACTGTGGAAATTGACGGATTTACTGGGCTTGCTTATGAGAGAATTAAGGGGCCTTCTATGTTGGAGATTTTGCTAGGAAAGCCGGAACAAGCTGCAGAATGCGGTCGTCAGCTAGCTCAGATACAAGTCAAGTTACAAAGCGTCAAGACTAACGAACGTTTGCAATCTATTAAAAGTCGACTGGCTGATACAATTAATCGCATTCGTCACGTCGGATTTGAGCCATTTCGAGAGGCTGTCGTAAATCGTTTGGCCGATCTACCTGAAGGGAATCATCTTTGCCACGGTGATTATCACCCTGGCAATGTACTCTTAAGTCAGCAGGGACCTGTTGTAATCGACTGGATGACTGCAGTATATGGACCCGCACAAGCCGATGCAGCAAGGACGATCATGATACTTCAGCATGCGGTCTTGCCAATAGAGCTTCCAGAAGTCGTCAGCCAAACGTTTGCTCATACTCGAACCATATTGCTGAAAAGTTACGAAGACGCATATCTTGAACAAACCGGTTTCAATAGGGAAGAGCTCACGAAGTGGGAGATTCCATTGATGGCAGCACGCCTAGGTGAGAGCATTCCGGAAGAGGAGCAACGCAAGCTACTAGTTCTAATACAGCGGAATCTAATATAAGCTTACAATTTGTTGAAAAGTTAATAACTGGATATGCTTTTTGAAAATTAAGGGAGTAGATTGCTGCGGGCCGGCATTAACTCCCTATTCGTTTAAGTAACGGGCAGAATATCGTAGCGAAACATTAAGTAGTTGGCAACGTATAGAGTTATACCTACATCTTTTGGAAAGTCGTTGTATGAGGCGAAACTGTCACAGCAGCAGTAAAGCATTTGGAATGAAATTAAGAAGCGGAGTGATTATTTGAAAATGAAAGATGTCGGAAATGGTGCTTTCATAGGCGTTGGAATTGCTTTAGGTGTCGCTTTAGGTGTCGCATTTGGAGCAGTATTCGGTAATGTAGGTCTTGGAATTGTATTTGGAATTGTAGTCGGATTAGCAATCGCTATGTTTAGAAATAACAAAAATAAAGATCAATAATTAAGGTATACTATTCACCTAATTACTAGAAAAAATCATTACTTCACAAACGGATACGATAGTTGAGGGGCTTGCTTCGCGGCAGCCCCTCTTTTGTTTATTAAAGTAACGGGCAGGATTGTGTAATCATTTTAACGAATATCATTTGTTAAATATAAACATGGATTTTGTTTTAAGGAGAGGGTTGAACTTGAAATTTGAGTATGAACTGTCTGGATTAGGATGGGCTGATGGATATATTGAAATAGACCAGAATATTTGTTACTTTACAACAAGCTACATGACAAATGCATTAGATGATTTTTTATCAGCACTTACACATGTTATTACAGCTTGCGTACCTAATGATGAGTTGAAGTCGCAAACCATTTTTGAATGGTATGCAGAGCCTTCAGGTACAATGCGGATAATACGGATGGTAGACGATGCTAATTTACATATTAAGATTGTTTCGTATAAGGACATTCACCTTAAGTTAGAACCAGAGACGGAATTAGATTGCACATGCCGTACGATTGACTTAGTTGAGATAGTTGTGAGAAGCATGGACTTACTAATTAAAACACACGGTATTGTTGGTTTTAGGGAATGTTGGTATAGACATGATTTTCCTCTATCCCATTTTTTGAAATTAAAGAACTTTTATATCACTCATACAAATTTCAACGTAACTAGGTATGAGGATAAAGGTTGTGAACTTCTTAAAACGGACATAAACAAGGACATTGAATTGTTGTTTCGTGATTTATAAGCATAATAGTCAGGAGTGGTTTTGTCTTATATACTGATGTATATTTTATGGCCAAACTGCACTTTGTGTTTAGATACATTACGGTGAACCGTAGCATAAATGGAAGTCAGGTCGTTAAGCTAACGGATAACGATAGTTCAAGAGTAGAATGGAAGCAGCACCTTATTAAATTCGTAGAAGTAATACTTGGAACGGAGAGATGAAATAAGTGGATATTGCCTTAGCTTTATTATCCTTTTTCTTTATGTTGTTTTTCCTAAGTACAATTCGAGCAATTCTAAACAAAGATAAAAGTGACGTTCTCATATTCACGACTTCGGTTTTTTTTGCAGCCATTCTCTTTATTAGTGTAGTTGTTTTTGCTCAGTAAGTGCGTTCAGTTTTACTAACGGGTAACGATAGTTCAATACAAAACGGCTGCCTCGTGGCAGCCGTCATTGAGCTAGCGGGCAGATTTGTTTTTTGATAATGGACTAAAACAAGGAATATTTCGAAAGAGAAAAAATGTGATTATCTTTAGTATTGTAGGCACAATTGCTCTCATTTCCTTATTAATTTATTTGATATTACTTAGTTTTTTTATTGCGAAGAAAATATTTATTAGCCTTAGGAAACAGCGCAAGATGAGAGTAAGAGGGTTCATACAACTTATTCTCTTTATAGTTGTTTCTCTTTTGGCAGTAATAATGGTGTATTTATTATTTTTTTATATTTTATTAATAATTAGATTACAATTTGCACTTAGAATTAAAAGTGGACGTCTCTTAGTGTAGAAGTAATAATAATCTTAACTATTATCTAAGAGGTGTCTGTCCATGAGCGAATCAAGACAACGATATAATGAAA
>NZ_JCAUAZ010000005.1:0-357736 GCF_059692215.1 Paenibacillus sp. J22P51 | reverse complement strand
AGCAATTTCAAGAAAGTGTCTCGAAATTAGAGCAAGAGCTCCATACCGTTCAACCAAATATTACAGAAGCACTTGAGCAAAATTTCAGAGTTGAATTGCTTGCATCAACAAGTGAATTGCAGAAGCAATTTCAAGAAAGTGTCTCGAAATTAGAGCAAGAGCTCCATACCGTTCAACCCAATATTACAGAAGCACTTGAGCAAAATTTCAGAGTTGAACTGCTTGCATCAACAAGTGAATTACAGAAGCAACTTCAAGAAAGTGTCTCGAAGTTGGAGCAAGAGCTCCAAACCGTTCAACCCAAGATCAAAGAAACTCTGGAGCAAAATCTCAGGGATGAAATGCTTGCAGCGACATATGAATTGCGAAAGCAACATAATGAAAATATAACGGAGTTAGAGCAAGAAATGCGTAAAAATTACGATAACCTTACTCAGAATTTAAATGAACTTATAGAACATGCAATTAACAATCAAGTTGAATCAAATGAAGATTTACTAAACAATCGATTTGACAACATATCTATACAATTGACATCCCAACAACGTTTGCTTGATAAGCTTGCCAAGTTTTTAGGTATTTAGGAAATGAAGGCAGAAGGGAACGCCACACGAAATGTGTGGCGTTCCCTTCTATATCCAGCGCCTAATTGAAAACGCATCGTAGCTCTTTCATAACGTGGCAAGCAGCAGACTTACTTACACCATCCCGCACTTTGTGTTATCATCTAATGAAAAAGCCTGCTTGGTGGTCTGTGAGGGATAAGGATGGAAAGAAAGTATTGGGTCCCAGCACTGGAAAGAGCGCAAGACGTGCTCCAGCTAGTTGCAGCGCAACCCTCAAAGCTGAAATTGATGGATTTGAGCGCAGCAACGGGGATTAATAAAAGCACAATGTTTTCCCTTTTACATACAATGGAGACCTTGAATTGGGTGATCAAAGAAAAGGGCGACACGTATGCGCTTGGATCCTTTTTCGGTGTGCTTGGCAACGCTTATTTTGCTGGCATGTCGTTGGTGAAGCTATTTGAGGAGAAGGCTGCTCGTGCTGTTGAGCGTCTTGGTGAAACGATTCAGTTAGCCCGATTGGAGAAAGGTGAACTTGTCTATTTAGCCAAAAAAGAGGCAGCATCACAAGTCCGTCTGATCTCTGAGCCTGGTATGCGTTTGCCCGCCTATGCAACTGCCATGGGGAAGGTGTTGCTTTCTGCTTTGGAGGATAAGCAGGTGCTCGCCATGTACGAGGAGGGGAACTACCAAGCATTTACTCCGAATACAATTCAGAACGGAGAAGAACTGCTGGAACACCTTCAAATCGCAAGAGTGAACGGCTATGCGGTCGATCAAGAAGAGATTGTGCTTGGCTTTTGCTGCTTTGCGATGCCGGTTCTTGATCGCAACGGCAGTCGGATCGCGGCAGTTAGCTGCTCCATGCCCGTTCATCAATGGATGCTGAAACAAGACCTTGTGAAGGAAGAGATTCAGCTTTTGGCACAGGATTTGTCGGCTATTTTACCACATTAGAAAGTATTGGTTTTCAGGAGAAAAACTATCCTTCTATCCGTATCTCGGGTAAAGGCTGGTTTTTTTTTGGATTGACGATATGGAAGGAGGATGCTAAAATTAGTCTATAATTTAAAATATAAAACTAAGTTTATTATAATAAACTAAGGAGTGTGTACCAAATGAGATTGATCAATAAGGTCATCATGATTACAGGTGCAGGATCAGGAATCGGAAAGAGCACGGCACTGCTTTTTGGGCAAGAGGGTGCCCATGTGATCGTAAATGATTTGGATGCGATCAAGGGAGAAGAAACAGCTTCCGAAATTCAAGCGAATGGCGGAAAAGCACTCTTCCTACAGGCGGATGTAACGGATCCAGAATCCGTCAAGACGATGGTAGATCGTGCAATTGAAGCATGTGGACGTATTGATGTACTTTTCAATAATGCGGGAATTAGTGGTGTTGGTGCCCTGCATGAACTGGAACCAGAACAGTGGGATCGCGTCATTCGCGTGAATATTCGCGGCGTGTTTCTACCGTCCAAATATGTCATCCCCCATATGATGGAAAAGCGTAGCGGCTCTATTATTAACATGTCCTCCTGCGTTGCGGAAATTGGTTTAGCTAGACGTGCTTCCTACGCAGCTACCAAAGGAGCAGTATTGGCGTTGACGAAATCGATGCAAGTCGATTATGCACCGTATCATATTCGAGTAAATGCCCTCCTGCCAGGCACGATTTTGACACCTTTTGTTGAGAACTATTTGAAAACATCTTATGATGATCCTGAGGCTGCGATTAAATCACTCAAAAGCAGGCAGCTTAGCGATGAGCTTGGGACGCCAGAGGATGTTGCGCAAGCCGCGTTATTCCTAGCATCTGATGAATCCAAATTCATGATGGGCTCGCCCTTATACATCGATGGTGGCGCCGTGTTCGGCAAGAATGCTTAGATAAAATCAGCTAAATCCAAACTACCTATTTGAGAGAGGATGTTTTCTTTTGAAACTAGTCACGATTGATCATTCCGGTGTACGTCATCTTGGTGTGAAGCTTGAGAATTTCGTATTCGATATCACGGAGGCATTAAAAGCGTTTCCTGAAGCGGGTATTCCATCCGACATCATGTCCGTCATTGGAAACTCAGACACGGTATTGCCACAGATTGAACGATATATGGCAAAACTAACGGAGGGGTTATCAGAGGGGAATGCGTTCTTATTGGACGAATCCCAAGTTAAGTACGGACCTTGTGTTACGCAGCCAGGCAAAATCATTTGTGTTGGCTTAAACTATCGCAAGCACGCTGAAGAGACCAATGCCCCGATCCCTCAATATCCGATTTTGTTCAACAAGTTCAATAATACGATTGCAGCGCAAGGTGACGATATTCCGCTTCCAAATCGCGTTACGAATCAGGTTGATTATGAAGCTGAGCTTGTTATTGTCATCGGGAAGCAAGCTAAATATGTTTCCAAAGAGAACGCCTTGAGCCATGTGTTTGGCTATTGTAATGTAAATGATTTGTCGGCTCGTGACTTGCAAATGCGTACCCAACAATGGCTGCTGGGGAAATCCTGCGATAAATTCAGTCCTCTAGGGCCGTACTTGGTCACGGCTGATGAAGTAGGCGATCCAAACCAGCTGAAAATCACGTGCACGGTGAATGGTGAGACGAGACAGAATTCGCATACATCAGATATGATTTTCCATTGCGATGAAATTGTCAGCTACATTTCCCAGCATATGACGCTGTCACCTGGTGATATTATTTTGACGGGAACGCCTGAAGGAGTAGTTTTGGGTAAACCGGTAGATCAACGTGTGTACTTAAAGAATGGCGACGTTGTAACTATTGAAATTGAAAAGCTAGGTGCTTTGACGAATCGTATGGTGGATGAAATTATCAATTAGTTATATAAGGAGACAGCCTGAGGGCTGTCTTTTTTCTTTTATTCATCAATCAGCTGCATACTTCCCTTAATGCTCACCTGCTTCGCATATTGCTTAGGCAGGATACCGACTTTTTTCTTAAACATCCGCAGAAAACCTGTGTAATCGTTAAAGCCAGAGCCCAAACAAGCTTCCGTCACATTTGCGCCGTCCTTAAGCAGCTTTTTGGCGAGAGCTATGCGTTTGTATACGATATATTCGTGGATCGTGCTGCCGGTATGCTTTTTGAAGAGGCGGCTGAGGTGATATCTGCTTATGAAGAATTTCTTTTCTAACAGCTCCAAAGACAGATCCTCCGCCAGATGTTGATTCAGATAAGCAAGGATAGGCGTCAAGCGTACGGGTAAGTCCACACCAAGCTCCTTTTCTTTGTTCGTCTCAAAAAAACGTTGCACAAGTGAAATGATTTCTAGCATATAGCCAAGTTTAATAAGAGCATCGCCTGCGAAGGGATGCTTATTGGTGTGTTCATATTTCTGAAACAAATCAACTAAGGAGGACGTTTCCTGCTCCGTGAGCGTGATTTTATTATTTTCGCCAAGCTGGCGGTTATAGAAGCAGTGTAAGGGTCGAATATTCTCCGTTTGGAATTGTGCAATCAATGCAGGATTAAATTCAATCGTGACACGCTCGTACATGGCATCGGTCGTTAAGGCAGGCTTGTGAATTTCGTGCTCATTCGTAATGATGAGATCGCCATACTGCAGCGGATATACCGTTTTCTCTACAAAGTAATTCACGTCCCCCCGAATGAGGAAGAAGATTTCGCAGCCCTTGTGCAAGTGGAAATGAACATTAAACGGAGGTTTCCTAGTCGCATGTTGGAAATGGATATGATCATCAAGTTGTGCTAAATAGTCCGTAAACATTATTGATCCCTCTTTCTCATTGAGCAAGATTGTCCATTTTTGAGGCAATTTCTTCAAGGAAGTTGTAATTAGAATGATATAGGATGAAAGTGAGATATTCAATATGTGGGAGGGAACATACATGAGTAATCCGATGATCAAATTTGGACTCGTTGGTATTGGAAACATTGGCCGTACACATCTAAAGTATTTAAGCGAAATGGAAAATGTGGCATTGGTGGCAGTCTGTGATGTGGATCAAGAGAAGGCTGATCAGTCTGCGAGCACCTACGGGGCGAAAGCTTACTACACAGCCAGCGATATGCTTGCGCATTCGGGAATCGATGTCGTGATTATCGCTGTTCCGCATTATGATCATCCTACGATTGCCATTGAAGCTTTCGAACGTGGTATTCATGTCATGTGTGAGAAGCCTATTGCCGTGCATGTCAACGATGCGAATCGAATGATTGATGCCTATGAAGCGGCAAAACGTTCGTATCCGAACTTACAATTCGCGATTATGTTCCAAGAGAGAACGCTTCCCTTTTATGCGAAGCTTAAGGAAATCGTGGCAAGCGGCGAGCTTGGTCAATTGACGCGTGCAACATGGATTCATACGAAGTGGTTCCGCTCCCAGACGTATTACAATAGCGGTGGCTGGCGCGCGACTTGGGCCGGTGAAGGCGGCGGCATTCTGACGAATCAGTGTCCACACACACTGGATATGTACCAATGGTTGTTTGGCCTGCCAACACTCATCTCAGGCCATGCCCATATTGGCAAGTACCATGATATTGAGGTAGAGGATGAAGTGACGGCTTATTTTGAACATGCGAACGGGATGATTGGCCATTTGATGGTAACAACTGCTGAGCTGCCGGGCACAAATCGTTTGGAAATCGTAGGGGATAGCGGGAAGCTGCTGCTTGAGAACGGCAAACTACTTTACTACAAATATCCGCAATCCATGCTGACCTTCACCAGAGAGACAGAGCAGTCGTTCGCTACGTGGGAAGTTGAGCCAGAGGAAGTTCCTGTAGATATCACAGTTCCGAATGGACATCCGATTGTGACGAGACGATTGGTGGATCGCTTGATCGGCTTAGATGTGGACTTAATTGCTGAAGGACCAGAAGGTTTGGGCGCGGTGACATTAGCGAATGGCATTATGTTATCGTCCTTTGAGAAGCGTTCGGTTACTGTGCCGATTGATGGGGATGCTTTCCAAGCGCACTTAACTGAAAAGATTCGAACGTCCAGCTTCGTCAAAAAAGTGAATCAAGCACCCGAGTCGGTCGTGGATATGTCAGCGTCCTTCGGGACTGCGAAATAAGAGGAGGGGTCGTCTTGTCAAAAGTAAAGATTACTTGTTTCGCTGATGAAATCTCGCATGATTTGGAAGAACAACTCGATGTTCTTGCACAAGAGGGACTTGCCCATTTGGAGCTTCGCAATGTATGGGGTAAAAATGTGCTGGATCTGATCGATCAGGAATTACAGTCAATCCGTTTATTGCTGGAGCAGCGTGGTTTTGCAGTATCTTCGATTGCATCGCCGATTGGCAAGTATCCAGTGGCAGACGATTTTGCGCCTCAGTTGGCTGCCATGCAGCGAGCGATTCATGCCGCACATACATTAGGCACACCATATATTCGGATTTTTTCCTATCATCCGCCAGAGAATGGTGATTTAGATGCGTGTAGGGAAGAAGTTATGAGCCGAATGAAACAGCTTACTGCGCTCGCGGAACAGCACAACGTCATTCTCATTTTAGAAAATGATAATAATCTATACGGTTCGAAGGATGACCGTGTGTTGGACATTTTGCAGCATTGTGCTTCGAACTCGCTTCGCTCGGCATTTGATCCTGGGAATTTCGTCATGAATGATGTTAAACCGATGGATGAAGCGTACCCGAAATTACATCCATACACCGCGTACATTCATGTTAAAGATGCAACGAGTGAGCCCCAGCAATTCGTTCCAGCGGGTGCAGGTGAAGGTCAGATTGGTCGCTTATTGCTTCAACTACGTGAGCGTGGTTATACAGGATTTCTTTCCGTAGAGCCTCATTTACATCATTATTTGCCCCATGCCAGCAATCCCAAACGCGTAGTAACGGCGGTTCGAGCTTTGAAAGAATTGCTCGCTCGCGCAGAGATGGCTTGGGAGTAAGAGATCGAAATGAAATAAAAAGCACGTTCATCTACATCTTCAGGTCAATAATGTTTACTCTGAGCAGCAACCTGCCCATTCGCGGCAGGTTGCTTGTTTGCGTACTACATCAATATATGGACTTAAAGACAGATTAACGATTTGTCTTTTATTCGAAATACGGCGTATACTTATTCATAATAATGAAGTAAAGGAGCCGCCATACATGGATAGTCCGAATCGTATCGCTATAGGTATTCTAGGGCCAGAAGCTCTGGTGAATAAAATATTAAGCGTCATCGCGATGTCCTTTCCTTCCTTTGAACCCATTGCGCACGCATGTTCAGCAGAAACTGCGCCAGAGGTGGCTGAGAAGCTGCTCTTAGAGGTCGAAGTGCTGCTCATTACAGGACCGACTCTCTATCGACGCGTGAAGGAGCAGATTGTCACGCACCTTCCTGTCCATATGATCCCGTTGACAGATACAGGACTATTTAGCGCCTTATATCGGTTGCGCAGTAAGCCAGAGCTTCAGTCAGCGGATACGGTGTTTAGTATTGATTCGTTCACGTCCTCAGCCTTAAGCAGACACGTTAAGGAGATTGGCGAAGCATCGGCTAGTTTCCTCATTTATGATGGCGTGCCTTACCCGCAAATGGAGACGATTCTGGCATTTCATGTGGAGGCATATCACAAGGGAACTACCCAAGCGGCGATGACAACCGAAAGTGAGGTAGCCGAAGCGCTCAATCAGAGGGGAATTCCCTGTGAGTGGATTACACCGACTGATCAGAACATTACTGTCGCATTGGAGCGAGCGCTCCTGTCAACGGAAACGCGTCGTAGTAAAGAAGCGCAAATTCTAGTCGGCATGATCAATGTGGATGATTTCGGTAAAAAGCTTCAGCAGCAGAGTACGGAGCACGATATTCAGCGCTTTAAGCTTGAAGTACATCGTAAACTGATCGACTATGTGGAGTCGTTGGATGGCTATTTGACACATCTTGGCGCTGATGAATACTTATTTTTTACGACACGAGGGATATTCGAACGCGAGACGGTTGGCTACAAGTCAGTTCCGCTCGCCCGTGAAGTCTGGAAATCACTTGGGCTGTCTCTTAGTATGGGAATCGGCTTTGGTCGCAGTGCCAATGAAGCGGGCACACATGCGCGACTTGCGCTCCGCAGATGCAAAGAGGCAGGCGGCAATACGTGCTTCATTGTTCGAGAAGACAAGACCTTGATTGGCCCGCTGGAAATGGCAGATCCGCTTAGTCGGGATTTGTCGGTGACGGATCCTGAGCTGCTCAAGAGTGCCGAGGATGCGGGGATGACCTCCACCTATTTGAGTCGCCTTATGGCTACTGTCGCACGAACGAGCAAGCTGGACTATGAGGTGCACGAGCTAGCGAGTATTCTAGGGGTTACAGTTCGAAGTACACATCGTCTGCTTCTGCAATGGATGGATCACGACTTGATTTCTAGTGTTGGTTATGTGAAGGTACCCAAAGGGAGACCGAAGCAAACGTTCCGACTTCGATTTCTAGAGAAGCTTGCAGCCGATCCTAGCGGAGTATAATGGATTAAGAAGAACCGCTCTAACGTTGGCTATGGCCATTGGAGCGGTTTTTCATATCTATTTAAAGACAATATAAAGATTTGTCTTTTATGTTCAAGAGTCCGTATACTACAGTCAGGAAGCTATTATAACGATCATGACGTGAGGAGATTGTGAGAATGAGAACATTAGAAGATTTGGATAAAGTCATGTCGACCCCCTCTCAGGCATTAATACAGTTTATGCAAGAATTAGTTGGGGATATTATGCTGCTTGGTGTCGGAGGTAAGATGGGACCGAGTCTAGCTAAGCTGGCATTGAACGCAATTCGAGCAGCAGGTGTTGATAAAAAGGTGTACGGGGTTTCTCGATTCTCCGAAAGTGGATTGCAGGAAGAACTTCAATCCTATGGGGTAGAAACGATCGCGTGTGACCTTTTGAATGATGAGGCTTTGCAGGCGCTGCCAGATGTCCCTAATGTCATTTACATGGCTGGCACCAAGTTCGGAACAACGGGGAATGAACATTTCACGTGGGTGATGAACGCGTACCTGCCAGGCAGAGTGGCCGAGAAATATCGCAACTCTCGCATAGTTGTATTTTCAACAGGCAATGTGTACCCGTTCACTCCAGTTGCGTATGGCGGGGCTCACGAAGCTATCAGTCCTGCACCAATTGGTGAATACGGTCAATCCTGTCTTGGCCGCGAGCGGATGTTCGAGCACTATAGTCACAAGCATGGAACGCCGGTGTTGATCTATCGCTTGAATTATGCGATTGACTTGCGCTATGGTGTACTCTTGGAGATTGCGAAGTCGATTAAGGAAGGACGCGCCATTGATCTTTCCATGGGTCACTTCAATTGTATTTGGCAGGGAGATGCCAATGAAATTGCGATTCGATCACTGTTGTCGACATCAAGTCCAGCTAATTTCCTGAACGTGACGGGACCAGAGACGGTATCCGTGAAATATGCCGCACAGCAACTTGGGCAAAGGCTTGGCATAGAGCCAATCTTCAAAGGTCAAGAGTCGGAAACAGCATTACTTAGTAACGCTGCGAAGAGTATGCAATTATTTGGTTATCCGCGGGTTTCTCTTCTCCAGATGTTGGATTGGGTGGCGGAGTGGATCGAGCATGGTGGCAGTATGATCAATAAACCTACGCATTTTCAAGAGCGAGAGGGGAAATTCTAGCGATGACGCAACGTAGGGAATTAAGTAATGAGCAACGCATTGCGCTGCATGATGGACTTGTCATTCCAGCCCATCCACTTGCCTTAACAGCTGATCGTTTGCTGGATGAGCAAAGTCAACGGGCATTAACGCGCTATTACATGGCCGCTGGTTCTGGAGGCATTGCTGTGGGTGTGCACTCGACACAGTTTGAAATCCGCGATCCGAAGTTCAACCTGTATGAGCGAGTTCTACGTATGGCTTCGGAAGAAGTGGACCGCGCCGCACTCACTAGACCGTTCATCAAGGTTGCAGGAATCTGCGGCCCTACAGACCAAGCGATTCACGAAACAGATACAGCGATTTCACTTGGCTACGATGCTGCCTTATTATCGATGGGCGGCTTGAGCGGCTGGACTGAAGCGCAAATCTTGGAACGGACAGCACGAATTGCCGAGAAGATGCCCGTCATTGGCTTTTATCTTCAGCCATCCGTTGGCGGTAAGGTCTACAGCTTCGATTTTTGGAAGCAATTTGCGAACATTCCGGGAATCATCGCGATCAAAATGGCACCCTTCAATCGCTATCAAACGATTGATGTCGTGCGTGCCGTCTGTTACTCGGAGCGTCGCGACGAGATCGCCTTATACACGGGGAATGATGATAACATAATTAATGATCTACTGACAGTGTACAGATTTCAAGTTGAGGGTAAGCCCATAGAGAAAAGAATTGTTGGCGGTTTACTTGGACATTGGGCTGTATGGACGCAGAAAGCGGTGGAACTATTAGAAGAAGTAAAAGCAGTACGGCTGAATCCTACGCTCGCCTCCGAATGGCTTACGCGCAATATCGAAGTGACCGAAACGAACGCAGCATTCTTCGATCCTGCCCATGGCTTCGCAGGCTGTATTCCAGGCATTCATGAAGTACTTCGTCGGCAAGGATTGTTGAAGGGAATATGGTGCTTGAATCCACATGAAGAATTGTCTCCAGGGCAATTTGAAGAAATAGATCGCATGTACAGTGACTATCCACATTTGAATGATGATGCATTTGTGAAGTTGAATCTCTCGAATTGGTTATCCTGATCAGGAAATGATAGCCCCTCAAAGTAGTTTCTGATACATTGAAGTATGTATTAGACTCAAATTTGGGGGGATTTCTTTTGCGCATTCGGTTCGATCGGTTTCCACAAGGTGTTACCAAAGCTTTAACGCTAAGTTATGATGATGGGAGAGTACATGATCGCACGCTCGTGCGTATACTGAATGAGAACGGGATTAAAGGGACGTTTCACTTAAACAGTGGGTTCCTGGGAAAAGAAGGTTACATTGAAGCATCAGAAGTGGCATCGCTGTTTGAAGGTCACGAAGTATCTGCTCACACCGTCGATCATCCATTTTTGGAGCAATCGCCTATGGATCAAATCGTGCGTGAAATTTCAAACGATCGAGAGGCGTTGGAATCCATAGTTGGCTATCCGGTCCGCGGGATGAGCTTCCCATTTGGATCCTACTCGGACAGCGTGATACATGCACTTCCCACGCTGGGTATTGAATATGCACGAACTGTATCTAGCCATGGTGGCTTTCAAATGCCAAGTGATTTTCTGCGGTGGCATCCAACATGTCATCATAAGCACATGCTTGAGCAGGCGGATGCATTCGTGCGATTAGAACAGAGACATTCTCGGATGTCGCTCTTGTATGTTTGGGGTCACAGCTATGAATTTGAGAACGACAACAATTGGGAGATGCTTGAGCAATTTGGCGAAAAAGTAAAAGGCAGATCTGACATCTGGTTTGCAACCAATGCCGAAATCGTAGCGTATATGCAAGCGCTAGAACGACTGCGGTTCTCTGCGAATTGCCGTATCATCCATAATACCTCCTCGATCCCTGTTTGGATCAGTGTAGAAGGAGAGATATTGGAAATTCCGGCTGGTCAAATAGTAAGAATATAGCAATTTTATGTAAAATTTCGTAAATAATCATAATTTGCTAATAGTTTCTTAACAATAATCGATTATGATTCAGGTAACAAAACGTGTGAGTTATCCACAGCAGGAATTTCAAAATCGGAGGGATCAATATGGGACAACGATATGAGTTGGAAGAGAAGATTGAGGCACTTAGAAATGAGCTGAATCTTGCTAGTCAAACATATGGCCTATTGTCTGACACGGTATTGAAACTTTCTATCGCACTGGATGAACTGCTGAATAGCTATTATCAATTACTTTATATACGAACTATCGCCTAGTTAGGAAGACCGAGTTTACACTTGCGGGTGTGAATCTCGGTTTTTTTTGTTTTTGGCGTGTCCTTCGATCGCAGATTTTACTTGTTCTCTCAATCCAGTTGAGATGGTATAATTTGTGAGGGAATTTATTCTAGTTAATCATGAAGAAAGCTTGGTAAATCAAAGGAGGGTTCGTTACAAATGGCAGCATGGTTGGAGCAAGGAGATATCGTTCTATTTCAAGGAGATAGCATTACGGATGCAGGACGCATTCGTGATAATAGCAATGATCTTGGCAGAGGGTACGCACTTATGACTGCTGCACAGTTTTCAGCGAAATATCCAGAGAAAAAGGTTACCTTCCTGAACCGTGGGATTTCTGGCAATCGTGTTCCTGATCTACAAGAAAGGTGGCAACAAGACTGTTTGGACTTGAAGCCGAATCTTGTTTCGATTTATATTGGCATCAACGATACATGGCGAAGATTTGATCGCAATGATGGGACATCGACAGAGAAATTTAAAGAAGGATATCGACAATTGCTTGACCAAACGGCTAGCACGGGTGCGAAGCTGCTTCTCATTGAGCCATTCGTGCTGCCTGTGCCAGAGGATCGCAAGCTGTGGAGAGAAGATTTGGATCCGAAGATTACCGTTGTACGTGAATTGGCGAGAGAATTCGGAGCGCGTTTATTATGTTTGGATGGTCTATTCGCACAAGCCTCAACGCAAGCGGACAGCGCTTTCTGGGCGCCAGATGGCGTGCATCCATCTCCTGCTGGACATGCGCTTATTGCGAATGCATGGCTGAAGGTAGTCGGAGCTGTTGAGTAATCTAAGTGGTTAGGATATGAAAGCTTCCGCTTGTTGCGTGAAGCTTTTTTAGATTGCTGCGAAATGGTCAATTTTTGATGGATAGAGGTCAAAATAATGGCTAGTTTGCTTTAGATATTTGAGCGTATAGTTAAGAGTAAAAGTAGGACTAAGGAAGGAGTTTCTATGAATAGTCGATTCTTATTAGAAGCTTTGCTCGAAGCTGAATCCGATCAAGGAAAATTGTTCCACGAAGCTTTGCAGGCGGCCCAATCACCTATCATTCATACGGAGAGTTCTTTGCTCACTTCTGTCTATAACGAGATTACGCCGCTGGTACTGGAATTTGAGAGCAAGCCAATCGCGGCATTACCTTTTAAAGAGTGGGATTTATATCGATCAAGGGGCTCGCGAATCGAATTCGAAGCGCTTTATTTTGATCGTCGTCGACGGTTAGCAGCTTTGGTCGTGGCGGCGTTGAAGGATGGAAGCGAGGCATATCTGCCTGCGTTGGAAAATACGATTTGGGCTATTTGTGATGAATATACGTGGTGTCTGCCTGCACATTTGATGAATCATGATGCTGCGGTAGAGGGAGAAGAATTTAAGCATATTGACTTATTTGCTTCAGAAACTGCACACGCGCTTAGTGAGACCTGCCATATTTTCCGAGATCAATTAAATGGCCAAGTGGTGAGAAGGGTGCAGAGAGAGGTTATGAAACGGGTCCTTGAACCTTATATGGCCCTCAAGAGAGCGTATTGGTGGGAGACGTGCGAGATTAATTGGTCTGCCGTTTGTGCGGGGAATATTGGTATGACTGCAATTTACCTGCTGCCTGATTCGAAAGAACTGTTGCCAATTATTCAGCGTGTTCTGGGGTCAATGGATTGCTTCCTGGAAGGGTTTTCAGAAGAAGGTGCTTGTTTGGAAGGTTTGGGCTACTGGTATTATGGCTTTGGTTATTACGTGTATTTCAGCGAGCTGCTGAAGCAGCGTACAGGCGGCAAGGTGGATATCCTCCAAACGGATGCTAAAGCACGCAAGGTCGCGCAATTCCCACAAAGCTGCTTCTTGCAGGGGAATCATATTGCTAATTTCTCCGACTGCTCACGGAAAAATGGCATTCAGATCGGGATTTTCAGCCGATTGTGCGAGCAATTTGAAGAGATTCGGATTCCCACACTGGAACATCTGCCTCTAACTATTGATCATTGCGGACGCTTCGCTGGTGCCGTACGTAATGTGGTGTGGTTGAATGAAACGCTGCTTCGCGAACGTGAAAACATGCCGCTTCAAACTGACTTTCTGCCCGAAGCACAATGGATGGTGAGCCGGGCGAAGGTAGGAAACCAGCTCGTTAGCTTTGCAGCTAAAGGCGGACATAACGACGAACCTCATAATCACAATGACATCGGACATTTCATCTGGATCGTAGATGGGGTTAGATGGTTCGAAGATTTGGGAGCAGGACTCTATACGAAACAATATTTCGGTGAAGAGCGGTATTCCATTCTCTGTAACAGCTCTGCAGGGCACAGCGTACCCATCATTAACGGCTACAACCAGCAAGAGGGCATCGCGCATTGTGCACAGGTACTAGCAGCGGAATCTACAGATACTGGTGACTGGTTCAAGCTTGATCTGAGTAAAGCGTATGCAGTGCCTACACTGGAAAAGCTTGAGCGTAGCTTTGAGTTTGATAAGCTGCAAGGCAAGCTGACCCTGTCGGATGCTTTCGAGTTCCGTGAATCTGGTGCAGCCGTGACGGAACGCTTCGTTACGCAGCATAAGCCGGTCGTCGTGCGGCCTGGCGAGATTCGACTTGTGGCTGATGTGAGGGAGGCGCAAGCGTCAGGTGCGAGTGATCAACATCAACAGTTGCTTCGATATGATGCGACACAGTTGACGGCGTCGATTCAAGCCATGGAGCACCAGAATCATGAGGGCGGAACGGAGACTGTGTACTTGATTGATCTAACTGCTTCTGAGGTAGGAGAAAGAGTGAGGATTGATGTCACTTTGGAGTTGGGGTGAAACGGTTTCACGAACACCGCTTGATTGCCTCTGCCGCACATTAGCTGTAAGAACTACAGCTAATTTCTTCATTTACTTACGAAAAGCTCATTTAGATGGAAAACCTCCAACTATTTTCTTGGTTTCAGCTGCATTTGCAGAGAGAACCCGAAATTAGCTGGAGGTTTTCCAGTTATTTCTATAAATCTAGTGAAATTGGCGAATTTAACTGTAGTTTACCCATCTATTCAACCTCAACCTAACTACTCATTCAACCACAGCCCGAACTGCTGACGATACTGCAGCGGGGTTAGTCCCGTTTTGGTTTTGAACATCCGCGAGAAGTAGTTCGGATTGTCGACGCCAAGCTCGTAAGCAATTTGAGAGACGGGCTTCACGCTGGAGGCGAGTAGTTTTTTGGCTTGCTCGATTTTGATACTGTGCACGAAATGAAGCGGCGCCTGTCCCGTTTGTTTGATAAACATTTTGCGCAAATGGGAATCACTCAGCTGAACTAGCTCAGCTAGTTCCCGTATTGCGGGCATCCGATGCGGATGCGCGTGAAGAAAGTGGATGATGGTATGAATTCGCTTGTCCAAGTGCGTATAACTGGAGCTTGGATCGTCCGTGCCCCCTTTGTGAAGCAACTCATACAAAATACGGAGCAGTGCAGACTGTTGCAGCAAATGAGTATAAGGTGTAACACCGCGCTCCTGAGCAAGCATGTCTTGAATAACATGTGCAATAGCGCTCGAATTGTCCTCAAATGCAATCGGAATATTCAAAAGCTGCACCCAGCTTCGATTGCTCACTAAAGAGATTTCGGCATCGAAATTAATGCTGGTCAACGAAAGCTCATCCGAGATGGCGTGAAAGCTTATCACACTTTGGGCAGGAAGTATAAGAATCTGACCTTCTTTACAGCGTAAGGTAGCTTGGTTGATTTCGAGTTGAAAGCTTCCTTTGTGCACAAACCACATCACGCAGTGTCGTAGGGTGCGGGCTCTTGCCTGCCAGCGATAATCGAGCTGATATTGTGTAATATGCAGAAATCGAATCTCCAACGATTCAATCATCATCTGAAAAGAATTCACTGCACCTGCCTCCTCACCCTACGACTCGTCTGTTTCTATTATTCTACCATGTTCGTGCTAGCTAGACGAGCCGATGTGGTGTGGTCTGGTCTGGTCTGGTCCTGCCCTGTCCCTGTCTAAGCCTGAGGCACAACACCTTTAATATCTTCATTCCGTTTCAAAGTATCTTCACCATGCACGAGGAAAGTGCGAATGCGCGTAGTGTCGCCGCCCCACTCGTCGATCTTGAATTTGACCTCAGGCGTTGTATATCGTACTGAGAAGGCTACGCGAGGTATGTTTGATTTATTATTTTCAGAGCCATGGAAGGTCGCTTCGTTAAAAAAGGCAATCTGTCCCGGAGACATCTCTAAGTCGATAGCTAGGGATTCGTTGATCGACTCCGCAGGCAGGCCTTGCTCGAAAGCACTTTGATCGGTGCCCGTAGAAACATGCTCGACAATCGATTTGTGCGTACCAGGGATGACACGCAGGCAACCATTTTCACGAATGGACCAACCCAGACTAACCCATGCAGTTGCATTGATGGCAGGCTCCATTGGCCAATAATTAATATCCTGATGCCAAGGAATGAATTTATCATTATTAGGCTCTTTGTACCAGAAATGCATGGCCCACAACACCAAGTCATCACCAAGAATCTGCTTCATCGCGTTAACGATGCTAGGATGTGTAGCAAGTGTATAGGCCCAATGATGACGTTGATGCCATGCGGAAAGGTTTATTTTCGTTGGTCCAGGTTCAAATTTGTTCTGTCCTATCACCTCAAAGAATCGGTTATAGTACATATCGGATTCTTCCAGCGAAAGTCCTTGCATAGGTCCGCTATAGCCCTCGTTGACGTATTGCGTGAGCGAGAATGGATTCCCTTTAGTTATCATTCGTGTAACCTCCTATGTTTTGCTAGCCTTTTTCTTTACCTAATGTAATTGTAAGCCTCGCAGCACCTAAAAATAAGGAAGTAAAACGATTATGAATAGCACAAAACGATCATTTTCGAATACCAGTGACGGGAGGAGGAGTTCGAGGTAATCGGTGTTGTGCTCTGGTACCACAGGCTGGCTAATTTTTGTCGTTTGAGGTCAGTTAAAGGACATTTTTTGAAGGAAAAATAGTGGACTGTGTCGAACTCATAATACATACGTCCCATGTGGGCGTAAAGTTTAGGTTATTCGGATAAAGGAGTTCTACGGATGACAATTCCTGCAACGACAACATTGGATTTGAATTTACTGCAAAAGATGCTGGATGATATTGAAGACTCTATTTACATAATGAAAGTGTCAGATGCGAAGATCACGTATTATTACGTTAACAGCGCAGCAACGCAATTTAGTGGGATCACGATGGAACAAGTGGGGACGTCTTTCTTTGAATCCAATACGAGCCAGATGGCAGACTATTTATATAAAAAATATGCCAGAGTAGTCGATGAACGTCGGACAATTCGGTATGAGGATGGTGTTATTTTACCCAATGGTACGTCAAGTGGTGAAAGCATTTTAACGCCTATTTTGGACGAGAATGGGAACGTCAGTTTTATTTTTTCGGTAACTCGGGATATTACAGAGCGAAAACAGCATGAGAATATCTTGTATAATTATGCGTATCAAGATGATCTCTCTAATCTGTTTAATCGTAGATATTTACTAGAGCACGTGTCAGAACCTTCAACCATCTATTTATTGGATTTGGACAATTTCAAGAATATTAACGATACCTTTGGTCATCAAGCTGGAGATTCGGTGCTTGTAGAAGTAGCATGCCGCCTCATTGAGGTATTTGGTGATAATCGTTATTCGCTTGTTCGCCTTGGCGGAGACGAGTTTGTAGTTGTAGATTCCAAACCTTTGGGGCGTGTCGAAGAGACGGCGGAACAGCTGAGTCAGCTTTTTCATGATCCATTCCGAGTAGATGAACATGCGGTGAAGGTGAGTGTAAGTATCGGCATTGCGGAGCGAAAGCACAATGAAACGATTCAAGATTTGCTGAAGCAAGCGGATATCGCTCTTTACACAGCCAAAGGAGCTGGTCGAAAGCGGTATCATTTGTTCGAGGCATCTTCACGATATGATCATGTGGAAAATTTCATCCATGAACTAGCTCTTTCGCAAGCCATTGATAAGGAAGAGCTGCACTTGCATTATCAGCTTATTTATAATCCGTCATCCGGGATGGCTGTTGGTGCTGAGGCGCTCTTGAGGTGGCATAGCGAGAAGGGTGGGCACACGCAGCCGAGCGATTTCATTCCGATTGCTGAGGAAACGGGGCTCATTGTGCCGATCGGCTATTGGGTTATCCGTCAAGCCTGCAAGGATTGGCATCAGCTGAAGGAAATTTACGGTCCTCTTTTCAAAATATCAGTCAACATCTCGCGCATTCAATTGAATGAAGAGTGCTTTGTTGCACAGGTGTTGCAAATTTTGAATGAGGAGGGCGTGGACCCGTCCGTAATGGAATTAGAAATTACCGAAAGCACGACACTACACTCGCTGCAGGAAGTACAGCTTATTTTGAGCAAGCTTCGCGGGGCAGGGTTCACGATTGCGTTGGATGATTTCGGAACGGGATATTCCTCGCTAAGCATGTTAACGCTTCTGCCGATTGATAAGCTGAAAATTGATCGTATTTTCATCGCAGATGGGAACGTCCCTCTGATTGCGGCTATTATAGCTATGGCCAAAGCATTGAATTTACTGGTTGTCGCGGAAGGCATCGAAACAAGTGTTCATTTCCAAATGCTTGCCGACATGCAGTGTTGGGGAATTCAAGGCTACTACATCAATAAGCCTGTTTCCTATTCAGATTTACCTTCTTTACATGAACGGACAGGCGTTTAACTGGAAGAATCATTTTATTTACCTCGTGTCTTCATTCGCTGCAGAGCGTTTGGGGGCACTTTTTTTTGCTTCTTCTATTCAATATGTTAAAATTACTAAGGTCAATTAAGCGTGGGAGGTTACACATGAAAGCATTGATTTTCGAACAATTCGGTGATCCCGAAGTTCTCATATATAAGGAGATTCCAGACCCTATCGTAGAAGGGGATCAGCTTCTGGTAAGGACGAAAGCGATAGGCCTAAATTTTGCAGACGTCTATCGTCGCAAAGGAAATTATCATTTGGCAGGGAATCCGCCGTATATTCTTGGGTATGAAGGTGCCGGGATCGTCGAGTGGGTGCCTGCCCATATCAACAATATTCAAATCGGGGACCGGATCGCTTTTGCTGACGTGCCATTTGCGAATGCGGAGCTGGTAGCCGTTCCTGTTGATCGCGCGATTCCGCTGCCTGCGGACATCTCTTTCGAACATGCGGCTGGCCTTCTGCTGCAAGGCATGACAGCGCATTATTTGGTTAACGACAGCTTCCGCGTTGAGGCTGGAGATGAAGTTCTAGTCCATGCCGCAGCAGGCGGAGTAGGTCAGCTTTTGGTCCAATTGTGCAAAAGTAAAGGCGCAAGGGTAATCGGACTCACCTCATCCGAAACAAAAAAGCAAGTCGCGCTAGACGCAGGTGCAGACGAAGTCGTCCTTTACTCTACGGACTGGGTCCAAGAAGTGATGCAGTGGTCTTATGAAAAAGGCGGTGCCCAGGTTGCCTATGATTCGGTAGGCTCTACCTTAATGGACAGCTTCGCAGCCGTTCGAACAAAGGGAACCGTCGTGTTCTACGGCATGGCGGGTGGAGACCCAGCTCCCGTGGATCCAAGAATGTTGATGGATACCTCCAAAACTTTAACAGGCGGCGACCTCTGGAATCACGTGACTAGCTTGGACAATCGCATTCAGAGATCCAATGCTTTGTTCGAAGCAATCCGCGAGGGAAGTCTGAAGATGGATACCATGACGAAGTTCTCCTTGAAGGACGGCGCTGAGGCCCACAGATTACTCGAGAGTAGACAGAGTACAGGCAAAATTTTGCTAATACCATAAAGAAGAAGCGGTGAACCATAGATAAGATCTAGGATTGCCGCTTTTTTATTTCAGTAATTTTGAACATATAGTCCATGGAGCTGCTCATCCTAGTTATTCTCGCTATGTCCAAAGCATGTTAACTTTAGAGAGTACTTATTCTAGGGAGGCTGAATGTGCAATGAGCATAAACAAATTGAGAATTGGTGTTATCGGTGCAGGTTCTATCTCTGATTTGCACTTTGCGTCATATACGAAATCAGAGGATGCTGTCATTGTTGCTGTCTGCGACCTTAATCGTGAACGAGCAGCCGCGAAAGCGGAGAAATATGAAATTGCTCACATTTATACGGATTATAAAGAGCTTTTGGCCAACCCGGAGATTGATGCGGTCAGTATTTGTACATGGAACAATACACACGCTGAGATCAGTATTGCTGCACTTCATGCTGGCAAGCATGTTTTGGTAGAGAAGCCGCTATGTAAAACTGTAGAAGAAGCGCAACGCATTCAAGATGCGGTTCGTGAAACTGGGAAGATTCTTCAAGTTGGATTTGTGCGAAGATATGATACGAATGCTCAGCTTGTGAAGCATTTTATAGATAATGGTCAATTAGGTGAGATCTATTATGCCAAAGCGTCTTGCCTTCGTCGTTTAGGTAATCCAGGTGGCTGGTTCTCGGATGTTGAGCGCTCTGGCGGCGGGCCGTTGATTGATATTGGCGTACATGTCATTGATGTGTGTTGGTACTTGATGGGCAAACCGAAGCCAGTTGCGGTGAGCGGGCATACGTATAACAAGCTAGGAAATCGGAAGAATGTGAAGAACTTATCCTTTTATAAAGCAGCCGATTATGATGCGGAACGCAATACGGTTGAGGATTTGGCGAATGTATTGATTCGTTTTGAAAATGGGGCATCCCTCATGGTGGACGTCAGCTTCACGTTGCATGCGAAGAAGGATGAAATCGCTGTCAAGCTGTATGGTGATAAAGGCGGCGTTGAGCTTGAGCCTGAGATTGTGTTTGTAACCGAGATACTGGACACGATTACGAATGTGACACCACAAATCAATAACAAGTCAATCGACATTAGCAGCGCTTTTCAAAATGAAATCAATCATTTCGTTTCCTGCTGTCAAACAGGCCAAACACCGATCAGCCCGGTGGAAGATGGTCTTGAAATGATGAAAATCCTATGCGGCATTTATGAGTCAGCAGCGAAGGGGCAAGAAATCAGATTATAGCCCGATCGAATCGGAGCATAGGAGGAGCGCGTATGAAACTAGGGGTTAGCACATATAGCTTGTACCAGGCGTTAAAGTCTGGCGAAATGTCGATCATGGACGTCATCGATTGGATTGCGGATCAGGGAGGTGAACATGTCGAGATCGTGCCATTGGGGTATGATTTACCGGGTAACTTTGCGCTTGCGGATGCGATTCGCGAGAAAGCTCAGGCCCGAGGTATTGCTATTTCCAATTACGCCATCGGCGCTAATTTCTTAACAGAGACTGAGGAAGCGTATTTGCAGGAAATTGAGCGCGTGAAAGGCGAGGTCGATCTTGCTGCCAGATTGGGTGTTACTAAAATGCGGCACGATGTAGCTCGAAGTGAGGATCTCTCGATTCGAAATTTCAACGCCAACTTGGATCGTTTAGCTGAGGCCTGTCGTCAAATTGCAGATTATGCGAACCAATACGGGATTGTGACAAGCGTTGAGAATCACGGTTTCTTCGTGCAGCATAGTGAACGTGTTCAAGCCCTGATTCATGCTGTTGATCGTGCGAATTTCCGGACAACATTAGATGTTGGAAATTTTGTATGCGTAGACGAGGATTCCGTTGCAGCAGTGACGAATAATCTTCCATATGCCTCTATTGTCCATGTGAAGGATTTCTACATTCGCCCATCCAATCAGAATCCAGGAGAAGGCTGGTTCAGGTCATCTTATGGTACCTATTTGCGCGGAGCGATTGTGGGACAAGGGGATTTGAATATACGTGAAATTCTACATGTGGTCAAAAGCTCAGGCTACGACGGTTACATTTCCTTGGAATTTGAAGGAATGGAAGAGTGTAAGAAGGGCACGTTGATCGGTTTGCAGAATATCCGTAGAATTTGGGATGAAATAAACTAGCGCTAAGTTCGCGATAAGGAGTGTATGAAGACATGATGATCAATCCAATTGGTATTATGGTAGATAGCTTGCGTCTTGGACTACGGGACGGATTAAAGAAGTCCAAAGAGCTTGGAGCAGACGGCGTACAAATTTATGCAGTGTCAGGTGAGATGGATCCAGCTAACCTAACGCCGGGGGCGCGTAAAGAGTTACGTGCCTACATCGCATCATTGGATCTTCAAATCTCAGCCCTTTGCGGCGACTTGGGTGGACATGGCTTTCAAGATAAGACCGTGAATGCAGCAAAAATTGAGAAATCCAAGCGCATTCTAGATCTAGCGGTTGAGCTAGGTTCGTCCGTTGTGACAACGCATATCGGTGTTGTACCAGAGGATCGGAACGATCCTATCTATCAAACGATGCTGCAAGCTTGTGAAGAGCTTGGGGTGTATGCGAGCAGCTTAGGCGCATATTTCGCGGTAGAAACGGGGCCGGAAACGTCGGCACATTTGAAAAGCTTCTTAGATAACCTTTCCACCAAAGGCGTCTCCGTTAACTTTGATCCAGCGAATATGGTCATGGTAACGGGTGATGATCCTGTTCAAGGGGTATACACCCTGAAGGATTACATCGTTCACACGCATGTGAAGGACGGCATTCGACTTCGTCAAGCTGATCCGCGTGAAGTGTATGGTTCACTTGGCTATAAGCCAATGACGCACGAGAATATTGCTGAGGCTGCAACATCAGGAGATACGTATCGCGAGTTGGCATTAGGCGAAGGTCATGTCGATTTCGGCCGTTACTTCCAGGCGCTGCAGGAGATTGGTTACAAAGGCTATCTAACGATCGAGCGTGAAGTCGGGGATCAACCAGAGAAAGATATTGCGAGTGCGATTGCTTTTATTCAAAAGTTTAAATAGTTCGGAGGACCTCGCCATTGGCGAGGTTTTTTTGCGTTCCATGCCTATACAATCTGCTGATCGTTGCATACGTTGTTCTGTCAGAACTTCAGCCGACGGAGAAAGGAACCAGCAACAAATATTTACAAATTGGGCTTCATAATCTTCCAGAATGAGAGTAAAATAGAGGACAAGAGGAGGATTGATCTATGATGAGTACATTGAAGAGTTTCACGGATTCGGAACAGCAGATTTCGTTGGAGTTAAGAGATGACCATTTAACAGTGCTTCGTTTCTACGGTGAAACATCCATTTACCCTTTCAAAAATATTTCACTTGCCTCTGAACCGATTCCTGAGTATCCTTTAAACCGCGTTGCTTTAACGGTTATTGATTTCAACACTGGTGTAACCGATTTCAAATTTTCGTCGAATTCACGAGACTTTGAGATTTTCGTCCAAAAGCTGCTTGAAGTCCATAGCGAATTCGTACCTAATCATAAAATTTCATAAGAAGATGTATCAAAAACCGCTTCGGCGGTTTTTTTGTGCTTGAGGTGGAAAGGCTCCATCAACTATATCAAATAAATCTACTCCATCAGCTGTAATCTATGCCTGCCGAGCATATTGGGCTAATTCTCAGCACCTGAGCAACCATGTTTTGCTACCCCGAGCTAAGGATAATCAAGCCCCCAGACACAATAACTGGAAAATATACATCTAATTTCATCCGAATCATCGATTTAATTCGAATAACTGTAAGAAGTACAGTTAATTTCAAGCTTTTGCGTCAAATAGGAAAGAATCCAGAGAATTAACTGTACTATTTCCATCTATTTTCCAAAATGAGGTGAAACAGGCGGAAATAGATGGAGTTTTTCCAGTTATTTTTGGTGTAGTGGCGGGAGAATGTTCAATGCTGATTAGACTAGTTAATATACGGATGACGGAAAACATCTGGTGTCTGCCCAACGGCTTTACGAAAAGTAGAAATGAAATGCGATGCATCAAGAAAGCCCGTTGTCTCTGCGACTTGCTTAACTGTTAGCTCTGGCTGAGCGATCAGCATTTCTTTGGACTTCTGCAGGCGAAGCTGAAGCAGGTATTGATACGGAGAGAGTCCGAAAGCGCGACGAAATAAGGTGTTTACGTGCTGCGGCGAAACACCAAGCTGGGTGGCCATCCAGCTGAGTCCAACGTGGGCAGCGGCGAAGTTTTGCTCTAGTTCGAGCAGCAGCGGCAGCAGCCGCTCGTGACTTTGCGAGAAGGAGGCGCTTTTGTTTATGATGCCGTGCTTTTTCAGCAGCGTAAGGAATTGATAGATTTCCAATGAACCGTTGGTACCAGTGAAGTCATGACTATCGCGATATTTATGATAGTAATACTCATGAATAGTAGCGAGAGGTGTATCTGGCCCCCAACTAATTTGCGTCGAGAGTGGAATTTCCAAGGCATGCACGATAGATGCGGCTAAAGCGCCATCAAACGTTAAATACCAAGTGGACCACGGTGTCTCAGGTACTTGATAAGCATGTGGAACCCCACCGGCGAGGAGCATACCTTGCCGTTCGCCAAGCCTAACTGGGCCGCTATCCAGAATGATTTCGCCACTGCCGGAGATCGTTTGGAGCCAATGAAAGCAAGGATAGCCTTCTTCGCGTTTATAAAATTGCTGCTCGCGCTCATAACCGATCGTTTCCAGGATAAGGGGGAGCTTGCGGTCAGTTTCGGTAATGACGAAAAACTTTCTATAATCAATTGCCAAGGAATGACCATCTCTTTCATTTTTTAATATGTCATGCGTCGTTTCTTATATTTTAAAAGAAATAGTTGTCTTGTACAATAAGGGAAGCAGGTTGATTCAACATCCTATAACCTAAAGTGAGGAATACATCCATGGCGAACAAATTCGTATACACAGCACCTGAAAATGGTTACCCGGAATGGAATAATAATCCGCAAATATATCAATTGAATCGGTTAGAGGCTCATGCCACCTTAATGCCTTATCATACAGAAGCGGAAGCTTTGGCAGGGGTTCGGGAAGCTTCGCAATTTTATCAAAACTTAAATGGTACGTGGAAATTTCATTTTGCGGAGAATGCGGAGGGACGTCCACAGGATTTCTACAAGACTGACTTTGACACAAACAATTGGGCAGATATCGCCGTGCCATCGCACTGGCAGCTGCAAGGTTTTGACTTCCCGCAGTACACAAATATTATTTATCCGTGGGTAGGTCATGAGGATCTCAAGCCTCCATTTGCCCCGGTGAAGATTAACCCTGTCGGCTCTTATGTGCGAAGCTTTTCGATCCCTAAGGGTTGGGACGGGCAGCCAGTCTACATAAGTTTTCAAGGTGTGGAATCGGCTTTTTATGTCTGGGTGAACGGTGATCTGGTTGGCTTTAGCCAGGATTCGTTTACGCCAGCGGATTTTGATATTACGCCATATTTGATTGAAGGCGAGAATAAGCTCGCGGTGGAAGTCTATCGTTGGAGCGACGCAAGCTGGTTAGAAGATCAGGATTTCTGGCGATTAAGCGGGATTTTCCGCGATGTTTATTTGTATACGACACCAACCGCGCATATCGCTGATTTCAAAGTAAACACGAATTTAGATAGCGCTTGTGAGGATGCGGAGCTGCACATTCAAGCAACGATCACGAATTATGATCTGAAGAGTCAAGGCGTGCATCACGTGGAAGCGATGTTATACGATGGTGAGCAGCAAGCATTATGGGAAGAACCGCTTCGTGTCGGCATTCAAACAAGTGGTACTGCTAAGCAAGCTGTGGAATTCTCCGCTCACATGGATCGTCCAGCTAAATGGAGTGCAGAAAGCCCATACCTGTATACCCTCGTCCTTCGTTTATGGAATGAAGAGGGGACACTTTTAGAAACAGAGAGCTGTAAGGTGGGCTTCCGTAAGTTTGAAATTGAAGACGGCTTGATGAAAATCAACGGCGAAGTCATTGTATTCAAAGGTGTGAATCGCCATGAATTTGATTGTGATCGTGGACGTTCCGTTGAAGAGGAAAGTATGCTTGCTGATATTCTGCTCATGAAACAATATAATATCAATGCTGTTCGTACTTCACATTATCCGAATAATCCACGGTGGTATGAGCTTTGTGATCAATACGGTCTGTATGTCATTGATGAAACGAATCTTGAAACGCACGGATCCTGGAGCTACCCGCAATATGAATTAGGTGAAACGGTGCCAGGAAGCCGACCAGAGTGGACAGGGGCAGTGCTGGACCGTGCGAATTCCATGCTGCAGAGAGACAAGAATCATCCGTCGATTGTAATCTGGTCGCTCGGTAATGAGTCCTTTGGTGGAGATAATTTCTTGAAAATGCATGATTTTCTGCGTGAAGCCGATCCTTCCCGAGTTGTTCACTATGAAGGCGTGTTCTGGTGGCGTGAGTCAGAAAGAGCATCGGATATGGAAAGTCAAATGTATTCCAAAATTGAGAAAATCGAAGAATATGCTAAAAATCAACCGAAAAAGCCATTTATTCTTTGTGAATACAGCCACGCAATGGGGAACTCTTGCGGAAATCTGTTCAAGTATTGGGAGCTATTCGATCAATACCCAGTTTTGCAAGGCGGATTTATCTGGGATTGGATTGATCAATCTATTCGCACAACGACGCCAAATGGTATCACGTATCAAGCGTATGGCGGCGATTTTGGGGATACGCCAAATGATGGCAACTTCTGTGGCAATGGCTTGATCTTCGCGGATCGCTCGGTTTCTCCAAAGCTGCACGAAGTGAAGAAATGCTACCAGAATGTGAAGTTCGAAGCGGTGGATGCGGCCAAAGGTCGTATCAAAGTGACCAACCAATTTTTGTTCACGAATCTGAATGAATTTGATTGGACATGGACGATTGCTCGTAATGGTGTCGCGGCGGCTAGCCGTATGATCAGTGACTCTTACGCAGTTGCACCTGGTGAGACAACGATTATTGAGCTAGCACTAGATGCCGTAGAAAGCCAATTCCCGAACGATGAATTCGTGTTAACGTTGAGTCTGGTCCTGAAGGACGATACGCAATGGGGAGCTAAAGGGCATGAAATCGCTTGGGAGCAATTCCTCCTTCCGGCGGTTAACGCAGCAGTATTGTCACGTAATTGGGAAGCGGAAAAAGAATCCGCTGCGGCCATCTCCACAGAGGCAGCTTTGCAAGTCGTGACTTCGGCAGATAGCATCACGCTTCAAGGGGAGCGTTTTGCACTACGAGTTGACGCATTGACTGGCGATATTACCTCCTATTTGTACGAAGGAGTAGAGCTATTCCAAGCAGGACCAGTACCTAATTTCTGGCGTGCTTATACGGATAATGACCGCGGGAACCAGCACCACATCCGTTGTGCTCCGTGGCAGGAAGCTGGAAGTGGACGTAAGCTGCTTTCCTTGAACGCCAAGTCGCTGGATGCTGGGCGCGCAGAGGTTCGTGTACGGTTTGAGCTAGCCACACAACCTGCTTCCGAGGTGCAACTCGTGTACACCGTGTCCACTTGCGGTGAAGTCGAGGTTAGCATGCAATTAACGCCAGGTGACAAATTGCCAGAAATCCCTGAAGTCGGCGTCATGTTCGAATTGGATGCCGCCTTCGAGAACTTGACCTGGTATGGCCGCGGGCCGCACGAAAACCACTGGGATCGCAATGTTGGCGCTAAACTGGCGCTGCATAGCGGGACTGTTGAAGAGCAATTCGTTCCGTACTTACGTCCACAGGAATGTGGCAATAAGACCGATGTTCGTTGGGCATCCTTAACGAATGCAGAAGGTCGTGGGCTTCGCATAGCTGGCTTGCCAACTGTCGAGCTTAATGCGCTGCCTTACTCACCATCCGAGCTGGAAGCGCACGATCACACGTATAAGCTGCCAGTCAGTGACAAAGTAGTCTTGCGTGTGAACTACAAGCAGATGGGTGTTGGCGGTGACGATAGCTGGGGTGCAAGAACACATCCCGAGTTTACGCTATTCGCGAACCGTACCTATGCGTACGCGTTCACTTTCAAAGGTATATAATAGATAAAGGGGCGGTCTCTAGAGGGAATATACTCTGGGGACTGCTCTTTTTTTTTGGATTTGGAGCTAGAGGAGATCTCTATCGGACATAGGAGACGCAATGGGGGCCTAAATGTGAGGCTTGCTAAAGTTAACGGACATAGAGGCTGTTATTCCAATAGAAAAGGGCAACATCGACGTTTTGAAGCTAGGATAACGGCTGTGTTGTCCGTTAGCTTCAGAAAATCGTGTTTCCAGCGGATATAACGTCAACTGTGTCCGTTAGCAGTGGCATTTTATCCTTAATGTCCAGTCGCACCCTCGAATTCCTTCGTCGGGTCCAGCTGCTCTTTGCTCATCGCGAAAGCGAAGATGAGCGCTATTGCCGCCGGAACCACGGTCCAAGCGAAGGTGAGTACGATGGATGAGGATAAGGCACTCGTGATTTTGTCCAGCACTGGGGAGGGGATTTCCAGCCTTTTGGCGGGATCCAGCAAGGTATGCGAATCGCCGGCTGGCATGTCGACTGGCGATTGCCCGCCACCGGTGAAGGCCTCGGTCATTTTTCTCGTAAACGCGTGGCTTTGGATGATGCCGAAGACTGTAATCCCGAGCGTCATGCCTAAGGAACGGAGGAAGTTCAAGGTCGAAGTTGCTGAGCCTCGCTGCCGTACATCGAATAAGTAGATAGCCGCATTGCTAAGGACGGAGAAGGAAGCGCCGATCCCAAGTCCGATCACAACCATATAGATCGTGACAAGCCACCGTGGTGAATCCCCTGAAAGTGTCGTTAACAGCAGAGTGCCAACCAGAAGCAGTGCGATTGTCGGAATCATAATGGCACGGAAGCTGAATTTGGTCATCAGGAACCCGCCGCCAGTTGCAGTTACAACAGAACCAAGCATCATCGGCAGCAGCACTAAGCCTGAGTTCGTCGCGGTACCGCCTAATACACCTTGGATAAAAATTGGGATATACACGGATGCTGTAATGAAAGCTGCCCCGCTAAAGATAGCAACGGCATTACTTGTTGCATAAAGACGGTTCTTAAACATCGCGAACGAAATAATCGGCTCAGCCGCTTTGCGTTCAATGAATAAGAACGAGATCGTCAATACGGCAAAGAGTGCAAATAAACCAAGAATGAAAGCCGAATCCCAAGCATATTGTTTGCCGCCTAGTTCAAGTGCAAACATGAGGGACACGATGGCACCAACAAGTGTAATAGCTCCCCACCAATCGATGCGCTGCTTGGAGTGCTCAACAGACTCTTTATAGAAAAAGGCAATGAAGATGAAAGCGAGCAATCCGAGGGGAAGGTTGATGTAAAATACCCATTTCCAACTAATATAATCGGTGATATAGGCGCCGAGAAGCGGGCCGAAAATACTCGACATGCCAAATACCGCTCCGAACAACCCACCCAACTTACCTCGGGATTCCAACGGGACGGCATCGAACATGATCGTGAAGGCAATAGGAACGAGTGCACCGCCGCCGATGCCTTGAATCGCTCGATAAATACTAAGCTCGACAATGGATTCTGCTGTTCCACAAAGAATTGATCCCAGCATGAACAAAAGGAGACCAAACACGAAAAACTTTTTGCGGCCATACATATCGGATAATTTACCGAAGATCGGCATCCCAGCCATTTCAGCTACCATATAAGCGGAGGTTACCCATACGAATTTATCCAATCCGCCTAGTTCCCCGACAATGGTCCCCATTGCTGTTGCAACAATGGTGTTATCCATGGCTGCCATCAGGATGCCCAACAGAAGCCCGGCAAGGACGACACCTAATCCCTTATTCTTGTTTGGTTTCGACATAACGTTGCTTTTCCTCACTTTCTCGATACCCGAATTGATTTGACTTTCATATTAAATATGTACGCAATGATTGCTGCTTGATATCAGCCTAGGGATGTATTTTCTTCATATGATGAAAGGTTGTGCCTGCAAAGCTAAAGTTATCCATGGAAATGAAAGCTAGATCGGATATCACACTTGTCACAACATGAGATCAACGTTTGACCAGAATGAGCGAGGGTGATAAGTTTAAAAGGAGCTAATCGACAACTAGGTAACGAGAGAAAGGTGGACATTCACATGACAGAAAATACAGCAAAACCAATCATAGGACTCATCGGAACGGGTGTTATGGGTAAAAGTATGGCAGGACATTTTATAACAGCAGGCTATGAGGTTCATGTTTATACGCGTACGAAGTCAAAAGCGCAGGAGCTGTTGGATAAAGGTGCAAAGTGGCAGGATACGCCGGGGGATTTAGCTGCACAATGTCAGGTTATTATGACCATGGTTGGTTTTCCGAGTGATGTTGAAGCTATTTATTTTGGCGAAAATGGGATTTTGGCTATGGCTCAGCCAGGCAGCTACTTGATCGATTTAACCACATCGAGTCCATCCCTGGCGAAGCGCGTTTATGAAGAAGCGTTGACTCGTCAGCTATATGCATTGGATGCACCGGTTTCAGGTGGAGATATCGGGGCTAGAGAAGCACGATTGTCCATTATGGTCGGGGGCTCGCGCGACGTGTTCGAGCAAATGCTGCCTATTTTTCAAAAAATCGGCTCGAAGATCGTCCATCAAGGCACAGCTGGTGCGGGTCAGCACACGAAGATGTGCAATCAAATTGCAATTGCAAGCAATATGATGGGTGTAGTTGAGGCGCTTGTGTATGCGAAGAAAGCTGGGCTCAATCCTACAACAGTGCTGCAAAGCATTGAAACAGGTGCCGCTGGAAGTTGGTCGTTAAGTAATTTGGGACCAAGAATGATTGCTGACAATTTTGCACCAGGCTTCTATGTGAAGCATTTCATTAAGGATATGAAGATTGCCTTGCAGTCAGCAGAAGAGATGAAGGTAGAACTTCCAGGCTTAGCTCTTGCCAAATCACTTTATGAGCAATTAGCTGCCATGGGCGAAGAGGAAAGTGGCACCCAAGCGTTGTATAAATTAATTAATAAGTAAATTCGTGCTATAAGAGCAAATAGGAGCGGGAGGATGCCACATGAAAATCGTCATTGCACCGGATTCCTTTAAAGGCAGCCTTAGCTCAGAAGAGGCAGCCATAGCGATAAGAGACGGGATTCTGCGTGCTGTGCCAGAGGCGGAAACTGTCCTCCTTCCAATGGCAGATGGGGGAGAAGGAACGGTGGATAGCCTTGTACAGGCAACACAAGGAGTTAAGATCTCGATTCCTGTTCAAGGTCCGCTGCAGAATGAGGTAATCGCATCTTATGGCGTTCTGGGAGACGGCGTCACGTGTGTGATTGAAATGGCGACGGCTTCCGGTTTAATCCTTGTCCCAGCGGATCACCGAAACCCCATGGTGACGACAACGTATGGCACAGGGCAGCTGATTCGGCATGCGCTTGATCAAGGATATCGTTCCTTCCTACTTGCGCTTGGCGGAAGTGCGACGAACGATGGTGGATGCGGCATGCTTCAAGCATTGGGTTTACAGATCTTGGATGCGGGAGGACGGGAGGTGGGCGTTGGTGGACAAGCCCTTTCCCAGATAGCCAGCATCGATGCCTCAAAGTGGGATCAGCGTATTAGTGAATCGCGATTTATCATTGCTTCAGATGTCACGAATCCATTCATAGGAGATCTGGGGGCATCACATGTCTTCGGACCGCAGAAAGGCGCGACGCCAGAGATGGTTGAAGCGCTAGATAGCGCACTTGCCCATTGGGCAGATATCATGGAAGCACATATTGGCACAGCGGTACATCACATGCCCGGTGCTGGTGCGGCGGGAGGGCTTGGCGGTGCGTTTCAAGCGTTCTTCCCATCAAGCACGAAACGCGGTATCGATGTGGTGATCGAGATGACTAAACTTGATGAGCATCTGCAGGATACAAATCTAGTTTTCACTGGTGAGGGGCAGACAGATGCGCAGACTGCTTCAGGCAAAGCGCCAATGGGGATTGCGCAGGCAGCGCAGAAGCTTGGCATTCCAGTCCTTGTCCTATCAGGCTCAGTCGGACAAGGCATTGAGGAGCTTTATGATTACGGGGTGACGAGTATTCACAGTATCGTGAACGGTCCGATGCCGCTACAGGAGGCTATGAATCGTACGCCAGAGCTTCTCGCGCAAAAAGCAGAGCAGGTCATACGTACTTTTTTGGCTGGGAGAAAGATGAAGGAATAGTAGTTTCTCTCGGCTTACGAAAGTGGTATACAACCAACTCACTAGTCATAAATAAGGTTATCATGTTGTATAAAGGAGTAGGCTCATGACATTGGTAAACCAATTCTATGTAGCGACAACTGGGAATGATGATCACGATGGGAGTAAAGAGGCACCTTTCCTCACGATAACGAAAGCACAGATGACAGTTCGGAACATCATCCAGAACGGGATGATTCACGATGTCATCGTGTTTGTGTTTGGCGGCACATATTATTTAGGAGATACCTGGAAATTAGATGAACGGGATTCAGGCAGAGATGGCTTCCGTATTACGTATCGCAATATGCCTGGTGAAGTGGTTAATGTGGTCGGCGGCAGGGTTGTGACGAACTGGGAGCCTTACAGCTCAGACATGTGGCGTGCATGGCTGGGAGCTGGGAGCAGCTTTCACACGATTTACGCGGATGGGGAACGCATTGCCAAAGCGCGGCTTCCGGCAACGGGGTACTTTCTAGTGGATGGAGAGCCAGGGGCAGCCTATAAAGCAGGCATCCACTACCATGAAGGGGATATTCCGAAGGGAAGCGACCTCTCTGGGGCGCAGGTGTTCGTTTGGCCTGGGAAAGGGGAGTGGAACTGGTTTTCAGAGCTGCGAGCTTTGAAATCTCATGATGCTGAGGCAAGATATGTGCAATTCGCGCATCCCTCGATCTGGGATATAGGCGAGGGCTCACGCTATTTTATCCAGGGATCACTGGATTTTCTCCAAGCACCAGGCCAATTTCACTTGGATGAAAAGGAAGGTTGGCTCTACTATAAACCGAATAATGGGTCGCCGTTTCAACAAGAGATTATCGTACCAACGGTCACAAGGCTAATTGAAATGAGAGGCAACGATCAGGATGAGCCTATTCAGCATCTTCATATACATGGACTCCATTTCTCATGTACAGACTTTTGGTCGGAGTATCGGATGATTCAGGAAGATGAAGGCTTAAGTAATGTGGAGCGGGATGAACATCGCGAAGGCATGCTCTATTTCAATCATGCGGCGGAGATCGAAATCTCGCGATGCCAGCTGATAAACGCAGGAAGCTGCGGCATATTCCTAGATCAGCAAACGCGGAACATTCGTATTGATGGTAATCAAATTGAGCATATGGGGTATATGGGGATATGTGCCTCTGGCTATTCACCGCTTCAAGGCACATTTACCTCAGCGGCCGCCTCCTATACGAATAAAGAACATAAGATTACGAATAACACCATTCGATATGGTGGTGAGCTTATCGGACATGGCTGCGGGATTCTGCTCTATCAAAGCGGACATAACGAGATCGCGCATAATCTGATTTCGCATATGCCGCGTTATGGCATCTCGCTGAAAGGCTTACGCCACAAGGTTATGCCCGAAACCATTTATAAGATTAAGGTTACTTGGGAGAATCATTGGGACTTCCTACATACACGTCATAATTACATTGCTTATAATGATATTTCGAACGTGATGATCGACAGTCAGGATGGTGGAATGATTGAATCATGGGGAGTGGGTACGCAAAATGCGATTCATGGTAACCGCTTACACCATAGTGGCATACACTTTTCTTTTGGATTCGGCATTTATTTGGATGATGCTTCGGACTACTTCACGGTTACCCAGAATGTCCTGACTCAGCTGTATAGTACAGGAGAAGGGAAGCTATGGATGCTCATTTTCTCCAAAGGCATTGGCAACCTCATTCAAGGAAATCTACTCGTTGCAAATCCAGATGCGATTGCTGCTATTGGGACCCAAGAAATGGCGGGCGAGGACAATAAGGATGTCAAGGTGCTGGGGAACATCATTTACAATTCCGGCTACCTCTACTATTTCGTTAATTGGTGTGATGATAAATTTGCCGATGCAGATCGTAATCTCTATTGGCAGGATCAAGCTGGGGGTGTCTGTCAGGTTGCCGGTAAACTCCCACTCCTATCGTCTGGTGCTGATTTGTTAGGTCGTAATGTGTATGACTGGCAGGGGTGGCGCTCCTTGCTGGGAGGGAAGTTCGATACAAATTCGCTCATCGCGGATCCGCAGTTGATTCTCTGGCCTGAAGGGCAGATTCACCTACATCCGGATTCACCTGCGTATAAACTCGGTTGGGTGGACATCGAAGAGAACCTAATAGGGCCACTGTAAGCTCGTAATAATGAGAGGGGGCTTGGTGCTTTTGAAAGGATTTGGCTTCTATAAATCAAAGAAATATTTGCAGCGTGTACTGAGCTCGATCATGTTATCGATGGTTATTGTCCTATTAGCTTCTTCCTTTGCAAATACGTACCTGCTTGAGAAATCGGTGAAAAGGATTCAAGAGGATTCGAATCTTAAAATTCTTACCCAAATGCAATACAACTTCTCCTATATGAATGAAATCATTACGCACTTATCGTATTTTGTTTTTAAGGACAATTTGCTCATTCCGCTGATGTTTGATGAAACCTTACCCAAGATGGATTTAATCCGCAGCTACCAACGCATGTCCAGTATTTTGGAAAGCTCCTCGTTTTTACACTCCATGGTTGTATATAATCATTCTCAAAATGAGATTTACGGAACCACCACCAATTTCTTATTAGACGGCGGCGTTACGAAAAAGAAAATTGCGGATTGGCTGCTCGACCCCTCTGGGCAGCGCGAAACGTCGCGGCTTATTCCCGTAAGTCTTGAACACGAGGACGGCCAAATCGATGCATTCGCTTTCGTCGTTACCGACTCCTTGAAGCCCTTCACACGCAGCGAATCGGCCATTGTTCTGTATATCAAATCCGATTGGGTATTCGACAGCTTGAAGAAAATGAATGATACCGGCAGCCGATCCCAAGGTGATATCCTGATGGCTGATCAGGAGGGTCGATTATATTCCTCTCGGACGATTGATGAATTTGCAAGTAAATCGACGCAGGCCACCATCCACAATTACATTGTGAATCATAAACAAACAACGAACGAACCATCTGGATTCGTCATTGGGGATGTTGAGGGTAAGAAAAGCATGATTACCTACATGGCAGATCCGATCCCGAATTGGACGATTCTCTATGTACAGTCATATGACCAATTGATGGCGGAAGTTACACAGACACGCGTGAAATCACTTCTTGTCTCTGGTGCTTTACTCCTGATCGCCATAGGCATTTCGGTCTGGCTGTCCTATAAATTGTATCATCCGATTGAAGATATGCTGCACCGGATTCGGTTTCAGCATCCGCGAGATGAACACGCTAGGCGAACCGAAGGTGATGAGCTTCATGCCATGAGTGAGAATTATTTGAAATTGTCCGATGCCCTGCAGGAAATCAGCTCCGAACACATCGTCAATAAATATTACATTCGTAAATTTATGACGGATGGCCAGATGTTCTCGCATCACGATATGATCAGTCTGATTGAAAAGCATCGACTGAACATCGCGTACCCCTCCGAAATTGTTGTCTGCGTACTGCGTTTGGATCATTTCAAGTCGTACGAAAGTAACACGGCCCTTTCATTGAAGAAAATGCATAGCTTTGCGATCACGAATATTGCGCAGGAAATGATGTCCCAGGCGTACCATTGTGAAGCTGTGGAGGTCTGGGGGGATCATGTCGTGCTCATTGTATCCCTGACTGACAACAAGGTAACTCCGAAGACGGAAGGAATAATACCTATCCTTCAAGACATTCAGCACACAATCGAAACTTATTACGGTTTAAGTCTTTCTTGTGGGCTCAGTGACCCCATTTCGCAGCTGACGCTGCTGTCATCTGGCTATGCGCAAGCGTTACAGATCAGCTTGTATACGGTTATTTTTGGCTACAAGTCTATTATTACGAGCGAGATGGTCAAAGAAAACAATGCGAATAAGCGAGTTTCCATTCCAGAAACCATCGAGAGGAAATTATCGGAAAGCTTGAAGAAGGGCTTGATGACGGAAGCGGGGATCGAGCTGGAGAAAGCATTCTCCCTTTTTGCCACATTCCATTATCATGATATCCATCGAGCCGTAACGAATTTAGCCTGGGTGATCAAGTATACCGTCGTTGAGATCATGGAAAATCGGGTAACGAAGATGAGCTTCAACGTTGATTATATCCATCACATTCCGCAGGAGAAAGATACGTTAGAGGAGATGTACTTATCCCTGCTGGCCTTATGTGCACAAATTTGTGAGGGGCAAAAGCCGTCCAATGTGGAACGAAATGACATGATCTTGGAGACGGTCAAAGAACTCATCCATCAGAAGTATGCGGATATCAACCTAAGTCAACAAACAATCGCAGCGACAGTCAAGCTGTCATCCGCTTACTTGGGGAAATTGTTCAAAGACAGCTACCAAATAACGCTCACGGAGTATATCAATGAAGTTCGTTTGCAGCACGCCCAGCGTCTCCTCGAGAATGGGGATCATGCGGTCCTAGATATTATGGAAAAGTGCGGATATGCCAATCCGAGTTACTTTTTCCGGTTGTTCAAAGCCAAATTCGGCAGTACACCGAAGGAATATCGCATGAAGAAATCCATTTCATAACAGGGGAAATAGGAATGCCTAGCCGCCACTTCTACCACCAATTGGTGCATGGAAGGGCGGTTTAGTACTTTTCGATGGTCAAAAGAGAGTAATTCGAACATTGTACACATCCGTTGTACATGATTTCGGAAATCGTACGCTATGTAAACGCTTCATTCTGTGGCAAGATACGAGTATGGAGGAGGAGCACAATGATGAAATCACAGCCAATCAAAAAACGAAGGCTCTTACAGGAATTGAAACACCTGCGAAAGAATCGAGAGCTGCTGTTGCTTGCGACCCCAGGCATTTTGTTTGAACTGGTCATTAAGTATTTGCCCATGATCGGACTGATCTTAGCCTTCAAGTATTTCAGATATGATCAAGGGATTCTAGGGAGCAAATGGGTCGGCTTCAAAAATTTCGAATTTATATTTAAATCACAGGACGCCTTTCGTATCATTCGAAATACCCTTTTGTACAACATGACGTATATCCTACTCGGCACGCTTGCAGCGCTGGTCCTTTCTATTTTGCTATATGAGGTAAGCGGACGCATGGTGAAGGTGTATCAAACCACATTATTTCTTCCTTATTTTATTTCGCTAGTATTGGTTGGTTACATTTCGTACGCCTTCTTGGAGCATAAAAGTGGATATCTCAATAGCTTCTTACAGAACCTAGGGCTTTCACCACACAAATGGTACTTGGAAACAATGCCGTGGCTATTTATTCTGCCTGTGGTTGCTGTTTGGAAAAGTGTCGGCTTCTCGACATTGATCTACTATGCTGGGATCGTAGGAATTAATACGGAATATTACGAGGCGGCTAAACTAGATGGCGCTTCACGCGTTCAGATGATTTTTCGGATTACACTGCCGCTTATGAAGCCGTTAATCATCATTGTATTTATTTTAGGCTTAGGCAATATTTTCCGTGGGGATTTCGGACTGCATTACTTTGTACCGAATAATGTGGGAGCCAATTTGGCGACAACTGATGTGATCGATACGTATGTGTACCGCGCGCTGGCAAAGCTTGGGGACATAAACTCAGGAGCGGCGGTAGGTTTTCTGCAATCGATCGTAGGGTTAATTACAATAGTGTCAGCGAATGCAGCGGTGCGCCGAATTGATAAAGATAACGCGTTATTCTAACGGGGGAGGAGCCTAGGAGCCTTATGGAAGCTGTATTAGCAAAACAAGTGAAACCGGCATCGATTTGGTATATCCATGTGTTTTTCACGCTGATCTGCCTGTTGATGATCATCCCCTTTGTGCTCGTTATTGCGGTGTCGCTGACTTCAGAGAACAGCTTGATTCATTTCGGTTACCGCTTTATTCCGAAAGAACTCAGCTTGGAAGCGTACCGGATTGTCATGAAATCACCGGACATTTGGCTGAAATCATATGGGGTTACGATTGGTATTACCATTGTTGGGACCGTGCTATCCCTGTTATTAACGACTTTGACGGCCTATCCGATGTCACGACGCGACTTTCGCTATCATCGTCCGCTTACGTTTTATATCTTCTTCACGTTGTTATTCAATGGGGGGACCATTCCGTTCTATATTCTGATGACACAATACCTCCATCTCAAAAATTCCATCCTTGCACTCATCATTCCACTGCTTATGAATCCGTTCAATGTAATTATTATGAAGAGTTATCTAGACAAAATTTCCATGGAAATTATTGAGTCTGCCAAGATTGACGGCTCCAGCGAGCTTCGCATTTTCTATCGCATTATTTTGCCGCTCTCTACACCTGCGCTAGCGACACTCGGATTATTTATTTCATTTGCCTATTGGAATGATTGGTTTAACGCCTTGTTGTTCATTGATGATAACAAATATGTGCCGCTTCAGCTGCTGCTGGTTCGCATTCTATCGCAAATTGAATTTCTCGCCAATTCGCCACTGGCTGAAGCTGCAAGCAAGCTGCAATTTGCTAACTTCCCGACATTATCGGTTCGGATGGCAATGGCCTTAGTTGCAGGGGGGCCGATGATGATCATGTTTCCTTTTTTCCAAAAGTATTTCGTGAAAGGCATTACAGTAGGGTCATTAAAAAGCTGAAAGGGGGTGAGGGGGGCGCGTTTGTATTGCTCGTTTGATGGTTCTGATGATACTAGGGGTTATTCATATGGAGGTGTGAAGGTTGAAAAAAGGAAAAAAAATGTACCTGAGCAGTGTAGCCATTATGCTTCTGAGTATGACTGTGTTAACTGGATGCAAGACCGACACAGCAAGTGAAACGACATCACCGACGGCAACGACACCGACAACCACGACAAGCGCGGCTCCCGCAACACCTGCACCAAGCACGCTGCCTGAAGTCAAGTTGACATTTTATTATCCAAGCAATCCGCCTGGTAAAGATCAGGCTCTTGTGAACGATGAAATCAACAAGTATGTGAAGAGTAAAATCAACGCGACAGTGGACTTAAAGCCTCTTTCATTTGATGAATATGATCCAAAATTGAACACCATCATGGCCTCTGGTGAAGCTTTCGACTTGGCATGGGGCTCGAAATATTGGCTTCTAAGCTATCAGCCGAACATTGATAAAGGCGCGCTTTTGGAGCTAACGGATGCGATGATCAGTAAATACGCGCCAGAAGCGCGGAAGAACATCCCAGATAAATTCTGGCCAGATATGAAAGCGACCGATGGCAAAGTCTACGGCTTCCCGGTTTATCAAATCGCAGCGAAGACGAAAAGTCTCGTCATCCAAAAACAATTCGTCGATAAATACAAATTGGATGTTAATTCCATTAAGACGTATAAAGATATCGAGCCTTTCCTGAAAACGATCAAGGACAATGAGAAGGATGTCATTCCTTTCGGGATGGCTCAGAATTCGTGGGGTCTCTATACAGATCCGAATTTGGTTGCTGCTGATGGTCTTGCGGTTGCGTACAAAAAGGATGATAAAACGTACACGTCGATTACGAAAATTCAACAGCTTCAAAATAAGAAGGACTTCTTCACGACGATGCACAACTGGTCGAAAGCAGGCTATATTAATGAGGATGCTCCCCTATTGAAAAACATCACGGATCTTAAGAAAAAAGGGAAAGTAGCAGTGAGTCTGGAGTTTACAACGAAACCAGGCGGCGAAGTGGATGAAATGGCTAATAATGGCGGTAACGCTGTTGTGTATGTTCCGATTTCTGACTCTTACTTTACAGGTGTTGCCAGCGCCATGCAGGTTATTTCCAAAACGTCCAAAAACCCAGAACGCGCACTCATGTTTATTAATCTGCTTAATACAGATAAAGTGTTATACAATCTGATTTCGAATGGTCTGGAAGGCAAGCACTATACGAAGAAGGATGACAAATATATTGAGCCGATTAAGGATTCCGGCTATGCGCCGAATGTTGATTGGGTGTTCGGTAACCAATTTAACGCTTACTTGAAAGGTGCGCAAACCCCAGATGTGTGGGACAAAACGATTAAATTGAACGAAAGTGCAATGGTTCCGGCATCCTATGGCTTTGATGTGAATAGAGACACCATCAAATCTGAGGTTGCCAACGTGACCGCTGTGGATAACGAGTTCCAAGTTGCAATTGAAACAGGTGCGGTAGATCCTGCGGATCAACTGCAGAAATACATCGACAAGCTGAAGGCTGCTGGTCAAGACAAGATTGATGCGGAAACAACGAAGCAATGGCAAGCTTTCTTGAAAGCGAAAGGCTTGTAAGAAGAGCAACGATTGAGGCCGTCCCTAGAGGGGCGGCCTTGCTGTAGTTATGAATTCCATCATTGCAGTCCCTGACCCCCCAGCCGCTATATCATATTAGGACAAGTTCCCGAATATACATGAGTGTGGGACAGTGGGGAATAATCGGAATTCCCAAACGGCGGAGCCGATTATTTTGTCATGCATATACTAATAGCACAACTGTATGATTGAAAGAGGTGATCTTGGTGGGAACACGGCTTTTATCGGAACAGCTTGTGAAAACACGCTTTCCCCATTTAAGGTACATCCGAATTCACACTTCAGATAAGTATAAGGCGACAATATATGCGTGGACGGAAGATATGCAATTAACAAGGCAAGATGCACTGAATGTGGAGAAATATGCGAACGCTTACTTGTATCCTTATGTCGTGTTCCAAGTTAAGGCGTATTGCGCGGTTCGAGCGGATAAAGTGCCATTACTGCAAGAAGTGCCAAACGAAATTGTTCAAACTGCACTCCGCTCAAACTTGAATCAATATGGTATTCTAGCTGCCATCAATCGGCAGTTCCCTTATGGGCGGTTGCGATTTAAGCATTATGATGTGATCAACAGCATCATTCTTTTCGATTTCGATGCATTAAAGCGAATGGAGGAGCAAGAGAAGGAATGCATGATGCGTTATTTACGCGAAATGATCCCACTTGGCTGCTTTTGTGAGGTTCAATTTCTGGAGGATGACATGTAGCATCCGTTGAATCATGCGGTAGTCTAAAAAAGTTAAACCTCAACTTGATAGCTCACCGGAAGTCTCCGAGACAACGGAGACTTTTCTATTTCGTTCATGTTGCTTAAAATGTTGTCTTATTTCCATATTTCTCTCAGATGAAATATTAATACTTGCCAATAGCATGCTTAGTCTGTATCTTTTTTCCAAGGGGCATTTTGAGTCTTAGATCATCCAGTGCCGTCTTAGAAGTAGATAACCTTAACTTAAAGGAGATACACATGCCATGCTGAAACGATCCCCGTACCTATTATTAATTCTCGCGACCTGTATTTGGGGAGGGAACTTTGTTGCAGGTAAGGCACTGGTCTTACATATCCCGCCAATTGCATTGGCAGCCGGTCGATGGGGGATTGCTTTCTTGTGTTTACTACCCTTCTTTGGCAAAGCAGCTTGGCAGCTTAAAAATGAACTCTTAGCTAATTGGAAAATGGTGCTGTTCCTCTCCCTGACAGGAGTAGCGGGATTTAACTCACTCACGTATGTCGCGGTCCAATACACGGGCTCCATTAACGCATCACTAATGAATTCGGCGACGCCTATCTTTGTTGTTCTCATCACTTGGGCGGTTATGAAGGAAAGACTCGCCTGGTGGGCGCTGCCCGGTATCGGCGTATCTATCCTAGGCGTATGCTGGATCATTAGCCAAGGGGATTTGTCCGCGCTCCTCCAGTTATCTGCCAATAAAGGTGATTTGTATATGCTAATCGCTGTTTTATGCTGGGCTTTATATTCGGTAGGCATGAAAAAGCTGGCCGGTCGCTTCCCGGCGAGCCCCTTTTTACTAGTGCAAGTAACCGTAGCGCTAGTTGTATTAATTCCGTGTTCGACCATCGAGTGGATGATTAAGGCGCCTCATGTATCTTGGAGTCCTGCCTTGGTGAGCGGCTTATTGTATGTAGGAATCTTTGCATCGATCGTAGCGTTCCTGAGCTGGAATAAAGCGATTGAGCTTGCGGGTCCTCAGCGTTGTGCGGGCTTCCTCAACTTCATTCCCTTGTTTAGCGCAATCTTTGCAACAACCTTTACTGGCGAGTCGTTACAACTGTATCACTTGTTAGGTGCCTTCTTTATCGTGTTAGGTGTGTACATGACGAATATGGCGATGAAGAAGCAAATTCGCCTCTTTCTTCCAAAATAAATCAAACGCATGTCAAAATTTTTTTCTTGTAAAAAGAGTTTCCATCTCAAACGCCATTCTACCAATAAGGTAAAGATGGCTTTTTTTTGTCTAATTTTCCGAAATAGGTGATAAAAATTTCTTTTATAGGCAATAAACAACTTTATATTTCGATAAAATGTTATATAATGTACAATATATAATAAATAGAACATACTATATATATCGGTATTTTATAGCTTTAGGAGGGAAACATCATCGAGCTTACAGTCCGCCAGTTAGAAATTGTTGATCTTGTCGGCAAATATGCACCTATTACAGGAGAACGGATCGCTGAGCTGCTGGGAATTAGTCGACCAACCATTCGATCTGACTTAGCTGTTTTAGTGATGTTAAGGCATATTGATGCCAAGCCCAAGGTAGGTTATTTTCTTGGAACAGCAGCACTTGACATACACACACCATTCAAGCTAATCGAGTCTATGAAGGTGAAGGACGTTATGGGGATTCCCGTAATATTACAGGAATCTGTTTCGGTCAGCGATGCAGTCGTTACACTTTTTCTCGAAAATGTAGGAAGCCTAATGATCGTGAATTTAGAAGGTGCCCTAGTTGGCATTGTCTCACGTAAGGATTTACTCAAGGTAACGCTAGGACATGCAACGGCAACTGCTATGCCGGTATCGCTAGTGATGACCAGACAACCGAATATTATTACGGTGAAACCTGAAGATAGTGTGTTGGATGCAGCACGGAAAATGATTCATCATGAAGTTGACAGCTTACCTGTCGTCAAGGAAATCGAAGGCCGGGAAGGGCTGGAAGTGGTAGGCAGGATTACGAAAACAACGATGACCAAATTGCTGCTGGATGTAGCGCTGGGTACGTAAATCAGGGGGAGTTTACATGGGAGAGAAGCTGCATACCATCTTCGTTTGTTCGGATGCTGTAGGGGAAACGGCAAATACAGTTGTACAAGCAACGATAAGGCAGTTCAATGCAGATCAAGTTAGCGTCAAGAGGCACGGTTCCATCCGAACGGAAGACGAAGTGCGTGCGATTGTAGAAGAAGCATCAAGGCTAAAGGGCTTTATTGCCTACACCCTCGTGCTGCCAGAGCTAAGAGAAATGATGCGGCAGGAAGCCATCCGGTTGAACGTAAATGCAATCGATATTATGGGTCCCATGATGCAAGCCTTTATCGACACGTTTAAGGATTCGCCCAAAAGAAAAGTCGGTCTGCTCTATCAATTAGATGAACAATATTATCAACGGGTTGAAGCCGTTGAGTTTACCGTCAATAGTGATGATGGCAAGGATCCTAGCACCATGAAACAGGCACATATTGTGCTCCTGGGACCATCCAGGACGTCGAAGACTCCGCTTAGTATTTATTTAGCCCACAAAGGATTTAAAGTGTCGAATTATCCCCTCGTACCCGAGGTTAAACCTCCAGCCATTTTACATGAACTGGATCCGAAGAAATTGGTCGGACTCACGATGAGTGTTGATAAGTTGGTTGGCATTCGTACGGAACGTTTGAAAGCTGTTGGACTTCCTTATGGAGCCAAATATGCTACGAAAGAGCGAATTGAGGAAGAATTAGCTTTTGCCATGAGATTGTATCGTGAGTTGGGTTGTTCGGTTATTGATGTGAGTGAGAAAGCGATTGAGGAAACAGCAGGCTTAATATTGGCTGAAAGAGCATAACGCATCAAACAACGAATCAAACCAATTTGGAGAGGGTGGATCGCTCATGGAAAGAGACTTGTCGTTGGAAATCGTACGGGTAACAGAGGCCGCAGCAATCGCATCGGCAAGCTGGACAGGAAAAGGAAATAAGATAGATGCGGATGGGGCTGCAACTTCTGCGATGCGAGAATATTTTAGCGCCGTTCCTTTTCGGGGGACAGTTGTCATAGGTGAAGGGGAAATGGATGAAGCTCCCATGCTTTATATCGGAGAAGAGGTAGGCAATGGGACTGGGCCTGAATATGATGTGGCGGTTGATCCGTTAGAGGGAACAGATATTGTAGCAAGCGGCCGGAACAATGCATTGTCCGTTGTTGCCATTGCAGAGAAGGGCAATCTCCTTCATGCCCCGGATATGTATATGGCGAAGCTGGCCGTAGGGCCGCGTTTGGCTGGCAAGCTGAGTCTCGATGAACCGCTGGAGGTAACCATTCAGAAAGCGGCAAGCTTACTGCAAAAGGATATCTCAGAGCTTACCGTTTCCATTCTGGATCGTAATCGGCATGCCGAGCATATCATGATCCTGCGCAAGCTAGGTGTCAAAATTTATTTGCTCAGTGACGGCGATGTGGCTGGTGCGATGGCAGTAGCCTTCCCAGAAACAGGCATTGATCTACATGTAGGCTCCGGTGGTGCACCTGAGGGTGTGCTTGCAGCTGCTGCCTTGCGTTGCATGGGAGGCGAATTACAAGGACGGTTACTGCCAGAGAATGAGGAGGAACGCCTTCGTTGCCTAGAAATGGGGATTTCCGATCCATCGAAAGTGTTAAGTATGCGTGATCTTGTGGGAGATTCCGATATCATCTTCGCAGCAACAGGTGTAACCTCGGGCGATTTCTTAAATGGTGTCAAATATGGCTGGGGCGGTCGTGCACACACCCATTCGGTCGTCATGAGAGCTCAAACGCAGACCGTGCGGTTCATCCAATGTGTCCACCAGCTGCATGGGGAGCAGCGCGGGAGCGCATAATCCTCTGAACATCCAATCATCCATTATTTTGCTATTCATGTGCCAAGTTCCCCTCCGCATATACTTGTGTTGAGAAGATGCGAAAAGAGGGATAACCATGAGCTTGTCTTCAATTGATTTTCTTTCCGTCGTCCGCAGCTGTATACCTCAGGAGGCCGAGATTGTCGTGCTGCAGCAGGAGGGAAGTCCCGCGGCGATCCTATATGCCGATGTGGATGGTGATGGATTTCCAGAAATCACAGCCTTGTATAGATATTTAGATAATCAATATTTATTCTCCTTGAAGGAATATTCCGGCAATTGGTTTCCAATCGGCTCAGCCTCCACAGGCAGAGGGCAGGCAGTGAAGGATTTTGCTGCAGCTCCGGTGTCGCGCAAAGAAGGCTGGGACGTCATCATCGGCTGGCAAAGGGCGGAAGAACCCATTGCAGAGCTGGATATTATTCAATGGACGCAGACAGGTTTCCAACGTGTCATTCCACCTGGTACGTCGTATTCACACTTGGAAATTGAGGATATGCCAACCCGAAACGGCCCTGATGGACTCTGTGAAATAGCCCTGTGGACGCAAGAGCAAGGCCAGGCGTATCGCGTAGAGACCTATCGCTGGGATCCTTATCGACTGGTGCCGACCAGTGATGTGCATGGGTATTATTTTCAAAAGGTCGCTCGCTATTACGAGGATTTAACGAAAGAGCAACCGAACGAGCAGCTCTATCGGAGCTATTTGGAGGATGCCCAAAAGCGCGCAGGCGGAAGCTAAGGATACTTAACTAGGGGCCAGGGGAGATATTCTCCTGGTTTTTTGTTATGTCGTATTTTCTGAGTATAGTTGTCCGAAAGTTAGACTAAAAATGAGCGTTTTCATGTGCTACATTTAATGAAGTTGTCTAGATATCATATACTTGGTTGCAAGGAATAAACCTACTGGAGGTCGTCACATGTCACGTAAGTATCGAATTGGAATTATTGGTTGCGGTGGAATTGCGAATGGTAAGCATTTACCTAGTTTGAGCAAGCTGTCAAATGTTGAATTAGTCGCATTTTGTGACATTGTTCAAGAGAGCGCAGCAACGGCTGCAGCGAAATATGGAATTGAAGGCGCGCTAGTTTGCGAGGATTATAAAGAAGTATTGCAAGATGCCACGATTGACATTGTGCATGTATTAACACCGAATATTTCACATGCGGAAATTTCGATTGCGGCACTTGAGGCAGGCAAGCATGTTATGTGCGAGAAGCCGATGGCGAAGACTGCAGAAGATGCGAAGCGCATGGTTGAAACCGCGAAGCGCACGGGTAAAAAACTGACCATTGGCTATAACAACCGTTTCCGTGCGGATAGTCAGCATTTGAAAAATGTCTGTGCGGAGGGTGAGCTAGGGCACATTTATTTCGCAAAAGCTCATGCGATTCGCCGTCGTGCTGTACCTACATGGGGTGTTTTCCTTGACGAAGAGAAGCAAGGTGGAGGCCCGTTAATCGACATCGGTACACACGCACTAGATCTTACACTGTGGATGATGGATAACTATAAGCCAAAAGTTGTATTAGGTACGTCCTATCATGAATTGTCCCAAAAAGAAAATGCTGCTAATGCATGGGGACCATGGGATCCAAGTAAATTTACCGTTGAGGATTCCGCTTTCGGGATGATCGTGATGGAAAATGGTGCGACCATTATGCTCGAATCCAGCTGGGCGTTAAATACGCTTGAAGTGGATGAAGCGAAATGCTCGCTTAGTGGTACAGAGGGTGGAGCAGACATGAAAGGCGGACTTCGCATCAATGGTGAGAAGCATAGCCGTTTGTACACCACTGAGGTTGAATTGAAAACAGGCGGTGTTGCTTTCTACGACGGAAAAAGCGAAAGTGCTGCAGATAAGGAAATGCGTGCTTGGATCAATGCCATTGACCAAGATATTGAACCAGTTGTGACACCAGAGCAAGCTTATGTGGTTTCGCAAATTCTTGAAGCTATTTACGAGTCTGCTCGTACAGGGAAAGCTGTTTATTTAAATCAATAGATCTCGAATAAGTGAAAAGCCATTAGGACATTGGTCCTGATGGTTTTTTGTCGTAGTTGGGGTACACATTTTTTATTTGAGATTTGAAAAATGGCGTAGAGATGGCGTATGCTAATCCTTGTGTAGGAATTATTCCGTTTATAGAAGGAAACTTATCGAAGGAAAGGAAGCGAAAGCTATGGATTTAGGCTTACAAAATAAGGTCGCCTTAATTACAGGAGGAAGTAAAGGAATCGGGCTTGCAACGGCCATTTCTCTATCCCGTGAGGGGGCGAAAGTAGCCATACTCGCTCGAAATGAAGAGCAGCTTAAAGAGGCTGCCATACAAATTGCCAATTTGACCGAGGGTGAAGTGCTCACGATTCAAGCAGATGTGACATCGGAAGCCGATTGTGGGCGTGCGGTTGAAGAGACGGTTCATCGTTTTGGTGGATTACATATTCTTGTGAATAATGCAGGTACATCATCTGCTGCGCCTTTTGAGCAGGTAGGCACGGAAGTATGGCGTCAGGATTTGGAGCTGAAATTGTTCGGAGCGATTCACTGCTCGCGTTATGCGATTCCCCACATGCGAGAGGCAGGTGGCGGCTCGATCGTGAATATCACGACCTCCGCTGCCAAAACACCTCCAGCATCTTCGCTCCCAACTTCCGTCAGCAGAGCTGCTGGATTGGCCTTGACGAATGCGATGAGCAAGGATCTGGGCTCGGCTCAGATTCGTGTGAACACGGTATGTATTGGAACGATTCGCAGTGACCAGATTGAGAAGGTATGGAAAAGAGTGGCACCAGACCTAACCTGGGAGGAATTCGCTAGTGATCCAAGGCACGATATTCCTCTTGGCCGTATCGGCAATGCGGAGGAGGCGGCCAATGTGATCACCTTTTTAGCATCGGATGCTGCCTCTTACGTTACTGGAACTTCTGTGAACATCGATGGTGGAAAAGGCGCAGCCCTATAGATTCAAGTCCTGCAAGCAGTCTAAAACAACAAAGCCTATGTCTCTCCAATCATGGAAAGCCATAGGCTTTGTTCTTCTTCTATGTTTCTTAGGGCATGGGTTTGAATTACGCTCTGCGTTTCTTTCTTAGATACCAGACGACCATCGAGATAGCGTCCCGGATTGAAGTGTTTTGGTGAAAAGCTAATGTCATTGTCATAAGCAAGAAACCTCCCTAACCCTGAAAGAATGTCATGCATGAATAGTATTACGTAAGAAAGATGACGATGGTTCTATTTTTTTTAGTGGGGGTTGCCTATTTTTTTGAAAATAAAAATGATATGCTTCACAATTACGCTCTCGTCCAAGAAGGACGATTTAGTCGTTAATTTTACTTGACAGGTTAAACGTTTCAAATTAATCTAGAAGTGGGTGTTAAACGTTTAACAAGTTAGTCGACTGAAGCAAGAATGGTGTAACCTATAACAAGTGATACGGAGTGATTCTAACATGTGGAAACAAGCTATTGAGGATGCTTTGCAGAAAACGAAAGTAAATATTGAGCGTTTCGGGGACCAGTTCCCTCATGTCAGTGAGAACGATATTTATCATTTGAATCCGAATACCGATTGGACAGATGGCTTCTGGTCAGGCATCTTGTGGCTGAGCTATCAGTACAGCGGGGACAAAGTGTTTCAAGAGGCTGCACAGAAAACTGTTGCAAGTTTTAAGCAAAGACTTGAGAATAATGTTGTTTTAGATCATCATGATATCGGCTTCCTCTATTCCTTATCTTCGAAGGCACAATGGATCCTTGAAAAGGATGAAAATGCGAGACAGCTTACACTGCAAGCGGCAGATGTGTTGATGAAGCGTTGGAGACCGAAAGGCCAATACATTCAAGCTTGGGGACCTGAGGGTGACGAGAAAAACGGCGGGCGGATCATTATCGATTGCCTATTGAATTTACCTTTGTTGTACTGGGCTTATGAGCAAACTGGTGAAGCTAAATATAAAGAAGTTGCAATCATACATGCTGATTTGTCGCGTCGCTATTTGGTACGTGGTGATGATTCCTCTTATCATACGTTCTATTTCGATCAAGAGACGGGTGAACCTTTACGCGGTGGGACGCATCAAGGTTATCATGATGGATCAACATGGACGCGAGGCCAAGCATGGGGGATTTACGGCTTTGCACTCTCCTATCGTTATACGAAAAACCCACTCTACCTAGAGACGGCCAAACGTTTAGCACGTTATTTCTTCGATCGTCTTCCTGCGGATGATGTGGTGTATTGGGATTTCAATGCGCCTGTGAATGCCGAAACGAAACGCGATAGCTCTGCATCTGCGATTGCTTCTGCGGGAACTTTGGAAATTTTGGAGCACTTGGCAGCGGATGATCCAGATCGTGCTATTTTAGAAAATGGCGTACAACGTTCGATGGCTGGGTTAGTTAAATCTTACGCTACAATTGGTAAACCGGATGCACAAGGGTTTCTTGAGCGCGGTTCATACAGCGTACGCGGTGGTGCAGCACCAGATGATTATGTAATTTGGGGCGACTACTATTATCTAGAAGCATTGCTTCGTTTAGAAAAAGGTTTCAAGGGGTACTGGTATGAATAATTCACAAACGACAGGAGGAACAGATCGCGCATATTGGTTACAGACGATGCTGCGTATTACAGAGCCTGTGATTCGAGCGCTTGCAGCTAGAAAGCTTCGCGCTACGATGCCTGTTGAATGTAAACAAGAGGTGCAGCGTGAATACACGCATCTCGAAGCATTTGGTCGTTCGCTTGTTGGTATGGCTCCTTGGCTGGAGACACCTGCACTGGATGCAGAAGAAGAAAAGCTCCGTCTGGAATATGGACAGTTGGTTCGCGAAGCTATGGATGCGGCTACTGACCCAGAATCTCCTGATTTCTTGAACTTCGCGCAAGGGAGACAGCCGATCGTAGATACGGCTTTCCTAGCAAATGCTATTCTGCGTGCACCTAATACGCTATGGCATAGCCTAGATGCTAGAGTCCAAGCGAATCTCGCGGCAGCGATGAAAGCCACACGGACGCGCAGACCTGCTTTTAATAATTGGCTTCTTTTTGCAGCCATGACGGAAACAGCGCTTGGCGTTATGGGTGAAGATTGGGATCATATGCGGGTTGATTTTGCGCTAAAGCAGCATGAGCAGTGGTATCTAGGAGACGGCATGTATAGTGATGGCGTCGATTATCATGCGGATTATTACAACAGCTTTGTAATCCAGCCCATGATGGTGGACATCATTGAACACGTTGGAGCGACTTATGAGGATTGGGGCAACATGCGTGCGAATGTCCTGAAGCGGGCTCAGCGCTATGCAGCTGTGCAGGAACGCACGATATCGCCAGAAGGAACATTCCCAGTGATTGGTCGCTCGTTAGCCTATCGTTTCGGTGCTTTTCAGGCGCTTGCACATACAGCGTTACGACACGAGTTGCCTACGGGGGTTTTACCAGCACAAGTGCGCGGTGCGCTGACTGCTGTTATTCGCAGGTTGATTGAAGCGCCAGGCACCTTCGATGAGGCTGGCTGGTTGAGAATTGGACTTTGCGGTTATCAGCCTGAAATTGGGGAGACCTATATTTCCACTGGAAGCTTATACTTATGCTCCGCGGTGTTTCTACCGCTTGGTTTACCAGCTGATGATGAGTTCTGGCAGGGTGCAGCTGCACCATGGACCTCGCAAAAGGTTTGGTCAGGCCAAACGGTTGCCATCGATAAGGCATTATATTAGAGTTCGAAGGACTGTCGCTGATGCGACAGTCTTTTTCTTTTTGGATAGACGCTCTTTTTCGTGTACACTTAAGCATGAAATGATTGAAGATTGCAGTTCATTTTTTGTCCACATATATTCTGGATGATAGATTGTGGATAACTTTTGAAGACGAGTAGATCGAGAAGAGAGAAGTGACTTTACATGCATCAACACTATCAATTAACCGTTGAAGAGGTACTTACGCGTCCTTCTTTTCAACATGCTTATATCGCGGCTGGCAAAATGGGTTTAGGACGGCTTGTACGTTGGGTACACATCATTGAAGTGATTCAGTTTGAACAGCTGCTGCAAGGTGGCGAGATGATTCTAACCACAGGGGCTGCTTTTAAAGACGATACAGGATCCTTCATGACCTATTTGGACCAGTTAATACATAGAAACGTAACCTGTCTCTGTATCGAGATGGGGCATTACATCACCTCGGTTCCGCAAGCTTGGATGGATGCGGCTGAAGCACACGATTTTCCGCTCATAATTTTCCCAGAAGCCGTGCGGTTTATTGATATCACCCAGGATATTCATGCTCATATTATTAATCAGCATCATAAAGCGCTGCAGGATTTGGAGAAAATATCGCGCGAATTTCATCGCATGACTTTATCTTCTCGAGGCGTTTCGCATGTGCTTGCGCTGCTGCAAAGCAGTACCAAAAGCCAAGTCATTTATGTCCCTGTCGATGCGCAGCCGAAATTCACTCCACCGCTTGGGAAACGCGAGTCAACGAAATGGCTCCACTTTCTGGCAAGCCGAAGCGCAGATAGCGGGGATGAGGGTCCAGGCGCAGTACCGTATTTTGAAGATGTTGAAGGTCAAACGGTCATTGTTCAACCAGTCGGGGCAATGGGCAAAACCTGGGCTCACATTCTGCTCATCTTGGATCGTAAGCCGCAAGAATACGAGTATTTAATTCTGGATTCGGCCTCCCTTTCCATTGCGCAGGATTTATTACGGAAACGCTATATGGAAGAGCGGAAATTGTACTCGCAAACGCTGTGGGTTGATGATTTGCTCCATATGCGCATTCACGATGAAGAACAGATCAAGGTGCTGATTGGTGCTGAATTTAAGCGGCTGAATGCGCTGACCTTTCAGGTGATTTTACTTGAATTTGAACAAGAGCACGAAGAAGAACAACCTGCAGAAGACGACGGCATAGAGTCTGCTGGTTTACACTTGTCACTTGCGGCACGGGCCATTTTCGAAGGGCAGTTGTTTCATCCATTAATTACTCTAAAGCACAACAGGCTTGTTGTCGTCGCGTTCGATAAGGCTCCCAAAAAGCCAGCGAAAGAGCGGCTGCAGCACGTTTTTGAATCGCTTCAGGGGATGAAGGATAACGAGGGAATCCGATTGAAAATCGGGATTGGGCAGCCGAATCAAAGCTTCCTGCAGGCGCATCGCAGCTATCAGCAAGCACTTCAAGCGTTGTCGTTAACGGTCACTTTGCAGCAGAAGAACGTCATGTTTTATGATGAGCTGGGCGTATTTGAGCTGTTATTTCATATTGCTGACAAAGGGATTCTGGAGTCCTTTATTCGCTCCTATCTCGGCCCGATCATTGATCACGATAACCTGAAAGGCAGTGAGCTGCTGCGAACGCTTAAGGTATATCTAGATCATGACGGTTCAAAGCAAATCGCTGCCCAGCAACTTTTTATCGTAAGACAATCTTTGTATTATCGTTTGGACAAAATTGAAGAGCTGCTCGGCGCGGATTATATGCTTCCTGAGCAAAGATTGGCGCTGCAAGTAGGGATTAGAGCCTATCAGCTCCTGTACCCGGAGAGGAAATTGTGAAAAGAACAGTGGTCAATTTTTGACAAAATGTCTAATGGAACGTATTCGTTTCTCTCTTATACTTGGAGACAAGTAGAGAGCGATCCTTCAATTAACGGGGTCCTCAAGAGAGGTTGATGGGGCATGATTATTGGGGTACCTAAAGAAATTAAAAATAATGAGTTTCGCGTTGGCATGACACCGAGCTCGGTGCTATCATACAAAAAAGCAGGTCATGAAGTTAGAATCGAAACCTTAGCAGGGCACAGTATTGGATTCACGGATGATGATTACGCATCAGCAGGAGCAACGATTGTTGCAACCGCTGCAGAGGTTTGGTCATCTGATATGGTAGTCAAAGTAAAAGAACCGCTCCCAGAGGAGTATGGATTCTTCCATGAAGGATTGATTCTGTACACGTATCTACACCTTGCACCTGAGGCGGAATTGACACATGCCTTGGTGAGCAAAAAAGTGACAGCCATCGCCTATGAAACCATTCAGCTTGACAATGGAAGCTTACCGCTATTAACGCCAATGAGTGAAGTGGCTGGACGAATGTCCGTGCAGATCGGTGCTCACTTTTTGGAGAAAGCGCATGGCGGCAAAGGGATTTTACTAGGTGGTGTACCGGGTGTTGAGCCAGGTAAAGTCGCTGTTATCGGTGGCGGTATCGTCGGCGCCAATGCGGCAAAAATGGCCATCGGCCTCGGCGCTGAAGTGACGATCATAGACTTGAATGCCGACCGTCTACGTCAACTGGATGATCTGTTTCAAGGACGCGTGAAAACGATCATGTCCAATCCTTACAACATCGCAGAAGTCGTACGTTCCGCTGATTTAGTCGTTGGCGCGGTACTCATCCCAGGAGCTCGTGCACCTCGCCTCGTGACGGAGGAAATGGTGAAAACGATGAGCCCAGGCAGTGTGATCATTGACGTTGCGATTGATCAAGGTGGATCGATCGAGACGATCGACCGTATTACTACCCATGATCAACCAACCTATGTGAAGCATGGTGTTATCCATTATGCCGTAGCTAACATGCCGGGAGCTGTGGCTCGCACATCCACATTGGCTTTGACGAATGTCACAACAACCTATGGTTTGCAAATTGCGAGCAAAGGATACGGACGCGCAGCGCTCGACAACAAAGCCATTGCCAAAGGGATTAATGTGGCACAAGGTCACGTAACCTACCAGGCTGTTGCAGAGGCGCATGGATATACGCATACCGATATTTATTCGTTGATTCAGTAGAACAAAATTGAAGGACCTCCGCAAAATTGTGGAGGTTCTTTTTTATTAGAAAGCTGACTATTTACAATAAAAGCAGAAGAGTACCTATGGTTCTGGAGGTGTATGTCATTTCAGTTAACCGCATTAGGTGGAGATTTGTGTAACTCGTGTGAGGAGGCTTCTAAAAGAGAATAGATACTCGGGAAAATCGAGTTACGCATGGCGACCATGGCAAAAGGAGTAGTGTAAGTCGAAAAAATCGAGTTACGCGTGGCTCGCATGGCAAAAGGAGTAGCGTAAATCGAAAAAATCGAGTCGCGTGGCGAGAATGGCAAAAGGAGTAGCGTAAGTCGAAAAAATCGAGTTACGAATGGCGAGCATGGCAAAAGGAGTAGCGTAAGTCGAAAAAATCGAGTTACGCGTGGCGAGCATGGCAAAAGGAGTAGCGTAAGTCGAAAAAATCGAGTTACGAATGGCGAGAATGGCAATAGGAGTAGCGTAAGTCGAAAAAATCGAGTTACGAATGGCGAGAATGGCAATAGGAGTAGCGTAAGTCGAAAAAATCGAGTAACACGTGGCGAGAATGGCAATAGGAGTAGCGTAAGTCGAAAAAATCGAGTTATGCGTGGCGACCATGGCAGGAGTAGTAGTGTAAGTCGATTAAATCGAGTAACGCGTGTGCCTGGGCGCCAAAACGGGAAGGTGGAGTCCTTCTTATGGCAGGTGATATTTTGAAGTGTAGCAACAACGTAGAAAGTGTGGAAAACGTGGAATAGTGGAATGTAATCAGAATTGGATTGAGAAGAGTTGAGAAAAGTAGGTACGGAACGTAGTTCCGCTATTTGGTTAAATTCGTGTGATTTCGCCGAGTTGTGGAACGTAGTTCCGCTAATGTCGTGATATCTAGGTTAAACAGGCTAAGAATAGAGAAATAGCGGAACCTCGTTCCGTTTCTCACCCGAAATAGGTGTTTTCGTGGAAATAGCGGAACCACGTTCCGTATGAACGCGACTAGCTGCCAACAGTCTTCCCCACATTTAATCCTCCCCCGTAACTTCGCATTGACGCTACATTTATTAACATATAAAATTGAACAAGTGAAACGTTTCAATAACGAAATATCAAGATTCTTTAATACTCAGAATTAAGCCACATAAGCTATTCAATAGGAGATGACAATTTGACTACAATACAGCAACGACAAGACGAAATCATTGCTACCATTGCGGCAGCTGCATATATACAGCCTGTACTAAGCAATGGGTTTCTTTTCGAAGGGGACGTTCGTGATAATTTCTACTACGCATCCTATCTGTTCGCCGCTTCAGTGGATCCTACAATCGCTTTCGATGGTGATCGCAACGAGGCGAAGGATAAAGCAGAGCGCATTCTTCTCCATTTGCTAGAGATCCAAGATCAGGAGCCATCCAGTGCTACCTACGGTCATTGGCCGCTTAACCTAAGACCAACGCCTCAAGAGGCGAAAAAGAATACATTACCCGTTGAGTTGATGGGGAGCTTGATGGTTTATTTTGCTCAGCGATATCAGGAACAGTTGAGCGAAGCCCTTCGGGTGGCTTTTGATAAGACACTTCGGCATATTTATGACAGCAACTTTTATCGGAAGCCAATCACGTCTTATAGTCACCACGAGGCCAAATATACGGCTGCGAAGTTGATTTTCGGATATCAGTACGAGGACACTGATTTACGTAAAGATGGCTTAGAAAGCTTACGAATGACACTCGAACGAGTAACAACGAAAGGGATGTCGGAGTACGGTGGACTGCCATGGTTCTGGCATTGGGTTCAGGCATTCACGTGTGCGTGGCAGCTGATCCAAGATACAGAAATCCGAACCGAGCTAACTCGCATGCTGGATTATCTTTGGAACGTTCGTGCAACGTATTACCTCGGAGGCGCATGGGTAGGTCCGCATTCACGGATTTGGCCGCATGATATGCCGAAGGATACGAATGTGCTGCATGATTACGTGCAATTCGGGGATTTCAAGCTGCCGGTTCACATGCCTAGAACGGAATATGCGGGTTTCCTTGTATATGAAGCACCTGCACATAGCCTGCAAACTGCCCTGCATCGGTCATCAGTACCAATCGAAATCAAACGACAAATTCCAAAGCAAATCAGTCAAGCTGAGCATGAGAATGATAATCTCCACAGCTATGTCTACATGACAGAGAACTTTGCAATGGGCGGTATGTGGGAGAGAATTCGCGAGTTTGATAACGAGCAGCACCGCTGGGACGTTGCCTTTCCGCTCAATTCCATGCAAGGCGTGAATCATGCTTATTTTTTCCATCCAGATTTGGAGCAGCCAGAAGGAGATTTACGACATCAGAGCGAATACACAGAAGTGCTTTTTCATCGGAATGTCATTATGGCTACGTACTCAATTCCAGAGGATCAGCCTTCCTACATCAAAGGGTGCTTACCTTTAGGGGAATGGGTGGAGGAGTCGGGCGGACTTTTTGGACGTATAGGAAACGTCCTTATGGCTGTATTCATCCAGCAACCGTACAACCGTGAGGTTCTTGAAGATCGCTGCTTTGTGACTAGCCGAGGTATAACGAATGCGGTCGTCGTCGAATGCATCGATCTTGCAGAAGCAGAGAGATACGGCATTCGCGATGTTCACCATTTTGCAGAAATGATGATGGGCAAGCAACCTAATTATGGTGCAAATAACACGATCACGTACAATTCTTTGACGAATCAAACGTTGTTATTAAGCGGCGATCCAACAAAGGAAATCACTAAACTTGTCGATGGTGAATCCATAGATTTTAATTCCTATTCGATCGCTTAAATTCATAGAAATGAGGTTGGACACATGCCAGCAATTGATTTCCCATTAGAGAAGCTTCTCACGTACGAAGGACGTAACCCTCGACCTGATGATTTTGATGCGTACTGGGAACGTGCGATCGCTGAAATGAAGGCAGTAGATCCCCAAATTGAGCTGCGCCCAAGTGAATTTCAAGTACCGTATGCAGATTGCTTTGATCTGTATTTCACAGGAGTAAAGGGAGCGCGTATTTACGCGAAATATATTCGTCCGAAGCATGTGACTGAGCCGCATCCAGCTATCGTTCAGTTTCATGGATATTCCGGAAATTCAGGGGATTGGCATGATAAGCTTTCCTACGTAGCACTGGGTTATTCCTTCTTCTCCATGGATTGCCGCGGTCAAGGCGGGTTATCCGAGGATGTTGGCGGAACCAAAGGGACGACATTAAGAGGGCACATTGTTCGCGGTTTGGACGATCATCCAGACCAGCTCTTATTCCGTGATATCTTCTTGGATACCGCACAGCTTGCGGGTATTGCGATGAATATGCCTGAGGTTGACCCTGCACGTGTAGGTGCGATGGGAGGCTCGCAAGGCGGTGCTTTGACCATTGCTTGTGCAGCGTTAGAGCCACGCATTAAGAAATTAGCACCCGTCTACCCTTTCCTCAGTGACTATAAGCGCGTATGGGAGATGGATTTGGCGAAGGATGCCTATCTAGAGCTGAAAGACTTTTTCCGCCGTCATGACCCACAACATAAGCGTGAGGAAGAATACTTTACCAAATTGGGTTACATCGATATTCAAAACTTAGCTAATCGCATCGAGGGTGATGTGATGATGGCTGTTGGTCTCATAGATACCGTATGCCCTCCGTCTACACAATTTGCCGCATATAATAAGATCAAATCAAACAAAAAGCTTGAAATCTTCCCTGATTTTGGACATGAGGGATTACCAGGCTTCGGTGATTTGACTCTCCAGTTTATGTTGGATCTTTAACAAAAACAAAACCACTCTCATTCTATCGATGTGAGTGGTTTTTTGCGCTCAGTCTGCTGCTGGCGATATTGGCTCGGTGTGACACCGATCATTTTTTTGAAAAGCTGATTGAAGAATTTCAAATCCTGATACCCAACACGTGCAGCAATGTCACTGATTTTATCGGGAGATTCACGCAAATACTGACAACAAGCTTCCAAGCGGGCATGCTGCACATACGTTGTGAAGCTCATGCCTGTGAGCTTTTTCAACTGTCGTTGAAGCTGACGTTCACTAATCGATAGCTTGATCGCCGCCTCTGCTAGTGTGATTGGACTGCTGCAATTCATACGAATAAAGCTCAGTAGATTTTCGATGCTTTTCATACTAGCTTGAGGAACCAGTGGAAATGGATCCAGCTTCGCACGATGCATGTACACAAGCAGCTGCTTTACACAAGCCTGCATAATGGTAATAAAGCCAACGCGACGAGCATTATACTCAAAATGTAATCGCTCGAACAGTGGCTGGAACTCACCGTTTTGCTCATGAAAGGAGAGAAATTCCACTTCGCCATTCGGCTCAACCGCTTTTTGAAAGAAAAGTGGAATTTCTTGCTCTCCCATCATCGTTGCATGCTGGAGCAATTGATTCATCCATGCCTGTGTAAAAATACAGTTATACACGATGAGCGGTTTCTTCTGATTCGCCCCAGAAGGGCGGAACACATGAGATATGCCAATTGGCAGAAAAAAGAGATCGCCTTTAGATACGTTCATGCTGACATTGTCAATATAATGGGAGCCGCTTCCTTCTGCCACATAGCTGATTTCGATGAAATCATGGGTGTGCTGCTGCATGTCGAAGGATTCGTGAACACGATTCACATAGAGGGGCAGTTCAGGCACGAAATACAAGTGGCCAGCCGTTTCCATAATGCTGCGCTTGATCGTCATCCTATTTCACTTTGAAATGAACAACAGCGCTATACAGCATTTTCCCCGCATTTGGGTCGAATACGATGTTATGCTGAATGGCATAAACATCTAGCATCAGCGCCTTGTTATTATCGATTTGTTCATTGATTTTCTTTTCAAGTGTTTTTAAATCATAGGCTTGAAAAAACTCAATTTTATTTTCAATACGATCTAAAATAAAGTCCATGATCCTGCGCCTCCTTCGTTATATGTAAATTTATGACGGCTTCTCTTATTATAACGTCAATATCTGATATAGGAAGTATATCTGAATAGGCGTATACTGGGAAATGATATGGGATCGGACGTTTAGAATACATGGTTTAAGCCTTACATGCCAGTCAAAATTGTAATGGGAAGTGATGTAGTTTTGAAGCCTACACGGTTATTGGTTGATTTCTTGAAAAAGAAATGGCCGTTGTATGTCATCGCCGCACTCTCTATTTCGGTAGGGAACATTGTTCACTCGTATTATCCCAAGCTCTTAGGGATGTTTACGGACCAGCTCCAGAAGGGTGGACTTAGTAAAAGCTTAATTGCTCAGTATAGTGTGCAGCTGCTCGTAATAGGTGTTACCTTTGGTGTATTGTGCGCGATTGGGCAATACATGATCATGCGTAACGGGCGCCGCTTCGAGTTCGAAACGAGAAATCGCTTATTCGATCATTTCACCCATTTGGGGGCAACCTTTTATTCGAAAAATGGTGTGGGCAAGCTGCTGAGCTACGTAATGAACGATGTCACAGTTATCCGTGAATCCATCTCATTAGGTATCAACCAAATTACGAACTCCGTCATTTTAATAGCTGCCGCGATCGTTTCGATGTTGTTTAGCTCCATTCCGTTGTATGTCATTCTTATCTGTATCGTGCCCTTATTACTTATTCCTGTGTTATCCGTTAGGTTTCAACCTGTGATTAAGGAACGATCCTTACAGGTCCAAGAAGCATTAGGAACGATGACCGAGTCAGCTGAGGAGCAATTCGGAGGCATCCGTGTCGCCAAGAAATTCGCTGTAGAACCAATTATGATTAGCCGATTTAGTGAAACGGTCGATCGCATACGTGACAATCAATTAAGGTTAATTCGACTTTCCTCGTTATTTGAAGCATTAATTCCGTTTCTGGGTGCGGTATCGTTAATTATTGCGATTGCCTTCGGAGGCTATTTGACGATTCATGGTCAAATTACGATTGGGCATTTCGTTGAATTAACGCTGTATATTCGGATGATGGTCAATCCCTTGCAGCAAATTGGACGTGTGATTAATGCGCTTCAACGCTCACGTGCTTCCTTGGAACGAGTGAATGAGCTGCTTGCGATGGAGTCGGAAATTAAGCAGAAGGAGCTTGCGCAGCCTACGCATCTTGATCAAGAAGAGATTCGCATAGAGCATTTGTCGTTCTCTTACCCAGACGATGAGGATGAAGTGCTCCATGATATATCACTTACGATTGAACCAGGGAAATCGATTGGTATTATTGGTAAAACCGGCAGCGGGAAATCCACCTTGATGAAAATCATGCTCCGAATCTATGATCCGCCAGAAGGGACCGTATGGATCGGAGATAGCGATATCCGTGATGTGACGCTTGAAAGCTTGCGAAATCAAATTGCTTACGTGCCGCAGGAGGGCTTTCTCTTTAGTACATCCATTCGGGATAATATTGCATTCTTCAAACGGGAATCCTCCATAGAACAAGTGGAGCATGCTGCCAATAAGGCGCAAATATTGTCCAGCATCGTTTCATTTCCGGAAAAGTTTGAGACAAAGCTCGGTGAGCGCGGTGTCACCTTGTCGGGTGGTCAGCGCCAACGAACGAGTTTAGCGAGAGGAATTATTAAGGATTCACCCTTAATGATTCTAGATGATAGCGTCAGTGCTGTAGATTCGGTGACGGAGAAGCACATTATTGATGCGATCAGGCAAGAACGATTGAATAAGACGACTATTTGGATTGCCCATCGTATCTCTGCACTCAAACACACCGATGAAATCATCGTGCTGCATGAGGGAAGAATCGTTCAACGCGGAACGCATGATCAATTACTTACGCAGGATGGCTTATATGCGGAGCTGTACGCGATACAGGAAGGAGGCAACGACGATGTTCAAGCGGAATAAACCTCCACAAGATCGTAAGCAAACACAAGCTTCATTTCGTTCGTTAGCCATATACGCCAAACCGCACAGATTCACATTTGTAGCCGTTGTCGTATGTGCGTTGTTAGGAATTGCTGCAGATTTGTTTCAGCCGTATTTGGTCAAAATTGCAATTGACGATAATCTGATGATCGGCAAAAATGACTTCACCTCGCTGATCATGATCTGCTTGCTGTATGGGGTGTTATCCATTTCGAGCTTGATTTTCAGCTATTTGCAAAATAATCTGCTGCAATTCGCAGGTCAGAGCATCGTAGCCAAAATCCGCAAGGATTTGTTCCAACATATTTTCAAGCAATCGATGTCTTATTATGATAAAACGCCAAGCGGCAGCCTCATCACACATGTGTCTAGCGATACAGAAACGTTGAACCAGTTTTTCACGCAGGTGCTCCTGAGCTTGGTACGAGACAGTATGACGCTGATCTTCATCATTGTACTTATGTATCACTTGGATCCAGTATTGACGATGTACAGTATGATTGTCATTCCTATCATCATGCTTATAGCGGTGAGCTTTCGCCAATATATGCGCAAAACCTATCAGCTTTCACGTTCAAAGTTATCACAAATGGTGGCTTTCACCGCTGAGAATTTATCGGGTATGCATCTAATTCAAGCGTTCCATCAAGAGAAGGAGCAGATGAGTCGCTTTACAGATAAGAACACGGGCTATTTCCGAGCGAACTTGAGAGAGATACGGACCAATGTATTATTCAACCGCTCTTTCGATATATTAGGGAACTTATCAGTTGCTTTTATTACTTGGATTGGTGGTATTGCCGTCTTCGATAAAGCGATCGAATTCGGTGTGCTCTATGCCTTCATCACCTATATTAGACAGTTTTTTCAGCCGATCAATAATATTACGCAGCAATGGAATACCCTGCAGTCCACACAAGTTTCCTTGACTCGGATATGGAACATTTTCTCGGCACAGCCTGAAGTGAAGGACAAAGAGGCTTCTGAGCTGATCCAGTTAAAGGATGTTAAAGGTGATATTCGCTTTGATCATGTTCATTTTGGATATCAGCAGGATACGGCTGTCATTGAAAATTTGGATTTACATATCGCTCCTGGCGACATGATCGGTATTGTGGGCACAACGGGTGCAGGCAAAAGTTCACTGATCAGCTTGCTGTGCCGCTTCTATGATGTCCAGGGAGGCAGCATTCGGATCGATGGCATCGATATTCGGGATATTTCTCAGGCAGATCTGCATCGGACGATTGGCTTGGTGCAACAAGAGCCTTACTTATATGCGGGAAGTATTGTTGAAAATGTGCGAATGTTCGATCCCCAGATTTCGCGAGAGACTGTTATTGATGCCTGCAAATTGGTCGGTGCGGATACGCTGATCACACGCATGAAGGATGGGTATGACACGCGCATTTCGGAGAGAGGAAGCGGGCTGTCGGCAGGCGAGCGACAATTGATTTCTTTTGCGCGCATCATCGTATTTCAGCCCAAGGTGCTTATTCTAGATGAAGCTACAGCAAATTTGGATTCGCAAACCGAACAACTCATTCAATCAGCGCTGAGCATTGTCGCAGAAGGAAGAACGACCATTGTGATTGCGCATCGGATCTCAACGATTATGCATGCTGACCGTATTATCGTGATGAGTCAAGGGGAAATTGTAGAAGAAGGAACACATGTAGAGCTGCTTGCACTCCGGGGCATCTATGAGCAATTGGTTTACCATTCACAAGGAAGTCATGCTCAAGGTAATGAAGCTGACGGTCGGGTTTCTTCCATAGGCTAATGATCAGGTACTAGGAATAGATAGTACTTCTCAAATCGGTGATCTCCTGTACAATTAGTAGTAAGTCGAGAGGAGGGAAAACAGCATGAAATCCAGCAAAATCATGATCCAACTTGGTTATGTATTGGGGGCCAGTGCTCTTTTAACTGCTATCGGTTACTTCTTCGCTTCGAACTGGGAGAAGTTAAACCGATTAGAGAAATTTATTCCAGTATTCGTGCTCATTATAGGGTTCTATGGTCTATCCGTTTGGCTTTCTCGCCAAGTAGGAAGAGAGTTTTTAAGTAAATTAAGCCTGTTTGCTAGTTGTATTTCCTTCGGTGTTGGCGTCGGACTGATTGGTCAAACCTACAATTCCCATGCAGACAGTTACAGCCTATTTCTTGTTTGGTTCCTGCCAGCTATTCTATATGCGATTCTAACCCGATGGCAGCCCTATTATGTGTTAAGTTATATTCTTGGCCATCTAGCTTATGGATTGTTCTTTTTCCCGAAATGGGGGAGCTATTCCGAAGCGGAAGGGACTACAATCGCCATTTGGTTAGGTCTAGCGGTTGTGAACGGCACTTTGTTCGTCCTGTTTGAGAAGAAGCGTTTACATTCACCATTTCTCAAATGGGTGACCTTTCAAGCGACAATTTGTATATTTATTATCATGTCAGTGTCTCATACGTTTGAGCATTATGGGATCTGGATGAATGTGCCTCTTGCTGCTGTGCTTGCACTTGCAGTGATGTATGCGCATCGGACACAGAATAAAGTGTATCTGTTGTTCGCAGGGCTTTGGATTTCAGCCGCGATCACCACGAAATACGTCGAACTGATCATTGAGTATCATAATGAATTATTTTTTATCGTGAGCTTGTTGTTCGTGATAGTGTTTATTGGCGCAAATGTTATGTTTATGAATTATGTGCGTGCCTGGAAGCCCGCCTCTGAGAAAATGGAAGAGGGCACAGGTGGAGAATCCACGAAGGATGGCAAAGGCGATGGTGACTTCACGAAATGGGTCGTACGCGTACTTACCATTTCCGTCATTATCATCGGTTCATTGTTAGGCAGTTTTACGCTAATTGGACTTGTGACAGTGGTTCTAGGGTTTGATGATCCTGCCAATATCTTGATCGGATATGGTTTCCTGTCCGTCATCGGGATGTTAGCTGCGAAGAAATTCAATGTATTGGCGCGTTTTACGATTTTGATTAGTGGGCTGATGCTGGGGACTGGCGCGGCTGTCGGCACAGAGCAATCTTCGATGCTGCTCATCTTCCTAGCGCTAACTCTAGTTGCTTTCTTATATTTGAATGGCTTGGTGACAAGGATTCTGTTTTACTTAGCTTCTGTCATCATTCTGGCTTTTGTATTATTCGATTGGATCAATGATGGTGTCGCTGTTCTTAGTATCCTGTCTGGCTTGCTGTTCCTGCTGTTCGCTGGTGGTCAACTGATCCGTCAGGCAACATTCCGTGAGCCAGTCTTATATAGCAGCCTGCCAGCCTTCTTGTTATCGTTATTCGCATTAACCTTTATGACAGAGTCTGGGTGGTATTATGCTACGAATGTCCTATTCTCCCTGCTAGTTCTAGCAGCGATCCTAATAAGCAGACAGCTTCAGGTTCGATGGATATTCGCATGGTCAATGGGCTTCTGGATAGCTTTCCTCGTGTACAAATACTACGATCTGGCCTGGAAGCTCCTGCATAAATCAATTAGCTTCGCCATTATCGGAATTCTGATTCTAGGGTTTACGGTGTGGATTGAAAAGAGGCAGGGACTTGAACCAGACGAGACTACGCTTCCTCGTCCTGCTTATGGAGCGAACCGTTGGATCATCGCACTATTAGTTTTATTGCAAGTAGCAGCAATGTCGTTGCAAATCGGCAAGAGTGAGTATCTCCTCAGCCATGGCAAGCTGATTAAGCTGCAGCTGCAGCCGCTGGATCCGCGTTCATTGATACAAGGTGACTATGTTCGCTTGCGTTACGTGATTTCCGATCCGCCGATCTATCAAGATAATCTGGAAGAACGGACGTCCAAAGGGAAAATTGCCGTTGTACTTACACCTAGCAGTTCCTCAGATGTCTATGAGTTCCGTCGGGAATATAAGTCTGGAGAACAGCTTGCACCTGATGAAGTCCGCTTGAATGGTGAAAGAGTGGGCTATGAAGGGATTAATTATGGCATTGAAACTTTCTTTATCCCGGAAGGTACGGGTACGAATTACGAACAAAATGCGAAGTTTGCCGAAGTCAAAGTATCTGCCGGCGGCGATGCGATATTAGTTCGATTAACAGAGAAATAACCAAGCAAGCATGTATAGAAAGAATGAGGTAATAAACATCATGTGGCTCCTATTTTCCGTCCTCGCGGCGCTATGCTTTGGCCTGCGAGGTATTCTTTATCATTGGTCAAGTCAGCAATCACTGAATCGTAATGTACTGCTCTGTGGTACCTTTGCTATGGGCGCAGTTGTGAGTTTAGCATGTGCCCTTATCTGGCAGTCAGAGTGGGAAGTTTCGGCGCTTATTGGGATTCAAATGGGGTTGTTTTCCTTCGGAGCCAACGCCAGTATGTTCAAAGGCTTTGCAGTGGGTAAGGCCTCGTTAGTCGCGATTTTGACAGGGCTGCCCTCGGTAGTTGTTGTACTATTTGCCTATGTCCTATGGGGTGAACGGCTGAACTTGCTTCAGCTGTTTGCCTTTGTTGTCATTGTAATCGGTATTTTATTTGTCAGGTATTCCAATGATATTACGTTGAAAAACTTACAGGGTGCAGGTTGGGGCGTCGTTGCGCTTCTTTTATTTGCGGCCAATGACTTGTCCAGTAAATGGACAACCCTTGTTCATGCTTCATTATTTCCAACGTTGTTCTATATGTTTGCAACAGGCACAATTTGCTTCGCCATTTGGTGGTGGAGAGATAAGAAGATGACCGCCGCGAAGCAATCGGAAGGAATTACGAGAACATGGACTGAACGTAAGACGTTCCTATTTGGGATGGTTGTCGGCATTACCAATGTGTTGGGGATGATTCTCATCATTCATGGGTTTGCACATGGGATAACTGGACTTGTTTCGGCAGTTGTTGCCCTCAATGTCTTGATTGTGTTGCTGTATACGCGATTTATTCTGAAGGATAAATTCTCGAAGCTGGAACAATCTGGATTAGCCATTGCGATGGTAGGCATACTGATGATGAAGCTAGTTGCTGCTTGAAATTGCTTTACGCCATGTAAATTACAACATATACTTTCTGATCTGGCGTAAATGCGTTACAATAGAAATATTCGTGCCATTAAGAATGATTCAGGAGGCTTTAACGACAATGACAGACAAAGATATCGAAACAGAAGCACTCGTAGAGAACGAACATGATCCAGAACGTGATCAGGCCCAAGTCATTATTACATGGTTCCAACATATCCTAGAAATTGTGAAAGAACAATTTCCTGAGTATGAAGTTGATGGTCAAATTGGTAATAATCCAACCTATGGTCCGATGTTTGCTTTTACACTTAAAAAAGATGAGAAGTCCACAGCATGCGGATTTTTCTTAAATGAAATTATGAGAAATTTCCAAACGAATCCAAATGCAGGTTTGTGGATGTCCTCTTTCTTCGTTGATTTGTTGAGAAGCGACGAAAGTCACCTTCTTCCGAATCCACCACAATCCGAAGATGAAGCCAAAGAATTGTTGGACAAGCATATTGTTCCATACTGTGCGGCTGCAGTTCGCGAGGAATTCCCTGAGCAGAAGATCTACGTAGATCTTGAGCTTCATGAAGAGCATGGCCCGGTTCTTGAGGCTGGCTTTGTAGCAGTTGAAGAAGGCAATAATACATGTGCACTACCTTTGCAATATTTGATGACGTTATATTTATTGAATCGTGACCCAGCAGAACCGCTAATTCAAGCGATGTACCGTTTGTATGAGGAAAATAATTTAGGTCAATAAGGATCGAAAAGACGACAGCCAGGAGGAATTCCCTCCTGGCTGTCGTCTTTTCATACTACATTTGCTTCTTATCAAAACTACATCACTGCTGTCCACGTTGGCTCCTCGCCGGAATTTGCGTTAGTCCGATATCTCCGAATTAAAACGAGAACTCTATACAAATAAGAAGAAATGGTAAGATTTTGCCGAACTATCTATCCATTTTGCTTGGATGGGGGTTGTTTGTGGCGATTTAGTTAGGTTATTTAGGACTAATTAAGAATTGATGATGCGGACAGTGAGTTTAATTCGATTATTTCGGACTAATGGGTGCCGGAGGGGCAATTCATGCCGAGTTAGTCGATAAATTCGAGTAACTCGATCGAGGTAGAAGCGAAATGAGCCGAGTTAGTCGATAAATTCGAGTAACTCGATCGAGGTAGAAGCGAAATGAGCCGAGTTAGTCGATAAATTCGAGTAACTCGATCGAGGTAGAAGCGAAATGAGCTGAGTTCGTCGATAAATTCGAGTAACTCGATCGAGGCAGAGGCGAAATGAGCCGAGTTCGTCGATAAATTCGAGTAACTCGATCGAGGCAGAGGCGAAATGAACTGAGTTCGTCGATAAATTCGACTAACTCGAGAGAAGAAGCGGCCTTAGGGGTGAAGTTATAAGTTCTGATAAATCATGAAGTCATCATAGGTTCGAATGATGGGAATAGCTGTACTCGCTCCGAGCTTCGCATATTTCATCGCATGTGATGTGTTGAACAGCACGACGGAGTCGGTAGGACGAAGCCAGCCTTTGTCACAAAGGGCAAGCATCGCTGCCCATGTCGCCGCACCTTCCGGTGAAGAGGAAATACCTTCCGAACCTAAGCTTTGCGTGGCTTCCGCAATTTGCGCTTTCGAAACCGCGATGGCAGTTCCTCCGCTTTGCTCAACAATCGACAGAAGCAGTCCCAAATCCGGGGGATTGGGGACACGCATCCCCGTCGGATTGGGGATGATTTTCCCTTTTTCAGGCTGAGCAGTATCACTGACAGCGCTTTGCGTCGTGTTAAGTACACCATTGACAATCGGCTGACAGCCTTCCTCTTGGACACAAACGAATCTTGGCATATCGCCATGGATGAAGCCTAAGGATTTCAGCTCCAGGAATGCTTTCCACATGCCAATAATACCGGAGCCGCCGCCTGTGGGATAGATGATCACATCAGGGAATGTCCATCCTAGCTGCTCGGCAAGCTCAAGTCCCATCGTTTTTTTGCCCTCAACCCTGCCGGGCTCCTTCAAAGTTCCGACATTTACCCAGCCTTGCTCCGCTCGACCAGACTCGATAATCGCCGCGGCATCATGAATAAAGCCATCGACAAGAACGGTCATTGCCCCATACAATGGGCACTCATCGACAATGAGAGAGGGGCAGTCCATGGGGATAAAGACATACGCTTGAATACCGGCCCTGCCAGCATAAGCTGCCAATGCGCCTGCCGCATTCCCATTGGAAGGAACGGCGGCCTTCGTAGCTCCAGCTTCTTTCAATAAAGAAACTGCAACAGAAAATCCTCGTGATTTGAAGCTGCCTGTAGGATTCTGTTCTTCTCTCTTGATCCACAGACGTTTAAGTGAAAGCTTGCTTTCCCAGCTCGGCATCCGCAGGAGAGGCGTCCAGCCTTCACCTAAGGTGATGATAGTTGCTTGATCGCGTACCGGCAGCAGTTCGTAATATCTCCACATCGAGGGGTAACGCAGCTGTAGGGATTGTTTCGTGAAGGAACGCGCAACGTGCTCGAGATCATAGTCAACCAATAAAGTGCCCCCGCACTGGCATTTCATGTCTTGATAGCGGAAGGGCAGCCTTGCAGAACATCGTGAGCAATACAGCTCCCTTTGTATCATTTCTGGGCCTCCTCAGCGTCTCTGGCAGGAGCCTTCATTGTTTTTTCCTGCTTGCATGAAATGATTTGATTTTGTGGAACGCAGCTTTGTTAGGAAGTTTTAAGAATAGTTCGAGCATGGGGGCGAAATTCACTTCGATAATCCACACATGCCCCTGTTTATCAAAAGCCATGTCAATTCCCATCGTTTTGACCCAACGGTAGGAGGGACCTAGCTGCGCAGCAGTTCGCAGTGCAACCGCGTGCAGGTCAGCGATGAGCGCAGAAGTCTGCAGTTTCTGAAGTCCAGAGTGCTGGAGCGCGTTCTCTACCGTGACAACCTTGCCACCGCTCCTGCGAATATTCGTAACAATAAAGCCTTTGCCGGCCACTTTCGCAAGCATCCCTGTTACTTGCCAATCCGATTTAGGGTGACGTTGAACCATCACTCTAAGATCGAAGGGACGGCCATTCTTGGTGGCAAGGTTGATACGCTGTTGGACGATGTAATTTGTCCTGGCTTTTTTCTTGATAAACGCATTGACTTCCTCTAGAGCGGTATACGTCCGTTTCTTAGCTCCATCTTGAAATTCATAGGTTGAGCTATTGACAATTTTGACCCGGATCACACCGTTCCCGCCATAACTGCCAGTCGGTTTGAGAATGATTTGACCATATTTAGTTAACATGCGCCAGAAGCTGCTAACACTCAACCATTCGGTTTCAGGCAGATATGCATGAAGCCTCTTTGACTTGCGCAGTATTTTATATTTGGTCCATTTACTTGTCGAGAGATTACTCATAGGCTTTCTCTTCTTGCCTTTGAATAACTACATCATGTTCCTCCACTTGAAGAAGCTGGTTGCGTTCATCAACGAAGACAACCTGCGGCTTGAGTGCACGAATTTCCTCTTCGTTCATCAGACCCATACTGAGAATAATCACGAGGTCACCAGGGGAGAAGAGATGGGCAGGCGGACCGTTTAATCCGATTTTGCCGCAGCCTTCTGGAGCGGGAATCGCGTACGTTTTCCAACGTGTGGCATTACGCAGACTGGTGACTTGAACCATTTCATAGGGATAAATATTTGCTTTGCGCATCAGTAATCCATCAATGGTAATGCTGCCTACATAATCCAAATCGGCTTCCGTTACGGTCGCGCGATGAATCTTCCCTTTACACATTAGTCGCTGCATGTGCAGTAGCGCTCCTTTATGATCACATGTTGTTCTTCACAGCGTATGAGAGAGACAAGTATCACGGTGTAGGCATTGGCCTATTTCTAATGAAAAATGGGCATCACATATGGGCAATGAATTCGTTATTTCCCGGGTAACCGCAAAATCCGACATACGAGTCCCAAGCGATAAAAAAAGCAGAGCCAAGGGCTCTGCTTCACATGTTAAATTAATTTAATGCCGCTAATTAATACTAAGGCAGCGATAATCGTGCGTAGCACAGTGGTAGGAGCCTTCTTCGCTAGCATACTTCCGATAAGCACGCCAGGAATCGAACCAATTACAAGATTGAAGACGAGAGTGAAATTCACATTCCCCATGCTAGCATGTAGGATACCCGCTGTTGACGAGAGAAGAAAGGCGTGTGCGATATCCGTACCAACAAGCTGAACGGGAATCATTCGGAAAAAGTAGAGCATGGCAATGGCATATAAGGAACCGGAGCCAATAGACGTAAGACCAACGATGAAGCCAAGAACCGCACCAATCGTTATCGTCAACCAGCGTTTCTCTTCTAAGGATTTCAGCTGCCAGCGATTTTCTTTCAGTCGGTGTCCGAAGAACACTTTGAACAGCGTCGCGAAGGCAACCAGAATGAGTACATAGCCGAGCGCATGCTTGATAACGACTTCTTGATTGTCAAAGAAAGATTCGAAAAATTTCAGGAATACGACTGCAACGATTACACCCGGAATACTCCCGAGAGCAAGCATTTTGACCAGCTTAAAGTCGATTGTTTTCTGCCGCCAATGCTGGATCGTACCGAAAAGCTTCGTAATCGAATTGTAAAGAAGGTCTGTACCTACAGCTATAGAAGGATGAATACCAATTAAGATGAGTATCGGAGTCAGTAAGGAAGCGCCGCCTACACCTGTCATTCCGACCAGAAATCCAACAATAACGCCCATTAGAATAATACTCAAAGTCATGTTGTCATGTCCTCTTTTCAATTACCCACTAAACACATTGGATTAATTTTAGTTCCGAAAATGGCATTTGTAAAGAGAAATTTTCCAGGCCCGTTCCTTTATCCCGAGTAAATATCTTGCTATTCTTCGAATCTGGAATCAGGTACAATAGATAGATGTGTCAAAGTCAGCTTTGGGAGGATTAATCATGCGTAATCGAACTACCGTGATGGTCAGTATCGTACTGGCCATGTTAGTCGCGTCAATGGATACGACAATTGCCAATACAACGATGCCGATCATTGTGAATGACATTGGTGGGAATAGCCTGTATGCCTGGGCATTTACCTCCTATATGGTGCTTTCAACGGTTCTTGCTCCGTTAGCAGGACGTTTATCCGATCTATTTGGGCGTAAAAGGATATATGCCGCAGGCATTCTATTGTTTCTCGGGGGTTCTGTCCTCTGCGGATTATCGGATAGTATGGTGCAGCTCATTATTTTCCGGGCCATTCAAGGGATTGGCGCAGGAGTGATGATGCCATTTCCATCGATTATTGCTGGCGATATCTACCCGGTGGAGCAGCGGGGGAAGGTGCAAGCTTTTTTCACAGGTATGTGGGGATTATCCGCCATATTAGCACCCTCATTAGGAACGTTTTTTGTAACCTACATGAGCTGGCGCTGGATTTTCTACGTGAATGTCCCGATTTGTCTCATTGCCTTGCTTGCCCTGCTTCCCTACAAAGAAGTGTATCAACCGAAGAAAGCCGTGATCGACTATTGGGGGGCAATATTGTTTGCCGCAGGGATTTCGTCCTTACTTCTAATAACTGTGGTCGAATCCTATACCTACATATATGGTGCCGTTGGTGTAGTCCTGCTTGTCGTTTTCTTCCTATATGAAAAAGGGCATGCAGCCCCAATTGTTCCTTTGAATTTGATGCGGAATCGACCAGTCGCCTTCATGATAGGCGGTTCATTTCTCAGCTGCGCCGCACTTTTCGGGACGGCCAGCTATATTCCCTTGTTTTTGCAAAATCAAGGGCACTCGCTATTCGTCAGCGGCATTGCGCTGCTTAGTACATCTATCGGGTGGATGGCAGTTGCAGTCCCTAGTGGGAAATGGGTGATCCGCTTTGGTTACAAGCCGCTGCTCCTAACGGGAAACGCTCTACTAATCGTCACCGCAGTGTTGCTTTTCTTTATCCGTGAAGGCACCTCATTTTGGTATGTATTCAGCACGCTAACGATGTTGGGTCTTTCGTTTGGACTGCTGTTTACAGTATCTACGATTGGTGCTCAGCAGTTAGTGGAGGCCCATCAGAAGGGGATTTCAACCTCGCTTCAGCTTTTCGCCCGGAATATCGGCACTGCGGTAAGTGTGACCGTGATGGGTTCGATTGTTACGAAATCAAGCGACTTTTATACGGGTATCCATGGGATGTTCGTTTATGGGTTAGTAGCAAGCATAGTTGCATTTGCAGTGCCATTAGCGATTCGCACGATGCGGAAAGAACTACAATCGGCTTCAAGTTGACAGCATGCCAAAGTTAGTAGATTATGGAAAGATATACGACGAAAGAAAGAAGTGAATACACGTGTTATTGAATGTGAAATCCCGACTGCATGAAGGTGAAATCCAGGAATTGCTTGGCTACAGTGTTTTTCCTGACGATGATAGCTTACAGTCAGCCTTAAGCCTATATGAAAAAGATGAGGACTCTTGGTTGTTTGCTTACGAGTCCGAAGGAATCCTTGTAGGAATCATTGGTTTTAAGATGAACGCGAGGCAAGAGATGAAGCTGAGTCATCTAGCGGTCGAGCCTGAGAGCAGAGGTGTTGGCTTTGGCCGTGGCATGCTGCTTGAAATCATTGAGGACATGCAACCTACCCGAATCACGGTGGAAACGGATGAAGACGCTGTGCAATTTTACCGTAATGTAGGCTTCGTGATTCGCAGTCTAGGCGAGAAATATCCCGGTGTGGAGCGATTCCAATGCATATATGAGGTCGAGATAGACGAGGAAGAATAAACAAAATCCCGAATGACTGCCACGATGCAGCATTCGGGATTTTTTTAGGTAAAAGTAGATAATTACTTACATGCGTGATTTGACGGTTCTTGCATACTCCGAAGGACTCATTAACGTCGCTTTCTTAAAAGCTTTGGAGAAATAGTGGACAGAACTGAAACCCAGTCGCCTAGAAATCTCGGTGAAATTAAACGTTTCTTCGCGAATCAGGATTTTAGCTTGATCGATTTTCAATTTGGCGAAATACTCCATGAGTGAATAGTTCGTATGTTTTTTGAAAAGGTCCTTGAGCTGTGTTTTGCCTACACAGAACACTTGGCTGATCTCGTTCAGCGTGAGATGGGTATCGAGGTGGTCGGCCATATAGGCCATCACTTTGGTTGTCAAATCGTGGACTAACTTCTCTTTGGCAACCGTAGATAGCGGGAAGTCAACTTCAGTTGAAGCGGTTTTCCGAATTAAACGCAATAAGAGAATTTCCAAATAGCTTTGCAGCATTTGCTCACTTCCGACAGGTGCATCCTGCCGACGCACGAGGGGGTGACTGAAAGGAAAGTGAAAAGCTTGCTGGCCTTCTCTCACAATCTGGGTAAGTAGGTTACGCTCCTCATCCTCCAAATACAGCACTTTTTGCTCGAAAAATTGCATAGCTTTCGAATGACAATCGAATGTCATGACGATTAAGTTAGGAGCTTTACCTTTGGTTGCATAGAAGCTATGAAATTCATTGGGTTTATGAAAAATAATGGACCCTTGCTTGAGTATGTAACGATTCTCATCTGCATGAACCTCCACCTCGCCACGATCGACATAGAGAAACTCCCAGAAGTTATGCTTCTCCCCATTGAACGAATAATCCTTACCAAACTCGAAGTAGTGCATCGTAATGACTTTATGGATAACTAGACTCATCTTCAAATGTGTGCGCTGATACTCGGTTGAGTTCGTTTCGCTAATCGCCATTGGTGTCACTCCTGATATTTCAATGCAAAGCGTATAGGTCTATCATATCACAGCAGAAATAACAAAAAAATCGGCTTTCAAGACAAAGAAAAGGCGAGGGGTATCTTTTATAATCAAGGTATCGTTGAGTTTAAGGGGGAGCTAGTATGAAGATAGGTGTAATTGGGTATGGGAAAAGGATTGAAACAGTTATTCATGAAGTGATGAAGGCAGATGCGGACTGCCAAATTGCGGCGATTGTAGACATACGTAAGGACCTGATTAAAGCTCAGCTAGATGAGAAAGGTTGGCATCACGTCAAGTATTATGATACGCCAGAACAAATGCTGGAATCAGAGCAATTAGACGGGGCCATGATTGGCACGCGCTGTAATCTTCATACGACGATGGGGCTGAAGGTTTTACAACATCATCTTCCCCTGTATATTGAGAAGCCGGTGGCTACAAACTTCGAAGATCTACAACGTTTAAAACAAGGCTACGAGGCATCCACTTCACCTGTCGTTGTTTCTTTCCCTTTAAGAGCAACCTCCATTGTGGAGCTGGTTAAAGAAATCGTTCAATCTGGTAAAATTGGCACGGTTGAACATGTTCAAGCCATTAATAATGTGCCGTATGGTCGTGTCTATTTTCAGAGCTGGTACCGTAATGAGGAGGAAACTGGAGGGCTTTTCCTGCAAAAAGCAACCCATGATTTTGACTATATCCAAGCTGTGCTGGGTCAGAATCCGAGTGCCGTCTGTGCGATGACGTCCAAGCAAATATTCAAGGGAAACAAATCTGCCGGACTCAAATGTGTGGATTGTGAAGATAATTGCACCTGCTTGGAGAGTACCGTTGGGGCTGCAGAAGAGCTAGATCCAACCTGGCAATATTGCTGTTATGCAGAAGATACAGGGAACGAAGATTCAGGAAGTGCGCTGTTCCGATATGAAAGCGGTATGCATATGTCATACTCGCAAAACTTCTTTATTCGCAGAGGTGCCGCTGCTCGTGGAGCGCGATTCATGGGCTATAAAGGTACGGTAGATTTTGATTTCTACACAGGTCAAGTGAAGGTGCATATGCATCATACAGCGCGTGTGGAAACCTATGAGCTTGCTGCTGGTAGCAATCATTTCGGTGGCGATGAGAAGCTGGCCCGTAATTTTGCTGCGATCATGAAGGGGACAGCGAGCTCCATTTCGACGCTTGATGATGGTTTAATGAGTGCTCTAATGTGTATGAAGGCACAGGAATCTGCAAAAACAGGCACTTTCCAATCATTGAATTGGACATAAGCTGCCTAATAAAACGGATGAATGGGTAGTTGGAGGGAGTATACGCACATGGAGACAAAGGTATCTTTTACAACGATAAGCCTGAGCTCGTTATCCAAGGTTTTTGCAGATGAAGCTCCACGCGAGGATGCCTATACACATGCAACAGCGCTGAAAGGTGAGAACTTTGCCTTTCAGGTTGCATATACCTCGAATATATTATTGAAAAACATAGGGATTGAGGTGTATTCAACCCTTGGTCTTCCTTTTACAATTCGTGCAGTAGGACTCGTGCCTTCTGAAATGCCCTGCTATGGGGACCATGATCTCCATGTATTGCGCACAGCGCCGGGGTTGTATCCAGATCCATTGTATCCGCTTGAAGAGAAGACTGTAACAGCACTTCCTAGTCAATGGAGAGCCATCTGGATTCATGTTGAATTAGATGCTTCTGTTGTTGCAGGAACGTATAGTGTCCATGTAGGTTTCATGTCCGCAGAGGGAGAGAAGCTAAGTGAGGAAGTGCTGGAGCTCACAATCCTCTCCGCAACGCTTCCTAAGCAGAAGCTGATCCATACGGAATGGTTTCATGCGGATTGCATTGCTACGCAGTACAATGTTCCAGTATTCAGTGAGGAGCACTGGAGCCTTATGGGTGACTTTATCGGTACAGCCGTTAAGCATGGGATTAACATGATTCTAACTCCGATCTTTACACCGCCCTTGGACACCGTAATAGGTGGTGAGCGGCCAACCGTGCAGCTGATAGATGTCCAAATCATTGAGGGGCGTATCGACGGAAGCACGACGTATCAATTTGACTACTTGAACTTGGAGCGCTGGGTCGAGCTCTGCCAAAGCAAAGGGGTCGAATACTTCGAATTTTCTCATTTGTTCACGCAATGGGGTGCCAAGCATACGCCCAAAATTATAGCTACGATGGGCGGAGTATCGCAGCGTATCTTCGGGTGGGATACGGATGCCACTGGAGAGGCCTACACCAATTTTCTAAGCCAGTTGATCCCTGATCTGGATCGCGTCATCCGTAGCCTTGGCATCGCTTCATGTAGCTATTTCCACGTGTCGGATGAGCCTGTGGAGGCGCATTTGGAAACGTATAAGAAAGCAAGTAATCTCGTTCAGAAGCTTCTTCCACCTGAATATCCGATCATTGATGCACTGACCGAGATCTCCTTCTATGAGCAAGGCATTGTTCAGAGGCCGATTCCATCGAATGATCATATCAAACCCTTCTTAGAAGCAGGTGTCCCTGATTTATGGACGTATTACTGCTGTGCCCAGTACAAAGAAGTGTCGAATCGTTTCTTTAACATGCCGTCCGCACGCAACCGAATCATCGGATTGCAGTTGTATAAGTTCGGCATACAGGGATTTCTGCATTGGGGATATAACTTTTATTACTCCCAATATGCCATTAAACCGTTGGATCCATTTAAGGTGACGGATGCCTTGCATGCGTTTCCTTCAGGAGACAGCTTTCTGGTTTATCCAGGTGAAACAGGGCCAATTGAGTCGATTCGTTTGGAGGTATTCTATGAAGCGCTGCAGGATTTGCGAGCCTTAGAGCTGCTCGAGACGTTGATCGGCAAGGAGCGTACAGTGGCTTTAATCGAGGATGGCTTGCAGGAGCCGCTTACGTTCTCCGTCTATCCACGCAGCACGGAATGGATGCTCGAGGTGCGGAAGAGGATCAATGAGGCGATTGCTGCGCATAGTTAGTAGGATTATCAATGCGATAAAAGCTGCTTCCCGTTAAACATTTCTCTCATATCCGTTGGATGAGCCATTCCCCGATTTAGGTGAATTGGGCAGCAATAGCTTCCGCAGCGGAACGGACAAAATTAAGCAAACAGCAATAGAAAAGTATCTAACACGCGCCAAGGAGCTTTGAATGTGGCTACGCCGCATAACGAATTCACTGGCACGCCTGTGGTATTTGTAAGACTGTCTATAAGGCTGAAACAGCCAGTGGACAGTCTTTTCCTTATTTGTCAGTTCTCAGCAACTCACACACCCAAAGTGAGCCCACTCATTCGGCCTAAGCAGCCCAATTCTTGCACCTAAGAAATCCCACGCATCCTGCCTAAGCAAGCCCAATCATCCACCCTCAACGAGCCCATCCTTCCCCCCCCACCCCCAATCCATCGAGGTAAACTAATTTCTGTGGTATCTACAATAAGATTTTGAACCAAGCTGTATTATTTCTTAGTTTTCAATTTTTGAAGTAATACGAAGTGGATATATTATTTGGTTATATTTAGAAATCACTAAAAATACGCTCAATCAATCCTTGTAGATATCACAGAAAATGACTTCTTGTGAGATACTCAGTCGAACTAAGGAGAGATAGTGCCTATTACAACGAGTTTACCGCTACAGAGCTGAATAAGTGCGTTCATGAGCGAGAGCATGTATCTGATTTTTTCAACGATTTAGTCAAGTTCCTCACCTTCGCGCATATACTGTGTTAGATTCTTATCTTTCTGCTTGTTCGATAAGTCATGTGATGCCCTGAAAGCGATTCCGTATCGACATTTACGTGACAAATTTCACAATGATGACAGGCACTCACCTGTCCGTTGTGAAATCATGCAAGCCAGTCCCCGCAGAAATAGGAGGGTGCAGAGATGCTGCATATTGTTGTTTGTATTAAACAAGTTCCGGATTCTAGAGAAATTCGCATTGATCCCAAGAATAATACGCTCATTCGCCAAGGTGTCCCCAGCATTGTGAATTTCTATGATATGCATGGCTTGGAAGAGGCGCTGCGCATTAAGGATGAGCAAGGTGCGCGCATTACGGTAGTCACGATGGGGCCGCCCCCCGCTGAAAAAGGGCTCAAGGAATGCATCTCACTAGGCGCCGATGATGCGGTATTGGTGACGGATCGTGGTTTTGCAGGAGCGGACACGCTAGCTACTTCGTATGTTGTCGCGCGAACGATTCGCAAAATTGCCGAAACGTGGGGGCCGGTGGATATCGTTTTTTGCGGCAAACAAACGTTGGATGGCGATACGGGACAAGTTGGTCCGGGAGTAGCCTGTCGATTGGATTTGGAACAACTTACCTACGTCAACAAAGTCGTGAAAGTCGATGAAGAAAATCGTAAGGTACGCGTTCATAGGCTGTTGGAGGATGGCATTGAAGTGGTGGAGACAAGCATGCCAGTACTGATAACAGCGCTGAAAGAACTGAATAAAGTGAGACGGGCTTCGCTTCCGGGCATGATTCGAGCAGCTCGATACAAGCCTACCGTTTGGACAACGGCTGATTTCCCAGATTTGGAGCGGGCTAAGATTGGACTTAAAGGCTCGCCAACGATTGTTGCCAAAACCTGGGTGCCCGAAATTAAAGCGGTGAAAACGCAAATGATCTCCTTTGATAGTCCAGAAACTGCGGCAGCTCAGCTAGCCGACCAGTTGTTGACGAAGGACATGCAGACCCTATTGGATTGGGCTTAATAGATAGGAACGGAGGATGACACGATGGCAAAGGAAACGGAACAGATAGATCCATCGATGCCGGATTGGTCAGCGTATCGAGGGGTTTTGATCGTTGTTGAGCAGCGTGAAGGCATCGCGAAAAAGGTGTCTTGGCAGCTGCTGGGCGAAGGCAAGAAGCTGGCAGCGAAGCTGGAAGCGCCGCTCATGGCGCTCGTCATCGGCGAGAATGTCGCACATCTCGCCGATGAGGCCGTGGCTTACGGCGCGGACCGGGTTTACCTCTGCGAAGCCCCAGAGCTTCGCGATTACAGGACTCGACCGTACAGCCGGGTCTGCTTGAAGCTGATCGAGGATGCGAAGCCCGAGATCGTGCTGTTCGGCGCGACAGCGACAGGCCGCGACTTGGCAGGTGCGATCGCAACGCACCTGCCGACGGGGCTGACGGCCGACACGACGCAGCTCGACGTGGAGCCGCCGCCGTCAAGGCTGCTGCTGGCCAGCCGGCCGGCTTTCTCCGAGAAGATGATGGCCACCATCCTCTGCAAGCAGTACCGGCCGCAGATGGCCACAGCGCGCGCCGGCGTGTTTCAGGCGCTGCCGAAGGATGCGGCGCGCCAAGGCGAGATCATCCGCATCGAGGCAACGATGCGGGAAGAAGAGATTGACGCGCAGGTGCTCGAATTCCTGCGCGAAACAGGCAAGCTGAATCTCGAGGACTGCGAGATTATCGTTGCAGGGGGCCGCGGCTTGGGCGGGCCCGAGGCTTTCAAGCTGCTCGCCGAGCTAGCGGATGCGCTCGGCGGTGTCGTTGGCGCGTCCCGCGCCGCCGTTGATGCGGGCTGGATCAGCCACGAGCATCAAGTAGGGCAGACGGGCGCGACGGTGCGGCCGAAGCTCTACTTCGCCATCGGTATCTCTGGCGCGGTGCAGCATACGGTCGGCATGAGCCATGCCGATGTCGTTGTCGCGATCAACAAGGATGAGAAGGCGCCAATTTTCCAATTTGCCCATTATGGCCTTGTTGGCGATTTGTTCAAAATTGTCCCCGCGATCACGGATGAATTCAGAAAGCGTCGGACACTATTCGGCATTCAACCTTCATCAGTGGTCGATGCCTCGATATCCACCACACAGACACAGTCAGAGGCAATCGAAGCTCGGGAGAGGAGTGAAGCGAAATGAACGAAAAATTCGACGCGATCGTCGTTGGCGGTGGTCCAGCCGGAGCTGCTGCGGCCTTAACCATGGCACGAGCTGGCTTATCGGTGGTGCTGCTCGAACGAGGCGAGTTTCCAGGTGCCAAAAACATTTTCGGAGGCGTCCTTTATCGGAAGCAAATTGAAGAGCTTGTTCCAGAGTTTTGGACAGAGAAAAACTTCCCGATGGAGCGTTACATTGTTGAGCAGCGGATCTGGATGATGGGCAAAGAATCCATGGTCACGTTCGGCCATCGCAATGAAGCCTACAAGGAGCCCTTTAACTGCTTCACCGGCCTGCGGGTTAAATTCGATCAATGGTTCGCTGAAAAAGCCGTAGCGGCGGGCGCGATTCCAATTTACGAAACCGTGGCTCTAGACGTGATTCGGGAAGGCAACAAAGTTGTAGGTGTGCGAACTGACCGTGATGACGGCGATTTGTATGCGGATGTTGTTGTCATTGCCGATGGTGTGAACTCGTTGCTAGGCAAAGCCATGGGGATTCATAAGGAATGGATGCCGGATGAGGTGTCATTGGCGGTAAAAGAAGTTATTGCGCTGCCACGGGAGAAAATTGAGGACCGCTTTGGGCTTGAGGGAGACGAAGGGGTCACCATTGAATTCATGGGCGAAACCTCGCTCGGTATGGCGGGCATGGGCTTCTTGTACACGAATAAAGAAACGATCTCGTTAGGGGTCGGTGTGATGGTGAACCATTTGCGCGATAAAAAGGTGAAGCCATACGCCGTGCTCGATGCTGTCAAACAGCATCCGATGATTCGTAAGCTGATTCAAGGCGGGGAGACCAAAGAATATTCCGGTCACCTGATTCCAGAGGGCGGCTTTCACTCCATTCCTACCTTATCTGGTGATGGCTGGTGTGTGTGCGGCGATGCCGCGCAATTGATTAACTTTGTCCACCGGGAGGGGACAAATCTCGCGATGACCTCGGGTCGTCTGGCCGGGGAAGCCATTATCGAAGCGAAGGCACGCGGGGATTTTACTGCACCTACCATGCATCTCTACGATAATAAAATTCGCGAATCCTTTGTTCACAAGGATTTACAGAAGTACAAAGGCATGCACCAATTTTTGAAAGAGCAGGATCCCGAATTATTATTTGATAGGTTGCCTCGTGCTGTTAATGAAGCTGCTTATAACATGTTCCTAGTGGATGGTATTACGAAAGCCGAGAAGCAAAAAATGGCCATGAAGCTCATCAAAAATGCCGCTGGCGGCACTGTAAACTTGATGAAGCTGGGCTACAAGGGATGGAGGGCGATGAACGGATGAGCCAAAGTGATATTTCAGATAAACTGTTTACCATTCGTTACAAATGCGATGATAAATCCCACCTCGTGATCAAAGATAAACAAACTTGCTTGAATTGTGTGACCAAGGACTGCAATTATTTCTGTCCTTCCGATGTGTATGAGTGGGAAAAGAAGCTCAAGATTACGACGGTTGCTTTTGAAAATTGCATTGAATGCGGCACGTGTCGCATTGCTTGTCCTTCGTACAATATTGATTGGGTGTATCCGAAGGGCGGACATGGCATGACGTATAAGTACGGCTAAATTTAGCTAGTTGTTGAAAATAGTGCCGAGACCGATCCGAGGTCTCGGCTTTATTTTTTGCGAAAAAACGACATTTCTCCATATGTAGGTGTGGATTCTCCATGGTTTTGTTCCCTATAGGATACGATAATAGACAGTAGGAGGGATTCATAATGACCATTTCTTTTGAACAAGCAGAAGGTATCTTCCATTTGCACAATAAGCACATGAGCTATGTGATTCAACTAGTTAACGCATCCTACCCAGCCCACGTATACTGGGGACGTCCTATCAGGTCTGGTCAACTAGGCTCAGTTATTCAATATACGGAACGTGCTTCTTTTAGTCCGAATCCAGTGAAGGAAAATAGAAAGATCTCCTTTGATACACTACCACAGGAATATCCTGCTTATGGGACAAGCGATTTTCGCGAGCCTGCTTATCAAGTGGCCCTTCCAAATGGTTCTACGATCACTGAGCTTGTCTATGACAAGCACCGTATTGTGTCAGGAAAGCCTGTATTAGCGGGCTTGCCATCTACATATGTAGAAATTGATGATGAAGCCGAAACACTAGAAATTGAACTCGTTGACAAAGTAGCTGGCTTGCGAGCCATTCTATCTTATACGATTTTCGCTAGTCATGCGGCAATCACTCGTTCTGTCCGTTTCGTTAACGAGGGTACGGCTAATCTCAGGCTGCTGCGTGCCTTAAGTATGAGCGTGGATTACTCCCATGCGGATTGGGATTTGTTACAACTCTCAGGCAGTTGGTCGCGCGAGCGTCATATTGAAAGAAGAGCACTGGCTCCTGGTAAATTGACGGTAGAAAGTCGCCGCGGCGCAAGCAGTCATCAGCATAATCCGTTCGTTGCTTTGCTCTCCAAGGATGCAAATGAAGAATATGGCGATGTGTTTGGTTTTAACCTCGTTTATAGCGGTAACTTTGCAGCCTATGCGGAAGTGGATCCGTTTGGAACTGCACGTGTCTCCATCGGTATCAATCCATTTGATTTCAGCTGGCTGTTAGAGCCATGTCAGCAATTCCAAACACCGGAAGCTGTGATGGTATACTCCAGTAAGGGGCTTGGCGATATGTCCAGAGCCTACCACCGACTATACCGTACGCGACTTTGCCGCGGTGAGTTCCGAGATCGTGTACGACCTGTCCTAGTCAACAACTGGGAAGCGACGTATTTCGATTTTAACGCGGATAAAATTGAGAGTATTGCTCGTGCTGGTAAAGAGCTTGGTATTGAGCTTTTCGTACTTGATGATGGTTGGTTTGGCAAAAGAAATGACGACACGACGTCACTTGGGGACTGGGTTGTCGATAAGGCGAAGCTTCCTGGCGGGCTTGAAGATTTGGTAGAGCGCGTGAACAAGCTGGGGCTTGAATTTGGCCTATGGTTCGAGCCTGAAATGGTATCGCCAGAAAGTGATTTGTACCGTGAACACCCCGACTGGTGCCTGCATGTGCCAGATCGTCGACGTACCGAAGGTCGTGGGCAGCTGATTCTTGATTTTTCACGTGAAGATGTATGTGATGGCGTGATGACTATGCTTCGTAACATCTTGAGCAGTGCTCCAATCACGTATGTCAAATGGGATATGAATCGGAATATGACCGAAATTGGCTCCGCTGCATTGCCGCCTGAACGGCAAAGAGAGACGGCACATCGTTACATGCTTGGCCTGTATCGCGTAATGGAAGCTATCACAGCCGAATATCCGCATATCTTGTTTGAAAGCTGCTCTGGCGGCGGCGGTCGTTTCGACCCAGGTATCCTGCATTACATGCCGCAAACTTGGACGAGCGATAATACCGATGCCGTGTGCCGTTTGAAAATCCAATATGGGACTAGTCTCGTATACCCTGTTAGCTCCATGGGCTCTCATGTATCCGCGGTGCCCAATCATCAAGTTCATCGCATTACGTCCTTGGAAACCCGCGGTCATGTCGCGATGTCTGGCAACTTCGGCTATGAGCTGGATCTGACGAAGTTCACTGATGAAGAGAAAGAGCTCGTCAAACGTCAAGTTGCCGACTACAAACAAATTCGACCACTTGTGCAATTTGGCGATATGTATCGCCTGTTGAGCCCGTTCGAGGGGAACGATACCGCGTGGATGATTGTCTCCGAGGACAAGACACAAGCAATGGTCGTCTTCGTCCGTGTGCTTGCTGAACCCTATGCGCCACTGAAGACATTGCGTCTCAAGGGACTCAATCCTGACTTCGATTATCATATCGAAGGCTCGAAAGGTCTTTTCCCCGGCGATCATCTATTATACGCCGGTCTTCCTGTCGCTGGTCTCCATGGCGACTTCCAGAGCAAGATTTGGCTGCTGGAGGCCAAGCATCAGTAATCGAACTACCAAAATGCCCCCACTTTCCTTGTAGGAGAGTGGGGGCATTAAACGTCAAAAGATGAGCGTTGTAGAACATTTTCTTGGACGCCAACGCGCGCGGATCCTGGTCGCGCGTTGTGACGCCGACGCATGGCGGCGGTCAATCCCCAGATGCTCTGGTAAATGATGAGCTTACGACGGCTCGTTCCGCCCTGTCTTACTTTTTGTAGCATCTACAACAATCAGATGTAAAAATGTATACAGCAAAAAAGATAATTCTATTTATTGTACATACCACAGAAAATCGTTTCTAGTGAAATATACGAGGGGAGATGGAGCTTTCGCACAAGTAATCTGGTAAGCATATTCATTTTTGGAGCCATTTGCGATATGATAGAGTAATTCAAATTATTTTCGCGTGAGGGAAGGGAGACGAAGCATCATGCTGCAACGACCAAGTCATGACGAATATTCATCCTACTATACGGGGTATATCGGGTTGGTGCCCGAAGGTGATTATGTCGCCATACTAAACAGTCAAGAAAAGGCGCTTGTATCGTTATTCTCACAATTAAGTGAGGAGCATGCACTGTCTCGCTATGCGCCTGGAAAGTGGAGTCTGAAAGAGGTTATCGCTCATATTACGGATACGGAGCGGATTATGAGCTACAGACTGCTGCGCATTGCTCGCGGAGATACAACAGATTTACCTGGCTTTGATCAGGATGTTTTCATCGCGAATACGTCCTTTGATGAAGTGGCATTGACAGATTTAATTAAGGAGTTTCAAGCAGTACGACAAGCTACCTTAGCGCTCTTACCTACGATATCAGAACCGGCGTGGACTCGAGTAGGAACTGCGAACACGTACGCAATTTCTGCCCGCGCACTCGCTTATGTGATCGCTGGGCATGCTCAGCATCACCAGAACGTGGTTGAACAGAAGTACTTATGAAAAAAAGCCTGAAATCCGTCATCAGTGGATTTCAGGCTTTTTTTAATAGAGTGATAGAGCTAGCGAATCACGTTCATTTAAAGAATGAAGAATCGCTTCGCACCCGACGATTTCGATGCTAATGATGGAGTCCAAGCATTTCTTGAGCGTTGCTCTTCCTTTGGTTACTTTGGCCTCAAGTGCAGACTTCAGTAAATTGAATTTCTTTTTATTTTTCTCATCGGAGTATACGGGCACGGGTTTGTTATGAATCGTAATAAACATTTTCATGAGTTCCACCATCCTAAGAATTGGATATAGTACTAGCATATCGGATTATTATTAATAGAACCTTAAAATAGTTTTACAATTTTAAGACAAATAAGAGAATGCTATGTAAGTTCGTATATAGATAATACGATTCAGCGGCGGAATTTGTTTCATAGTATTAGCGTGAATATTGAATATTGTGTGAATTTCATCAAACAGACTTATGTTATCTGCATGTTTTGTCGATAGGCTTTGGGCGAAGTCCCGAAGCGCTGTTTAAATGCACGATGAAAGTAGGGATAGGAGCCAAAGCCGCAGCTTAGCGCAATTTGTTCTAAGGACATAGAGCTATCATGCATACGCTCCACCGCGCTTGATAAGCGTACTTCCGTAGCATATTGGATCATCGTCTTACCAAAATATTCTTTGAACAAATGAACAGCTCGGGAGATACTAAGTCCTACATGTTCTGCGACATCTTCGATTTTGAATGCGGCCGTTGCATGTGCTTCAATGAATCGTTTCATGCGTGTGCCTGTGAATGGACGCCCCTGCAAGGAGACGGTTTCTGTAGCTGCTCGCTCGAGATACAGGCATAGCGCTTGGAGCAAATAACCGCTGAGCTCGGCATTCTCATCTTCCATTCTGCGTTTTTCTAGACTTAATTGCCGCCATAGCGAGATTAATCGAGGATCGAGGTCAATCCGCATACAGGTTGGTTTGTTGTTGCGTTTCCACCAGGCATCAATCCAGTCGCCTTTACAAAATAAGTAGTAATCCCCACTGGCGATTTTTCCGTCAGGATGCGTATGATCGTGCTCAATGCGCAGCTCATAAGGATCTCCCGGTTTAAATAGGAGAAGGTGGCCTGCTTCTATTGGGATCATGTGTCCGTCAACAAGCGCTTCGGAGGAGCCTTCCGTTTGTAATCGAAAAAGATAAGATTGGAGACCGGATTTGGTACTCACATAAAACGGATCCATATGAAAAGAATACCCACAAGTTAATAGTTCAGCTTTCATGTGATTTCGCCTTTCGTAGCCAAATAAGAGATGTTTTAATTATATCGTGAATGGTCATATTAGGCTAATCTCGATTATACTTATTCGTAGTTACTAATATCGATTTCACTATGAGAAAAGAGGAGAACAAATGGGACGCTTAGGAATTGGTCTTCAATTGTACACATTGAGAGATGATATGGCACGTGATATGGAAGGTACACTTCGCCATGTTGCGAAGTTAGGATATGAAGGCGTTGAGTTTGCTGGCTATTATGATATGCCTGCTGACAAGCTAAAAGCGCTGCTTGATGAGCTTGGTTTGAAAGCTTTCGGAAGCCATGTTAGCTTACAAAAATTCCGTGATAATTTTCAAGGTGAGATCGATTACTTGAAAACAATCGGTGCTACATATGCGATTTGTCCTTATGTTGCTGCTGAAGAGCGTGAGTCTGTAGAGCAATGGAAATCGCTAATTGCTGAGTGCCAGGCACTCGCTGTTGAGACGCAAAAACAAGGATTGCAGTTCCTTTATCACAACCATGACTTCGAATTCCATTTCAAAGTGGAAGATGAGTTTGTTTTCGATGCAATGTATGCGAATAATGATGCGATTAAAGTTGAAATGGACGTTTGTTGGGTACAATTCGCAGGTCAGGACCCACTTGCTTACATTGCCAAATATGCAGGTCGCCTTCCTTTAGTTCATTTCAAAGATTTCACGAAGGATACTGAAGGTAAATTGGTTACTTTGGAGTTGGGCTTAGGTGATGTTCCACTAGAGAAAGTGATTGTGGCTGCTGAGCAAGCAGGTGTCGAGTGGCTTGTTGTTGAACAGGATAACTGCCAGAAAGCACCTTTAACAAGTATTGAAAACAGCTTTAACTGGGTGAAAGAGCACTACTTAAACGTTCATAACTAATTCATTATTCATTCTTATAAGCTGAAGGAGCATTTATCACATGAGTAAAATTAAAGTAGCCGTCATTGGCTGTGGTTCCATATCGAAACATAGACATATCCCCGAATACGCATCAAGCTCAAACGTTGAGCTCGTTGCTTTCGTAGATCCGATCATCGAAAGAGCAGAACATTACGCTGGGCTTCATGGCGGAAAAGCATACAGCAACTATGTTGATATGTTGAACGCCGAAAAAGTTGACGCTGTTAGCGTATGTACACCGAACTATCTTCACGCTGAAATCTCCATCGCCGCGGCAAACGCTGGTGCGCATGTACTAGTTGAGAAGCCGATGGCAACAACGGCTGCTGAATCTGAAGCAATGATTGAAGCTGCGAAGAAAAATGGCGTATTCTTGATGGTGGGTCACAACCAACGCTTAATGCCTCCGCACGTGAAAGCGAAAGAAATCTTGGAATCCGGTAAACTTGGAAAAGTACTTACTTTCCGCACATCCTTCGGTCACCCAGGTCCTGAGGGCTGGAGCGTGGATGGTCGCGAGAGCTGGTTCTTCCGCAAGGAAGAAGCCATTATGGGCGCAATGGGCGATCTAGGCGTACACAAATCCGACCTGATCCGTTGGTTGCTTGCTGACGAAGTTGCACAAGTTGCAGCTTTCGTAGGTACCCTTCACAAGGATGGTACAGACGTTGATGATAACGCGACTTGCTTGCTTCGTATGAAAAGTGGTGCAACAGGTTCCCTCGTAGCGAGCTGGACTTATTACAAAGGCCAAGACAACTCCACTGTTCTATGGTGTGAGAATGGCGTTATCAAAATCGATACAGATCCTAACGATCAAGTTATCGTTGAACTTCGTGACGGTACAGTTGAGCGTTATAAAGTGGGTCAAGTAGCAACGAACGAAAAACAAACAGCTAGCGGTGTAATTGACGAGTTCGTTACAAGCATTATCAATAACCAACCGCCTCGCATCTCTGGTGAAGAGGGCTACCGCGCATTGAAGGTTATCCTTGCAGCGTTCGAATCGGAAGCTACAGGCAAAATTATTAATCTGTAAGGCATGGCGAGTTGCCTAATTTAGCGAAGAAGCTCATCCCAAGAGGGTGAGCTTTTTTTTGCCTTGCGCCAACGCGACATAGAAAGCCCCTTATTCTCAGAGCGAGAATAAGGGGCTTTAATAACAGCTTGCTTTTAACGTCCACCAATATCAATGGATACAGAGTTTGACTTGCCAACAATCGTTTCTTTGGAGTCCTTCACGTTCACCTGGATATCCCAAAGTCCAGTTTTAAGTAAAGGTCCATCAACCAAGGCCGTAACGGTATGTTCATCTTTCCACGTTGTAACTAAAGGTTTACCGTTTAAGGTAACATATCCAAGGGGTGGAAAATTCGAACCTTTTACCGTTAGGGTTACGTTACTGCGTCCTGAAATATCTTGTGAATTCGCTTCTACTTTATCTAAGGTAATTGGCCCGAAACCAAGCATATATTTAGGATCAATAATCGGTGTTAGATAGTTTTTGTAAGCGTGTCGCTCTCCGAAAAGAATATCATATTGCAACGTTTCGTAATCCTTCAGATCTTCTTCCTTAATGTTCATTTCACCGAAATGATCCTTTGGTGGAATAACAGGATACTTTTTAGCCAATTCAGACAAGAAGTTTGTATAATAATTACCTTGTTGCTTTGATAATTCGATCAGATAAGGACCTAAGAAAGAGGGGCTAATATTCAAATTATCTTTGCGCTCTGTGTCAAAATTATTCCAAACGACTAGCGGAACGCTGTACATTTTTTTCAAGAAGTCTGGGTCATCTTTGCCACTAATATATTTGGTATCTATATACGTCGCGTAATCATCGCCAAGGGCTGGAAGGTGATCTCCCCAGAAGGCAATAATCGTAGGCTCCCCTTTTTTCTCGTAGTATTCCACTAGTTCCTTCAACATATTATCGGACCCGTTAATACCTTGTGCGAGTGTTTCAAGCATCCCAATCGAAGATGGGGAGAAATTGCCCGATACATCAAAGGTGTTTTTCGGGAACTTGCCAGGGTAGAAATGGAAGTGATTCTCCATCGTATTCGCAAAGACGAAGTCAGATCCTGCACTTTGCTCAGTCGCGTGAATAATGTTAGCAGCAACTTCGCTATCTGCGATATAAGGACCGGAATACGTTGGTTTGAAATATTCAATCGGAATATATTTGGAAAAGCCGAAGTCTTGATAAATTTTATTACTGTTGAAATACCAATTATAAAAAGGACTAATAGCTGTTGACGTATAACCCTGACGCGCATAAATGCTCGCTAATGAATCGACTTCATTTGAAATATATTGATTATAAGCAATGGATCCTTGTGGTAAGAAGCGCATCGAGTTCCCCGTAAGAACCTCGAATTCAACATTGGCTGTTCCGCCGCCGTATTGTGGTGAAAGCATCGTTCCGCTCGTTCCAGTCTTCTGCAGTTTATGGAAGAAAGGAATCGGATCTTTACTGAACTTAGCGCCCGGGATAACGGTTGGATCCCAGAAAGCTTCACTAAGAATAACAATCACGTTCGGTTTAATTGGCGTTGTTGAATCTCCAGCTTTAATAGGTGGCTTGGGTGAAGCATTCACAATGGCCTCAACCGCTTTATCATCATAGCCTTCACGGCTATCCGAGAACATGGCTTTGGTGTTCAAAACAGTCGCAAGCGCATAACCATTTGTTTTGGTGTTCTGAACTTGATTCCAGACAGCTGCTTCGATCCCGAACCACTTCTGAACAGGTAAAGGCAGGTCCGTATATACGGCCAAAAACATAACTAAACCAATTCCAGCTAGAATTCCTCGTTCTTTTAAGGCTACTTTTTTAATAAACATGGTTGTACGGTAGAGAATGAAGTAACTGCCGACAAGGAACAGGAGAATGACAGATAATACATTGAAAGTCAAAATGTTGGATAAATACTTCACCATATCGGAGGCTTCGCCCGCTACAACTAGGTCCCAAGGCGTTAGAGGCACGCCTAATATTTTGAGCTTCACGCCGCTAATGAGGGCTAAGATAATGAGAAAACCGGAAATCACCCAATAAGCGATTCGCGTACGCCCAATGATTGCAATGAATAACAACAGCAGGCTTACAACGATCCATGCATTGAAAAGAAGCTCGAGAACATGCTTGTAGCTCCATGTCATCATTTCAATGTAGTTCCCGCGGCTCAAAATTTCCATGATCAGAACAGGAATTACTGCAAGAAATAAAAGGGGCAGTCTTGGCCGAATGACCAATAACAATCGTTCAATGTGTTGTTTCATAGATTCTCCTGTTTACAATAAGTTAATAGTCCTTGGAATACCTAATATTATACCATGCATTTCGACATTATTCGATGGTATCTCTATGAAATAAAAGATAGAATGCAGGAAATTGGTGGTTATATCAAGAATACTTATAAAGAGAAAACAAGATAGGAGGGGACTCGATTATGGCAAAAGAACAAATGCAACTAAAGAGAGAAGCAGCTATGCAGCTTCAACATCGAAAAATGACAAAAAGTGCGTTTTTTCGTCGTGGATTGTTCTTATTCATAGGAGCAGTGTTGATGTCAGTAGGGTTAGAAATTTTCTTGATACCTAATCGGATTATTGATGGGGGCATTACGGGAATTTCGATTATTTTATCTTATTTGACACAAGGGCCAATCGGGGTGTTCTTGACATTATTAAATATTCCTTTCTTATTCATCGGGTATAAATTAATTGGTAAAACCTTCGCTTTATCTACGCTTTTCGCTATTTTGGTGATGTCAACAGGCACGGCCTTGCTGCATCCTGTGAAGGAGCTAACGAACGATCCCTTGTTAGCCGCGGTATTTGGCGGGATTATCCTCGGTATTGGTGTGGGGATGGTCATCCGGTTTGGAGGATCATTGGACGGAACAGAAATCATCGCGATTCTTGTATCGAAGAAAATTCCATTTTCCGTCGGCGAGATTGTCATGTTTTTCAACCTATTCATTCTCGGAAGTGCAGGGTTTGTCTACACATGGGACCGTGCGATGTACTCTTTGATTGCCTATTTTATTGCTTATAAAATGATTGATGTCACCATCGAAGGCTTTGACGAGTCGAAATCCGTGTGGATTATTAGCGACAATTTTAGAGAGATCGGGGACGCGATCCTGGATCGTTTAGGACGCGGTGTAACTTATCTAGAAGGAGAAGGCGGCTTCTCCGGTGATAACAAGAAGGTCATCTTCTGTGTGATCACGCGGCTGGAGGAAGCCAAGCTGAAATCCATTGTGGATGAATTGGATTCCAAAGCATTTCTTGCGGTAGGCAATATCCACGATGTCAAAGGCGGAAGATTCAAGAAGCGAGATATCCACTAGTCGGATTTCTCGTTCTCATTTTCCTTTTCCTTGTGAGAAGGACCTCGCTCAAAAAGACCTAAATTTCTTAGCTGCTGAGCGGCATCCTTGCTGCTCGGACTTCCCAGCTTTTTCAGAATATGACCCACATGAATTTTCACTGTTCGTAATGAAATAAAGAACCGATTCGCAATCTCGGTCTGGGTGTGGCCTTGATCGATCATATCAAGCACCTGGAGCTCCGTTGGGGTGATGAGACCGCGTACCTCTTTGATTTTGAATTGCTGCTCCAACCGTTTGAGTCTGCGGAATTCCTCCCTCATCTGTTCAGCAACTGCTGCATTAATCGCAGATTGGCGAGCATGTGCCGCCCGAATAATACCTGGGAGCTCCTCGAAACGCGACTTAATTTGATAGTCGATTGCCCCTGCTTGGAAGGAACGAAAAATAAAGTCCTTTTCCTCCATTGAGGTAAGCATAATAACTTTAGCTCCCCATAACAAAAAGGCTTGCTCCGCAAGTCCTATGCCAGCTGGTTCATTTTGAAGCATAATATCCATGAGTACGACATCAGCAGAAGGTGCTGCTTGTGTAAATAACGCGCGTGCTTCTTCTGCTGTAGATCGGCTCTCCACGACAGTCATATCCCCTTGACGATTCAGATAATCCGTAAGACCGCGCAGCCAATCAAGATCATCTTCTACGATGAATATGCGAATCGTTTCCATCCTGTAACTTCCTCTCTTTTTCTTCTCTATCGCTGCCCTGGAAAAGTTAAATAAACACTTGTACCTTTGCCGGGTTCACTGCTGATTTCCAAGCGTCCTCCGTGTTTTTTCATAACGCTGTAGCAATACGCCAGACCGAGTCCAAAGTTATTCCGATTGCCTGTTTTGGTGGTGTAGAATGGCTCAACGGCTTGTTTAAGGATTGCTTTTTCCATCCCGATCCCCGTATCTTTGATTTCAAGTACGATATTTTTTTTGCTGGAAAAAGCTTTAATGGATAGTTCGCCGATGCTACTCATGGCTTCGATGGCATTCATCAGGATGTTTGTTAATGTTTCAGCAACTTGGATCTGATCAAGACGGAGTTCAAGTGTATCCGACAGCTCTAGTTGAACTTGAATCGATCCCAAGGAAGCCTCCAGAGGCTCTATGACATCCAGAATCAATTGACGTACATTCACCTGTGAAACGCGCAGAGGAAGTTCTTGTGTTTGTTCATGTACGCGGCTAATCATATCTTGGATGTGCCTCGATGCTTTCATCACCACATGAATGTCCTGAATGAGCTCGGTTTGATGAGTATCTTCGGCGTGCTGCTTCATTTTTTCCAAGAATAAGCGCATTTTTCCAACATCGTTCTTGATAGCGTGATTAAGAATAGCGGTTCCGGATGTAATAGCGCGGAGCGTGGAATCCAGCTTACGGCGCTCAATGAGCAGTCGAATGCCGAGAAAACCGTATTTGAAAAACGTAAATACAAAAAAAGGGACCACAACTGCCAAAATCCACACGTGATAGATCCATAATCGATAAAATCCAAAGCTGGGCATGACATAATTGAGAACGCCAACACAAAGAATTGGCGGGAGTAGGGCAAGACATGTGAACAAATGAGTACGTTTCATAGCCGGGAGATGTTCTTTTTTAAGTACAATCAGAACGGAACCAATGAGAATGTAAGGGAAGGCCCAAATTGCCACGACACGGAAGTCTATGGGCATTTCTTCGGTATACCCTGGCAATAAGATCAGACAAGCGATAGGCGGTATTAGCAATCCAAGTGGTAACCATGTTCGCAGGAGAGGCTTTAGCCAAGCTGAATGATAGGCTAAGGATAGCATCGCGAATGAGTATGGTAGGCCATAGTAGGAAAGCAATGAGCAGGTGCCCATAATACGATAAAATAAGGCACTCAGCGACGGATTTGGTGATGTTTGTTGGAAATATGGGATGACATCCGCGGATATGACGGCGGCTAAGGCACCTGAACCGCCAGTAAAAGCGACTGCGCTCATCCAACGCATCGTACGGGAAGTGGGGTCTACAATAAGAAGACCTGATGCGATGAACCATAATGCAAAAAGGACAAAAAGCATGTGTTCCTCCGTCATTCGAGTCGTTTTGTTAGTACTATTGTGGCATGAGGTAATCGTTTGCACAAGAGTTTCCTTACTAATAAATGGGAGGATTAGGGCATCATTTCTCGAATTATTTGTGTATGAGAGGAGTGTAGCCATATCGAAGTGAAGAAGAGCAAATCATTCCCAATCCTCCGGATCGTGGGAAAAGTACTGTTAACCATCATTTTCATCATCGTCATCACTGTCATTCTTTCCATAGCCGCTGCTGTCTTGGCAGTGAGGCTTAATCCTGAGTTAATTGTAAGCATGGAGGCAGTCACGAGTAATCCCTTTTTTATTAAGGCGTCCTTATGGGCACAAATTGCAGGCTTTATTAGTGGTGTTTATCTTGCTTTTTATTTATTTGAGAGAAAAAAAGGTTGGTCTTTAGGGCTGCATACTGTAAAGTTAGGCCGTCGTTTAGGAGAAGGCTTCGCCTGGGGAGGCTTATTAATTACTTTAAGCAGCGTAGGTATTTGGTTGTTCGGTGGTATCCAGATTGTAAATGTGGAATGGAGTCTAGCGAAGGGGATCGAGATTGGAGGAAGTTTTCTTCTCTTTATTGGAGTAGCGATTAATGAGGAATTATTTGCACGCGGGTATTTACAAGGCATTGTGAAACATCGCTTCGGACCCAAAGTAGCAGTTGGGGTATCTACCATTTTTTTCGCGCTGCTGCATAGCTTTAATCCAGGGATGTGGAATACGGCGTTTCCCTTTATCAATATTTTGTTGGCAGGGCTTTTGATGGGCTTGTGCCGTGAGTACACGGGTAGTCTATGGATGCCTGTGGGGCTGCACTTAGCCTGGAATTTCATGCAAGGGTGCCTATTTGGTTTTGACGTTTCAGGTATTCCCATGTCATCACTTATAACGACAGAGTCGAAAGGTTCTATGGTTATTTCAGGCGGCGCATTCGGGGCAGAAGGGAGTCTGATTACAAGCGTAATTCTTGTACTTGGCATCATAATGATTTATAACTATTATCAAACACGAAATCGTTTTAAACGAACAAACCAAGTCACGATTCGTCACGACAATTACTAAGGGGGATTTATCATTGTGCCAGTACGAACTCATACATAGCGAATGGGAAGGAGAGTCGACGATAAGACTCGTCGACCATCAAGATGAGGCCGTGGCCGAAATTATTCCGGCCGTCGGTCTACACCTGTTCCGCTTCGATGTGCGGAACCACAGTTACATCGCGAAGCCCGTCGACTTGTCGGAGCTTCGCGTCAATTCCTCGCGCTACGGCGTGCCCATTCTGTTCCCGCCGGGGCGCGTCAAAAATGCGGCGTTCACCTTCGGTGGCCGCGAATACCGGCTCCCGGCGAATCGGGAGCCTGATCACGCCCACGGCCAGCTGCGCGAGCGGCCGTGGAAGGTCGTCGCCAGCGGCGCTGACGCGGCTGGCGGGGCTTATGTCTCCGCGGAGTTTGACATCGCGGAGACCCCGGAGATGCTGGCGTATTTCCCACACGCCGCATGCTTCCGCTTCACGTACCGTCTGAAGGACGGTACGCTGTCGCTCAGCGGTGAAATTGCCAACCGAGGCGGCGATTCCATGCCGCTGTCGCTTGGCTTTCACCCGTACTTCGCGTTCGCGGAGGGCGAAGCAGATCGCGTGCGAGTAACCATCCCCGCGGCGGCAGAATGGCCGCTTACCGCGGGTGGGTATGCGGCTGGTGAGCCTGTGCCGACAGCGCTCACAGCGGCCTTACAGAAGGGCGCGATTGTCTCTTCGCTGCCTGGCTACCCTGGCGGCTCTCAGATGCTCAGCATCGCGCCAGGACCGCAAGTATGCGAGCTAGAATATGAAGCTCGGGGTACAAAGCTTATCTTTGAGATGGGAGATAAGTTTCCGATTCATGTGCTGTTCACAGCGCCATGGTCGCAAGCCGTCTCCCTAGAGCCTTACACAAGCATCATGAACGTGTTCAATGAATCATATTCACCCAAGCTCTCTGGAGCGCAAGCCTTAGAGGCGGGGGCTACCTTTACCTTCCACTGGGCCATTCATATTGAAACAAAGTAAGCTGTCACCAAGGTTCATAACCAATGCCAGTTCTCGAATAGCCTTGATAAGTATGTTGATGCAGCTGCCTAATTAACCCTTCCATTTCAGCAGATTTAACCAATGCGCCTCTTCTGCCGGTGTTATACAGATTTAAATCTACAACACCTTGGAGGAAATGAATATGATCACCATTAGTTAAAGCAATTGGCGGTCCTGTAACGCCATAAAAAGCATGATAATGACCATACTTAATCCCAGAAATTCCTTGGTATTGATGAACATGCTGATCATAAGAGGACCCGTTCACACTGAATGTGTACAGTCGCAAAAGATGATGGTGTCCTAAATCTTCCGAAGTCATCGTTGTGAAGAAATGAACATGAGCTGGTGGAATGGTCATCACCACACAAAAAGCCCCCTAAGAGTAGGATATCCTTCATCCTATTCATAGGGGGCTTTCGTCATGACGATGGCATCGGATAAAGGTTGGATTGACCAATTTTCATCTTTTTATCATCGTATACTCGCACTTCGACTTGATGTGGTTTATCTGGTTCGATAGAAGGATTCGCTGTCATATCAACATATAAGGTATCTTTTCCGTCGAAGTTAGATTTCACTTCCTGCCCATCAACATACACATTACAGGAGGAGAAAAAAAGAGTTCCTTTTACCAGAATTTTATTGTCAGTTCGTGTGACCTTTGAAATCACAGGATCACCGTATCCAAGTGTGTAAGAAGGCTGAACGATCGTATCTTTATAGCCTTTGGCTGCATATGCATAACGACCTCCAAAGAGAATATCATACTGCAGCTTCTCATAACCTGCGAGATCGCTCTCCTGAATGTTATATTTGGACCACATATCTTGCGGTGGAATAACAGGTATTTTTTTAGACAAATCATACAAATAATCCGTATAATAACTACCTTGTACACCAGCCAATTTCAGTAACATCGGTCCTAAAAATGATGGACTTGAGGTCAAATTCAGCCTCTCTTGATCGGCAGGCACGAAGTTGTTCCAGATCACAAAAGGCGTGTAATGTGTCTTCGTATACAGATCAGGGTCATCAGGCAGCACATATTTGGCATCGCGGTAAACTTTATAATCCTCCTCGAAGAAGGGGAAATGGTCCCCGAAAAACAAGATAATCGTTGGCTCCGATTTTTTAGAATAATAATCAACGAGATCTTGCAGGGCTTGATCTGTGGCAGTGATACCTTGTGCGTAAGTTTCTAAAATGCTCTTAGATTCTGCTGAAATATCTCCAGCAACCTGAATCGTATTCTTGCTGAACTTCCCAGGAGGATAGGGATGATGATTTTCCATCGTATTGGCAAAAACAAAATCAGGTCCAACACTTTTTTCGGTTTCCTCAATAATTTTGTTAACAACAGCACGATCTGCATAGTTCGGTCCTGAGAAATCATTTGGGAAATATTCACTTGAAATAAATCTCGAAAAACCAAGATGCTTATATACTTTTCTGCTATCAAAAAAATAACTAAAGAAAGGATTAATCGCAGTTGCTGTGTATCCTTGTCTTGTTGTAATGCTCGCTAAGGAATCCACACCGTGATTCATATATTCAATATAAGGGATAATTTTATCAGGTGATTTCCCGAAAAAACGCATCGAATTCCCCGACAAAACCTCAAACTCAACATTAGCTGTACTTCCGCCGAATTGCGGAGACAGCATCTTGCCGCTAGTGTATTTTTGTTGTATTGCATGCAAATGCGGGATAGGGTCGCGGCTGAAAGTTACGTTTTTCATCGTTGTTGGATCGAAAAAAGACTCCCCCAGCATGACGATGATATTCGGCTTTTTCTCATTCACAGCAGCTTTCTCTGGGATTTGGTTCAGTAGGGTTGTGATTGCTTTTTTACTATAACCATCTGGCTTCGCCACTTTCAGAAAGTTCAACATCTGCACCGATGCGTACAAATAACCATTCTCATCATAAGTAATCGTTTGGTCCCAGGGAACCGTGTACACCCCGTATAGTTTCGTGAAAGCAATAGGCTTATCCATATACAAACTCGTCGCCATAACAATAGCAATAACGCCATATATACTGCGCTCGATCCAGTTAAACCTCAATTTATGCTTTCGCAAAATGAGATGAAACAGACAAGCCACAACAACAAGAAATAAGAGGGTATAACCAATAATAGAGTTAGTTAAATAGTCGCTCAAAAACTTCTTATACTCCATGAGTTGGTTATTAAAATAAAGATCCCATGGATAATAAGGCGAACCAATCGCCTTTAACTTACTGCCGCTAATCGCTCCTAATGGCAACAAAATGGCACAAAGGAGCCAAAACGACAGCCTAACACGTCCAGACACCGCGATAAGAAACAGATACAAAGCTCCAACAACGAAATAAGCAAGCACCATAGCTAAAGGATAAGTCGTAATCCAATGATGAAGCTCCTTAAATGAGCCCCTTTCTAAATATTCAACCATATACATCAAAACAAAAGGAAGAATCACAATCATTGCGCGAGTAGGCAACTGCTTGAGTGCCTTAAGTAAAGTAGTCATTTGTAAAACTCCTATTTATCAGCTTAAAAAACCGAATCTCCTTGTTGGAGATGTCGGGCGTTAATTAACTTTAGTTCAAGCTTCGCTTGAGCCCTCTGCACTAATTTGCTCAAGTGCTTGTATAAACGTAGCAGCTGGTTGAGCACCGGTTAAAGCATATTTGCGGTTAATAACGAAAAATGGGACACCTGTTACACCGGCCTGACTTGCAAAAGCAAGATCATCCTCAACCTGCTCCAAGCCCTCTTTAGCATGAAGTCGAGTGAGCGTTTGCTGCGGCTCCATACCCAGTTGCCCTGCAGCTTCAAGCAGGAATTTCACGTCACCAATATCTTTTCCATCCTCAAAATAAGCCTTAAACAAGTCGTCAATAAGCTGCTTTTTGACTTCTTCAGGTGCGATCGCAATGAGCTGATGCGCTTTTAACGTATTCGGCATTTTCTCTACTTGTGAAAAATCAAAATGTAAACCTGATGCTTGTCCAGCTTGAGTCACTTGCTCAAGCATCGCTTGTAACTTGCTCTCATCCGCACGAAACTTATTTCGCATAAGCGTCTCAAAATGCTCACCCTCAATTGGCGTCGAAGGATCAAGCTGATAGGCACGGTAATGAATCTCAACAGGTTCAGCTGTAAACCCTTCAAGGGCATCCATCAAATTCTTCTTACCGATGCGGCACCAAGGACACACTAAGTCCTGAAATATCTCAATCATCATATTGAATAAACTCCTTTAAACCAAAATAATAAAAAAATGTCCAAAATCCTCGAATCATCTCCATTCAACATTATAACCCAAACCGAATCATTGTCACCATGAATCGACCATCCGACAATCATGCCCCCACCTGAGACATTCGAGCGATCAGAGCCACCGAGCACGTAACACCTGAGCCATCTAAGCCGCTCCAACCCAACCCAACCCAACCCAACCCAACCCAACCCAACCCAACCCAACCCAACCCAACCCAACCCAACCCAACCCAACCCAACCCAACCCAACCCAACCCAACCCAACCCAACTCAACCCAAACCGAACCCAAACCAAATCCAAACTGTACACATACTTAACTAAATCGGTATTCTGAATTATCTACAAGTCATTTCCCAATGGGAATCCAAGTAACTAAAATGTTCCGGAAATATCCATCCAACACCGCGAGTGCACGTCTCGTCAATATCGGATTTCTGTGCTAACTACAAGTCGCGATGACTAGATCATTCTGTTTACTAAAATCATGCCTCAAGCAATAGTGTTACAGATTAATGTTACAGATAGATCAGTCTGAGGAAAGTCGAATTAATAGCCTAAGGGACTCTGCACGCATTCAATTCACTACGTAATTTCAACTAAGTTCCACTAAGTAAATCTTCATCCAAAGCCCTCTATTAACCTAATCAAAGATTCATATTGGTTTTTGAAAAACAGTTTAAATTTCATTACTTGTATGTATCACAGTTTTTGTATTACGCCAGATATATCGCCACTTCTTCTAGGGGGGTTACATGGAAAATTTCATAAAAAATGGTTTACTTACGAACATTTGTTTGCTATAAATGATTTATTAATAGAGCATAAGTTCTGACGCGAGGTGAGAGGATATGAATTTTGATTCAATTGCTAATGGGGCGTCATTTTGTCAAACGGAAGAGGCGTGTGAGGATTTTTTGATGAATCTGCGTTGGTCAAACGGATTTCATTGTCCTCGATGCGATCACAATGAAGCTTTTCAAGTTCGTACACGCAGATTATTAGAGTGCAAAGAGTGTAGAATGCAAGTTTCTATCACGGCTGGCACAATCATGCATAAATCTAAACTATCTTTACTAACTTGGTTTAAAGCAATCCAGACTTTATTTGAGTGTGATACAGAAGTTACGGCTTACGGTTTGTCCGAGCTTCTACAAATTAATTATAGAAGTGCGAAGCTATTGCTTCAAAAAATTTGTTTAGCATTCAAAGTTGAGGAAAGTCGATTACTTGCATTTCGTAATTTGAAAGCTTCTCGTGCTGAATCCGATAAACCGAAAATTAGCATGCCTAAACTAGTCGATAACTTGCAGGAGCAATTTGATTTCCATACATATATAGAATCTATAAAAATTCTTAAGCTAAATATGAAGTTAATAATGAAAACCTTTGTGTCCATTCATTTATATACAAGGTTTTTGAAGTGTTTTCAGTTATAAGGTTTTGGGTTACGTTGTATTTGACGCCATTCATATTTTCAGGCAAGATGATGAGTGAAGGATACTAATGTACTAAGAACTAGGAGATTGCTGATGAAAAGGGTTGTTCAAGCACCCATCCATTTTTATCGGAGGTTTATTTCGCCACTGAAGCCCCCTACATGCCGATTTTATCCAACATGTTCGCAATATGCGCTAGAAGCGATAGAGGTTCACGGCCCCTTGAAAGGTTCTTGGCTATCCGCGAAACGAATCTGCAAATGCCATCCATTTCACCCAGGTGGAGTGGACCATGTACCTGCAAAGAAGATAAATTAATTTAATGAATTCTGTCAGCTTGACATGTAGCTGTTTTTTTCGATATATTGTGCTTAAAGATGCTAAATATTGTTTTTTCGATGAACGGATAAGTACAATCGGATGCCTATGAACAGAGAGCCGGGTCAGGTGAAAGCCGGTATAGGAGTATGTTTGGAATATGGTCCCGGAGAATAGGCCTTCGAGCTTCTCAGCACAAGAGTGTAAAGCAATGCTTACACAATCAATGCGGAGAGTAAGCTGGTCTCGTGTCCCAGCGTTAATGGGCAAGTCGTTATAGACTTACTGAGCCCCGAGCTTGTGAAAGGCGGGGGAACCTGGGTGGTACCGCGTGAGTTCAACTCTCGTCCCAAGATGGATGAGGGTTTTTTGTGTTTTCTACTATTCGATATTGGAGGAACGAATGATGTCCGAACAATCAAAAACATTTTACATTACCACGCCGATTTATTATCCAAGTGATAAGCTGCATATTGGTCACGCATATTCAACTGTTGCTGGGGACGCTATGGCGCGCTACAAAAGGTTACAAGGCTATGATGTTAGATATTTAACAGGTACAGATGAACACGGACAGAAAATTGAGCGCAAAGCGCAAGAAAAAGGAACAACGCCACAAGAGTTTGTAGATAATATCGTGTCTGGTATTAAAGAGCTATGGGCGAAGCTGGATATTTCTTATGATGATTTTATTCGTACGACGGAAGATCGTCATAAGGATGCAGTAGCTAAAATTTTTCAGCGTTTACTAGATCAAGGAGATATATATTTAGGTGAATACGAAGGTTGGTACTGTATTCCGGATGAATCCTTTTTCCTAGAGAGTAAGCTTGTAGATGGAAAATGTCCCGACTGCGGCCGTCCTGTAGAGAAAATGAAGGAACAAACGTATTTCTTCCGGATGAGTAAATATGCGGATCGTCTGGTTCAATACTACGAGGAAAATCCTGATTTCATCCAGCCAGAATCGCGTAAGAATGAAATGTTGAATAACTTCATTAAGCCTGGCTTGGAGGATTTGGCGGTTTCGAGAACTACATTTGACTGGGGCATCAAAGTTCCGGGTGATCCGAAGCATGTCATTTATGTTTGGATTGATGCGCTTTCGAATTATATTACGGCGCTCGGGTATGGATCTGACGACGAGACGATTTTCAAGAACTATTGGCCGGCAGATGTGCATTTAATGAGCAAGGAAATTGTGCGTTTCCATACGATTTATTGGCCGATTATGTTAATGGCACTAGATTTGCCATTGCCGAAAAAGGTGTTTGCACACGGATGGCTGCTCATGAAGGATGGCAAAATGTCAAAGTCGAAGGGCAATGTTGTGGATCCTGTTACACTTATTGACCGTTATGGTTTGGATGCTCTTCGTTATTACCTCATGCGCGAAGTACCATTCGGAGCAGACGGCACGTTTACACCAGAGAGTTTCGTGGAGCGTGTGAATCATGATCTGGCCAATGATTTAGGGAACTTGCTAAATCGTACGATTGTGATGATCGATAAGTATTTTGCAGGTAGCATTCCAGCTTATATCCCTGGAGCTACTGAATTTGACGAGAGTCTTCTGGAGACGGTTCGTACGACAGTAGCGAAGTACGAAGAATCGATGGAGAAAATGGAGTTCTCCATCGCGCTCTCCGCGGTGTGGCAGTTGATTAGCCGCACGAATAAATATATCGACGAAACGCAGCCATGGTCGATGGTGAAAGATGATGCCAAGCGTGATACGCTAGGCTCCGTCATGTACGTGCTGGCCGAATCCCAGCGCATCTCTTCTGTACTTCTTCGTCCTTTCTTGACGAAGACACCAGAACTGATCTGGGCGCAGCTTGGCTTAGCTGCTGAGGATTTACCACGCTTGACTGCTTGGGAAAGCGTGCAGTCATTCGGGCATCTCCCTTCGGGCACTAAGGTGCAGAAGGGTGAGCCCATGTTCCCAAGACTCGACGTGGCGGCAGAAGTCGCCTTTATCGTCGAGGCTATGGGTGGCGGTGCTTCCGTGAGCACCGATGAACCTAAAGCATCAGCAACTCCTGCGTCTGCTGCTACTGAAGCTGTGCCTGCGCCGGAGCCCAAAGACGAAATCGGTATCGACGATTTCGCTAAGGTGGAGCTGCGCGTCGCGCAAGTGATCTCGGCGGAGCCAGTGAAAGGCGCCGACAAGCTTCTCAAGCTGCAGCTTGATCTTGGCTACGAGCAGCGCCAAGTTGTTTCGGGCATCGCGAAGTTTTACACGCCCGATGATCTTGTTGGACGCAAAGTTATTTGCGTCACGAACTTGAAGCCCGCCAAGCTGCGCGGCGAGCTGTCTCAAGGTATGATTCTCGCCGCTTCACACGGCGATCAACTCACACTAGCGACCGTTCCGGATTCGATGCCGAACGGTGCGATCGTGAAATAATAGCCTCCAACACGAAGGACCCCATCTCTGAACTTTCAGGGTGGGGTCTTTGCTGTGTTGGGGTATTTTTGATGACAACGGGCAAGCTAAAGGAAACTAATCACGGAGTGAGTGAGATGCTTATTAGGCGTATTGGAAAAGGGATAACCATTGCAATATTGATCATCACATTGACAGCTTGTTCGTTGTTTGGCGGAGGCGAGAAGAAAAAGGAAGAGGCCAAGAAAGAAGCTGAAGCTAAAAGCAAAGAAAGTGTGATCGATCAAGAATTGAAAAAACAGTATCAGATGTTCAACGAGGTGATTGAATATCAAAAGGAGCAGGATGCAAAACTCATTAAAGAGTCGGAGGAACGTTATAAAAAGCTGAAAGAAGAAGCAGACAAACCAACGAAGGGTAGCAGCGAGGAAAAACAGAAAGCCAAGGAAGCTAAAGGTGAGGAAGGAGCCTCAGGCGATTCATCTGGGTCTGGTGATTCTGGAAGTTCTGGTGACTCCGGTGATTCCGAAGAAGAAAAAACGGATGGATCTGAATAAAACTGCGGGAAATTAGAAATGGCCATGCTGTGAACAATACAGCCTGGCTTTTTTGACTTTCCACCCAAATATATTGACTTTCCATAATGCCAACTCGTATAATCAAATCGTTAATAAAAAAAATTACGATTTAGAGTAGGTGCTCAGAAAATGACAAGACATGCAAAGCAGTTTTTCTACATAGGTTTATTGATGGTTGTTGCGATTTGTATCGCGGGCTGTGGAAACTCGAAAGCAGGATTAGTCGAAGGAAAAGTGAATGTGGTAACTAGCTTTTATCCCTTATATGATTTCACGAAGCAAATTGGCGGCGATTATGTGAATGTGATCAATCTTGTACCAGCTGGTGTTGAGCCTCATGATTGGTCACCAAAAAGCAGAGATATCAAAAATATGTCTGGATCACAAATTTTCGTTTATCAAGGTGCTGGATTTGAAGGCTGGGTCAAAGATTTTCTTGGAAGTCTATCAAGTGAATCAACTGTCCGCGTCGTCGAAGCTAGTAAAGGGGCTAATTTAATCACAACTGATGATAATAAAGAAGAATTTGATCCTCATGCTTGGTTAAGCCCGTTAAATGCGCAAAAAATGGCTAATAATATTAAAACAGCTTTGATTGAAGCGGATCCGACACATAAGGATGCTTACGAGCAAAACTATCAGAAATATGCTGCTAAATTATCGGATTTAGATGCCAGATACAAAAAGGAACTTGCTCAAACTGCCAAAAAAGAAATTGCAGTATCTCATCATGCATTTGCATATCTATGTAGAGACTACGGCTTGACTCAAATGTCCATCATGGGATTATCGCCGGACGCTGAACCAACAGCACAGGATCTGAAGCAAATCAACGCTTTTATTAGAGATCATCAATTGAAGTATATTTTCTTCGAGGAGCTTGTCTCGGATAAGTTGGCAAAGACATTAGCGAAAGATGCGAAAGTTGACACGTTAGTTCTCAATCCACTTGAGGGTCTGTCAGAAGAACAGTTAAAAGCTGGCGAAGATTTTATTTCGATCATGGACAAAAATTTGAAAAACCTAGTCATCGCCTTACAATAAAGGGAAAAAGACCATTCTTGGTTAGTCAGGGGTAAGCAGATGGAAAATAGTGATAAAATGTTATGCCATCAGAAGATCATTTCAATCGATCAAATTTCATTTTCATACGAAAATAAGACGGTCATAAACAATCTTCAATTTAATGTGTTTGAGCGCGATTTTGTTGGTGTAATTGGTTCCAACGGTGCAGGGAAAACAACGCTTCTTAAGATGCTAGTTGGTTTGTTGAAACCAACAAACGGGGAAATTCGATTATTTGATCGACCCTTGAATCAATTCAAGGATTGGGAACGAATCGGTTATGTTCCACAAAAAAATGCCTTCAACCCCTTATTCCCAGCTACGGTAAGAGAAGTTGTGCTTTCGGGCATGTATAACAAAAAGAACGTCTACCGCCGACTATCGAAAGCTGAGCTGCAAAAAGCAGAAGACGCGATGCTTGCGATGCGCATTGAGGATTTAGCTGATCGGCGTATTGGCCAGCTTTCAGGCGGGCAGCAGCAGCGAGCCTTCTTAGCACGTGCAATTGTTAACAACCCTGAGTTACTCATCTTAGATGAGCCTACGGTAGGTATTGATGCTGAAACGCAGATCGGCTTCTTCAGAATGATCAAGCACATGCATCAGCATCACCATATGACCTTTATTATGGTTTCCCATGATATGGACATGATTCAATCGTATCTAGGAACAGAGCCGCAGCAGGTAAGCGGTGGCATCAAGTTTTATGTGAAGCATACCCATGATCCCGAGGATTGCCGTGAGACGAATTTAACACATTCACTCGGCCAGATTCGAGAGATGATCGGAGTTCAGTAAGGAGCGGGCATTTTGGACATATTTACAGAATACTTTTTTCAGCGTGCTTTAATAGGTGGTTTGTTGATCGGGCTTACAGCGCCTTTGATGGGCGTTTTTCTTGTTCTCAGGCGGTTGTCCATGATCGGGGACACGTTAGCACATGTTTCAATTGCCGGCGTAGCGCTTGGTTTTTTGATCAATGTATACCCATTGGGCGTGGGACTCGTGTTTGCCCTGCTTGCCTCTTTTGCTATAGAACGGCTCCGCAAGGCCTATAAAACCTACGCTGAGCTTTCGATAGCCATCATCATGTCGGGTGGCGTAGCGCTTGCAACGCTGCTGTTTACCTTAGGCAAGGGATTCAATATGAACGTTATGAGTTATTTGTTCGGTAGTATATATACACTGGACTCCACGGATTTGTGGGTGGTCTTAGTTGTGTGTGTGCTTGTTATCGGCGTTATTGCTTTTCACTTCAAAGAATTTTTCTTGATGTTTTTTGACGAGGATGCTGCGAGTGTAAGTGGACTTCCTTTGAAATTTTATAATATGATGATTACAATGCTGACTGCACTTGTTATCTCAGTGGCTATCAAAATTGTAGGTGCGTTACTTGTTTCCTCGTTACTAACGATTCCAGTCGCATGCAGCTTATTAATTGCACGAAGTTTTAAACATTCCGTATTTTTAGCGATTTTATTCTCGGAAATTGCCGTAATTGTTGGTCTGGTTGTAGCTGGTATTTGGGATTTGGCGCCAGGCGGGACGGTCGTACTGAGCCTAATCGCTATTTTGATCGGGATCATTTTGAAAAGAGGATTGAGGATATAAATCATGGATTCTGTTAATTTATGGATCGCCCTCTGGGCGGGAATTGCTTCCTTCATTTCACCTTGTTGTCTGCCTTTATATCCATCGTTTTTATCCTACATAACAGGAATTTCTGTCAGTGAACTCAAGTCAGGAAGAACAACTGTTCAAGTAAGACGCCAAACGATGCTCCACACATTAAGTTTCATTGTTGGCTTTTCCATCATCTTTTACGCTTTAGGGTTAACAGCAGGCTTCGTAGGAAGCTTTTTCATTGATTATCGTGACTTACTTAGACAAATCGCTGCACTATTAATATTTGTAATGGGACTTTTTCTACTCGGTATTTTTCAACCGCAATGGTTAATGAAAGAACGCAAGCTGTCCATTAAATTTCGTCCTGCTGGCTATGTTGGCTCTGTGTTCGTTGGTATGGGCTTTGCTGCGGGCTGGTCACCTTGTGTCGGGCCGATTCTATCAGCCATACTGGCTTTAGCAGCTACGGAACCGGGAACATGGTTTCAGCTAACAACATCGTATTCACTTGGGTTTGCGATTCCGTTCTTCGTGCTTTCCTTTTTCATCGGTTCAACCAAATGGATTTTGCGCTATTCCGCTACCATCATGAAAATTGGCGGGGGATTGATGATTGTTATCGCCGTTCTTCTTTATACAGGTAAAATGACGCAAATCACACTTTGGCTGAACTCCATTACACCAGATTTCTTGAAATTCTAAGGATTTAGGTAAAATACTCAATCTTCGCTTGAGGGAATTTTTCGAAAATATGTTCCGTAATAAATTCCCTCAACGCAGTGGCTTGTTCATCTTTGTATACATATTTGCCTTTCCCATATTTACCCCATTTGTATTTTCTCTTTTCTTCGTCCATTTCCAGCTTCGTTTTGGGATAACGTTTCTCGATAATATTCTTAGCTGTTTTCGTAAATCGATGCTGAATCATCTCGAAAGTGAGATCTTCCGCAGATTCTGCAGGAAGCGTTTTGTAAAGCTTTTCAAGCAGCGTGGCATAGCCTTCCTCCCAGCCTTCGTACCATATAATAGGCGCAATGATGAAACCAAGCGGATATCCAGCCTTGGCTACTTTGCCTGCCGCTTCAATTCTCTCGTGAAAGCGAGAGGTGCCAGGCTCGAAATTTTTGATGACATAATCGGCATTCACGCTAAAGCGAAAACGGGTATGCTTGTTATGCTTGGCATCTAATAAAGGTTCCACATGATGATATTTCGTGACAAAACGCAGCCTGCCGTGCTCTTGTTCACCCATGAACTCGATCAGCTGTTTGAGCGAGCCCGAGATATGCTCAAGCCCGACTGGATCTGATGTGCACGCAGCTTCGAAACGTGTAATTTCAGGTTCACGTTCCTTGATATAGCTCTTAGCTGCCCCGAGAATATCGTCTATATTTACATAGACGCGGATGTAAGGCTTCGCACCCATCGTAGTTTGCAAATAGCAATAGTGGCAATGTCCCATACACCCCGTTGCTATTGGTATCGCATACTCTGCGGACGGTTTGGACGTTTCGAATTTTAACGTTTTCCTAATGCCGACGACCAAGGTTCTCTTGGCAATCCGATATTTATCTAATTCTGTTTCACCAGGTAAATCACGTATTTGATTATGGGAAGTCGTCATATGAATATCTAAGCCTTCTTGTTTAGCCCATTCATATATCTGCTTTCCCTTTGGATAATTCATGGCATCTGGCTCAAAATAAACAAGCTCTGGTACGAAAATCGTCGTGCTAGGTAGTGGCCTTGTTATTAATTCAGTAGACATGGAGGACCTCCATCAAATATCGGGATGACAATCTATTATTTTAGTGTGCCAAGCAGTGAGCTGTAGGAATCATGGGAGATTTGACCGCATCTGGGTTGATGGATTATGATAGGAAAGCAGTATGTGGATAGAAATTCGCACAGCAGGGGGAAATATAGCAATGGCTACGCCAAGTATGGAAGATTATTTGGAGAGAATATACAAGCTTATCGATGAGAAAGGTTACGCTCGTGTTTCCGACATTGCTGAAGGGCTTGAAGTGCACCCCTCCTCCGTGACTAAAATGATTCAAAAATTAGATAAAGATAATTATTTAATCTATGAAAAATATCGCGGTCTCATCCTAACGCCAAAAGGGAAGAAGATGGGCAAGCGTTTGATGGATCGACATGAGCTTTTGGAAAATTTTCTAACGACAATAGGTGTCCATGAGGACAATATATATAAGGATGTCGAAGGCATTGAGCACCATTTGAGCTGGGATTCCATTACTTGCATTGAAACTTTATTGGAATATTTCCGAAGAGATCCAAGTCGAGCTGATGAACTTATGAATGTTCGTAAAGAATTAGAGGCAGAGAATTAGGCAGAGACCGTTTACGGTACTCTGTCTTTTTTTTTGTATGAATACAGACAAACTGCTCTCGCATACATACGTAAGAAGCCCTATGAAATGGAGCTTAAGGAGGGTGCGATGTATGAAGATTAACGGGGTGTTTGAAGGTGGGGGCGTCAAAGGGATTGCACTGGCAGGTTGTGTGAGCGCGGCCAACGAACAAGGGTATACCTTTCATGAAGTCGCAGGTACAAGCTCTGGCTCCATTGTGGCGGCTTTGTTGGCAGCAGGCTATTCGGGAGAAGAAATGAGGGAGTTGATCCTGAGAGCGCCTTTTAAGTCGTTTATGCAACGTTCTCCTATTTTCAACACGAAGATCATTGGACCCGCGGCGCGCTTGTTGCTCAAAAAAGGCCTCTATTCCGGCGAAGCATTGGAACATTGGGTGAATCAACAGCTTGCAGCTAAAGGCATACGCACCTTTGCAGATCTGAGGCCCAATCAGCTCCGTATTATTGCTTCTGATATCACATATGGCAAGCTATTGGTTCTCCCCAATGATATTGCTCAATACGGTATTGAGCCAGGAAAATTGTCAGTTGCCAAAGCTGTGAGAATGAGCACGAGTATTCCTTATTTCTTCGATCCAGTCAGAATTCGCCGGAATATAAAAAGCTCCGCGAAGGCTAAGCCTTTCACAGAGCAATTTACTTATATCGTGGATGGCGGTTTGTTAAGCAACTTCCCGCTGTGGGTGTTCGACAATGAAATGCCCCGCGCTAAACTCACGCCTGTCATCGGCTTCCAACTTGTTGGGAAGAGCGATACGCCAACGCATACGATCCGTGGACCCATCACAATGCTAGAAGCGCTTTTCAGCACCATGTTAAGTGCGCACGATGAACGCTACATTGAGCAAAAGAATCGCTTCCGCACCGTTAAAATTCCTACACTTGGTGTTAGTAATACACAGTTCACCATTTCAAAGGAGCTCAGCATGTCACTTTACGAGTCGGGCTTTCTGGCAGCCAAGTCGTACTTCAAAAACTGGTCAGCCAGTACGTATGAAGAAAATTATGAGAAATTTGTGATGCGACCACCACATAAATCTTTATCTTAGTGATACTTCGGAAAATCATCCTTATCTGAATCTTTCGTGCCGTTGATGACGCGAAATTTGGCGTTCTTCGTTTTACCTTTTACATTACCCCGATTAATCGAGGTTTTTTTCCAACGGGAAGGTGGGAATTTATACAGTAGAAAAATCGCCCCAAGCACAAGAATAGGAATGAATAATACACGCAGACTAACGATCAAGCCTATGGCAATCAATATTCCTATGGCAATCTCAATCGGGGAAAACTTTCTTCTCATGCCCGTCCCTCCATAATTCGTTTTTCCGCTTCTAGCATGCGGTTAAATGATGCAATGGATACCTCAACTTGACTGTCTTCAGGTTCTTTGGTTGTAAGCAGTTGAAGCCAAAGTCCTGGATAGCCTAAATAACGAAGAACAGGTACTTCACGAAGCGAATTTGTAAAACGCAATACTTCATAAGAAACTCCGATAACCAATGGCAACAAAATTAAACGCTGCACAATACGCTCGACTAAACCGTCATAGTGAAGGAATGAGTAGATGACAACACCGATCAGAACGGTGAATACGATAAAACTGCTGCCGCAACGGTAATGAAGTGTGTTGAACTTTTGGACATTGCTTACTGTTAATTCCATACCTGCTTCATAGGCGCTAATAACTTTATGCTCTGCGCCATGATATTGAAACAATCTCCGAATCATAGGTGTAAGTGAGATGAAGTAGATATACCCCACCAGCAAAATGATTTTGATTACACCTTCTATAAGATTATGAAGAATTTGATTGCTAAATACATTTTGAAACAAAAACTGTTCAATAATAGCTGGCACTAAGGTGAAAATGAATTTTCCGAACAAAAATGATAGAACACCAACGACGGCAACGCCTAAAACCATCGAAATGTTTGAGAAAATGCCTGCTTTCTCTTCCTTTTTCGGCGTGTCATCATCGCCTTCTTGCTCAGCGAACGACTCGGCCGAGAAATTCAAATGCTGTGCACCTTTGGCACTCGACTCGATAATTCCTACAATTCCCCTAACGAAAGGAATTTTCTTAAGTGCTTGAACCCACGGAATTACTTTCTTCGGTACTTCCAAAAAATCAAGGGAACCGTCCTTTTTGCGCACAGCAGTTACGTGCACATTTCTTCCTGCGAACATGACGCCTTCGATGACGGCTTGTCCTCCGTATATACTGTTTTGTTCTGCCACAAGATTCACCTTCTCATCTTTCTCGAATTCAGTTACTCACTTTCTTATTGTAACGGATTCAGGTGTTGAATGCTACCGATTGCGACAGAACATACTATGATTGCCAATGAAAAGACAAGCCTTTACGGTAGAGAAAGGAAGATTGCTGATGACGAATGCGCATACCGCTGTGAAAAAGCAGACAAATCGCTGGTTTTTTGTTCTATATATCGGTTTTTTTGCCGGGCTGATATGGGGTGCCCTCAAAATTGTCGAAAATTATTTCAAATTTACAACCATCGGAATTGGTTTCCTCGTAGAACCATTCTTCAAGCATGATTTTTTTAACACGTGGACGGGGCTGTTCATTGGGTGGGCGGTCTTTGCTCTATTCTCAATACTCGCAGCCTTCATCTACATGGTAACGATGTTCAAGCTGCGCAGTCCTTTCTGGGGGATTGGCTACGGCGCCGTGTGGTGGGCGATTATTTACCTTATGATTGGGCCGATTACGGGAATGGTGTATTGGATAACGGAATTAGAGCTAAATACGATCATCAGTGATTTGTGTTTATTCCTCGTATGGGGAATGTTTATCGGGTATTCGATTGCCATTGAATATACCAGCGCTAGAACAACAGAGGCTATACCCAAGACATGAAAGTTATGGTAGAATATCAAAGGTTAATTAGCAGCAATAGGCTAGTTACCAATGACGATTGTTGCGGGAGGATTTCCAATTGAAAAGGGTTCTAGTTTTGAATGGTCCGAATTTGAATATGCTTGGCATACGTGAACCTGGTGTATATGGAACCGTAACACTTTCCAGCATTATTGAGGGTTTGCATGAGCTAGGGACAGAGCTTTCAATCCAATTGGAGAGCTTCCAATCTAACCATGAGGGCGAGATTATTGATAAAATCCACGAAGCGTATGGCACGAAGGATGGCATTCTCATTAACCCTGGCGCCTTCACCCATTACAGCTATGCGATTCGCGATGCGCTATCTACGGTCCAATTACCAACGGTAGAGGTTCATATTTCGAATATTCATAAACGTGAGGAATTTCGTCATCATTCGGTCATCGCACCCGTCGTAATTGGTCAAATTTGTGGATTTGGCGCAGAAAGCTATGCGCTTGGTTTACGAGCTTTACTACCCCATCTGTAAGCATTTGCTTACGAAGTTAGTTTTGCTAAAGCAAAACTTAAAGAAGGAATGGTGATTTGTATGCAGGAGAAACGTATTGAACGTCTTCGCGAGGCTATGCAAAAGCAGGAATTACCGGCACTACTCATCACGAACACATATAACCGTACATATGTATCTGGTTTCACTGGTTCTTCTGGTTATGTACTTATTACGTTAGATCGTGCCATTTTATTAACAGATTTCCGTTATATGACGCAAGCGCCGCAGCAAGCCAAATTGTTTGAAGTGGTTGAACATAAAGCAAAGGCGATCGAGACCGTAACCGAACTCTTGCAGCAGCAAGGAATCAAGAAACTTGGTTTCGAACAAAGCGACGTTTCTTATGGTGATTTCTTAAACTATCAACAAGGTCTTCCGGGTATTGAATTCGTGCCGACTTCACGACTTGTTGAATTGATTCGCATGGTAAAGGATGAAGCTGAACTGCAAGTGATGCAGGAAGCGGCCGATTTGGCCGATCAGACCTTCTCGCATATCCTTAACTTCATTAAACCAGGTGTCAAAGAGTTAGACATCGCGCTTGAAATTGAAATGTTCATTCGCAAAAACGGAGGGACCTCGACGTCCTTCGAGACGATTGTGGCCTCTGGTGAGCGTTCAGCGTTGCCTCACGGTAAAGCAAGTGATCGTGTTCTCCAATTAAACGAATTTGTCAAATTGGATTTTGGAGCGTATTATAAAGGTTATTGCTCTGACATCACAAGAACGGTTATGCTAGGAAAGCCGACAGACAAGCATAGAGAAATTTATGATATTGTTTTGGAAGCACAACTGAATTGTTTGGCGAACCTCAAACCGGGCATTACAGGCAGAGAAGGCGATGCCTTCGCACGTGATGTTATCGTGAAGCGCGGCTATGGCGATTATTTCGGTCACGGGACCGGACATGGGTTGGGGATGGAGGTTCACGAATCTCCACGCGTGTCGAAAACCGAAGAAATGATTTTAACTCCTGGTATGGTTGTTACCGTTGAGCCTGGTATTTATCTCCCTGATTTTGGTGGAGTTCGAATTGAGGATGACGTAGTAATTACTGAGACCGGCATTAAAATACTTACACATTCTACCAAAGATTTTCTTATCATTGACTAGCGGAGGGATTTACAAGTGATATCAGTAAACGATTTTAAAACAGGTCTGACCATTGAAGTTGAGCATGATATTTTTACAGTTCTAGATTTCCAACACGTTAAACCAGGTAAGGGTGCTGCATTCGTGCGCTCCAAGCTTAAAAACCTGCGTAACGGCAACACCGTTGAGCGTACATTCCGTGCAGGTGAGAACGTTGGACGTGCTCACATCGAAAACCGTGAAATGCAATACTTGTACGCAGCAGGCGACGACTATACATTCATGGATACGGAGACGTATGATCAGATTTCACTATCCCACGAACAATTGAAATGGGAATTGAACTTCCTGAAAGAAAACATGAACATCAAGATCATGAGCTATCAAGGTGAAATCCTTGGGATTAACCTTCCGAAGAGCGTTGACTTGAAAGTTATCGAAACCGATGCAAGTGTTAAAGGAAACACAGCTCAAGGTGCTTTGAAAAATGCGAAAGTGGAAACAGGTCTTAATGTGATGGTGCCACTTTTCATCAACGAAGGCGATATTCTTTCCGTTGATACAGATGATGGAAAATACCTTTCACGCGCGAGCAACTAATAAAGCATTGAATAAAGCCTTTCTGACTCGAAGGAGTACGAAAGGCTTTTTTTCATTTCTTACCACAGTCCGCCAATTGTATGCTATAATATTGAATTGTTATGCACTAGTATGCGTTAGGAGTGGGTCAGCTTTGTCTCTTATAGTGATGAAATTTGGCGGTAGCTCTGTCGGTGATGCGGAGCGAATGAAACGAGTTGCAAAAAGAATCGTTGAGCGCAAACAAGCTGGTCACAGCTGTGTTGTTGTCGTTTCTGCGATGGGTGATACAACGGATGATTTGATCGACTTGTCCAAGCAAATTTACGATGGAGCCCCTCCGGCTCGTGAAATGGATATGTTGTTGACGACGGGTGAGCAAGTGTCCGTAGCACTTTTATCAATGGCCATACATAATCTTGGTGAACAAGCGGTTTCGTACACCGGGTGGCAAAGTGGTATTTATACCGAGTCAGTTCATGGTAAAGCACGAATTACGGATATTCAACCGCAGCGTGTTCTGAATGCGATCCAGCAAGGGAATGTCGTAATCGTTGCAGGTTTCCAAGGGATGACCGAGGCAGGCGAGATTACAACATTGGGCCGCGGCGGTTCTGATACAACAGCAGTTGCGCTTGCAGCAGCGATTAAAGCAGATCTATGTGAAATTTATACCGATGTTGATGGCATTTATTCCACGGATCCTCGTATCGTGAAAGTAGCAAGAAAGCTTACTGAGATTTCCTATGATGAGATGCTTGAGCTTGCTAACCTTGGGGCTGCAGTACTTCATCCAAGAGCAGTAGAGTATGCGAAAAATTACAACGTGACACTCGTGGTACGTTCAAGCTTTAATTACAATGAAGGCACCAACGTGAAGGAGGAAGCAGTGATGGAGCAAGGAATCGTCGTTCGTGGCATCGCTTATGACAAAAATGTAGCAAGAATTAGTATTCTGGGTGTTCCCGAAAAGCCAGGTCAGCTTGCGAAGGTTTTCCTAGCACTTGCTGAGGTGCAAATTGACGTTGACATCATCGTGCAAAGCGGCGTTCTCAATGGATCTGCTGATTTCTCTTTCACAACGACGTTAGCGGATCGCGAGAAAGCTCTTGATGTAATTGAACAAATTCGCGCTGAAGTTGGTTTCCGTGAAGTGACCTCCGAAGTTGATCTTGTGAAGGTTTCGATTGTTGGTGCTGGCATGGTTAGCTCACCAGGTGTTGCAGCTACGATGTTCAAAGTCATTTCTGATCTTGGTATTACGATCTCGTTGGTAAGCACATCTGAGATTAAAATGTCTTGTGTCATTGACAACACGAACTTAACAGATGTCATCCGTGCTCTTCACACAGCATACGGCTTGGACACTGCGGTGCAAGCCTTCGTTGGTGGACCAGAAGATCGTAGATAAGATTCGAAGCTTAATGGAGTTTGTCCGCAATAAAATAAGCAAGCTTCAATAAAAATGCCGTAATTCCGGCAGCCATTAATGGACCTACCGGAATGCCGCGCATAAATAAGATGCCAAATATAGAACCAAGCACGAGGCCCACAATTAATTGTGGGTCTACTTTTAGTAACGCCAAACCTTTTCCATTCATATAAGTGGCAATCGCTCCGCCTATAAGGGCAATGATCCCAGGCCAAGTCGTAAAGACGGAGATGATATCTTTCATTGAGATGCGGTTGCTGGCAAATGGAATTAAAATACCAATTGTAAGGAACAGCAAGCCAAGCTCCAGCCCTCTACGCTCCATGGATGGGAAATAACGATCCAGCCCTATTAATTTAATGGCAAGTAAAAGACAAGCCGCCGTTGTAATGATAGGCGTACGGCCAATTAGTCCAATAATAATAAGAATAACTAAGAGTAGATCACCATTCATTCACAAAACCCCTCGTCCTCAACGTAGTCATTTTAGTTTATGAACAGGGCTTGTATTTAGAACGAAGGGGGCTAAGGTTGGAAGGGAACCATCTGATCATGTTCCAGTACAGGAACGCAATCCGTTATATTGGCTTTGCTGCAAAGTTCGACATCCGCGAGGAAGCCGGACTTTTTCATTTTTTTACCGTTGCTGCAGGCAAGGATGGTCTCAAATAAGCGATCCTTGGCTTCGAGATAGCAACCACGCATTGCCAAGCCGAAGTCATTCGTGACCAAAAGACCCTCTCCTAATAAAGATGCGAGTTCGTCAACGATGTAGCCTGCACAAAGGCCGTCTTCTAAGGAAAATACATCCTGAGTACCCGCACATACGATCACTGTGTCTCGTTTAAGGTCGATTGCTGCCGCTGCGGTGGCTCTGCCGTTCATGATCGCTCCAGCGAGCACCCGGTCGGCTTTTATCGCCTTTTGAATCCCTCTGGTGCCATTTGTGGTCGTTAAAATGACGCGTTTGCCTTGAATGGCTTCGCGCGTGTACTCGAGTGGAGAATTGCCAAAATCAAAACCCGGAATTTTTTTGCAATAGCGTTCACCGCCGAGTAAATCGCCAGAACGAGCCAATTCCTTCGCTTTTATAACCGTATCAACAGGGACTACGCCTTTGCTGCCATTCATCAATGCGGTGATGATTGTGCTAGTTGCACGTAAAACATCAACGACAATGACGGTTTTATGGAGAAACTCGTCACTTCTTGCTTCGCCGATGTTGGCGATCACCTCGATATGCATGTGTTAATCCTTTCTGGTACCTAAGGACAACGTGTCAGAACGAAGTCCTCTCCTCAAAGCTTCTAATGCAATTACCTCATCAGGCGATATATTGCCCAAATGAATATCGGGTCCAAGGGAGTTAATCAAGTGCACCTGCTGGTTTTTTAGCGGCGCCTCCCATAAAAGCTGATCTCCTGAGATGGAAGCAAGCACGCCGTGCAATTCCTCATCTTTACATTTTCCTTGCCCATCGAAAATCCCAACACCCATGCCAGATTCACGTGCTTCAATCGTAACAAGGGAAGCGCCTAGTTCCGAATCGATTAAGACAGTCTCAATTAATTCCGCTAATTCAATCGTAGAGCCCCAGCCTTTTTTGCCATACTCCGTAACAACTTCTAGCCCTTCATCCAAACCTCTGGCAATCAGCTCATTACGCTGTCTACGATCCATTTGAATGGTTCCGTCAGAAATTTCAACGCCATTAAAGCCGAGTGCAAGTATCATGTCAAAAAAAGAATCTACTGCATGCTGTCGTACAGCAACTTCCAGAAAAGTACCCCCTGGGTAAATGAGAATGTTATTCTCTTTGGCTAGGTTAATTTTGCTTCGCAGTACGGCTAGTGGATACAACGGGGATGTTCCGAAACCAAGCTTGATCATATCCACATGGCTACTTGAGGTGTGGAGTAAATCCTGGAAGGCAAGCATGCCGAGTCCTTTATCCATCACCATCGTTTTCCCCAACGTTCTTGGTTTCATCTGCCTATGGCCTGTAGGGTCGGCTAGAACGGGGTTCCATTTCAATTGAGAGGTCACTTCCATCGGTCTTTCTCCTCACTGTCCTTCGAAGGATCAATTATGTGTACAGCATATGCATGAGCACAAATGGAGGTGCCCAGCATGCCTAAAATGAGACGAGCTCGCATAAGGTAGGGAAAAAAGCTTTTGCTTCCGATGCGAGTTTTGACGCTGCAATACTCCGCTTCGCTTGCATGGGCTGCTCAAAACTTTTAGGAGGTGAGTTTGTTCATGAACAAGATCGTACTAACGATGGCTTCCTTACGGATGATGTCAGGGAGTATCGAAATTATTGCAGCTATTCTCATGCTTCGGTTGGCGACAATTGAGAAAGCGTTGTTGGTGAATTCAGCTCTAGCACTAGTAGGTCCTCTAGTACTATTAACGACGACAACGATAGGTTTAGTAGGCATAGCAGAAAAACTATCATATGGGAAGATGTTGTGGATCATTGCTGGAGTCAGCTGTCTGTTTATTGGGATTATTAAAAAGTAATAATCGGTCATATTTCTTTCTAGTAAGCATAGAAATGAATATAGAAGACTGGACAACTTGGAGGGCTGTCTCACGATGCTAGCGAGTATCACACACCTATTGCCCCAGAACATCAGATTCATGTTAAGTGAGCTTCCACAAAACGTACAAGCTAGCGTGGAAGAAATCAGGGTGAGAGAGTCACGCCCCCTTGAGATTAGCTGGGCAGACCGCTATGCCTTCATCAGTGAACGAGGGCAAATGATCACCCAAGAAGTCTTGGCGTATAAACCGACTAGGCAAGATTGTTTAACCCTGCTCGAGATACTTACGAATCATTCGTTGTATACCTTTGAGGAAGAACTGCGAAGAGGGTATATCACGGTGTCAGGCGGTCATCGCGTAGGACTAGCTGGGCGTACCATCCTCGATCATGGTCAAGTAAAGCAAATTCGCGATGTGAGTTCTTTCAATATTCGGATCGCGCGCGAGATTCAAGGTGTAGGTCAAGAGATTTTACCATATCTCTTAGATCAGAGTATGGGAAACATTCATCACACACTCATCATCTCCCCGCCACAGCAAGGGAAGACCACTTTGATTCGTGATTTGGCTAGACTGATTAGCCGAGGCGAATGGGGGGCAAGAAACAACACGCTTTCAGGCAAGAAAGTTGGCATTGTAGATGAACGCTCCGAGCTGGCTGCTTGTGTCAAAGGGGTACCGAGATTTGATTTAGGTCCGCGCACGGATGTGCTAGACGGGTGTCCGAAGGCAGAAGGCATGATGATGATGATCCGTTCTCTATCTCCTGAGGTTCTCATCGTCGATGAGATCGGTCGAGCTGAGGATGCGGATGCGATTCATGAGGCCGTTCACACGGGTATTCGTGTTCTAGCTACGGCGCATGGAGCGAACTACGAGGATGTTCTTAGACGGCCCGTACTCAGGCAGTTAATGGAGGAAGGGGTGTTTATGAGATACGTTATCCTCCAGCGAAGAAAAGGTGCTCCGGCTTCCTTTCGGATTCTAGATCATCAAGGCAAGCCCATGGAGATGTATGACGAACGCAAAGGACGATGGTGATGCTGAAATTTGTTGGAGGAGTTCTGATCTTCGGTGCAGCTTCCATGTATGGTTTTCTACAGGCTGCTCACTATGTGAGGCGACCAAAGCAAATTCGTGGACTTATCAACGCGCTAGGCCGAATGGAAACGGAAATTGCCTATGCACTTACGCCGCTGCCAGAGGCATTTGCTTCATTAAGCAAGCAGGTCGCTGATCCGCTTTCTACCTTATTTCGCTTGATGTCAGAACGGTTGCTTGTAAGCAATGGCGAGTCTACCAAGGATCTATGGCAAATGACGGTTAAGGAAGTCTGGGCAAGAACCTCCATGAGGCAAGCTGAGCAAGAGGTGATTCTTCAACTGGGACCTGTTCTGGGGCTTTCGGATCGAAGTGACCAAATCAAGCATTTACGGCTTGCGATTAGCCAACTTCAATCGGAAGAAACGGATGCCAGAGATGAGCAGCAGCGCTACGAGAAAATGTGGAAAAGCCTAGGTGTCCTAATCGGTGCGTTAGTCGTGATTTTAATGTATTAGTGGGGATCATTTACCCGTGCATGACAAGTTTCTTGTGGGCAGAGCGAGGTGCCAGGAATGAATGTAGATGTGAATGCCATTTTCCAAATCGCCGGCATCGGAATCATAATCGCTATGATCCATTCGGTGCTGAAGCAGATGGGAAAAGAGGATATGGCACACTGGGTCACGGTCATAGGCTTCGTGGTCGTGCTTTTTATGGTCGTCAGTATGCTGGATAACTTGTTTAAAGAAATCAAAACCATTTTCCTATTCCAATGAGGTGGTCTGATGGAAATCATCCAAATCGTAGGATTAGGACTTATCGTCACAATATTGACGCTCATTATTAAGGAACAGAAGCCGATGTTCGCCTTTTTGTTAGCCGCTTTTACGGGCATTGTGATTTTCTTGTTTTTAATAGGCAAAATTTCTTCGGTCATCCAAGTCCTTGAGGATTTAGCTGTGAAGTCGAACGTGAACATCGTTTTCCTCAAAACGATTCTGAAGATCATAGGTGTTGCTTACATCGCCGAGTTTGGCGCACAGATTGTCCGTGATGCCGGTCAAGATTCCATTGCCTCCAAAATTGAGCTATCGGGTAAGGTGCTCATTATGGTCATGGCCATTCCGATCATTACAGTCATCATCGAGACCGTGGTTAAACTACTCCCTGCTTAGAAGATTCACCTAAGGAGTGACACGCATGCACCTACTTTATTCGCACCAGAAGCTGAACAACCGGTGGATCTTACTGTTCATACTAACCATGGGCTTATGGCTCGGATTGTCAGGCTCGTTAACGGCTGAATCGCCAACGGATGTCATGATCAAAGAGCAAGCGAATCGCTTGAACACGGAGCCTGTTGAGCAATATTGGGATAAGCTGATGAAGGAATATGGGGGTTATTTCCCAGAAAGCAAGACGCCGACCTTCATGGAACTGCTGCTTGGAACTAAGGGCATTAGTATGAAGAGCATCTTTAAAGGGCTGCTGAGCTATGTTTTTCATGAAATTATCATCAATGGCAAATTATTGGCTTCGATCGTTGTTTTGACCGTCTTCAGCATGATCCTAGAGACGCTGCAAAGCTCGTTTGAACGAAACACGGTTAGCAAGTTAGGCTATACCATCACCTATATGGTGCTGATCATCATTGCGATCAACAGCTTCAGCGTTGCGATCGGGTATGCCAAGACAGCCATTTCCTCCATGATTCAATTCATGATAGCCATCATGCCGTTGCTGCTCACGTTATTAGCTTCCATGGGAAATGTGACTTCGGTTGCCATTCTTCATCCACTGATTGTGTTCATGATCCATTCCGTAGGTACGGCCATTTATGTGTTTGTTTTCCCGCTTTTGTTTTTCTCGGCAGTGCTGCACATTGTGAGCTCTCTTAGCGATAAGTTTAAAGTCACACAGTTAGCTAATCTGCTGCGCACCGTAAGTTTAAGCATGCTAGGCGTGTTCGTAACGGTATTCCTCGGAGTCATCTCCATCCAAGGCACGGCGGGCGCTGTAAGAGATGGCGTTGCGATTCGAACGGCTAAGTACATTACGGGGAATTTCGTACCCGTAGTAGGACGACTATTCTCGGACGCGACAGAAACCGTAATAGGGGCATCCTTACTGGTCAAAAATGCGATAGGACTCGTTGGTGTTGTCATCCTCGTACTCCTGTGTGCGTTCCCAGCGATCAAAATTTTAACGCTGGCTTTCATCTACAACTTATCAGCGGCGCTGATGCAGCCTTTAGGAGATAGCCCAATTATTGCCTGCCTACAGACGATTGGCAAAAGCTTGATTTATGTTTTCGCTGCCCTAGCGGCGGTAAGTCTAATGTTTTTTCTTGCCCTGACGATCATGATCACGATTAGTAATGTCTCCGTCATGATGAGGTGAAAGGAGCCAAGCGATGGATTGGTTAGCAGGATGGCTGAAAACCGTCATTATGGTCATTATGCTCGCGACGTTTGTTGATCTTCTCCTCCCAAGCAATACGATGCAGCGGTATGTGAAGACGGTTTTGAGTCTCTTTATTCTTCTGACGCTGCTTACACCAGTGCTTCAGCTGTTCCAGAAAGATTGGGATATGGATCAGCTGCTTAGCCAAGCGGAGAAAGCGCAGAATGAGAAAACCATGCTTGCCGGAGGTTTTGGGAATCAAGCTCAAATGAAATCCCTGGAAGCCATAACGAAGGATGCTGACAAGATTCAAAATGCAGAACAAAAGAAAACGCAGCAATTGGTTCAAACGCAATTAGCTGTCTTGATGAAAGAAGACTTACAGAAACAAACGGAGTGGCCAATCCAAGATGTTCAAGTGCAAGTGCAGGTAGACAATAACGGGAAGCCTAGCATTTCAAGCGTTAGGGTAACCCTTGATGATATAGAAATGAAGAAGCAACCATCAACGGCAAGCAAAAGCATTGCTGCGATGGAGCCAGTCAAACCCGTGGATCCTATCAAAATTGGGTCTACCGCGACAGCGCAAGATCGTATGGCAAGTACACAAGGCAATATGCAGTCAACCGATAGAGCGATGCCTAGTGAGCAAGAAAAGGACCGACTCAAGGAAGGAATTTCACGGGCTTGGCTTGTGGATCCTGCCAAAATCGAGATCGGATTAGCTCAAAGCAAAGGATGGATGGCGAGGTGAATCGATGGGAACATTGCTGCAATGGATGGAGCACAAATTCGGCGGCGGACCAGGTGGGCCTAAACGTAAAAATACGTTGCTGTGGGTCATCATGGTTGGGCTTTTAGGAGCTGCGCTAATGATTATAAACGCCTTTATAAATGTCAAAGATCTGGATCCCATCAACACAGGCAGAGCGTCTCCGCCACCGGTTAGTAAAGAAACGTTTGTAGGAAGCTCATCCAAGGAAAACTCAAGCTTTCATGATTACGAACAAGCTTATGGTGACCAACTGAAAAGCATCCTGCAAAAAATTGTTGGTGTCGGAGAGGTGGAAGTGCTCGTTACAATTGAATCCACGGAGGAAATGACCGTTGACAAAAATTATAACGACAATCAAACCATGACGACAGAACGCGACAATGGTGGAGCAACACGCAATATATCCCAGGTAACGCGGAGCGGCGAAGTTGTTATTTATCAAGTGTCAGGTGACCAGAAGCCGCTTGTGCTCAAATACATTAAACCCAAAATTAGAGGCGTCATCGTTGTTGCAAAAGGCGCAGAAAATCTCACTGTGAAGAAAATGATCATGGAAGCCGTTGAGCGAGGAATGGATGTTCAAGCAAGTAAAATATCGATTTTACCGCGCAAAACAGGGGAATAAATTCAGGAAATCATCTAACTATTCTAAGGAGGAATAAACAATGAATGCAAAAAGACAAACAATTTGGCTCGTATCGATGCTTAGCTTGATGGTGGTGCTGTCCGCGTATTATCTGTTCACTGAGGATGTCAATAAGCTGGATCTTGCTTCTACAGATGCTATCAGTCAATCACAAGAAGTGAAAATTGATATGAGCCAGGTGGATCCAGTAACAGGTGCGAAAACAGATGTGAAAGCAACAACTGGAACTGGCGCAAAAACCGACACAAAATCGACAATGCCGCAAACTTCTACAAAAACAGATGCTAAAGCGACAACGACACAAGATGCCTCCAAAACTACGACAAAAGATACATCCAAAACAACAACATCCAAAACAGATGAACAAGTCTTGAAGCAAGTAGAAGAACAAGCCAAAACGACATCAGCCAATGACTATTTTACGAATGAACAAGTGAAACAAAACAATTACTTCAGCAAAGTTTCAACGGATCTGATGACCATTATTTTGGATTCCAAGAAAACGCCTGAAGCCGTAGCTAAAGCAACAAACGATTTGTCAGCGTTGACAGATCTGCAAGAAAAAATTGAAAATCTGCAAGATCTGCTCATTCAAGATTTCCCTCAAGCGGTCATTAATCAAGATGGAAGCAAGTGGAAAGTAACTGTTCAAGCCGATAAATTGGAAAAAAGCCAAGGCGTATCCATCGTGGATATGGTTGTGAAAGAGCTGGGTGCAACACCTGAAAATATCAAGATCCAGTACGTACGTCCATAGGATTCGAGCAGAGTTTTGAGTTCTCAAAATGGTGGTGGAAAGGGTCCGGATAAACTGGACTCTTTCCATTTCGTGCGTTTATGGGTATAATACATACGTTGCGGCTATGAAAACGCATTTTTAAGGGTTCACCAACGTCTAAAGGAGTGACTTGAATGTTTAAATTGAGTGAAATCAAAGAGTTAATTAAACTCGTCGATCAATCCTCTTTACAAGAGCTTGAAATTGAAAATGAAGGTGCACGCCTTTCTATTCGTAAACCGAATAAATCGGAGCCTGTTTATGTATCCGCTCCAGTTCAACACACATATGCACCTATTGCTCAACCTAACTATGCGAATTCAGCACCTGCTGCAGCTGCTATCGAAGCACCAGTACATGCTAACGGACAAGCCAAGCAAGAGGATTCATCTTTACATAAGATCGTATCTCCGATGGTAGGGACTTTCTATCAATCCGCTTCCCCTGGTTCTGCGCCTTTCGTAAGCGTTGGCTCTAAAGTGACTGATAAGAGTGTTGTTTGTATTGTTGAAGCCATGAAATTAATGAACGAAATAGAAGCTGAAATAAAGGGCGAGATCGTTGAAATTCTCGTTGAGAACGGACAGCTAGTAGAGTACGGACAACCTTTATTTTTGGTTAGACCAGAGTAGTTGCGTTTATAAGCTTATGCTGATAACGCAAGCTTTTCTTACGAAGAGCTCTTAGGAGGGCAAATCATGAAATTTCATAAAATTCTAATTGCGAACCGTGGCGAGATTGCGGTTCGTATTATCCGAGCATGCCGTGAGCTAGGCATCTATACTGTTGCTGTCTACTCGGAAGCAGATCGGGATGCCTTGCATGTTCGTCTTGCGGATGAAGCTTATTGCATCGGACCGACAGCATCCAAAGATAGTTACTTGAATTTCACCAACTTGATGAGCGTGGCCACGCTAACGGAATGCGATGCTATCCATCCAGGATACGGCTTTCTAGCTGAAAATGCAGACTTCGCAGAAATTTGCGAGAGCTGCAATATCACCTTCATTGGACCTTCCCCTGACGCAATCTCCCGGATGGGTGATAAGGCGGTTGCTAAGCAAACGATGAAGGAAGCGAGAGTTCCGATTATTCCGGGGTCTGACGGTTTGGTTGAGGATATTGAGGATGCCGTGGTTATCGCACGCGATATCGGGTATCCAATTATTATCAAGGCGACAGCAGGCGGCGGAGGTAAAGGTATACGTATCGCAGAGAACGAGGATACACTTGTTCAACAGATTACGGCTGCGCAGCAAGAAGCACAGAATGCTTTCGGAAATGCAGGTATTTACTTGGAGAAGTACTTAACAGGCATGAAGCATGTTGAGATTCAAATCCTTGCAGATAAGCATGGCAATGTTGTTCACTTAGGCGAACGTGATTGTTCTGTACAGCGTCGGAGACAGAAGCTTGTTGAAGAAGCGCCTTGTCCGATTCTAACAGAAGAAACGCGTAAAGCTATGGGGCAAGCAGCTGTACGTGCAGCGAAGGCTGTGAATTATTCCGGCGCAGGGACACTTGAATTCCTATTAGGTCCAGACGGTAATTTTTACTTTATGGAAATGAACACGCGGATTCAAGTTGAACACCCTGTAACCGAAATGATCACTGGTATCGATATTATCCAAGAAATGATTCGCGTGGCTGAAGGCAACCCGCTGTCATTCCGACAAGAAGATGTCCGCATCAATGGTTGGGCGATTGAATGCCGCGTTAACGCAGAGGATCCGAATCGGAACTTCATGCCATCCCCAGGGCAAGTGAAATTTTATTTGCCTCCTGGCGGGTTCGGTGTGCGTGTGGACAGTGCGGTTTATCCAGGATATTCGATTCCGCCACATTATGATTCCATGATCGCCAAGCTAATTGTTTGGGGAAGTACACGTGAAGAGGCAATTAACCGCATGAAAAGAGCTCTCAATGAGTTCGCGGTAGATGGTGTGAGCACGACAATTCCTTTTCATTTGAAGCTGCTTGAGCACAAGAAATTTATCAAGGGTGACCATGATATTAAGTTCTTGGAAGAGCACGATGTGAACGATCCAGAATCGTAGACAAACATTTGTCATATTTTTGCCAAAATGTTATACTAATAAATTAAGATGGCTTATCCCATTTATACAGGGCGCCAATATTCTCTGGCGCAAAACTTATTAGGAGGTGCCACAATGAGCACAATCGCTCCGGATTACGTCAAGACAGACATGGGCAGCATCCAGATTGCCCCCGAGGTTATCGAAATCATTGCCGGTTTGGCAACGGTGGAAGTGCAAGGTGTAGCGGGGATGAGTGGCGGATTAGCTGGCGGCATTGCTGAATTACTTGGACGCAAGAATTTGTCCAAAGGCGTAAAGGTAGAGGTCGGACAACGTGAAGCTGCCATTGACGTCTCCATCATTATCGAATACGGAAATCGTATTCCTGAAGTTGCAAGTGACATTCAGAACAATGTGAAGCAGGCTATTGAATCAATGACAGGTTTAAATGTTGTTGAGGTTAACGTCCATATTCATGATGTTCATTTCAAGCAGGCGGATAAACCGATTGAAGAAGAACCAGCCGCTGCCCATCGTGTGAAATAGGCGGTAAAGCTGAGCCATATGGATCAATTGAAACCCCCTACAGGTTGCAGGGGGTTTCCTCTAACTTAGGAAGGGGACAAGCGTAGTGGGTAAAATTGTGGACAGGCTCTTGCTGCTTTTCTATAGCCTGATTATTTTCGTCGTATCGATCGTTGTATTGTTCACAGCATCTAGCTGGATCCCACTCGATCAAGCAAGTCAAACGCTTAGTCATTTTTATTACGAGAAGAACTACGCGTATCCGGGCATTATTATCAGCTTGATCATGCTGCTGATCTCCGTACGTTTCTTGATCGTAACGCTTCGTCGCGGACGTTCCCAAGCACCGTCGATTGATCAACGGACCGATTTTGGCGATATCCGTATCTCCATCGAGACAGTTGAGAATCTATCCCTGAAAGCCGCGGGTCGCACGAAAGGTGCGAAGGATCTGCGTGCACGAGTTAGAGTGAATCAATCCGGGCTAGAAATTACAATTAGAACCATTGTAGATGGGGAAAGCTCGATTCCGGAACTGACTGAAGACATGCAAGGTACAGTGAAAAGTTACATAGAAGATATTACCGGTATTCCTGTAGCTTCCGTAACCGTATTCGTAGCGAACATCGTGCAATCTGCCCCAACGTTTAAAAGCCGAGTCGAATAGAGGTGAATCCACATATGTGGAATGAACTATGGGAATTCCATAGGGGCAAAGTAATCGGAGTGACAGCGGGTATATTCTTCGGTTTTATTTATTTGTTTTTTGGTTTTTGGGATATGTTGATCTTTGGATTCATTGTACTTGTAGGTTTTTATGTTGGTAATAAGCTAGATCGTAAGGAAAGTTTCGTCATGTTAGAAGACATTTGGCGCTATCTCACACAAAAATGGAGAATGTTTCGCTAAAATCCCTGGTACAACCATGGATTTTTTTGTTTGGATTGGCTACATTTTGACGTATACTAGGAGAAAGAGTTTTTAGGAGAAGGTCGTTTTGCAGGAGCGAAACGCTTAGGAGGAACAGGATGAAACGCAGAATTGCACGTGAAATTGCTATACAAAGCTTATACCAAATCCAAATGAATGAGGCTACGCCTCAGGAGGCAGTTCAAATCGCGATTCATGAGGCCGAACATGATAATGAATCGCAATTGGATTTCTCCGGGGATAAGATAGATCCAGTCTACATCATTGAGCTTGTTGAGGGAACTTACAAGAACAAGGTTAGCATTGACGAGTTGTTGGAGGAGTATCTGAAGGGCTGGGCTATGGACAGGCTGTCTCGTATTGATCGGGAAGTGCTGCGCTTAGGTGCTTATGAGATGCTGTATCGCGATGATGTTCCACCGAAGGTTGTTGTCAATGAAGCCATCGATCTGGCCAAGCATTATGGAACTGAAGAATCAGGGAAATTCGTGAATGGTGTGCTTGGGAAAATGATTAAAGAAATCGACGAGCTGAAAGAAAAAGTTCTGCGTACTCAATGATCACAGTGCATTTCACTTTCATATAGGTATGGCTTAAGAGGCTAAGGGGGAAATAAATAACATGTCAGCACAAGTAATTAATGGGAAAGAACTCGTGAGCTCCATTCGTGAGGAAATTAGATCTGACGCAGCGGCACTTACAGCGCAGGGAAACCAACCAGGTCTTGTCGTTGTTATTGTTGGTGAAGATGCAGCTTCACAAGTCTATGTAAGAAACAAAGCGAAAGCTTGCGATGATGTAGGCATCTATTCTGAAGTACATCGCCTACCTGAGCAAACGACACAAGAAGAATTAATCGCACTCATCCATGCTTTTAACCATAATAATCGAATTAACGGTATTCTTGTTCAGTCACCACTACCCAAGCATATCGACGAAGAAGCGGTTGTGGACGAGATTGATCCTGCGAAAGATGTAGATTGCTTCCACCCGATTAATGTTGGAAACCTCATGATTGGGAAAGATGGCATGAAGCCCTGTACTCCGCATGGTGTCATTGAAATCCTCAAACGGACAGGCGTTGAAATTGCTGGTAAGCATGCTGTCGTTGTAGGCAGAAGTAATATCGTGGGTAAACCGATGGCGATGTTGTTATTGCGTGAGCATGCAACCGTATCCGTCGTTCATTCTCGCACGCCCAAAATGGAAGAGATCACGAAGCAAGCAGATATACTTGTTGTAGCCGTAGGTAAAGCACACTTGATTAAAGCGAATCACGTGAAACCAGGTGCAGTCGTAATTGATGTTGGGATGAATCGTCCTGCAGACGGCAAATTAACTGGGGATGTTGATTTTGAAGCTGTGAAAGAGATTGCAAGTGCGATTACACCTGTACCTGGTTGTGTGGGTCCAATGACGATTACCATGCTGCTTCGCAATACAGTTGATGCGGCTAGCCGTGCAGCTAAAGCGAATGTGAGCGTATAGTAACCCCTATGGCGAGAAACGAGACCAAGATTTTATCGGTTAAGGATTTAAACCGTTATATTAAGCTGTTGCTGGAAGGAGACTCACGTCTCCAAGATGTGTGGGTGCGAGGCGAAATCTCGAACTTCACCCATCATTCTAGTGGTCATATGTATTTTACGCTGAAGGATGCAGACGGTCGCCTGAAAAGCATTATGTTTGCTTCCCATAACCAGAAGCTTGGATTTATCCCGAAAGAGGGCACGAAAGTGATCGCTCGCGGGAATATTTCTGTTTATGAGCGAGACGGCGCTTATCAATTCTATGTAACGGCGATGCAGCCTGATGGCATCGGCAGCTTGTATTTGGCTTTCGAGCAGCTGAAAAAGAAGCTCGAAGCCGAAGGGCTATTCGCGCCAGAGCGCAAGAAACCGATTCCTCGGTTTCCGCGCGCCATTGGCGTGATCACGTCCCCGACGGGGGCCGCCATACGTGATGTCATCATCACGCTGCAGCGGCGCTTCCCGTCGATCCCGATCTTACTGTACCCTGTCCTCGTACAGGGTACACAGGCGGCTCCTTCGATCGTGAAAGCGATCGAAGCCATGAACCGACTCGGTGAAGCCGACGTGCTCATCGTGGGCCGCGGCGGCGGCTCACTGGAAGAGCTGTGGGCCTTCAACGAGGAAATCGTTGCGCGGAGCATCGCTGCTTCCGCGATTCCGATCATCTCGGCCGTCGGCCACGAGACGGACTTCACGATCGCCGACTTCGTCGCCGATCTGAGAGCGCCGACGCCTACGGCGGCGGCAGAGCTCGCGGTGCCGCACCACCTCGAGCTGAAGCAGCAGCTATCGCAGCAGGCACAGCGCCTGCACTACGGGCTGCTGCAGCAGCTGCGCCGCAAGCAGGAACGGCTGGAGCGCTCGAAGCGCTCACCGTTCCTGACTAACCCCCGCAGGCAGCTGCTCATGCAGCCTGCGGAGCGCCTCGACCGGCTGGCGGAGCAGCTCGGTTACCGCATGCGTCAGCGCCTAACGGAGTTGGCGCAGCGTCGATTGAAGCTGGAGCGTCGCTTGTCCAACTTCAATCCGACTGAGCAGGCCGTGATGGCGAGACGACGTTTGGACACGTCCAAACGTCAGATGCTCACGGCCATGCAGACACTCCTGCGCTCGAAGAAGCAGGAGTGGCAGTCAGGCGTCCGCCATTTGGACGCCCTCAGCCCGCTGAAGGTCATGCAGCGGGGCTATAGCCTTGCTTATGACGAACAGGAGAAGCAACTCGTTCGTTCGGTCGCTCAGGTGGAAATTGGTGATCGTTTATCCATACGTCTTAAGGACGGTAAAATACAATGTCAAGTTTCAGGGATGGAGGCGAACATGGATGTCAGCAAGTGAAACAGAAGTAAGCTTTGAATTGGCGATCGAGCAACTAGAACGCATCGTAAGTCAACTGGAAAGCGGCGATGTGCCGTTAGAGAAAGCAATTGAACTGTATCAAGAAGGCGTGAGACTCTCCCACCTATGCGGTGTTAAACTTGAGCAAGTGGAGAAGAAAATTGAGATGCTGGTTGAAGGGGAAGCTGGGGTAACACGAAAGCCTTTCCAGCCTGTCTTGGAAGATAAGGGGAATTAGTTTGAATAACACGACGTCCAACATCCATACATATATCGCTTCCCATGCTGAATTGGTCGAAGCCGCACTACGTCAGTCGTTGCCTGCTGCTTGGGAGGTCCCTGCTTCACTGCGTGAGTCAATGGACTATTCCTTAATGGCAGGCGGGAAACGGCTGCGTCCCATTATGGTTCTAGCAGCTGCTGAAGCTCTCGGGGGCTCGCTTGAGGCTGCCATGCCTGTGGCCCTAGCCATTGAATTAGTTCATACGTATTCCTTGGTGCATGATGACCTTCCAGCGATGGACAATGATGATTACCGCAGAGGAAAGTTAACGAATCATAAGGTATATGGCGAGGCGATGGCTATTTTAGCTGGCGACGCGCTGCTTACGCATGCCTTTTTCAGTGTTGCCCAGGCGCACAAAAAGTTTGGCGTGCCTGCTGAGCGTGTGCTAGCGATTACTGAGGAGCTTGCCGTACTTGCAGGTGCGCGTGGGATGGTTGGCGGGCAGGCTGCGGATATGCTGGGTGAACAAGGTCTGACCAAGTTGGAAGAGTTAACCTACATTCATACGCACAAAACAAGCGATCTCATTGTTTTCTCCCTGCGTGCGGGTGGACATATTGCAGGGGCGACTGAAGCACAATTAGAAGCGCTCAGTGAATTCGGACACGCTCTAGGACTTGCTTTTCAAATTCAAGATGATATTTTGGATATTATCGGTGATGAGGCGAAGCTTGGTAAGCCTGTGAAGAGTGACGAGAAGCAACAAAAGGTCACTTTCCCTTATTTTATTGGCATGGAAGCTTCTGAACAGAAGGTGCAAGAGCTGACGAATCAAGCGAAGGAAGCCTTACTTCGGTCCAATATTGCCAACCCTGATAGGTTGCTGCAGATCGCAGATTACTTGATGAAAAGAGATCACTAAGTGACCGTTTATCGAGATCCTTTTTTATTCAAAATGAAACTTCTTGTCATGGTAAACGTACTCGTTCTATAGGGGGGCGTATCCGTCAATCCATGGCGTTTTACACGATTTACCCAATTCTATGATATAATGGTGAAATCTTAGTATTTTCACATTGAAAGTGAGGAAACAAGCGTGCTGCTCGAACAAATCAATCGGCCTGCGGATTTGAAGCGGTTATCCTTGACGGAGCTTGAAGACTTGGCAGGAGAAATCCGTCAATTTCTTATTGAAAAGCTTTCCGTTACAGGTGGTCATCTGGCCCCGAACTTAGGCGTGGTTGAACTCACAATTGCCTTACACACCATGTTTCACAGCCCGTACGATAAACTGATTTTTGATGTGGGTCACCAAGCATATGTGCACAAAATTCTAACTGGACGCAAAGATAAGTTTGATACTTTGCGTAAATATAAGGGGCTTTGCGGCTTTATTAAGCGTTCCGAAAGTGAACATGATGTCTGGGAAGCAGGACATAGCAGTACATCACTGTCCGCTGCCATGGGTATGGCGATGGCGCGTGATCTCAAAGGCGAACATAATAAAGTTGTTGCCATCATCGGTGATGGTGCGCTTACTGGCGGCATGGCGCTTGAAGCGATGAATCATATTGGTCACGAGAAGAAGAATATTACGGTCATTCTGAATGACAATGAGATGTCTATTGCGCCCAATGTAGGGGCTCTTCATAATTATTTAAGCAAAATTCGTTCCGATCGTCATTATCTGAAAGCCAAAGAAGAAGTCGAACACTTACTGAAGAAAATTCCTGCCATCGGCGGAACGCTGGCTAAAACCGCGGAGAAGCTGAAGGATAGTCTTAAATATTTTGTTTTGAATGGTGTATGGTTTGAGGAGCTAGGCTTTACTTATATCGGACCTGTTGATGGACATAATCTACAAGTCCTTATGGAGACGCTGAAGCAGGCTGAGAAGGTTGTTGGACCTGTGCTGATTCATGTCGTTACGACGAAAGGGAAAGGCTATAAGCCTGCTGAGAATGATTCACATACTTGGCATGGTTTAGGGCCCTACAAAATGGAGTCGGGTCAAGTTCTCAAGTCATCTGGACCGCCAATGTATACACAAGTATTCGGAGATACACTAATCGAGCTTGGAGAGAAAGATTCCCGAGTAGTGGCAGTTACGCCTGCGATGCCTGGCGGATCTGGATTGTTGAAATTTGCGAAGCAATTTCCGAGTCGTATGATTGACGTAGGGATTGCAGAACAGCATGCGGCTACCTTATGTGCAGGCTTGGCAAGCGAAGGCTTAAAACCTGTGTTTGCTGTTTACTCAACGTTCCTGCAACGTGCGTATGATCAAGTTGTTCATGACATTTGCCGACCTAAATTGAATGTTACCTTTGCCATTGACCGCTCAGGCTTCGTTGGCCCAGACGGCGAGACGCATCAAGGGGTATATGATATTTCATTTTTGCGGACAATTCCGAACATGGTTTTAATGATGCCGAAGGATGAGAAAGAGCTGCGTGACATGATGCAAACGGCTCTCGAATATAACGATGGTCCGATTGCTTATCGGTATCCGCGTATTAATGGCACAGGTGCCAATATTGATGAGGCTCCTAAAGCGATTCCACTGGGTACTTGGGAAACAGTTCGTGAAGGCGATTATGCCGCTGTACTTGCCGTTGGACCTATGGTTCAGGTTGCCGAAGAGGCAGCTGCACAACTGGCACAGGAAGGCATTGAGCTTCGCGTCGTAAATGCAAGATTTATTAAGCCTTTGGACGAAGCTTATCTGCTTCAGTTAGCCAAAGAATCAATGCCGGTAATTACCATGGAAGAAGGCTCGATCCAAGGTGGCTTCGGAAGTGCCGTACTGGAGTTTTATGCAGAGAAGCGTATTGTTGGTTTACAAGTTGAGCTGATGGGGATTCAAGATTACTTCGTTGAGCATGGCAGTGTGCCAGAACAGCGCGAAGAGGTAGGATTAACCGTTCATCATCTTATTACAGAAGTGAAGAAGCTAGTGCCGCGTAAAGTCCTCCGGGCTAAGGTCTAGTAACCGATTGGAATAGGAGCAACACATCGTATATGTCATCGGATAAAGAACGGTTAGACTTATTGCTGCTAGAGCAAGGGTATTTCGAGAGCAGAGAAAAGGCAAAGGCCGCCATTATGGCAGGCCTTGTTTTTGCGGATGAAGAGCCAGTTGATAAAGCTGGTATGAAAATAAGCCGGAAAGCCGTTCTCAAAGTAAAGGGCGCACTTCATCCTTACGTGAGTCGTGGCGGACTTAAGCTTGAAAAGGCGTTAAAGCAATTCGAAATCGACTTGCAAGGTGCGGTTATGTTGGACATCGGGGCTTCCACAGGAGGTTTTACGGATTGCGCACTGCAAAATGGTGCTGCTTCCGTCTACGCTGTCGATGTCGGTTATAACCAATTGGATTGGTCGCTGCGCAATGATGAGCGTGTTCATGTGATGGAGAGAACGAATTTCCGTTACACGAAATTGGAGGATTTGAACGGTCCGAGACCGACCTTTGCTAGTATTGATGTTTCATTCATTTCATTGCGTATTATTTTACCCCCGCTGAAAGAAATCTTAGGGGATCAAGGGCACGTAGTTGCATTGATTAAGCCGCAATTTGAAGCAGGCCGAGAGAAGGTCGGAAAGTCTGGTGTTGTGCGTGACAGCGACGTACACATAGATGTGCTAACAACTGTATTGACATTTGCTGAGGAGCTCGGCTTTCGCTTGAAGGGCCTGACTTACTCGCCAATAACCGGTGGTGAAGGAAATATTGAGTTCCTTGCTTTCTGGGCTAGTAACGATGAGGAAGAGTCGCTTGCAGCGCCTTCTTCAATTAAAGACCTTATTGCAGAGACGGTGAAAGCTTCGCAGAAATTACATGGAAAATAAACTCATCTTTGAGAACGCCTTTTGCGGCCCTGAGATGGGTTTTTTCACTTCAGAGAAAGGATTTTCCTTCTGAACTCGCGAATACTATGGCGAGGTGAAGGACATGGAACAAGGCGATGTTAAAGTCATTTTGTTAATCCTGATCGGAATTGTGAGTATCGTCATTTGGCGATTTCAGAAGTGGGCAGCGGGTACAAGTCGAAGACGAGGGCGGATACCAAGGCATGGAAATATTCCTGCGGATGATGTGGTTGAACTATTAGAAGCTGCGGGCTTCGATGTGCTTGCAGGCAAGACCAAAATCCCTATTACCATGACAGTGGGTGAGAGGGATCAGCTGGAAAGCCGATTATTTATTGATTATTTTGTGCAAAAGGAAGATGATGTTTATCTTGTGAAAGTGGCGAGAGAACGCAAACCACTTGAGATGACAGGGAGCGCTGTACGGGACATGCTGCTGCCCTACACCCTCATATATCCTGAGGCACAGGGTATCCTTTACGTTGATATGACCGTTAATAAAATCAAAAAAATCACATTTCACATAGAGGTGTAAGGATGAAGGGTCAAAGGCATGTAAAAATTAGAGAAATCATTACAAATCATGAAATTGAAACACAAGATGAATTGGTTGAAGCGCTGCGCGCGGCTGGATTTCATGTGACACAAGCAACGGTCTCTAGAGATATTAAAGAATTACACTTAATCAAAGTCCCTCTCGATGATGGCAGATATAAATATTCCATGCCTGCTGATCAGCGCTTTAATCCTATGCAACGACTGCGTAGAGCATTAAGTGATCATTTTGTCAGCGTTGATTATACAGATAATTTGGTCGTCATGAAGTGCTTGCCTGGTACTGCGAATACGATTTGCGCTTTGATTGACAATTTGGAATGGCATGGGGTCATGGGTACGATCTGTGGAGATGATACGATTCTAGTGATTTGCCGCGGGAAAGAGAATAGCGTAACTTTTGTAAATGAAGTCATGTCCTTATTATCATAATATCAGGAGGCGTTCATGCTTACAGAGCTTTCGATTCGTAATTTAGCTGTTATTGAACATGTGCATATTCGATTTAAAGCAGGCTTTCACGTTCTAACAGGGGAAACTGGTGCTGGGAAATCGATCATCATAGATGCGTTAACACTGATTGTCGGCGGTAGAGGATCATCGGAATTGGTTCGCTATGGTGCGGATAAAGCGGAGATTGAAGCGATGTTTGATTTACCAGCTTCTCATCCGGTTTGGCATACGCTTACAGAGCTTGGGATTGAGGCAGATGCTTCCGAGCATCTCATTATTCGTCGAGAAATTACGGCTACGGGCAAAAGCTCAAGTCGGATTAATGGTCAGCTTGTGAACATGACGATGCTGCGTAAAACAGGGGAGTGGCTCGTAAATATTCATGGTCAACATGAGCATCAATCACTTCTACATGTGGACGAGCATATTCACTCGCTTGATTTATTTGGAGATGCCGAGATTGAGTCAGCGAAGTCAGCGTATCAAGCAAGCTATGATCAGTATATGAAGCTCCAGAAGGAACTTAACGATCTGCAAGAGACAAGCAAGCAGGCGTTGCAAATGTTAGATCTGTATCGTTTTCAAATCGACGAAATATCGTCAGCTAAGCTCAAAATCGGTGAAGATGAGACTTTAGCTGAGGAAAAACGGAAGCTAGCTAATGCGGAGAAGCTGTATCAAAACTCGTCCGAAGCCTATGATTTTCTCTATGCAACGAATCGAGGACTTGATGCTGCGGGCAAAGCTGTCTCACGCCTGCAGGATATTGTGCAGCTAGATCCGACGAATTTGAGTCCTCTTCTGGAACAAGCCCAATCGGCCTTTTATCAGTTGGAAGATGCCGCTTACCAGATTAGGGATTACCGCGATGGCATCGAATTCAATTCGTCCCGGTTAGATTATATTGAACAACGATTAGATACCATCACGTCTCTTCGTCGTAAATATGGAGAGAATATTAAAGAGATCCTAAGCTATCTAGAGAAGATCAAAAATGAAGTCGATACGATTGAAAATAAAGATGAAATTATTCGTAAATTAGAGGACAAGCTTATTCATGCTGAGAAACAAGTCGGTGTACATGCATTGGATCTATCCAACCTACGTAAAGGCATTGCTAGTGATCTCTCTGCTCAAATTGAACACGAATTGCGTGATCTTCAAATGGAACGAACACAGTTCCGCGTGCAAATTGCCCATATTATCGACGATCGTGGCGTAGAGGTTGATGGGAACAAGGTGCGCTTTTCCAGACAAGGAATTGATCAAGTTGAGTTTCTCATGGCACCTAACCCAGGAGAACCGTTGCGTGGACTCAGTAAAATTGCCTCGGGCGGAGAGCTCTCTCGTATTATGCTCGCAATGAAAGCTATTTTTGCACGTATTGATCAAATTCCTGTACTTGTATTCGATGAGGTGGATACGGGGGTTAGCGGGCGCGCGGCGCAAGCTATTGCTGAGAAAATGTCCGTTCTTTCGCAGAGCTGTCAAGTATTCTCCATTACTCATTTACCACAGGTTGCCAGCTTTGCTGATGTTCATTTCTATATTCGGAAAGAAGTGGATCACGAACGCACTTTCACGCGGGTTCAAGATATGCCAGATGCTGGCCGGATTGAAGAGCTTGCGAGGATGCTTGGTGGTGTAGAAGTAACAGAAACAACGCTGCATCATGCGGGAGAAATGCTTACCATGGCAAAAAATAAGAAAGCAAGGGCATGAATGTATAGATAGTCATCATTTACAGTTATAAAAGAGGGGGACTGGGGTTAACTTATAGGTACGCAATTGACGAGTTGATCGTCAGGGCTCAAGGAATTTTGAAGGAGCGTGTTGATAGTGCAATCCAACAAAAGAAAAAGATTGTTCGGACTCTTGCTCGTCTTCTTCGTTTGCTTGGTCAGTGTGTCCCCGCCTTTTCAGAGCTTTGCCTCCTTTCCACAAGAACTCCGATTGTTCAGCGGGCAAGGGAAGCAGCTTCAGTTAACGATGCCGGTCAGTGCCCAGGTCACGGTCAAGGATACGGATATTGTGAAGGTAAATGGCAACGCCGAGCACTCATTTCAAGTTAATTTAAACGAACCCATTTCTTTGCAATCCGATCATTCCGGACAAACGGAAATGAAGCTCAAGTTGTTCGGGGCCATTCCGATCAAGACCGTCAAAGTGAATGTCGTACCTGATTTAAAAGTGATCCCAGGGGGCCAAACGATCGGTGTGAAAATTAAGTCAGCCGGTATTTTGGTAGTAGGTCATCATTTGGTGACAGTTGCCTCAGAGCAAAAAGTTTCACCTGGGGAAGAAGCCAAAATACAAGTCGGCGATTTAATTATGAAAATCAATGGCAAGGATTCAAAGGATGTTAGCAAGGTAGCGGAGCTAGTGGCTAAATCAGGCGAAAGCAAGAATCCGCTTGTTCTGCAAATTTTACGAAATAATCAAGAGCTTGTTGTAAAGCTGCAGCCTGTCTATGACATCGTAGATAAGTCTTACCGCTTAGGGCTGTACATTCGCGATTCCGCGGCAGGTGTTGGCACATTAACCTTCTACGCACCAGATCAGGGCGTCTATGGGGCTCTTGGACATGTCATAACCGATATGGACACTCAAACACCGATTGTTGTAGGCGATGGCGATATCGTATATTCGAATGTGACGTCCATTTCCAAAAGTCATAATGGCGATCCGGGCGAGAAGCATGCTACTCTTTACAAAGACAGTAAAGTTATCGGTAATATTGAACGTAACACGGCCTTCGGTATATTCGGTAAAATGTATGGAGCTCCTGATCACAGTTTAGATAAAGAAGCGATTCCAGTTGCTTTCGCAGAAGAAGTGAAAGAAGGTCCAGCGCAAATTTATACAGTGCTTGAAGGGCAGAAGGTGGAAAAGTTTGATATCCAAGTCGTTCATGTATCCAAACAAGACGTTCCGGGTACCAAAGGTATGGTTATCAAAATCACGGATCCACGTTTATTAGATAAAACGGGTGGCATTGTTCAGGGGATGAGCGGCAGTCCAATTATCCAAAATGGAAAATTGATCGGAGCGGTCACCCATGTGTTTGTGAATGATCCGACTAGCGGCTATGGCTGCTTCATAGAATGGATGCTGCAGGACTCCGGAATCATCCTTCGTCCTAAATCAGGAAACACCAACAAAGAACTAAAGGTGAGTTAATGCCTTTAGTTCTTTATTTCTTTTTAATCTCATTTTACAGAAAGATAGCGAGTTTAGTGACTTCGTGTCGAATAATGTTGGAATCAGAAGATAAATATTTTATTATATAAGAAAGTCAAACAAAAGAAAAGAAAAATAATATTCGACAGAAGGATTTTAAAAAGAGCTGTCGAATAGCTTTACATAAGAGAGAAAAATCCCATCTTGTTTTAGTAGCTAAAGGAGGAAGTTCAGTTGCAAAAAATTCAGGTATTACTTGCCGACGATAATCGAGAATTCACCCATTTATTATCAGAGTTCATTGGTGAGCAAGAGGATATGGAAATTATGGGTGTTGCGTACAATGGTAATGAAGTCCTTCGTTTTCTGGAGCAACAGCGTGAGCTACCCGATGTTCTCATTTTAGATATTATTATGCCTCATCTTGATGGGCTCGGTGTTCTGGAAAAAATGCGTGAAATGAATCTTCCTTCACAGCCCAAAATTATTATGCTTACGGCATTCGGCCAAGAAAATATTACGCAAAAAGCAGTGCAGTTAGGTGCTTCCTATTACATATTAAAACCATTTGATATGGAAACCCTTACGAACCGTATTCGTCAGCTAGCTGGCAATCCATCCACAACTACCACAACCTCAACGCCGCGTGCGAATGTTGTGCATATGCCAAAGGGTAAGAATTTGGATGCTAATATCACAAGTATCATTCATGAAATTGGCGTACCTGCTCATATTAAAGGCTATCAATATCTGCGCGAAGCCATTACGATGGTTTATAATAACATCGAGATCCTTGGCGCGATCACCAAAACGCTCTACCCTGCCATTGCCGAGAAGTACAAAACAACGCCTAGCCGCGTTGAACGTGCAATTCGCCACGCGATTGAAGTCGCATGGACGCGCGGCAACATCGACAGCATCAGCTTCATATTCGGATACACCATTAACATTTCCAAGTCGAAACCGACAAACTCAGAGTTTATCGCGATGGTTGCGGACAAACTGCGTATCGAACATAAGGTTTCTTGAGAGGGTTAGTATCTTTGTAAAACAGATATAATTAAGGACGCTCACGCTGAGCGTCCTTTTCTTATTTTCGGGATCCGCATGAATGGCGTTGGAAGCAGAAAGACTACCTAGACAGTCTAGGTAGTCCTTCTGTATTAGTTTTGAATTACCAAACAAATGCGCTAGTGATAATAACCAATAAGATGAAAAGTACCAATACAGCTGCTGCAGAAGTACCATACCCAGTTCCACAACTCATTCGAATCAACCTCCAATGGATATTTGGTTTGTGTTTCGAGATAGCTTATGACTATTTCTGAGGAATGTTTGGGCGAAACGACTGATTGTGCTAATGTCCCTGTCCGCTGAAATAATTTTGTGGAAGAAGAGGATCATCTTGAAAACTTGGAACCAGGGGATAAGTAGTTACGTTATTACAACGTAGCTTATTCTTTCTATGGTGAGATCGTGTAGGCAGATTAGAATTAGTATGGAGGCAATTAGAGGATGTTACTTACGTTAGTAATTGTTGTGGTTGTGGTTGGTGTCTATTATCTGTTTATGAATGTGTATCCGGTATTCGGTCGAAAGCCTGCCAAGGCTGAGATGCTTCGGTTTACGGAATCTCCACAATATGCGAAGGACAAGTTCGAAAATCCAGTTCCAACGATGATGAATATGAGCTTCACAACTACGCTAGGGATTTTGCGAGATATGATCAAGGGAAGTCCTTATCGACGTCCAGCAGCTCTTTTACCAATGGAGAAGCCTCAATTTAGGGTAAATGAAGCCACAAGCGTTACGTGGTTTGGGCACTCAGCGAGCTTGCTTACGATTGATGGAAAAGCCTTGCTGCTTGATCCGATGTTCGGGAGATCACCTTCTCCATTCCCATGGTTGGGTAAAAACAGATACAGCGGCGGAATCCCATTTGAGATCGAAGAGCTCCCGCGAATAGATGCCGTTATTTTATCTCACGATCATTATGATCATTTGGATTATGGCTCGATTATGAAAATAAAGCACAAAGTGAATAGGTTCATTGTGCCGCTTGGCGTTGGCGCTCACTTAATCCGCTGGGGAGTACCAGCAGCCAAGATTGAGGAGCACGATTGGTGGGAGGAGCTGACTTATGAAGGACTGCGGCTCGCCTGCACGCCTGCTAATCATTTCTCGGGGCGAAGTGTTAATGATCGTGGAGCAACCTTGTGGTGCTCTTGGGTGATCAAGGGAACGCAGTCCAGCGTCTTTTTCAGCGGTGACAGCGGGTATACGCCTCATTTTAAGCAAATTGGTAATAAATACGGACCGTTCGACCTGACATTGATGGAATGCGGGCAATATGATGAGCGTTGGGCGGATATCCATATGATGCCGGAAGAAACCGTTCAAGCGCATCTCGATTTGAGAGGGAAGGTCATGCTGCCCATCCATTGGGGAGCCTTCACGTTAGCTATCCATGATTGGAATGATCCTGTTGCACGTGCCGCGAAGGCTGCTGAGGCGAAAGGGGTAACGATGGTAACGCCGCTAATCGGCCAAACCCTTATTTTGAAGGGTTCGGATGTGGTGAGCTATCCAAAAGCGGATTGGTGGGTTCAGCGTTAACTTGAGCTAAACTGGCTACAAGGGTTCTCACATGGTATTATGGATGAGGTTAATAGACAGAAGTGATCAGGAGAGAAGAAGAGTCTATGTCGGAACAAAAAAGTGTGCGCAAATTTCAATTTCTGGCCGTTGTGCTGGGAATAGCGATCGATAATATCGGGACGATGTTATCATCAGCTTTGATTGGCAGTTTATATTTTGGGAGCGGTCCGGTGCAGGATCAAGATGTAAATGCGATATATTCGAGCGTAGCACTGCTGCTTGTATTTCTAGTCATGGGCTTGTTCTGTACGTTTCTAGGCAGTTATTTTACAGCTAAGGTGGCCAAGCGTGCGGAGCTTTTTAATGCAGCGATTATTGGCGTTATCGGGGCAGGGATTGGATTTGATTCCTTATTAACAGATGACGTCATTCCTTTATGGTATGAGTTAATTGGGCTTGTAGCCATCGTACCTGTGGCACTCCTGGGTGGTTATGTCGCGCTCAAGAGGAAGAAAGCTGCAGCAGCATAATGAAAGCCTATTAAGACTAAATAGTTTTGTGAATACACCGTGTCTATATGTGAATTGTGGTTGGGAGGTGGGCGATATGCCGAAGTTCGCAAATGCGAGTGAGGAAGCAACGGCATTTCTACGCAAGCAAACAGGCAGCACTCAGTTGGAGTGTTATACCTACATTGATGCAGAACATAGCACAGATAGCTTCTTTATTGTGAAGACCAGCAACAAGGTCATTCATGTCTCCTTTGCAGAGATTACGTATGATCAGAGGAGTTATCAGAGCTTACTAGAAGGGCTTTATCGAGCAATTTATGAATAATTGCGGACCGCTCATATAGCATTGCCATACAACAATGAAACCCCTCAGCCGATTGGCTCAGGGGTTTCGTCATGGTTTTATGTTTTACTTAATGAACGATAATGCTTGATCAGCAATGGAGTGCTTGTAGCGATCAAGACAATTGCAAAGATAATCTTTGCGGCAAATTGGGCAAGGCTCTTTCATCAATCGGTTCAAATCGGTTACGCGACCAATGCCTGTTTCAGCGTCTCTTTCGAAGAAAAGACGACATTTGTTGCGGTCTTTCAAAGAAACAACGACTTCGAATAGACCATTCTTTTTATTATCACTTACTATTGTTGCATCAACTACCTGCGGATCGTAGGCCATATGTATTTCCTCCTAAGAGTTTGCTCAGCAAAACGTACTACATCGCAAATTCATAAATTAACATGCTTTTCTCTTTGTTTGCTCAGTTGCATTAGTATATTATATAAATAAAAAAGATTTTATTCAATAGGAGGTCATCTAGACATGATCATGGACTATTGTGAACAGGAAATATCAGAGGGTCAGACACTTATACACATTGGTCTGCAGTTCGAGGATGAACCTGATTCTTTATATGTAGCGGAGCTAGAAGTGGATGATCAGGGGGTTGTCAGGCGTTGGCAGCTATTCTTTAATGGCTTTGATTGCAAATATAGCTTTCGCCCATCGGAGAAAGAAGAAATGATTTATTACGCAGGTCAACAGGGCATTACCATTCGCGATGTTCAAGAATAGAAAAGGAATTATCGCCATGTAGAGTATGGTTCAAATTCCTTGATTTGTGTTTATTTTGTTGTTTGTTTTGAAGTTCTATTCGTGTAGGTGTTGTTTTGGTTACGGGATTCATCCCTTGCCAGTGTAATCGGTTCATGACTGGATCCAATTTTCCTTCACGTATACAACGTTGACGCAATTTTTGAGCTTGAGATCGTGACATGTGGATTCCCTCATTTCAATTTAAGTTCTTATGTCTATTTTATCAGGTGATTGGGAAGAGGCAATGGAAAGTTTTTTTTTATTAATCAAAAAGGGTGGTCAGCTTGCGCATACAAATACAATTAGCGGTAGATGGCGAAACGAAGAAGACGGATGTGCTCGAAATTGCAGAGTATAAGTTAGGTGAAATGACGGACGAAGAGATCGAACAAGCGATCGAAGTGAAAATTCGAACTTGGGTTGATCGTATGGTTCAAGTGGAGTGGGAAGTGATCGACGAGGGCTAATAGAAGCGTTGTTACATCATCGTCATAAAACGGCTCCGCAAGGATATACCCTACGGAGCATCAGTATTTCAACCTATGTATGTTTAGTGAACAACGGTATTGACTCCTGTCTTCTGCAAAGCATGTTCCCAACTTGGGTAGTAATACAGGGCGTTTTTCATTAGATCAGGATGCAGCTTCTTCACATTTTTTTTGGCAAGTGACTCCCCTGTGCTGTGAAGCTGCACAATTTGGCCTAACACTTCATCTGCGCTCATGTTTAGCTCCATAGATAATTCCTCTCCTTTCTTTAAGAATATAAACCAATGCTTGCCATTCACAGCTGAAAATATACATAGAATTTTGTGGGATCGGGTAAATTAGGTAGGCCATGAGACGACGTTAGGAAAGTCAGGTGTCTTACCTTGAATTGGTCTTCTTTATCATTATTTGCCGCGAAACCAAACCCGCTCTGCAAAGGGAAAATTGCCATAGCGTCAACATTTGAATCCTTTCAACAACTTCCGGTAAGTCGTGTTGTTGTGCTCACACAAGATGACCTCAATGAAGAACATGTGCAGGAGCTTATCGACCGAAGGGTAAGGGCTGTCGTACACTGTGGGCAAGTCATGTCTGGTGTCATCCCCACGCAAGGACCTCTCTTACTTTTACAGCATCATATCCTGATATGTGAACTAGAAGCTGGTCATATCGAAAGCTTCTTACCTGATACTGAAATGATTATTTATCAGGATACGATCCAAGTGTCTGGTCAGTCTGTTCCAAGTAAAATCTTTACTCGTGAAGACTGGTTGTCTGCACAACGGGCAGCGAATGAGCAGGTATCTGAACGGTGGGAGTCATTCATTGAACACACATTAACTTTTGCAATGCAAGAAAAGCATGCCGTCAGAGAGCCTTTACCTCATTTAACGCTGCGTACCCAATTAGAAGGTAGACACATCTTGGTGGTTTCTGCAGGGAAAGGTAATAAGAAGGACCTACGAGCAGCGAAGGGGGTTATTACCGCGTTTAAGCCAATTTTACTAGGAGTTGGCGAGGGGGCGGATGCGCTGCTTGCTGAGGGTTATCTTCCGGATATTGTCGTAGGGGAAGCCAATCAAATTTCCAATCGAATATGGCAGAGTGGTGCGGAAATAATTATCCATACCTATCCACGCCATCAAGAAGGTAACGAAGTACTTTCACCCTTCAGTTACGATACACATGTTTTATCTTGCATTGGTAACAGTGAAGATGCTGCTTTATTGCTTGCTTATGAAAAAGGCGGAGAATGGCTAATTACAGTTGGCGTACAATCGCATATGAGTGAGTTTCTAGCCAAAGGCTGTGAGGATATGGGGAGCACGCTGCTTGTGCGGATGAAAGTCGGTGAAAAGCTCGTGGATATCAAAAGTTTACAAGCCTTGACTGTTCAATCAACTCAATGGGGAAAAGAAGCGGTTTCTACTTTACTTCTCTCGAGTGTATTTATCGGGCTAAGTTTGTTCCAACTTCATTGGATATTGAAGCGCGCGGCGCATGTTGTGTGGAAGCTTGTTGGAGCGAGCTGAGGGTTGAAGTCAAAAAAAAGACCGGACGCAGTGTCCGGTCTATTTGTTGCGTTTAGGTTTGAATCTGGGAGCGAGATAGTTCCGCTTACGGTCTCTGAAAAAGGTCCAGCCGCCAATAAAGGCAACACCGAGCAGAAACAAAATCAAGCCAAGGAAGAATTTCCCCCATAACATGCCACTATTGGTAGTCGTATCGAATTGAGCGAAAAAGGCATCTTTCATCGCGAGAAAACCATAAGTTGCTGTAATTCCGGGAATAACGAGAAGTAGAATGGCAATAAAACGATAAAAGGTTGCTTTCATAGTGACTCCTTACGTGACATCAAACATGTATTTTCTACATCATACTCTGAATCTGCTAACGTGTCTAATTCACAAATAAGACTATGACTTCGATACCAAAAAAGGGTAATATAATAGAGACGCACGTATACATATAACAAGTAATTGTTTCAATAGGAGGCTTATATACATGAGTGAACATAAATATGATGTCGTAGTATTAGGTGGAGGAATCGGTGGCTATACCGCTGCTATTAGGGCTGCACAGCTAGGTAAAACCGTGGCAATCGTCGAACGAGATAAAATGGGCGGTACTTGTTTACATCAAGGCTGCATACCGAGTAAAGCATTACTGCGGAGTGCTGAAGTGTATGCCACGATGAAGCATAGTGAGGATTATGGCATTACTGCACAATCGATCTCGTTGAATTTTGATCAGGTTCTAGGCCGGAAGCAACGAATTGTTGATCAATTACATCAAGGACTTCAGTTCCTGATGAAAAAGAATAAGATTACGATTCACCATGGGAATGGGCGTATTATCGGACCTTCGATTTTCTCGCCACGCAGCGGTGCTGTTTCTGTTGAGAAGGAAGATGGTGATATCGAAACACTTCTATCGAGTAATTTAATCATCGCAACGGGCTCTAGACCACGCAGCTTGCCTGGCTTAGAAATTGACGGCACCTCCATCATCACAAGTGAAGATGCGTTAAGGATGGAAAGCCTGCCGAAGTCCATTATCATCGTTGGCGGAGGCGTCATTGGCGTTGAATGGGCATCAATGCTGAGTGATTTTGGCGTAGATGTAACGGTCGTAGAAGTTGATAAGCGTCTAGTCAGCCTAGAAGACGAGGATGTTTCCAAGGAGTTGGAGCGTTTATTCAAGAAACGCGGCATTAAGCTGGAGACAGGCACGAAGTTGTTACCGGAGACCGTGAAAGTGTCTGATGGCATGGTCACCATGCAAGTGGACAGGCAGGGTGTGGTGCAGGAGCTATCCGCGGAACGAGTTCTTGTTTCGGTAGGCCGCGTGGCGAATGTTGAAGCCATGGGACTTGAGAATACGGATGTCAAAATCGACAAAGGTGCAATTCGCGTCAATCGCTTTATGCAGACGACGGAATCACATATTTATGCGGTTGGCGATGTGATTGGCGGACTCATGCTGGCGCATATGGCAGGCCACGAAGGCATTGTAGCAGCGGAGCACATTGCTGGACATCAGCCAGATGAGCTTCAGACGCACCTTGTCTCCAAATGCACGTATACAAGACCTGAAATTGCCAGTGTTGGTTGGACCCAGCAGCAAGCGATTGAAAAAGGTCATCAAGTGAAAGTTGGCAAATTTAGTTTCAAAGGAATAGGGAAAGCTCTAGTTTATGGAGATTCGGATGGCTTCGTGAAGGTCATTGCTGATAAAGATACGAATGATATTCTTGGGGTTCACATGATTGGTCCTCAAGTAACGAACAGTATCACAGAGGCGGCGTTGGCTCAGGTGTTGAATGCGACGCCTTGGGAGGTTGGACAGACGATCCACCCGCACCCTACGCTTTCGGAAGCATTAGGTGAAGCTATGTTAGCCGTTGATGGTATAGCAATTAGCGGATAAAAATTGTAATCATAAACGTTTGCGTTTATAATATGCTTATAGAGTCAAGTACTAGGACCAGGTAATAAGTTTTAGTAGCCATTATAATCTCACTAAGGAGGCAACCTCCATGTCCATTGGTCAGCTATATAAGCACAGAAGTTTAGGATTATCTGATGATGAAGCCGTACGTATGTATACGGTCATGAGTCTTGCAGCTAAATATGATGAGCGTGCATTCATGCTTCAACGCGCAGGTAAGATTCCTTTCCATGTTTCAGGAATGGGGCAATATGCGGGTCAAGTTGGTATGGCTTTCGCGATGCAAACAAAGAAGGATTATTTCTTACCCTATTATCGTGATTATGCTTTTGTCCTTTCGGTTGGTATGACCGTTAGAGATCTCATGCTTGCCGTTTTCTGTAAAGCAGAAGACGTGAATAGCGGCGGCAGACAAATGGCTGGTCATTTCGGTGATCGCAAAAATCATATCGTAACTGGTTCTTCGCCGGTGACTACGCAAGTTCCGCATGCAACTGGGTTTGCGTTAGCCGCGAAAATGAAAAAACAAGATTTCGTTACGTTCGTCTCCTTCGGAGAAGGCTCCAGCAATCAAGGGGATTTCCATGAAGGTTGTAATTTCGCGGGTGTACATAAGCTGCCGGTTATTTTCGTCTGCGAAAATAATCAGTATGCGATTTCGGTGCCACTACATAAGCAGGTAGCGGGCAAAATAGCCGACCGCGCCATTGGCTATGGCTTCCCAGGTATTCAAGTAGATGGCAGCGATGTGTTGGAAATGTATCGCGTTACCAAAGAAGCGAGAGAGAGAGCTGTTTGCGGCGAAGGCCCGACGTTGATCGAGATGATGTCTTATCGACTCATGCCTCATTCCACCTCGGATGATGACATGCTCTACCGGACGAAGGAAGAGGTCGAAGAGAACCGTCAGAAAGATGGCATTTTGAAATTCAAAGAATATTTAATCGCATGTGAGATATGGAGCGAGGACAAAGATAAAGAATTGCAGGAACGTCAGAAGCAAGAAATCAATGAAGCTACGAAGTATGCTGATCTGGCCCCTTATCCGAAGCCAGAAGATACGCTTCTTCATGTTTATGCGGAAGGAGATGGCAAATAAATATGGCAGTTATTACGTATTTGGAAGCAATTCGCTCTGCGATGCAGGAGGAAATGCAACAGGACGACAATGTATTCGTCCTAGGTGAGGACGTAGGAAAAGGCGGCGTTCTCAACACGACCAAGGGACTTCGCGATCTATTTGGCGAAGAACGTGTGTTGGATACGCCTCTTGCCGAATCGGCAATCGTGGGCGTAGCCATCGGCGCGGCGATGTATGGCATGAAGCCGATCGCTGAAATTCAATTTGCCGACTTCATCTTCCCGGCAACGAATCAAATTCTAAGCGAAGCAGCGAAAATTCGCTATCGTTCGAATAATGACTGGAGCTGCCCGATTGTCATTCGTGCCCCTTACGGCGCAACTGGCGCAGGTGCCTTGTACCATTCACAGTGTCCAGAATCGGTATTCTTCGGCACGCCAGGTCTGAAGATTGTAGCACCATCGAATCCGTATGATGCCAAAGGTCTATTGAAAGCGGCAATACGCGATGGGGATCCTGTGCTTTATTTTGAGCATAAGAAATGCTACCTCGCTTTGTCCGCTGAAGTTCCGGAAGAGGATTATATCGTGCCTATCGGCAAAGCGGATGTGAAGCGTCAAGGGACGGATATTACGGTCATCGCGTATGGCATGGTTGTGAATTATGTACTTCAAGCTGCGGAGGAATTGGCGAAGGAAGGCATCTCTGCACACGTACTTGATTTGCGGACCTTGCAACCTCTTGATCGCGAAGCAATTCTAGAAGCTGCGAGAAAAACAGGCAAAGTACTCATTACCCATGAGGATAATAAAACAGGTGGGGTAGGTGCGGAAGTATCTGCAATCATCGCGGAAGAGATGCTGTTTGAATTGGATGCACCAATTGCGAGACTATGCGGTCCTGATGTCCCTGCGGTAGGCAGCAATCCACCGATGGAGAAGTTTTTCCTACTGAATGCTGATAAGCTGAAGGAAGCCATGCGTCAGCTAGCTTTATTCTAAAATAGAGTTCTTATCCATTGATCTTTTCGAGTGATCTTTTCCGAAATTAGGAGGTACTTGTATGAACACAACCGGCCGCCTCACCGAGGTTACTGTTCCGCATTTGGCGGAAAGTCTCGTTTCGGCTACAATCGGCAAATGGCTAAAGAAGCCAGGCGATTATATTGAACAATATGACGTTCTTTGTGAGATGTTCACAGAGAAAGTAAATACAGAAATGCCTAGCCCTATTGAAGGTAGACTTATCAGAATTATTGTCGGCGACGGCGAAACAGCGGCCGTTGGCGAAGCGATTTGCGTCATTGAAGAGCCTGCGGGCTCTTCGGCAGACGCTGCAGCGACACCTATCGCTGCCCCAATAACGTCGTCTGATTCCGATGACTCAGATCAAAGCATGCGTGGCCGCTTCTCACCAGCGGTTCACAGACTTGCCCAAGATAACCGTGTAGATTTGGCAAGCGTAGCTGGGACAGGTCTTGGCGGACGCATTACCCGTAAGGATGTAGAGACCTTTATCGCATCCGGAGGTGCTAATGCAGCACCAGCGGCCGTACAAGCGACGGTACCGCCAGCAGCAGCTGTCGTAGCTGAAGAACCAGCGAGTCAGCCTGTTCGCAGCTCTGGAATCCATTTATCGGCGAGTCCACAAACACCGCTGATTGAAGCGGAAGGTCACAACCTGGATGCTCGTAATGAGCATTTCATAGACGTAACGCCTATGCGTAATGCGATTGCCACGAAGATGCGTCAAAGCGTTACTGAAATTCCGCATGCTTGGACCATGATTGAAGTCGATGTGACCAATCTGGTTGTCTTGCGTAACAAAGTGAAGGACGAGTTCATGCGCCGCGAGGGCATTAACCTAACCTACTTGGCGTTTATGCTGAAAGCAGTTGTCAACGCAATCAAAGATTATCCAATCATTAACTCCGTTTGGGCAGTAGATAAAATTATCGTGAAACGGGATATTAATATTTCCTTGTCCGTTGGAACGGAAGATTCCGTTATGACACCGGTTATTAAGAAGGCCGATCAGAAAAATATCGCTGGACTCGCAAGGGAAATTGATGAGTTGACGAAGAAGACACGTGCGGGGAAATTATCGCTGAATGATATGGTTGGCGGGACATTTACCGTAAATAATACAGGCTCCTTCGGTTCGATTCTGTCGTACCCAATCATTAACTACCCGCAAGCGGCGATTGTGACGTTCGAATCAATCGTGAAGAAGCCTGTCGTGATTCAAGATATGATAGCGGTGCGTTCCATGGTTAACCTTTGCTTATCGTTGGATCACCGGATTCTCGATGGTGTGATCTGTGGAAGGTTCCTACAAAGAGTGAAAGAAAATTTAGAAAGCTACAACGCGGATACTAAAATTTACTAATTTCTTATGATGTGAAAAATAATCCGGCAGTAAACAATAAACTGGATAACAGCATCACGATGAGCATAATGTAAATAACGACTTTAAACCATTTTTTATTCTGTAGCACGGGATTCACTCCTTTTTCGTCCAAGCTTGTACCGTTATATTGTAACTCAAAGTGTGTATCGGAGGAAAGTACATGATTCAACAAGATCGTTTAATCCAAGAGTTCATCTCCCTAGTTCAGGTGGATAGTGAAACTCGATTTGAGCAAGACATTTGTGTTGTTCTTAAAGAAAAATTCAGCCACCTGGGCTTAAAGGTTGTTGAGGATGAGTCGATGGCCAAAAGCGGCCACGGCGCAGGCAACCTGATCTGCACATTAGAAGCGACAGACGCGAATCCTGCAATCCCTACTATTTTCTTCACATCACATATGGATACGGTTGCTCCTGGGAATGGGATCAAGCCGCAAATCGGTGAAGATGGCTACATTCGCTCGGATGGTACAACGATCCTTGGCAGCGATGATAAAGCAGGCATTGCAGCGATGCTCGAAGGGATTCGAGTCCTCAAAGAGCAAAACATCCCGCATGGCCGCATTCAATTCGTCATTACAGCGGGAGAAGAAAGTGGCTTGAAAGGCGCACGCGCAATGGAGCGCAGCAGCATGGAAGCGGCATATGGCTTCGCGCTGGATTCCAACGGAAATCTTGGCGATATCGCTACAGCAGCACCGGGTCGTGCGGAGATCGAAATCATTTTCCATGGCAAATCAGCTCATGCGGGTGTTAATCCGGAAGATGGCATCAGTGCCATCCAAGTTGCAAGCAAAGCGGTTTCGCGCATGTCCTTAGGCAGAATCGACAATGAAACGACTGCGAACATCGGAAGCTTTTCTGGTGTGGGACCGCTTAACGTGGTCTGCGATAAAGTGAAGATGGAAGCCGAAGCGCGCAGTATCGTTCAGCACAAGCTGGAAGCGCAAATTGCAGCGATGAAACAGGCATGTGAATCCGCTGCTGCGGAAGCTGGAACGACTTGTGAGTTCAATGCCGACATCGTATATGCTTCCTACATGCATGATGATTCAGCACCGGTGGTTCAATTAACATCGCGTGCGATGAGTACGATAGGGCTAACAGCAAAAACCTTCCACTCCGGTGGCGGAAGTGACGCCAATATTTTCAACGGAATGGGCATTCCTACCGTGAATTTGGCCGTTGGTTATTTAGAGATCCATACGGTCAAAGAGCGTATCGCGATTAGCGATCTCGTCAAAACAGCAGAACTGGTTGTTGCACTTGTGAAAGAAGCAGCGAAGGGTTAAGATCTGAACAATAAAAAAAACCGATTCGTCCGCCTGATGGCGCGGCTAATCGGTTTTCGTTTTGTTTAAGAATGGATAATTCGAAGTCTATGTGAATGTCCAGGTGAATGTGATTTCTGAGATATGTACAAGCCATTTAGATAATCAACTAAGGTGACAGTAGGATCGCCTTGCTGAAGCATTTGCTCAAGCTGATATTTGACTTCCCAGGCTTTGCCTACAAGTCGAATTTGCTTATCACTCACATAGCTCTTCATAGTGGAGACCCTCTCTCATGAAAATATTTGATATAATGAACGATATGCTGGAAGTGGACAAGTTAGACCAACTTAACGAGGATGAGGTGCCCAGATGACAGTACATAAGAAATTTGAAGAAGTGACGACGAGCAGTGAGATGATTTTTAAGGGTAAAATTATTTCCCTGCAGGTGGATCAAGTGACCTTGCCGAATGGCGGAACAGCCTCCCGCGAGATCGTTAAGCATCCAGGTGCAGTAGCGGTAATACCACTTATTGATGACAAAATGATCGTCGTAGAGCAGTACCGTAAGCCGCTAGAGAAGAGTCAGGTAGAAATTCCTGCGGGTAAGTTAGACAGCGGTGAGGAGCCGTTAAACGCGGCTTTACGGGAACTTGAAGAAGAGACGGGATATCGGTCGGATAACGTTCGATTGGTAAGCTCTTTTTATACTTCGCCAGGCTTTGCAGATGAGATTATCCACCTTTATATTGCGGAGGATTTGGTGAAGGGTACAGCGAACCCCGATGAGGATGAATTCCTAGACTGTGAAGCCATTACGCTTACGCAAGCGCAGCAATATATGCGTGAAGGACGGATCAGTGATGCCAAGACGATCATGGCTGTTTATGCGTGGCAGCTATACAAGTTAACTGGGCAGATCTAGATGCTAAAGGATTATTATGTAGATCTCCATATTCACATTGGCCGTACGGAGAAGGGGCAAGCGGTTAAAATCAGCGCAGCTAATAATCTCACATTTTTCAACATTGCTCATGAGGCTGCAAACCGTAAAGGGATGGAGATGATCTCCATCATCGATACGCATTCTCCCTCTGTTCAAGAGGAGATTATGATGTATTTGGATAAGGGAGACATGGTGGAGCTCGAGGGAGGCGGAATTCGCTACCGAGACACATCTATCATCCTAGGCAGTGAAATCGAAGTGAAAGACCCTGGCATGGGTCCTGCTCATGTACTCGCATATATGCCGTCGCTGCAAGTTATGCAGGAATTTACGATTTGGATGAGCAAGCATATGAAAAATGTGGAGTTAAGCTCTCAGCGCATCTATGTGCCTGCACGTTCGCTTCAGGAGGAGGTGCTGGGCAGAGGAGGCATTCTTATCCCTGCGCACATCTTTACACCGCACAAAAGCGTTTACGGCAGTGCTGCGAGCTGTATGAACGATTTGCTGGATGTGGAGACCATCCCAGCAGTTGAACTTGGTTTAAGTGCCGATTCAGACATGGCCGGATATATATCGGAGCTGGATGATTTCACATACGTGACGAATTCAGATGCGCATTCCTTAGCGAAAATTGGCCGTGAATACAACCAAATGCGGCTTGCTGCTCCGAACTTCGAGGAGCTGGTCAAAGCGCTTCAGCGCCGTGAAGGACGGGGTGTTTCAGCCAACTATGGTTTGAATTCGCGATTAGGCAAGTATCATCGTACTTATTGCAGCGTGTGTGAGGCGGTACTAGACGATGGAGATACAGCTGTAGAGCGCTGCGTGAATTGCGGCAGTCCCAAAATTGTACGTGGTGTGATGGATCGCATCATGGCAATCGCAGATCGCGAGACGTCCTATCAACCGACGCATCGACCGCCGTACCATTTTCAAGTCCCCCTAGAATATATTCCTGGGTTAGGACCAAAGAAGCTGGAGCTTCTCCTGCGTCAGTTCGGAACAGAAATGCATGTTTTACATCGTGCGACTCCGGAAGAGCTGAGGACAATCGTAGGCGAAGAAATTGCTATGTATATTGTGAAAGCTCGTGAAGGGACTTTAACACTTGAAGTTGGAGGCGGAGGAAAGTATGGCAAAGTGAAAAATCAATCATAGTTTCTTCCTTTCGCACATAAGCTTGTCTTTGTAGAGGTTGTACAAAGAAGGGAGTGGCGAGTGTGAATAGGAACTTAACGATGAAACAATATATGAAGGATAATTTGCCGTTATTTATATTCGTCGCTGTGCTCTTTGTTATTGGTGTTGTTTTCGGTGCTGTTATGGTAAATGCTCTTTCCTTGGAACAGAGGACCGAAATGACTCGCCATTTAGGCAGTTTCTTTCATGAAATTAACAATGGTGTTGAGATTGATAGTCAACAATCGTTCTCGCAAGCATTTGGCATGCATATGAAGTGGATTCTATTGATCTGGCTATTTGGCTTGTCGATTATTGGTTTGCCTTTGATCTTAGTATTGGATTTTCTTAAAGGGGTGCTGATCGGCTTCACGGTCGGATACCTTGTGGGTCAAATGTCGTGGAAAGGAATGCTCTTTGCGCTTGTGGCTGTTGTTCCGCAGAATTTAATTGTGATTCCAGCGATATTATTTTGCAGCGTGGCCGCGATGTCATTCTCTATCTATATGATCAAGTATAGAATTATGAGTCGTAGTGGGAACATTTACCAGCCTTTCATGAGATATACAACCATCACGCTAGCGATGGGGGGCTTCCTATTAGCGGCCGCGTTATTAGAAGGTTACTTCTCTCAATACATGATGAAATGGGTAACCCCAATGCTGGTGGGGGTTTATGGGTAATGAAATGAATTGTGATTCTGTTTGACTTTGTAAGTTCGCTCCCCCTATAATGAAAAGAGTGGCTAAAAATGGGCTAGGATGCCCACCTTTCTGAGGGGGAGGCATATGGAAGCAAGGATCGAGAAAATTAAACAACAACTGCAATCCCAAGGGTACAAGCTTACGCCTCAACGGGAAGCGACAGTTCGCGTCCTGTTGGAGAATGAACAAGATCATCTCAGTGCTGAAGATGTGTTTATGCTTGTGAAGGATAAAGCTCCAGAAATCGGTCTAGCAACTGTATACCGTACTTTAGAGCTTCTGAGTGAGCTGCATGTTTTGGAAAAAATGAATTTTGGCGACGGTGTTGCCCGATATGATTTACGTGACGACAACTCACGTCATCATCACCATCATTTAATTTGCGTGCAATGCGGAGCCGTAGATGAAATTATGGAAGATTGGCTCGGACCTTTCGAAGAACGGTTAGAGGCTGAATTTCATTTCCAAGTACTAGATCATCGACTTGATTTTCAAGGCATATGCTATCGCTGTACCGAACGAGGGAAACCGGACTCATTGGAGAAATCCCACTAACAGCTTCTGTAAAGGCGCTGTATTAATTATGAAAATGCCTGTATGCAAGCAAGGTGCATACAGGCATTTTTGTGTTTTTCACATATGCTAACTAGTAGAAAGGTGTTTGCAACCCGTCACATAATTGGCAAGGGAGTCTGGGTACATTATAGACGAATGAACCAAAGGAAGAAGGTGGCGATTGTGTCGAAACCAAGTCTAGTCGTTGGTGTTCCTAAAGAAATCAAGAACAATGAAAATCGCGTCGCGTTAACCCCAGGTGGTGCAGGGATGCTGCAAATGTCTGGTCATCGTGTGTTAGTGGAAGCTGGAGCGGGCATTGGTAGTGGCTTTTCAGACGAGGATTATAAACAAGAAGGTGCCACCATTATTGCACGTGCTGAGGATGTATGGGCACAAAGCGATATGATCATGAAGGTGAAAGAGCCTTTGCCTGCCGAGTATGGGTATTTCAAAGAAGATCAGATTCTGTTTACGTATTTGCACTTAGCTGCGGCCGGTGATTTGGCGGCACAGTTATTAGAGAAGAGAGTAACAGGGATTGCCTATGAGACGATCCAATTGCCGAATGGCTCACTACCCTTGTTGACACCAATGAGCGAAGTAGCTGGCCGGATGTCTGTGCAGATTGGAGCGCATTATCTAGAGAAATTTTATGGCGGCCGCGGTATACTTCTTGGCGGTGTTCCAGGCGTTCCACCGGCAGATGTCATCATTCTAGGCGGCGGTATTGTAGGCACGAACGCAGCCAAAATGGCGCTTGGTCTTGGCGCGAACGTCGTGATCATCGAGCGCAGTGCAGACCGTATGCGAGCCTTGGATGACATTTTCGGAGGACATCTCCGTACCTTAATGTCCAATCCGTATAATATCGCGAGCGCAGTCCAGAAGGCAGACCTGCTGATTGGCGCGGTACTTATACCTGGAGCTAGAGCACCGCGATTAGTAACGGCTGCCATGGTTCAGAGTATGAAACCGGGAGCGGTCATTGTGGATGTTGCCGTCGATCAAGGGGGATCCATTGAAACGATTGATCGTGTCACGACACATAGTGAACCTACGTATGAGAAATTCGGTGTACTTCATTATGCGGTGGCAAACATGCCAGGCGCTGTACCTCGAACCTCGACGCTGGCGTTGACGAATGTGACCTTGCCATATGCGTTGGAGCTGGCTAACAAAGGCTTCACACAAGCCTTAGAGGAGAACTATACTCTCCAGCTTGGCGTTAACACGTATAAAGGCAGCGTCACCCATCCAGCGGTTGCTGAAGCGCTTGGAATGTCGTATACCAAATTGATTGAGCTGTCATAATCGTGGGCCGAGCCTCATATTCTGTTCCTAAGACATGGAATAGACATGGAGGCAGGACTATGATTTTTTCTTATCGGAAATTAATTGTTCGCTTGCAGTATATTTTGGTTTTCGTGGCTTTGACGGTTATTTTATATCAGGTCTTGATGGCCGTTTCCAGTTGGATTCAACCTGTGAACAAGTATAAAGCACCTACGGGCAAATCGGTTAAAGTCTTTGGACAAGGCGAGCATGTCTCCTTTGACTCGAATTCGATGAGTGAGCGGCTGCGATTGTTTTACTGGTACGGTGAATAAAGCGAAAAATAAAGGGATATCTCCTATGATCGTGGAATGCTATACGTTGGAAGTTATAGCATGTAAACGAGGGAGAGACTGACATAATGACGAGTGAGCTACAATCCTTCATCCGATACCTGACGACTGAACGAGGACTTTCACGGAATACACTCGAATCCTACGAAAGGGATCTCCTTCAATTTGTTGCTTATATAGAGCTGCAAGGCATTACAAGCTGGCGCGATATAGGGAAAATGCATCTTGTAGGTTATCTTACTCAATTAAAAGCGCTCGGACGAGCTTCAGCTACCCTTTCACGAATTCGCGTTTCACTACGCTCCTTTTTTCAATACATGGTGAAAGAACGTATCCTTGATTCGGATCCTTCTGTTTTCATCGAGGTTCCTAAGCTAGAAAAACGGCTTCCCAAGGTACTCAGCATTCACGAGGTTGAAAAGCTTCTAGAGGCACCTCAAGCTGAGCAGGTAAATGGCGCACGGGATAAGGCCATGCTTGAATTGCTCTACGCAACAGGAATTCGTGTGTCAGAGCTTGTGTCTTTGAATATGACTGATGTGAACTTAGAGATGGGCTTTATACGCTGTATTGGGAAAGCTGAGAAGGAGAGAATGATACCTCTAAGCGGCATTGCGATTCGAATTTTGGAGTCTTATATAAAGAATTACCGTATAAAGCTGTTAAAAAGATCCGTAGATGAAGATGCGCTCTTCATTGGACATTTAGGCACTCGGATGACGAGGCAGGGCTTCTGGAAAATCATGAAGCGTTATGCCTTAGAGACAGAAATTACGAATGAGATAACTCCGCATACACTTAGACACTCCTTCGCAGCCCATTTAATTGAGAATGGCGCCGATTTACGTTCGGTTCAGGAAATGTTAGGGCATTCCGATATTTCCTCAACCCAACTATATGTTCAGGTCACGAAGCTTAAAATGAAGGATGTTTATAATCGAGCTCATCCCAGAGCTCATTTATGATGGTGGCAGCGGCAATTCCAATTGGAATCGCTGCTGTTTTGCATTCACGGGATGGAAGTGGGATAATGAAGGGTGGATATCACTAACATTAGGGATTGATTTGGAGGGACATCGGTGCGCTTTGAACGAATTAGTTTAATCGTATTGGATAGTGTAGGCATTGGAGAATTACCGGATGCTGAACAGTTTGGCGACCTTGGAGCACATACACTTGGTCATATAGCAGAGAAAGTAAGCGGCTTCGCGCTGCCCCATTTGCAGCAAATGGGATTAGGGAACATTGCGGACATCCAGGGGATTCCTCCTGTATCGTCACCAGAAGGCTATTATGGTAAAATGGCAGAGGTTTCTGTTGGTAAGGATACGATGACAGGCCACTGGGAGTTAATGGGTCTTCATATTTCAACTCCATTTAAAGTATTTCCGGACGGTTTCCCTGAAGCGTTGATCTCTCAATTTGAACAAGAGACAGGTCGCAAGGTCATTGGAAATAAACCGGCTTCCGGTACTGAGATTTTGGATGAACTTGGCGAAGAACAGATGAAGACTGGTGCTTGGATTGTCTATACGTCTGCAGATAGCGTGTTCCAATTAGCTGCACATGAAGACATCATACCGTTGGATGAACTATACCGGGCTTGCGAAATTGCCAGAAGATTAACCATGCAGGATGAATTTGCTGTAGGACGTGTTATCGCAAGACCTTATCTGGGTAAACCAGGTGCGTTCAAACGAACGCCGAATCGTCACGATTATGCGGTCAAGCCTCCCGCTCCCACGGTGATGAATCAGCTTAAGGATGCCGGATGGGATGTCATTGCCATTGGTAAGATCAATGATATCTTCGATGGAGAAGGGATTACGCAAGCAACCTCGACGAAAAGCAATTTGGATGGTATTCAGCAAACGATTGACGTACTTGGAACCTCGTTTAAGGGTCTTGCTTTTACCAATCTAGTCGATTTCGATTCCCTTTATGGACATCGTCGCGACCCCGAAGGTTACGGACGTGCCTTGGAGGAGTTTGATGCCTATGTGCCACAGCTGAAAGCGGGACTAGGTCCGAAGGATCTTCTTATATTGACAGCGGACCATGGGAATGACCCCGTTCATGCCGGGACGGATCATACCCGCGAGTATGTGCCAGTATTGCTGTATAGTCCAAGCTTCCAATCGCCGGTTTCCTTGGGAATACGGGGGACGTTTGCCGATTTGGGTGCTACAATAGCTGAGAATTTCGGCATAGAAACAACCAAGCATGGTGAGAGCTTCCTGCACCTTTTGAAATAATTATTTATATTTAGCTGAGGAGGCATGGTTACATGTCAGGTACAACAATGATTCAAGAGATTCAAGAAGCAGCAGCATTTATTAAAAAAGAAACAAATATTACACCGCAAATCGGTCTAATTCTCGGTTCAGGTCTGGGTGTTCTTGCGGATTTGATTGAGCAGCCCATCGTGATTGACTATTCCCGCATCCCGCATTTTCCAGTTTCAACCGTAGAAGGACATGCAGGAGAGCTGGTCGTAGGAGCTATTCAAGGTAAGCAAGTTCTCATTATGAAAGGGCGCTTTCATGCTTATGAAGGCTACGGTGCAGAAACGGTTTCTTTTCCAGTACGCGTAATGAAAGAGCTTGGCGTGGAGACATTGATTGTAACCAATGCAGCAGGCGGGATTAATGAAGCCTATCAAGTTGGCGATCTCATGGTCATCAGCGACCATTTGAATATGACGTTCCGCAATCCGTTGATTGGACCGAATGATTCAGCGCTAGGCGTTCGCTTCCCGGATATGTCGGAGGCTTACAGCAAGCGTCTTCGCAAATTAGCGCATGATGTCGCGGCTAAGCAAGATTTTAAACTGCAAGAAGGTGTATATGTGGGTCTACTCGGACCTAACTATGAAACGCCTGCTGAAATTCGTATGTTCCGCACACTGGGCGGAGATTCCGTCGGGATGTCAACCGTTCCTGAGGTAATCGTAGCTCGTCATGCGGGCATTGAAGTACTAGGTTTCTCATGCATATCCAACATGGCTTCAGGTATTCTGGATCAACCGTTATCGCATGCGGAAGTGATGGAAACGACAGAGAAGGTGAAGCCTAAGTTTTTGAAATTGGTCCTAGGGATTATCGAGGCGCTTTAAGCAGAAAAGGAGATCAACATGACACTGTCTTACATACAAAAAATTAATGAGGCTGCAAGCTTCATACAATCTCGCTTAAGCGGCGTTTCTCCGTCGATCGGGCTCGTCCTAGGGTCAGGTCTTGGTGATATGGCGAACCAGGTTGAGCAGCCTATAGCTATTGATTATAGTGAAGTACCGCATTTCCCCGTATCAACCGTAGCTGGTCATGAAGGGCGCTTTGTTGTAGGTACTTTGGAAGGTAAACAAGTTATCGTCATGCAGGGGCGTTTTCATTATTATGAAGGGTACGATATGCAAAAAGTTGTTTTCCCTGTCTATGTGATGAAGGCAATCGGCGTTCAGGCTGTTGTGATGACGAACGCGGCGGGAGGGATGAATCGTTCCTTCCAAGCGGGGGATTTGATGCTGATTAGTGATCATCTCAATATGACGGGGGATAACCCGCTGATAGGGCCGAACCATTCCGAACTCGGTGTTCGTTTTCCGGATATGTCAGAAGCGTACAATCGCGAGTATCGCACGCTTGCTCGTGAGTTAGCGTTAACGGTTGTTGGTGAGGATGGAGTCCCTCTTAAGCTGCAGGAAGGCGTCTATGCGGGAATTACAGGTCCTACGTACTGTACGCCTGCAGAGCTTACAATGCTTGCGCGTATTGGTGGAGATGCGATTGGTATGTCTACGGTGGGTGAAGTTATCGCAGCGCGTCATGCAGGGCTTAAGGTGCTCGGCATTTCATGTATTACGGATATGGCCATTGGCGAGGAACTTGAACCATTGACGCATGAACAGGTCGTGGCTGTTGCCAATCGTACGAAGCCTAAATTTATTGCATTAGTCAAAGCATTTGTTCGCGAAGTGCAATTGGGATAAATTGGATCAGAAATTCCTTGGATTATAAGGATTTTAAGCGTCTAAAGACCTATTAAATGCGAGGGACACATGGTAGAATATAGTTAATTAGAACTATATTCAAGGGTGATCTGCCTGAGAGTGATTACCTATTCCATACAAGGATGTGTTAGAGCATGTCAGTCCCTCAGCAAATTATGGTGGCCAATTGCCCGCGATGCGGGAAAGTGTTTCAGAGAAATTTACGCAATCAATGTACGGCATGCAGTACTAGTATCAATGATCAATTGAGAAATAGCCTTGATTTTCTGCGTAGAAATTATCGTTCCACCAATGAGCAGGTCTGCGATGCTACAAGTGTGTCCAATCTTCAATTACAAGTGTGGATGAAGGAAGGAAAGCTGCAGCTTTCCGATTATCCAAATCTGAATTATCAATGTGCGTCTTGCTCGGAACCAATTCGTCAACATAAGCTATGTGTTGCTTGTAGTACCCGGATAAGTCGCGATATCAGACAGTTGAAAGAGACTGGAGCGGTTCATGTCACGAAGCCCGAGCAGGTGGTAGTGAAGAAACAGGGATCCTCTCGTGGCTTTCAAATTGGTGATCGATGGAATCGTGTGTAATTTACACAGGAATGGGTAATAGTAAGATGGAGTTTAGTTCACAATTCTGTCACGAAATAGTCAAAGTTTTGCCACGTACTAGATATGGGATTATTCTCTGATGTTAGGTAGAATAGATGAAGTGAACACACGATGAGGGGGATATGCATGCAAAAGTGGATTTTCTTTGTACTATTTATACTTGCGGGCGCATTGGGGCTGGGAGTCCTCTTTCAAGATATTTCTGACCGCCAAGAGGCACAGGAAGCCGAGGCTGCCGCAGGAAAAATGCAACAGCTGAAAGTGACAGCTTCTAACTGGCAGTTTGATGCACCGGACTACACGATCAAAAAAGGTGAGCCTACGAAAGTATCGTTATCCTTAAAAGAAGGCGTCCATGCCATTGAAATCGTTGGGTTGGATATTAAACTCGACAAAGAAAACCCTTCGAAGGAAATTACCTTTGACAAACCGGGTACATATGAAATTGATTGTGTTCTTCCTTGCGGCGAAGGGCATGCTAAAATGAAATCCAAATTAATTGTTCAATAATCTTCATAGATGGCAGATTAGAGGGGGCTTATTAAGCTCCCTTTTTTCCATTTTCCCGGTTGTGAGGTAACATGTAAAATTAAAGGAGGTAATCTCATGAGAATGGTTGATTTAATTCATAAGAAACGAATTAGTGAAGCATTAACTGAACAAGAAATTACGTATATCATCAATGAATATACAGCGGGGCAAATACCGGATTATCAAATGTCTGCCTTCTTGATGGCCACCTTCCTGAACGGAATGACAGATGAAGAAACATCATTTCTTACGTTAGCGATGGCGGGCTCAGGTGAGATGATTGATTTATCCGCCATTGACGGCGTGAAAGTGGATAAACATTCTACAGGCGGCGTTGGGGATAAGGTTAGTCTCATAGTAGGACCTGTTGTTGCTTATCTTGGCATTCCTGTCGCCAAGATGTCGGGAAGAGGGTTGGGACATACAGGTGGTACAATAGATAAACTGGAGTCCATACCAGGTTTTCAAATCGAGTTATCGAATGAAGCCTTTATCGAAGCGGTGAACACGAATAAAATTGCGATTGTCGGTCAAAGCGGTAACTTAGCACCTGCAGACAAGAAAATCTATGCCTTGCGTGATGTAACGGCAACGGTGGATTCAATCCCACTGATTGCCAGTTCCATCATGAGTAAGAAAATTGCCTCAGGCGCTGAGGCCATTGTACTGGATGTGAAAATTGGTTCAGGTGCATTCATGAAAACGGTAGAAGATGCACGGGTTCTTGCTCGTACGATGGTCGATATCGGAACACGCTTGAATCGGAAAACGATCGCGATGATTACCGACATGGATCAGCCGCTTGGCCGCGAAATCGGAAATGCGAATGAAATTAGAGAATCGATCGATGTACTTCGTGGAACGGGAGACAGAGAACTAACAGAAGTTGCAATTTCCGTCGCGGCCTATATGTCCGTCCTAGGCAAGGTGTTTAACACCTTTGAGGAAGCGCAGGAGGCTGTTCGTGACATTATCTTGAACGGTAAGGCGTTGGACACCTTTAAACGATTTATCGCCAGTCAAGGCGGTGATTCGCGCATCGTTGATCAGCCTGAGCTTCTGCCAACGGCTGCTTATGATATCGAGGTAACAGCGAGAGAAGCTGGTTTCATCAATGAAATTCAAGCGGAAAACATCGGGATTGCGGCTATGCTGCTTGGCGCGGGACGGGCGAAGAAGGAAGACTTGATCGATTATGCGGTCGGGCTGACGTTAAACAAGAAAATCGGTGATGCGGTACAAGTGGGGGAATCCATTTGTACGATTCATGCGAATCGTTTGGATGTAGTTGAGGTAGAGGCCATGATTATTGATGCGTATAAGATCACTTCAACGCAGCCAGCTCCGAAGCAATTAATTTATGACGTAATCGTATAGAAAACGCGAGAGCACTTTCCCAAGGGAAGGTGCTTTTTGCATTTTGGCTTATTTTCACCCACATGGAATAATTTAGAGGGAATTCGTCAAGACTGATTAGCAGTCATTCATGCTGCAAAATGCCAAACTTTCACTTCATACATCACAGGAGGGGTACAATTGCTATGCGAAAAAAAGGGCTAATCAGTTTCATTTGTTTACAACTAAGTGTAATGCTGTTCCTGCCAGCGATTTATGCGGCGGAAACCAAGGTGCAGCCAGTGGATTTAACACCGAATGCACAGTCTGCTGTTCTGATGGATGCGGATACAGGTACGGTGATCGTGGAGAAAAATAAAGACGCCAAGCTGCCGCCAGCGAGTATTACTAAAATTATGACGATGCTGCTGATCATGGAAGCAATCGACAAGGGCGCCATCAAAATGGATGAAAAAGTCAGCGTTAGTGAATATGCAGCCTCAATGGGAGGTTCGCAAATTTTCTTAGAACCAGGCGAACAAATGACGGTCCAAGAAATGTTGAAGGGAATCGCAATGGCTTCTGGGAATGATGCCTCTGTGGCAATGGCCGAGAAGATTGCGGGCTCAGAGGAAAATTTTGTTGCCATGATGAATGAACGTGCAGGGCAATTAGGGATGAAAAATACCCATTTCTCTAACTGTAATGGACTGCCTGTAGCCAATCACTATACAACGGCGAATGATATCGCGATTATGTCGCGAGAGCTGCTGAAGCACGAGGGTATTACGAATTTTACTGGTGCCTACCAAGATTATTTGCGGAAAGACACACCTAAGCCATTCTGGCTAGTAAATACGAATAAGCTAGTACGTTTTTATAGCGGAGCCGATGGATTGAAAACAGGCTATACCAGCGAAGCCAAATTCTGTTTATCTGCAACAGCTAAACGGGATAATTTACGGGTCGTGGCGGTCGTACTGGGGGAACCAAATACCAAAACGCGGAATGCTGAAGTAACGAAGCTGTTTGATTATGCTTTTGCGCAATATACGAATTATTCATTGTTCAAAACAGGCGATAGCTTGGGTAATTTTACGATAAATAAAGGCCAAGTATCGACGGTACCGCTAGTTGCGAAGCAAAATTATAGTATTTTAATGAAAAAAGGGACAGATACAGCAAATATCCGACATGAATTGCAGCTCGATCCTAGTTTAAGAGCACCTGTAAGCTTAGGCCAGCCGATCGGTAAGATCATGGTCTATAACGGGGATAATGTCCTTGCGGAATACCCGCTAGAGTCTCCTCTTGCTGTGGATAAAGCATCTTGGTGGAAGCTGTTTAAACGGACAACGTCACAGTTATTTACCACGGATTAATGGTGGAAAACAGCGAATAAAGGATGGGGAAATCGTATTTTTTGCCTACTTTTAGCGGTTTTCTTCTAGTTTTGTCGGAGGGCAGGAATTACCAGCTCAGTTGTAGAAACTACTGTTCATGACCTGAAGGGAGTGAACATATTGGGCCTGCAAATTGAGTTTGAGCAAGGCAGAAAAGCGCTGATTGTTAGATTAAAGGGCGAGCTTGACCATCATGCAGCGGATAGTGTGAAGGCGAGGATGGAGGACGCGATTGCGAAGGAGCAGACGCATCACCTGATTCTTAGTTTAAAGGACCTCTCCTTCATGGATAGCTCTGGTCTTGGCGTCATTCTTGGTCGCTATAAGCAAATTACGAGCAAAGGCGGCAAAATGGTCGTCTGTGACGTGTCACCGGCCGTTTATCGTTTGTTCGAGCTTTCGGGTATGTTCAAGATCGTATCGATTCAGGATAACGAACGTAACGCAATGTCCAGTCTGGAGGTTGCTTTATGAGTGAACGTAACTTTATGACGTTGCAGTTTGCCAGTCGATCAGAGAATGAAGCCTTTGCCCGTGTAGCATTGGCTGCGTTCGTTTCGCAATTGGATCCCACTTTAGATGAATTGACGGATATCAAAACGGTTGTTTCAGAGGCCGTAACGAATTCGATTATACATGGTTATAACAATAAAACGGATGGTGTCATTACCATTTCAGCTGAAATTGATGATGATACCATTCGGTTAACGATTGAGGATAAGGGCGAAGGTATTGCTGATTTAGAGCAAGCCAAGGAGCCATTGTACACGTCCAAACCAGAGCTCGAGCGTTCGGGTATGGGGTTTACAATTATGGAAAATTTCATGGACGAAGTGGAAGTTGTGACAGCCGTCGGAATCGGAACGAAAATAAACATGTTGAAGCGAATTGAATCTAAAAAAGCTTTATACAATTAGGGGTAGGATCTATGGATGTTGATCTGAAGCATGCTTCTCATAGTTATTTAGACGATTCGGAAGTCAAACGGTTAATCGCCCTCAGCCAATCCGGAGATGGACTCGCTAGAGAAACACTTGTCAGCTGCAATATCCGCTTGGTGTGGTCCGTGGTTCAGCGCTTTTTGAACCGTGGTTACGAAGCCGAAGACTTGTTCCAGATCGGATGCATCGGACTTCTTAAGTCCGTTGATAAATTCGATCTCTCGTATGATGTGAAATTCTCGACCTATGCAGTACCGATGATTATCGGAGAAATCCAACGGTTCCTGCGGGATGATGGGACACTGAAGGTAAGCCGCTCTCTCAAGGAGCTAGCGAACAAAATTCGCAAGACGAAGGACGAGCTGTCGAAGCGATTGGGAAGGCTCCCGACGATCAAAGAGGTTGCCGAGGAACTTATGATTACGCCGGAGGAGGTTGTATTCGCCCAAGAAGCGAATAAACCACTCTCGTCCATTCATGAGACCGTTTTTGAAAATGATGGAGATCCGATCACGCTTATGGACCAAATTTCGGATGAGTCCGGAGAGAAATGGTTCGAGAAGCTGGCTTTGAATGAGGCTATAGGGACGCTCTCAGAGCGAGAACGACTCATTGTCTATCTGCGTTATTTCCGTGATCAGACGCAGTCGGAGGTCGCGAGCAGGCTTGGCATATCACAAGTTCAAGTATCGCGATTGGAAAAGAAAATACTGCAATCCATTAAAGATCAGATTGCACAATAATATTCAAAGATGAATAAACCGTGCTCCTATGGGGGGACGGTTTTTCAGCACATATACATAGAGCCGCTGATTTCCCAAAGCAACATGGGCGATGAGCGGCTTTAACCTTGTGCACAGAAGCCACTTCTATCGAACCGAATAGCGGTCGAAAGAATAAAATCTCACGCAGTATATCCCACATAAACCAACGAGGGAATATACGATACGACTTAACCCTGAAGATTCACGGTGTGAATCTCCCCCAAGCAAAGCAGAAACTAAATCCCATTCGAAAAGCCCAACTAGAAGCCAATTCAGCGCACCAATGATGACCAGTGTTAACGCGAATTTTGCCATGTTATCACCTTCTTTATATGGAATAAGTGATCCGTATTCACTAATTAACATGCCTTGCCATATCCGACTTTATGCATGGAGAATTTACCAAGCCGCGAATTGTTTATGCCAAGGAAAGATTTTGCATACTATTCCTATACATGGATGCTTGAAGGAAGTTTTGACATTGTTAAACTCTGAGAGGGGTGAACCATGATCCAGGTAGGTAGCAAATATTTGTACATTCGACTGCGCCGTAAAGCTCGTGTTCGTAAAGGGCATATCGTGAGACTGCACCATATTGCACAGCTATTTGTTGAACCTGAATATGAACAAGCCCTGAACGAATTGATTATTCATCAACCTCAGCAAGAGGATGGGAATCGCGTGCTCATCGATATGCTTTTGATCATTCGTAAGGTGAAGAAGCTGTTTCCTGAGCTGCAGGTTGAACATTTCGGAGAACCTCATGTGCTTCTAGAAATATACACCGATAACAAAAAAGCAAATCCAGTGCTTATCGGGGTCGTTTGGTTGCTTTTATTCATTGGGTCAGGGCTGGCAATTATGAATTTCCATGCAGACGTCTCCATGCTTACTGTCCATCAGCGAATTTATGAATTGATGACAGGTAAAAAGGTGGATCATCCGCTCATTTTGCAAATTCCCTATTCAATTGGCATCGGAGCAGGAATGGTGCTTTTCTTCAATCACTTGTTTAAAAAGAAGTTCAATGAAGAGCCGAGCCCATTGGAAGTTGAGATGTTTATGTATCAAGAAAATATTAATCATTATGTGATTACTGAAGAGTATTCGAAAATCCATGACGAGGGAGATACGAAGTGATTACGCTGCTTGGCGAGGCTTTCCTTGCCGCATTTATCGGCTTAGCGGGAGGGATTGCGGTTGGCAGCGGCATGGTTGCTTTTTTAGTTGTTCTGGATATCATTCCTAGATTAGCACAGATCACACGATCATTCTCCAAAATCCACGCATATGAAGCTGCAGTCGTACTTGGCTCACTTATGTTTACTTGGGTAGATTTCAGTGATCTGCATATGCATTTGTTTCCTATGGGAGCCGCGCTCTTTGGCTTGTTTGCTGGCTGTTTCGTAGGCTTGCTTGCCGCGGCACTGACTGAAATTGTCAATGTGCTGCCGATTTTGGCTAAACGGGTGGGGATGGATTCTTATCGGATCGGGTTATTAATGGCCATGATATTAGGTAAAGTAGTTGGCTCCTTGTTTGAATGGATATTTTATTAGCGGGTGGATGAAGGAGGCGCACCAGTGAAATTTATAGTTAGAAATGGTCAACACAGCGACGAGGAGAAATTGGAAGAATCACAAGACGATGAGAATCAAGCTGATCAAGAAGAAAAGCTAGCTGTCGATGAGGAAGGGAATTTATCGGCCTACAATCCCATTACGAATATGACACCGGAAGAGAAGGCTCTTAAGATCGAAGAAGATATTCCGAAAAGTCTTCGAGAAGTCCAGCGCATTTTAGAAGAAAGAGTCGGCTTGAATCGTAGCTTTGACCTTGTGTTGAGAGAGATGGTGTTCGGCTCTAAACGAGTGGGTATCTTTTATTGTAATGGTTTCGCAAAAGATACCGTGTTAACCGATATAATCACTCGGCTTACCTATGCAGATAAAGAGGATGTCACACATCATACCTTGGAAGCTTTCATTGAGAAACTAATCCCACATATTCAAGTGAAACATTATACGAAAATGTCTGAGATTGTTGGACAAGTATTGATGGGTGGGACAGCCTTCTTTATCGAGGGAGTCACAACGGCCATCTCAGTTGATGCGAAAAGCTTCCCTATTCGATCTATTGCGGAACCAGATTTAGAACGTGTTGTTAGAGGTTCGCGCGATGGTTTTGTAGAAACGCTGTTAATGAATGTTACCTTGGTTAGACGCCGCATTCGTGATGAGCGTTTTAAACTAGAAATCATGCAGATTGGAAAGCGAACGAAGACAGATGTCTGTATCGGATATATTAATGATATTGCCGATGCGACACTTGTCCAAGATATTAAAGACAAAATGAAACAAGTAGAGATTGATGGTCTGCCCTTAGGTGAGAAACAATTAGAGGAAATGATTGTAAATAAGGGCTGGAATCCGTATCCAATGGTTCGTTATTCAGAAAGGCCGGATGTTGTCTCTGCACATTTATTGGAAGGGCATGTTTGCGTATTCGTGGATACCTCACCAAGCGTCATGATCTTGCCTACGACGTTTTTCCATCATGTGCAGCATGCCGAGGAATATCGCAATACACCTTTTATTGGCACCTATTTAAGGTGGGTCCGCTTTGCTGGCATTATGATGTCGATCTTCCTGCTGCCACTCTGGTATCTGATGGTGATGGAGCCTTCATTAAAGCCAGCGGGTCTAGAATTCCTCGGCCCGCAAAAAGAAGGTACCTTACCGCTCCTTCTTCAATTCCTGATTGCAGATATAGGAATCGATCTGATGCGGATGGCAGCGGTACATACTCCTTCACCGCTTGCAACAGCGATGGGTTTAGTAGCCGCGATTCTGGTCGGAGACATTGCCGTTAAGACAGGACTCTTCATTAACGAAGTTATCCTCTACCTTGCGCTAGCGTCGATTGGGATGTTCGCTACACCAAGCTATGAATTAGGCTTGGCGAATCGCATCGTAAGGCTTGCGTTATTAATTACGGTGTCCATTTTTGGAGTTCCCGGCTTTGTGGTAGGCTCCACACTTTGGCTCATCCTGCTGGCTTCGAAGAAATCCTATGACGCACCTTACATGTGGCCGTTCATACCTTTCAATGCCAAGAGCTTTTTCTCGATTTTGCTTCGTCGTCCCGTGCTAGCTAGCAAAACAAGGCCCAGCATTACGAAGCCAATTGACGGTACACGACAACCTAAATCATAGAATAAAAATGGGCTGGAATTTTCCTGCCCTTTTTTGTTTGTTCTAGGCGCATGTATTGTCAAATATGCATGCACTATGGTACTTTTATTAGTATGTGTGCGACCTCTTTAGCGGAATTTGGCAAAGGGAAGGTTCAAGTGGAGAGGGGAATATATAGCTATGTATTTACATGGTACCAGTAGAATAAATGACCAAGGCCACCTCGAAATTGGCGGTGTCGATACAACACAGTTGGTTGCCGAATTCGGCACACCTCTCTATGTATTTGATGAGGCGCTTGTACGTCAGCGTTGTCGTGAGTTTGTTGAAGCTTTCGGGTCATCGGGACTGAAGTTTCAGGTAGCCTACGCTAGTAAAGCATTTTGCGTAATGGCAATGTGCCGAATTGTAGAAGAAGAAGGCATGTCTCTGGATGTTGTGTCCGATGGGGAGCTGTATACAGCGCTTCAAGCTGGATTCCCAGCAGAGCGTATCCATTTCCATGGCAACAACAAAACGATTTCTGAAATGGAAATGGCCATTGACGCTAAAATTGGCTGTTTCGTCGTAGATAACTTTATCGAGCTGCAGATGTTAAACGCGATTGCGGCTGAGAAACGCCAAAAGGTGAAAATTTTGCTGCGGATTACGCCAGGTGTTGAGGCGCATACGCATGAATATATTTCAACGGGCCAAACCGATTCCAAATTCGGCTTCGATTTGGGGAACGGCTCCGCATTCCGTGCGATTCAAGAGGCTTCGCAGCTTTCCAATCTCGATCTTTTAGGCATTCATTCGCATATCGGATCGCAGATTTTTGAGGTTGAAGGCTTCCGCATTGCAGCGGAGAAAATGGCGGAATTTGCCATCCAAGTACGGACAGAATTAGATGTCACGTTCAAGGTAATTAACCTTGGCGGCGGCTTCGGCATTCGTTACGTAAGTGAAGATACACCACTTCCAGTAGCTGTCTATGTAAAGGCGATTACGGATGCGATCAAAACGAACTTCGGCAGCAACGGTTACCCGCTTCCGGAAATTTGGGTTGAGCCAGGCCGCAGCATCGTAGGTGATGCAGGGACTACGCTGTACACTGTCGGCACAACGAAGGATATTCCAGGTGTGCGTAAGTATGTCGCGGTGGATGGCGGAATGACTGATAACCCGCGTCCGGCACTGTACGAAGCTGTTTACGAAGCAGGCCTCGCCAATCGTGCTGCTGAGCAGCCAGCTGAGATTGTTTCGATTGCCGGCAAATGCTGTGAGAGCGGCGATATGCTGATCTGGGATGTGAACCTGCCGAAGGTAGCCGCAGGTGATATTCTAGCCGTGTCGAGTACAGGAGCTTACAATTATTCGATGGCTAGCAACTATAACCGTATTCGCAGACCAGGTGTAGTTTTCGTCAAAGATGGGCAAAGCGACCTCGTCGTGAAACGTGAATCCTTTGATCAAATCGTAGGCAATGACGTCATTCCGGCGAGAATGAAACAAGTAAGCAAGACGATATAACGGCTATATGAATTCAGCAGGCGGCCCCTAGTTACGTAGGGTTCCTCCTGCTGTTTGTGTAATGCAGTCATTCATAGTAGAATAAGATATTATTTCCTAAAGGAGTGAACCACACAATGGCAAAACAAGCAAAAATTCAACTAGCAGGTGGCGGAGAGGTTATCATCGATCTTTTCGAGAAAGATGCACCGAACACTGTCGCTAACTTTGAAAAACTAGCAAACTCCGGTTTTTATAACGGACTTGTTTTTCACCGTGTAATTCCAGGATTCGTAGCACAAGGTGGTTGCCCAACTGGAACAGGAACTGGTGGCCCTGGCTACCAAATCAACTGTGAGATCAACCCGAACAAACATGAGCGCGGTTCCTTAGCGATGGCACATGCTGGTCGTAACACAGGTGGAAGCCAATTCTACATCGCTTACCAACCACAACCGCATTTGGATGGTGGACACACTGTGTTCGGTAAAGTTTCCAAAGGCATGGAGCTTGTTGATGCTTTTAAAGGCAAAGACAAAATGGAAAAAGTAGAAGTAGTAGAAGTATAATTATAAGTAAAGGAAACTGCTTAGACTTAGGTCTGGGCAGTTTTTTTTGTATTTAATATTAGTGTGAAACGAGAGAGGAAGTAGAGAGAAAAGGTGAAGGTAGAGTAGAGATGGAGGGGGAGAGGGGGATGACGAGAAAGTATGAGTAAAGCACGTTGAAGTGTGAGAACTTAATTATGATGATACAGATAGAGTTACGTGGAGGAGGTGTATAATAGTTTAACTAGTCTTTTTCTTGCTGCGAATAGATGGATTATCTGTAGTTAATTTCAGGCATTTTAGCCGAAATGAGCATCTGGGGGAGAATTAACTGCATATTTTCCATTTATATCTAGTTTTCGGGACAATTTCTACGAAATAACTGTACTGTTTACAGTTAATTCGTGTTTCCAAGATCGTCACCCTTCCATACCCCCAACACTGCCAGCCTCACCATCACCTCCTCCCACGCCATCAATTCCTTTCCAACAGTACCAGATGTTACTTTGGATCAAGAAGTTGTTGATTGAGTTATGGATTCTTTTGAATTCGTGTGTAATGTCCATATTATCAGAACCTATTTCTAAGCGGATACGTCAAATTTAGAAGGAAATAAGTGTGAAAGGTGATGTGCGTTTGAAAAAGGATTTGTTAAGGTATATAGGCGCAGGTGTATTGATGGTGCTGCTCTGTTTAATAGCTCTGACAGGTGGAGAAAGACTAGCGCTCCCAATTCAAAATGCGACCTCAATTTCGGATGTAGACGTATTTAAAACCTCCATAGTTGCGAAGAGGGTTCCTATGATCGAGAATCTTAGAGTGGAGCTGAACCAATTGCATGAGCCTAATCGTGATATGACGAAATGGCTGCAGTCGTTGGTCTTGCCTTATGATTCCGAGAAAGAACCGTTAAACGTCATCCAGACAGATCTTGATCAGGATGGGGTTTCGAATGAATGGGTTACTGTGCTGGTTGAGGATATTCTAGATGAGCAAACGGGCGTGGTAAAGGAACGGAAATCGTATGGGGTTGTTATTGATTTTAAGTATGGCAAGTTCACCTTACAAAGTTTGGATTTTTCTTCCGTAAATAACGGCCGAACAAAGATCTTAACCATAAATGACCTTACAGGTGATAGCAAACCTGAGGTGGTTTGGGTGTCAGCCAATAGTGGAGCGCATACCACTTTTTTCACTTATACCGTGTCTGCATGGTTGGATAAAAAACTTGAAACTTACACGGGGGCAGCAGTGATAGCTAGTGTTTCCAAAGCGGAAATTCAAGATGGGAAGCTGCTGCTGTCAGGAGGTCTAATAGGTTCTGTTGGAGCGGGGCCTTGGCAGAAGGAATTCACTGAGACGTATTCAATTATTGAGAATAAGCTCAAGCGGACTCAAAGAGTCTATGCGCAATCACCTACCCCTTATCACCGACTTATAAGTGGATTGTGGGCTGAATCGCACGGGTACATGGACAAGGCGTTGCGTGATTATACGGAAGCTTCTGAGATGAAAGCTGCTTCTTATAAAGATTTCGCTTTTATTTTTGAAGGTGAGTGGGTAGAGGGAGGGATGAAGACCGATCAGGAAGCGGAGTTCGAACGTATCATCAAGCGTTTTTCACAGCTGCGGAAGGAGCTGTTAACAGAGGTATCCGAAGGTATTGACCCGAGTAACGCATGTGTCTCGGCAAAGAAGAAAGCTAGTTTCGACGCGGCTTGGCTGCCATACTTGAATGCTCCTGCCGGCTATGCAAATCCTCATTGGGGAGATGGAACGATTTGTTCGGATATTGCGGGTTTAGAACAATGATTCACTGAGGTATCCGAAAAGAAAAGTTTTCAACACTGGCAAGCCAGCTGATCAATGCGGTTAGTGAGCGAATCGCCGTTAAAGGGTCCTGTTAACTCTAGTAAACGTACCATGATTACTAAAGAATTGTTAATTCCGACAAACATTCTCGGAAAAAATGAAAAAAGACCTTGCAATTTTCATGCGTGAATGATAAATTTTTGTGTAATAAAGAAATTAGTAGCTATGGTTAAGTTATTACTTTCTTTTATAGTATGCAAAACCTTCGGGGCGTGGTGAAATTCCACACCGGCGGTGATTCGTACCCTTGTACGTGTACATGGTTGCGATCAGTCCGTGACCCGTTGTGAAGCTAGCGGTACCTGACAACAGCTTCGCTACGGTTGACCTGGTGTAATTCCGGGACCGACAGTATAGTCTGGATGGGAGAAGGAAAATGCGAATGCCAATTCGCTAGCATGCTTGTTCATTTTTTCACATTAACAAAAATTCGGCAGGTCTGTCCAAAACGGCTACCTTGTCGATATTGTTTGATTTGATCAAAAATGTAACAGGTGTATTAGTTGAAGCTTATTCGTGTTATCTAAACAATCTCTGGCCCCCATCCGATAGCGGAAGGGGCTTTTTTGCATTAGATTTCGAGGACTGGATTAGGAAGGCGGTGATCAGCCATGCAGGTGTTGAACGACGAAGCCTATATGAGACTTGCGCTCCAGATGGCGGAGAGTGCGCTCGGACAAACCGGTATTAATCCTGTTGTAGGGTGTGTACTCGTCAAAGCGGGCCGCATTGTTGGTATGGGCGCACATCTGAAACGCGGGCATGGGCACGCAGAGGTATTGGCTTTGCAAATGGCAGGCGAGGAAGCCAAGGGAAGCACAGCTTATGTTACCCTTGAGCCTTGCAGCCATTATGGCAAAACACCTCCCTGCAGCGATCGCCTTATCGAAGCGGGTGTGACTCGTGTTGTTGTGGCTACCACAGATCCGAATCCGTTAGTGGCTGGAACGGGAATCGCAAAGCTGCGTGCGCATGGTTTGGAAGTGAGCGTTGGCTTGCTAGGTGAAGAATCAGCTAAGCTGAACGAAGCCTTCAACAAATTCATCGTCTCGCGCATGCCATTCGTGACGATGAAGACTGCGAGCACCCTCGACGGTCGCATCGCTTCCAAAACCGGCGACAGCAAGTGGATTACATCGGAAGCTTCTCGTGCCTTTGTTCATACCCTGCGCCACCGGCATCAGGGTATCCTCGTCGGCGTACAGACCGTCATCGCCGACGATCCGCAGCTGAGCACGCGCGGCGACGTACCGGCTGTGCAGCCGGTACGCATCATCGCGGACTCGCAGCTGCGAGTCCCGCTCGGCGCCCGCGTGCTCACGGAGCAGGATCGTCAGCCGACGATCCTGCTCGCGAGCGCACAGGCGCCCGCAGATCGGCGTGCCGCGCTGGAAGCGCGCGGCATCACGGTCCTTACCTGCGGGGACGGCCCGCAGGTGGACCTGACGCTCGCCATGCAGCAGCTGGGCGAGCGCGAGATCGGCTCCATCCTCCTCGAGGGTGGAGGCCGCTTGAACGGCGCCATGCTGGAGCGGCGCCTGATTGATAAGCTGGTGCTGATGTTTGCGCCGAAAATTATCGGCGGGGGCTTGGCAGCACCTGTGAACATCCACTTCGAAGGCTTCGCGAAGATGGATGACGCTATTACGCTCGACCGACTACGTGTCGAGCAATTCGGGCCGGACGTCTGTATGACCGGCTATCCGATGTATAAGAGCTAGAGAATGGAGGAGTGGCATGTTTACCGGCATTGTTGAAGAAATCGGCCACATGCGCCGCATTCATAGTGGAGGGCAAGCCATGGTACTAACCATTGGCGCCAAAAAAATTCTGGAAGATGTCCATCTTGGTGACAGTATAGCCGTTAATGGTGTATGTCTCACGGTCATCTCATATGATAGTGATTCATTTTCCGTGGATGTGATGCCAGAGACGTATCGAAAGACGAATCTTCGGAAGTTACAATCCGGCACACGCGTAAATTTGGAGCGAGCGATGGCGGCGAATGGTCGCTTTGGCGGTCACATTGTGCAAGGTCATGTGGATGCCACAGCAACAATACTTTCTCGGACACCAGAAGAAAATGCGGTTGTTTACCGATTTGAGCCCGAAAATCCACATATATTCCGCTACATCATTCCTGGCGGTTCCATCACGATTGATGGCATTAGTTTAACTGTTGTAGATGTCACAGAACACGATGTTTCCGTTTCGATTATCCCGCATACCCTTGCGCAGACCGTTCTCCATGACAAAAAAGCCGGGGACACGGTCAACATCGAATGCGACGTACTTGGCAAATATATGGAACGACTGCTCAAATTTGGTCCTTCTGAGTCTTCCCATCGCGTAAAGAAAAGCACGCTGACTGCCAGCTTTCTAGCAGATAACGGCTTTATGTAAGTAGTTAGGAGAGGTGAATATGGCACAAGACATTCGATTCAATACGATTGAAGAAGCGGTAGAGGATCTAAAATTAGGTAAAGTCATTATTGTCGTGGATGATGAAGATCGTGAGAATGAAGGCGATTTTATCGCCCTTGCTGATAAAACCACACCCGAAGTCATCAACTTTATGATCAAGGAAGGGCGTGGGCTCGTTTGCGCTCCAATTACAGAGGAGCGGGCGAAAGAGCTTGATTTGCCTCCCATGGTGGCGCGCAACACCGACTATCATGGCACAGCCTTTACAGTTTCTGTCGATCATACAGATACAAGTACAGGGATTTCTGCTCATGAGCGTTCCAGAACGATTCAAGGCTTAATCGATCCATCGACGAAACCACAGGATTTCCGCAGACCAGGTCACATTTTCCCTTTGATCGCCAAAAAAGGCGGAGTTCTTCGTAGAGCAGGTCATACAGAAGCAACAATTGATTTGGCGATTCTTTGTGACTCGTATCCGGCAGGCGTTATTTGTGAAGTCATTAAAGAAGATGGTACCATGGCAAGGGTGCCTGATCTGATGGAGATTGCCGCGAAGCACGAGCTCCGTATCATTACTATTCAAGATTTAATACAGTATCGGAATCAACAAGATAAATTAGTGAAGCGTGAGGTCGAGGTTGATTTGCCAACGGATTTTGGCACTTTCAAAGCGATTGCTTACACCAATCAATTGGATGACAAAGAGCATGTAGCCCTAGTTAAGGGGATCATCGACCCTTCCAAACCTACCTTGGTGCGTGTACATTCCGAGTGTTTGACAGGAGATGTGTTCCATTCTCATCGTTGCGATTGCGGTCCGCAGCTTGACGCGGCACTAAAACAGATTGATGAAGAAGGCAATGGTGTATTATTATATATGCGACAGGAAGGTCGCGGTATCGGTTTAATCAATAAATTGAAGGCCTATGTCCTTCAAGAGCAGGGATTAGATACAGTAGAAGCGAATATTAAGCTTGGATTTGCTCCAGATCTTCGTGATTATGGCATTGGTGCTCAAATTCTGAAGGATCTTGGCATCACGAAACTTCGTCTCTTAACAAACAATCCGCGTAAAATCAAAGGCTTAGAAGGCTATGGTCTTGAAGTTGACGAGCGCGTTCCGATCCAGATGGAAAGTAAAAAAGATAACCTCGGTTATTTGCAAACGAAGAAACAGAAGCTAGGCCACATGCTCAGTTTTAAAGACTCGGGCAACGGCATTTAATTTTGATAACCTACTAACCAATACGCTTCAACAGAAAGGGAGATTCTTACCATGGCAACGATTTATGAAGGACATTTAATTTCACAAAATTTAAAATACGGGATCGTCGTAGGGCGTTTTAACGAATTTATTACTTCCAAACTACTTGGCGGTGCACAAGATGCACTTAAACGTCACGGTGTGGAAGAAAATGAAATTGATATCGCGTGGGTTCCAGGCGCATTCGAACTTCCCCTAATCGCTCAAAAGATGGCGGAGAGCGGTAAGTACGATGCTGTTATTACCCTTGGTGCCGTGATTCGTGGATCAACGCCGCATTTTGATTATGTGTGCAGTGAAGTAGCGAAAGGCGTTTCTGCAATTAACTTGAAAACGGGTGTACCTACGATTTTCGGCGTATTAACAACCGACTCGATTGAGCAAGCGGTTGAACGCGCGGGAACGAAAGCAGGCAACAAAGGCTGGGAAGCTGCCGTAACTGCGATTGAGATGGCGAATTTGACGAAGCAATTCACTTCCTAATGTTGGCTTATTACCATTTGGAAACACTGCTGCCTAGGCTGTTCGCGTTTCTAGTCGCCATGACCCTGCATGATACAGCGCATGCTGGGGTCGCCTGGTGGCTTGGAGATCGAACAGCCCGAGACAGTAAAAGATTATCGCTCAACCCCTTGGCACATTTAGATGTCTTGGGGCTAGCGATGATTATTTTTGGGCCATACGGATGGTCGAAGAAAATTCCGGTGGATCCCCATCAATTTCCTAAGCATCAAAAACTATCAAATACCTTGGTTTATCTTGCGGGACCACTTACCAATCTCGTGCTAGTCCTATTTTTCTGGTGGTTATATTTCTTCTTACCCACGCTTCTCGGTACGGCCACGGAATCGATCGTTGTGGAACACTGGCGTGTTTACCTCCAATATTTCGTGATCGTAAACTTAATGATAGGTCTTATCCATCTGTTGCCGCTCTATCCGCTTGATGGGTGGTTTATTTGGAAAGGATTACTCTCACCTTCGAAACAGCGATGGCTCGCAAGGCAAGAGATCAAAGCACTCATTCTTGTAATCGTTTTAATGGTTACCCCCATTGGTCAATGGGCGCTCACCAGTATTTATCCATTCGCGGTAAAAGTAATTATGCATCTTTATTCACTATGACAAGGGGAAGAACGACATGAAGGTTACGTACAAGTTAGAAGCATTTGAAGGCCCCCTTGATCTATTGCTTCATCTGATTGATAAAAATGAACTCGACATTTACAATATTCCGATCAAAGAAATTACAGATCAATATCTTGGGTATGTACAAGCGATGCAGGAGCTGGAGTTAGAAATTACGAGTGAGTTTCTAGTTATGGCAGCAACGCTGCTCTCCATCAAAAGCAAAATGCTCTTGCCTAAGCCACCTGTTATTGAATTTGACGAATATTTTGATGATATGGATGATTCGTTAGACCCTCGCGCTGAGCTCGTTGCGAAGCTGATTGAATATCGGAAATATAAATCGATTGCTGATATGCTTCGTGATAAAGAGGTAGAGCGCAGCCTTGTTTACACACGTGAACCCGAGGATTTAACACCGTATCTGCCAGAGGTTCAAGAGAACCCGGTGGAAGGTTTAGATGTAGCCGATTTACTAATTGCTTTTCAGCGTACATTGCGTAAACTAGTGAATCGCAACGTGGTTGCACGGATCAGGCGAGATGAGATCTCGGTGAAAGATCGGATTCGTGAGGTTGTTGATTTGCTTAAAATAAAAGGCGGTAAACTGTTGTTCTCCAAGCTATTCGATTATGAGATGACGCGGGAAGAGATCGTTGTAACTTTTTTAGCTATTCTTGAATTGATGAAAATGAAGAAAATTGTGTGCTACCAAAATCAGCTTTTTGAAGATATCGTCATTCAAGCCAAAGAGGAGGTGACTGACCTTGACACTCAACTTCCAACAGATGAAATCGATTATTGAAGGACTTCTCTTTGCCTCCGGCGACGAAGGTCTAGATCTCAAGCAACTGGCTGAAGTGATGGAGCTAGATTCCTATGTGATTAAGGATTTGTTGAAGGATATGCGTACGGACTTCAAACGTAAAGGACGCGGAGTTCAAATTGTAGAGGTTGCGGGTGCTTATCAGCTTACAACCCTAGCGGAGCACGCTCCTTATTTTGAGCGACTCGCTTATACGCCTTCACGTTCTTCACTATCACAAGCAGCCTTAGAGACATTGTCAATCGTTGCTTATAAGCAGCCTATCACACGAGTCGAGATCGAGGAGATCCGCGGCGTGAAGTGTGATCGTGCACTTGCTACATTAGTAGGTAAAGACTTGATCACAGAGGTTGGACGCGCTGAAGCGGTGGGAAGACCAATTCTATATGGAACATCCAAACAATTCTTAGAATATTTCGGACTTAGCTCGATACAAGAATTGCCAGACTCTGCAAACTTTCAGGGTAATTTCGATTTGGAAGAAGAAACACGCATGCTATTTGATCGCTTAGGCGGAGACCAGAAGCAATTAACACTGGAAGACGTGAATGACGAGCATTCAGAGTAGGTGCCCCCCATTTAAAGCTTATCCAAACATGCATTTCCTTTCCTTTTAGAGGTCATACTAACTCCACCTGCGAGAAGACTTATTCTTGCGGGTGGAGTTTTTAACTATTAGACAGGTATAGTCGTTTATTTTGGCTAAGGAGGCGTAAGTGTTGCTGTGGGTTGGAGTGGCCGTCTTGGTTGTCATCATCGCAATTATCGTTGTGCTATGCAGCTATTTGCGCAGTGAATTTTATTTCTCCAGAGTGAAGGATAACGATACGCTTTCCGTGGAGATGCGAGGGCTGTTTGGACTCGTGCGATACCGTTATGTTATCCCCATCATTCAATTTAAAGGATTCACGCAAGGGATCTTGATTAAGTCGGAGAAAGTAACGCAACATAGCGCCAAGTTAAAAGATGAGACGAGAGACCATATTACAAAGGATAAAGTCATCGCCTTTTATAAAGAAGCGAAAGATGTTCTTGTACATACGGTGAATTTATATGGCTGGATGAAGCAAACTTTAGCGAAAGTGGAATGTACGGAGCTTAAATGGATAACTCGCGTGGGACTAGGTGATGCTCCTGAAACGGCAATTACGACAGGAGCCATCTGGGGGATTAAGTCTTCTCTATTAGGGTTCACGATCCGTTATGTGAAGCTCATAGCAAAGCCGCGAATTGATGTTGTTCCGCAATATAATGAAAAGCAATTTGCAACGGAGTTTCGCTTCGCTGGTCGAATACGTGTATGGTTTGCTGTTATAGCGGGCATACGCTTAGTATTCCGAGCAGCGAAAGTCAAAGGTGGTATTCGCAGCTGGATCCAATTCGCATTGAAGGCGAGAGCCAGATTTAAACCTGCATCTTGAGTTCTACATAACCACATGCCTCTAAGGGCACTCTAGAACTGAACCAAGAAAAGTTCTTTGATGCTTGAGCTTCCGATGCCAGTTCGTATGGCGAAAAACGCTAAGGAGGAATATAAAGATGTCCGAACACCCGATTCAAGGCCTCATGAAAGTCGCCATGGAAAATATAAAAGAAATGGTCGACGTAAACACAATTGTCGGTGACCCCGTCGAAACGCCTGATGGAAGTGTCATCATGCCGATTTCCAAAGTTGGCTTTGGTTTCGCTGCAGGTGGTAGTGAGTTTGTGACAGACTCCGAAATCGAGATCGAAGGCGGTTCTATGAACAGAGGCGACGCGCTCAATGCCAAAGTCGCACTTCCTTTCGGTGGCGGTAGCGGTGGAGGGGTATCAATTACACCAATTGCTTTCCTCGTTGTCGGTAAGAATGGCGTTAAGGTCGTTCCGCTCGATAACCAAACGCATATTCTGGAGCGTCTAATCGATTCTGCGCCGCAGGTTGTGGACAAGATTCAGAGTATGATTAAGGGCATGTCGGCAAAACCTTCGGCTGCTGCTGCAACCAGTATCACCAATGTTGAGAATCAGAATTTTATCGTCTAGCATCTGGTCATTATGAGCTGTCCTTGGAGGACAGCTTTTTTCTATGAGATCATTGTTCATGATTCCAGCTTTGTAAATGGTACAGTGGTTACCGGCACTATCCCATCGGTTCAGAAAATAGTTCTACACTTGCTGGCCTGAGCGAAGGGGATAGTGGCGATAGGTACCTTTATGAGAATGTCGAGGTCAATGAAATTTCACATAAGAATAACGGGAGCCGCGATTTTCGCGAGCTCCTTTTTCTTTTGCCCTGTCTGGACAGCGTCGAACTTAATTCTCGGACATATCCCTCGTCCACACGCATATACTTGTACAAAGTTTTATCCGTTGATTCGATCAATGAAGTGTACAAGTTCGCTCGTGTAGGAGGATAACCAAAACGATGAAAACTAAAGTCCAGTTCATCTTCATTTGCTGTGCCTTACTTGGATTGCTAATTGCGCCATGGTCCTATGTGGAAGCCGCGCCGCCAAGCATTCATACGAATGCAGTGGGTGCTTCTCTCGTTGATGTGGAGTCAGGACGTGTCCTTTATAGCGAAAAAGGGGACACGCCTATGCGTATAGCCAGCTTGACCAAAATTATGACCGCCATCATTGCGATCGAACAAGGCAACCTCAATAGCATGGTCAGGGTCAGCAAAAACGCCTTCGGCAAAGAAGGATCTTCCATTTATTTGAAGCTAGGCGAAGAAATGAGACTGCATGACATGCTGTACGGACTCATGATGCGTTCCGGTAATGATGCAGCTACCGCAATCGCTGAGCATGTAGGAGGAAGCGTCGAAGGTTTCGTCTACTTAATGAATGAGAAAGCAAGAATGCTGGGCATGGATAACTCCCACTTCACCAATCCATCAGGACTCGATGAAGGTGAAGGACATCGCTCCAGTCCGAACGATATGGCCAAACTGACAGCCTATGCGCTTAAAAATAGTGTTTTCGCAGACATCGTTTCTACGAAGCTGAAAAAAGTACCGAATCCGAATGAAGCGTGGGATTACTCTTGGCTGAACAAAAACAAGATGCTCTCCATGTTTGAAGGGGCAGACGGTGTGAAAACAGGTTACACCAAGTTGGCTAAGCGTTGTTTAGTGTCTTCTGCAACACGTGATGGACAGCAGCTTGTTGTGGTTACCTTGAATGACGGTGATGACTGGGCGGACCATGCCAGACTGCTCCAATATGGCTTTAAGAATTTCCCGTTGCAAACCCTGGTGAAAAAAGGCGACGCAATCGAAGGTACGCCATATGTAGCTAGCAGAACGTTCAATTACCCTTTAGCAGAAGGAGAATATGCTGCTTTAACACACCAAGTCACGTTGCTAGATCCGATGACGACCGAGTATCGATTAGCAGAGCGTGGATCGCTGCAAATATCCTTAAAGAACCAACGAATTCAGACTATTCCGATCTATGAAAAAACGAATCCATTGCTGCAAGTTCCGGAGAAAGCGACGTTTTCTTTTCAACCCAGCAGTCCTTATAAGGAGACTTTGCTTACACGGTATGGCTACATTTGCAGGATGCTAGTGCAAGGGCTTTTCAATCTATCGGGATCCCAGTGGGCGGATTAATAGTCGGAATTTGTTTTGAGCAAAAGGGGTAAGGAGTGCTAATCTATGGTGAACTGGATATGGCTATTTTTTATCGTCGTCGGTTTCCTCGTTGCGGCTATCAATGGAGATGTAGAATCCGTTACACAAGCGGCATTTGATGGGGCGAAGAATGGCGTCACGGTATGTTTTGGATTAATTAGTGTTTTGGTATTCTGGATGGGGATGATGCGCATCGCTGAGGATGCGGGTATTTTACTCAAGCTGGCTAAACTTCTTCAGCCCGTGGTACGCTTCCTTTTTCCAAGCATTCCTAAGAATCACCCGGCACTTGGCTATATCATGTCGAACATGAGCGCTAATATCCTTGGCTTAGGTAACGCTGCGACGCCAATGGGGATCAAAGCGATGCAGGAGCTGCAAAAGCTGAATCCCAATAAGGACGAGGCGAGTACGGCCATGTGTACACTACTTGCCCTGAATACGTCCAGTATCACATTAATTCCAACAACACTCATTGCGATTCGAATGAATTTCAATTCAATGAACCCAGCAGAAATCGTAGGCACAACACTCATTGCGACCATCATCTCAACAACAGCGGCCATATTCGTGGATCGATGGTATCGCAGATCGCGCTCACCTATCCCTCCGCTGAAAGGATGAACCTGCATGTACGCACTCGTTTCGCTCATTTCGGCATGGGCAATCCCGATCATGATTGTATTCATACCGCTATACGCGGCTTATCGCAAGGTTCCCGTCTATGAATCGTTCGTAGAGGGAGCCAAGGATGGCTTCGATACGGCGATCAAAATTATTCCCCACCTCGTCGGGATGATGGTGGCGATCTCTGTGTTTCGTGCATCAGGCGCGATGGACATGCTGATCGGTTGGATGCGGCCTTTTTTCGAAAGCATCGGTGTGCCGACGGAGGTGCTGCCTTTAGCTATCTTGCGGCCAATCACGGGAGCAGGCTCTTTGGCTTTTACAACGGATCTAATCGAGCAGTTTGGTCCGGATTCCATGATCGGGCGGATTGCCTCAACGGTACAAGGGAGCACGGATACAACTTTGTACGTGATTACTGTTTATTTTGGCGCGATTGGGATTCGAAAAGCAGGATATGCGCTAAAAGTAGGCTTGATATCGGATGCTGTAGGCTTTATTGCTTCACTTGTCATCTGTTATTTGGTGTTTTCATAAAATGAATAAGTCATCTTAGCCATCATTCTGTCACCTTCTGTCAGTTAATGTGGGTTGCCGCTTGAGATTTGCGGTTAACTCCGTTATCATTAGCTTGAGGTGAAAGCGGATAATGGAAAGACTGCAAAAGGTATTAGCCGAAGCCGGGATCGCATCCCGCCGGAAATGTGAAGAAATCATTACAGCGGGACGCGTGCAAGTGAACGGTGAAGTCGTCACGACGCTGGGTGTGAAAGTGAATACAGCCGAAGATGAGATTAGGGTCGATGGACGTGCAATAGGTCAACAGAAGAAGATCTATGTCATTTTAAATAAGCCCAAAGGTGTTATTACGAGTGCAACAGACCCAGAGGGGCGTAAAGTAGTGACAGACTTCTTGCCGGGGATTAGAGAACGTGTATATCCTGTCGGTCGATTGGATTATGACACGGAAGGCCTGCTCATTCTAACGAATGACGGCGAATTTGCACATTTACTGACGCATCCGAAGCATCATGTACCGAAGACATATCAAGCGACGGTCAAAGGGGTGCCGCACGGCACGTTATTAGATAAGCTCAAAATGGGCATACAGTTAGAAGACGGCATGACAGCTCCTGCTGAAGTTGAATACGCTGATGTGAACATGGAGAAGAATGAGTCGATTATTCAGATTACGATTTACGAAGGAAGAAACCGCCAAGTCAGACGGATGTTTGAGGCGATTTCATTTCCAGTTATCAAATTAAAGCGGATTAAATTTGGTCCCATCTTCTTAACAGGCCTCCCAAGAGCGAAGTATCGCCACTTGACGCCCAAAGAGGTTGAAGAGCTTAGGAACGAAGCTCTAAGGACACATAACGTTCAAAAAGGCCAATAAGAATTGGCCTTCTTTTCGTTATAATAAGGGTATAATTCGATATGCCAAAACTAACATTGTCGAAAAAGCGAAGGTGATTAACAGTGGGTCGTAATAAGAAGTGGGTACAGATTGGGATCTTTGCAATCGTGCTCATTATTGGTGTGTTTACGATTATTACCAATTTGTCTGCTTCAGCCAGCAAGAAGTACCCACAGCAGGGGGACAAAGCAACAAACTTCTCCTTGATGGGGTTAGATGGTCAAACACACGAGCTCTCCGATTACAAAGGGAAAGTCGTGTTAGTGAATTTCTGGGGTACGTTTTGTCCACCCTGTAAAGAAGAAATGCCTGATCTTCAGAAGCAGTATGATAAGTGGAAGGATCAAGGGGTTGTCTTCTTAGAAGTCAATGTGGACAAGAACAAAGTAACCGTTCAGAGCTTCATGGATCAATATCAATTAAATATGCCAGTGCTGCTGGATGCCAATGAAGTTGTTCGTAAATTGTATGGCGTTATGGATTATCCGACAACCTTTTTCATAGGTGCAGACGGCAAAATAGCTGTGAAAAAAATAGGCCAAATGGAAGAGTCTTATATTGATGAGACGCTGTCTACTTTGGTGAAAAAATCGTAATTCGGACATCGTTATTCGCACGCATGCTCAACGTTTTTAGGAGGTCATCATGTTCTACAATACCAAATGCGATTGCGGGCATCAGAACCCCACAGGCACAACGCTGTGTGAATCATGTGGCAATCCGCTGATCGATGTCGATGGCAGAGACATTCTGGAAATGCGCTATGATGGCATGGCTCGACGTTCTCAGAAATCAAATCCATCCCTGCTCGATAAAGTCTGGAATTTCTTCTCCTCGGTCAAAATAGCGGTGTGGATCATTTTCATTACATTGCTGGCTTCGGCTGTAGGCACGATTTTCCCACAAGAGAATACATTCCTGGACATGGATCCGACCCAATATTACACCGAAAATTACGGAAAACTAGGAAGTATTTATCATTCCCTTGGCTTTTCTCATACCTTCAGCTCGTGGTGGTTCATTACGTTACTGTTCATGATTGGAACTTCGCTCGTGATTTGCAGTCTGGACCGTGTACTCCCCTTGTATCGAGCCTTATCTAAGCAGCAAATACGCAAACACATCAATTTTCTTGTTAGGCAAAATGTTACACTTTCAACTGACTTGCCTGCAGGCACGGATGAGATTGCTTGGACGAATAAGTTAGCCGCGCTTTTGCGCAAAAAGAATTACCGTGTACATACTGATGGATCCGCTCTTCTTGCTGAGAAATATCGCTTTAGCCGCTGGGGTCCCTACATCAATCATATTGGACTCATTATTTTCCTAATCGGTGTGTTGATGCGGAGTATTCCTGGCTGGCATATGGATCAATATATGGGCATTCTAGAGGGCGAAACCAAGCCTATCCCACATACGTCTTATTACATCAAAAACGAGAAATTTACGCTTACGCTTTATGATGAGCAGGAACTTCCTGAAAGCATTAAAGCCAAGGGGCAGATCGTCCCAAAAACATATGAAACGCAAGCCGTTTTGTATCATTGTACCGCGAATTGCGATGATGGGGCAGAAGCGCCAGTACTAGAAGAAGTCCATAAGGCCAACATCATTGTGAATCACCCACTAGATTACAAGGGGCTTCAAGCCTATCAGTTTGATTATAAAGCGACACCATTACTTATCTCGGTGAAGCCAACGCTTAGCAATCCAACAACAGGTGAGACGTTTGGGAGCTTTGATTTACCGATGAATAATCCGAAGGATTCCTATCAAGTAGGGCCTTATAAGCTTACGTTGAAAGGCTTTTTCCCAGAGTTTGGCCTAGAGAACGGTCAACCGATCTCAAAGTCGAATGAACCGAAAGCACCAGCTTTTATTTTTAGTATTACAGGACCGGGACTTGCCGAAAAAGGTGAACCTTATCTGTATTTCCCAAGGCAAATTGATAAGGAAACCTTCTCGCAGGATACCATTAATGGTGCGATTAGCCAGAAGCTCAAAATAGCTGTTGGCTCCATGGAAGGTGTTCAGTTTGCAAATTATACAACGTACCTGAATATTCGCATAGATAAAGCAATGCCGTATATCTGGGTTGGCTCCGCCATCTTTATGATCGGTGTCATCATGGGCTTCTACTGGCAACACCGCCGTATCTGGATTCGAATTGATGAGGGTAAGCTTACACTTGGCGGCCACACGAACAAGAACTGGTTTGGACTTCGTAATGAGGTTGCCGCAGCACTGAAAAAACATGATTTGGAAGTTTCACCGAAATCATTAGCAAATGGAGGAAACCAGGGGTGAATGTAAACTCTGTCAGCAGCACCTTTTTACTTATCGCTTTTTTCGTATATTTGCTTGCATTCTTCCTGTTTGTCCTATCAATTACCGGTAAAAGATGGAGCAACCGCAAACCGGAAGATCACACGAAGAAGTGGGGATTCGTTGCTTTTATAACATCTGTAATCGGTTTTGCGTGTCATGTGACGTTCTTCTTCACGAGATGGGCAGAAGGAGATCATATCCCAACTTCGAATATGTACGAGTTTATGACTTTCTTAGGGATGATGATTATGTGCGCATTCTTGATCGTCTATCTCATTTATCGTACACCCGTCCTAGGCGTTTTTGCATTACCGATCGGCTTTATCATCATTGCTTATGCTTCTGTTTTCCCAAGTGAGGTGCAGCCATTAATTCCTGCACTACAGAGCTATTGGCTTAAAATTCACGTAACTACTGCAGCAACAGGAGAAGCCTTTTTCGCCGTTGGTTTCGCCGGTGGCTTGATGTATCTGCTGCGAGCAGTCGATTATACGGGAACGACGAATACGGATAAGAAGGAACAAAGAGGTGTCGAGCTTACACTGTTCTTTATCTTAATGCTCGTGGCATTTATCGCTTCGATTTTTACATTCAACGGATCTGGGTACAAAGCTGTATTCTCCAAAGATGTTATTGTCACGAATCAGGGAGTACAAGAAACCAATCATACAACAGAAACCTACGTGTTGCCTCCGATTGTACAACCGTATGATACGAAGGTTGTAGAGATGAAGTCTTTCCTTGGCATGTCTGAGCCGTTATTTACAGCGCCATCTTGGATGGAAGGGGCAAGCGCTGGACGCAAATTAAACACCGTCATTTGGTCCATTCTTGGCGGTCTTATCCTTTATGTGCTAGCACGTTTGGTGGCTCGTAAACCTTTGGGAGCAGCGATTGGCCCCATTGTAAAAGGAATGGATGCGGAAGATCTGGATGAAATCAGTTATCGCGCGATTGCGATTGGTTACCCGATCTTTACATTGGGTGCACTCATCTTTGCGATGATTTGGGCTCAGGAAGCGTGGGGCCGATTCTGGGGTTGGGACCCGAAGGAAGTATGGGCACTGATCACTTGGTTGTTCTATGCTGTATTCCTTCATCTTCGTCTCTCCAAAGGCTGGCAGGGTAAGAAATCTGCGTGGTTAACCGTTATCGGATTTATCGTAGTTATGTTTACATTAGTAGGTGTGAACTTAGTAATAGCAGGACTGCATTCCTATGCAGGCGTTTAAAATCAAAGCACGTACAATATGAAGAGGATGTGACGCTCCATGGAATTGAAGCCAAGTATACTCGTTGTAGATGATGAAGAACGTATTCGCCGATTGCTACGCATGTATTTAGAGAAAGAAGGCTATCTCATCGAAGAAGCGGAAGATGGTGAGTCCGCTTTGCGGATGGCGACCGAAACCGACTATGATCTGATCTTGCTGGACGTTATGCTGCCTGGCATCGATGGCATTGAAGTGTGTGCCAGGCTTCGTCAAGTGAAATCCACGCCAGTCATTATGCTGACTGCGAAGGGTGAAGAGACGAACCGTGTGAGTGGATTTGAAGTGGGAGCGGATGACTATGTTGTCAAGCCGTTCTCGCCTCGCGAAGTGATTTATCGTGTGAAAGCCATTCTACGTCGCTCATCAGCAACAGCGTACTTGTCCAAAGATGCAAGCTCAAGCAATAATATCGTATTCCCTAACTTGATCATTGAGCATGATGCACATCGTGTAACGGCTGGCGGTCAGGAAGTCGCGTTAACACCGAAGGAATATGAATTGCTGCATTACTTGGCTGTATCACCGGATAAGGTGTTCTCTCGTGAGGAGCTTCTCAAGGATGTTTGGAACTACGAATTTTTCGGTGATTTACGTACCGTTGATACGCATGTGAAGAGACTCCGTGAAAAATTAAACAAAGTATCCCCGGATGCTGCAGCGATGATTACGACCGTATGGGGTGTAGGCTACAAGCTAGAGGTGCCTAAATAAGTGTTTATTTTCAGAAGTGTCGTAGGAAAGTTGTGGTTAACGATTATTGGCCTAGTTGGGGTTGTTTTGCTCATACTAGGCTTTTTCCTTGTCAATTATATGGAAAATTATTTCTCGCAGGCAACGGATCAAAAGGAACACATGAAGACGATGGCTGTCAAACTTTCAGAAGAAGCCTCTCAGCACATGTATAATGAACAGTTCTATGCGTTAAGTAATGAGCTGCTAAGCTTTCAGGATTCGCGTATGTTGGTGATTTCTAAAGATTTGAAAGAAATCGTTATTCCAACAACGCAAGGTAGTGAATTAGTTAACTTCCACGTTTCAGACTTTTACAAGCCTGAAGAGCTTAAAGCCGTCTTTGAAGGTCGAACCATCGACAAACAAGTGAATAAATCAGGCACAGGTCGCTTTAAATCTGGGACCGAATATCTCGTTGTCGCGGTGCCACTTTTCAATATGGAAGGTGCGATCGTCGGTGCCACACTGTTGTATCAGTCCTTACAATCATTAGAAGCAACACAATCGTATATGTTGAAATTGTTTGTTTCTGTTTCGATTGTAGGTTTTCTCATGACCACCTTTTTTGCTTTCTTCTTGTTCTCGAAAATCACAAGACCGCTGCAGCAGTTGAAGAAAGCAGCTGATTTCATCACGCTGGGGGAATATGGCACGCGAGTTCCGATTCTCTCCAAAGATGAGATTGGTGAGCTGGCCAAAACATTTAATCATATGGGCGAGAAGATGCAGGAGAGCATTCATGCGCTTAGCCAAGAGAAGGAGCATCTATCCAGCATCCTTCGCAGTATGACAGATGCGGTCATTACACTAGATGTGAATGGTTCAGTCATGTTAAGTAACCCGCAAGGGGAGAAGATCATTCAAGAGTGGAGCACAATTGAATGGTCAGAGGATGAAGGCATAGCAAGGCGTTTCCCACAGCCGGATACCTCACTTGGTGATTGGGGACTTATGAGCTTTAACAATCCATCCTCCTCCAGTCCGATTCCTGTGCCACTGATTCCACTCTTTGAAGCGGTTGTCGATGAATCAGCAGAAGCTGCTACAAAGCTCCATGTTCAAAATGGCGTGTGGTCCGTAGCGATGACGCCACTTTACTCCCGAGAGCAGGTGCGCGGCGCTGTAGCCGTTCTCCGTGATGTGACAGAGGAGGAGCGGCTGGATAAGCTGCGCAAGGACTTCGTGGCGAACGTCTCGCATGAGCTGCGTACGCCGATCTCGATGCTGCAGGGCTACAGTGAAGCCCTGCTCGACGATATTCCCTCCACGCCGGAGGAACGCGTGGAGCTGGTGCAGGTCATTCACGACGAGTCGCTCCGAATGGGGCGCCTCGTCCGTGACCTGCTCGATCTGGCGCGGATGGAAGCCGGCCATCTCGAGCTTGTCTTCAGGGAGGTCGAGATCGACTCCCTGGTAAGACGCATGCACCGCAAATTTGCGGTGCTGGCCAAAGAGCGCGGCATCGCGCTAAGCGTGTCGCTGCCGGAAGAGCCGCTCATCCTGCACCGTGCGGATGAGGATCGCTTGGAGCAGGTGCTGACGAACCTGCTCGACAATGCGTTCCGGCATACGCCTGCAGGGGCGCGTATCGCCTTGAATGCGGAGGCGTGCCTCTCCAAGGATCGGCCCGCGATCCGAATTGAGATCGTCGACGAGGGGCAGGGGATCCCTGCCGAAGATCTGCCGTTCATCTTTGAACGCTTCTACAAGGCGGACAAAGCGCGTACGCGTGGCTCATCGGGTGGAACTGGACTCGGACTCGCGATTGTCAAAAACATTATCGATTCCCATCATGGCAGTGTAACGGTACAAAGTACATGGGGGCAAGGAAGCACGTTTACGATCTGCTTGCCATGTGAACACAAATAAACAGAAAATTGTGCGAATTTCGACACAAATAAGAGGCGTTTGCTAGTAAAACTCAGCAAACGCCTTTTCTTTGTGTAGAATATTCAGATAAAATCTTGTTGTTCGTGAAACAATTTGTGCTTATTAGAGCGTAAGAGCACGAACATTCACGATTTCATCTAGCTTCGTAAGATCAGCTAACACTTCAGCAGGAGCTGTTTTATCAATCGTTAATACCATGATTGCGGATCCGCCTATCACTTTACGACCAACCTGCATCGTCGCGATGTTAACTTGGTTGCTTCCTAGCAATGTACCAACGCGGCCGATAATACCTGGTTTATCGTTGTGGGAGATGAGCAACAAGTTACCTTCAGCAGCGAAGTCTACTGGGTATTGATCGATACGTACGATGCGCTCGCCGAAGCCAGCAAGTAATGTACCTGCAAGGGTTTTCTCTTCTTGCTTTGTTTTTACAGTTACAGTAACAAGGTTAGTAAAGCTGTTGGATGCGTTCGATTTTTGCACGACGATGTTCACACCGCGTGATTTAGCAAGATGCATCGCATTAATAATATTGATGGATTCCAGTTGGTTTTGGAAAATCCCTTTTACGATATAGCGATTTAACGGACTTGTATCCACATCCATCAAATCACCCGCATAGTTAATTACGATTTCAGAAACAGCACCTTGGGCAATTTGACCAAGTACGGAACCGATTTTTTCACCTAAACTGAAGTAAGGTTGTAGTTTGTTAAGGACATCAGCAGGTACCGGTGGCATGTTAACTGCGTTTTTAAATGGCTCATTACGAAGGATATGAAGAACTTCCTCGGATACGTCAATCGCTACATTTTCTTGTGCTTCAATAGTTGATGCACCAAGATGAGGTGTTACGATTACTTTCGGATTCGTCAAGAAAGGGTGATCCTTCGTTGGCGGCTCGACTTCGAATACGTCGAAAGCTGCTCCAGCAACGATGCCTTGATCAATCGCTTCTACCAATGCTAGCTCATCGATAATACCGCCGCGAGCACAGTTGATGATCCGAATGCCTGGTTTCATTAATTCAAATTGTGGTTTCGCGATCAAGTGACGCGTTTCCGGAGTAAGTGGCGTATGAACCGTAATGAAATCAGCTTGTGCAGCGATTTCGTTAACAGAACCTAGCTTAACACCCATTTTCTCAGCACGCTCTTCGGTCAAGAACGGGTCATAGCCGATAACTTCCATACCAAATACTTTCGCGCGTTTCGCAACTTCACTACCGATACGTCCCATTCCGAGAATACCTAGTGTCTTGTTACGAAGCTCGACGCCGATGAATTTACGATCCCACTCGCCGCCAACTGTCTTCTTGTACGCTTGTGGAATCATACGAGCCGTTGCCATCATCATAGCGAAAGTAAGCTCGCAAGTTGCAATTGTATTTCCGTCAGGTGCATTGATAACGATAATTCCGCGTTTTGTTGCTGCTTCCAAATCAATATTATCGACACCAACACCTGCGCGGCCGATTACTTTCAACTTCGTGCCGGCATTCATGATTTTCTCTGTTACTTTGGTTTGGCTACGAACTAAGAGGGCATCATACTCACCGATAATTGCAATGAGTTCGTCTTCAGATAGACCAGACTGCTTAACCACTTCAACATCAGCTGCATCATAAAGCATTTGAATTCCCATGTCACTAATTGGATCGGATACTAGAACTTTGAACATAATTCGTTTCCTCCTTAGATTTGAACATAAAAAAACTCCCAGCCCTCGGACACAGACAGTTAGCCTGTAGCCAAAGGGACGAGAGATTGCTTTCGTGGTACCACCCTAGTTCGCTGCCCATTCGCATGGGTAGCCTCATTTGGTCTTGCGACCTGGAACTGTAACGTGTTCCTAACCCGATTGCATCTACTTACGTTCAATGCAATAACTCTGGAGTGCTCCGCAATTTGTTCGCTACCGATTCTCACCAACCATCGGTTCTCTGAAAGCTACTTTATTTGCTTGGCTCCGTCAACGCTGTACTGTGATATAGAATTTTTACTAGATTACCATGCGTTCGAAATCGTGTCAATACATGTCGAACGATTTTCACTAGAACTTCATAGAATGTTCGGATTGACAACCATTTAGAAGCTTTTTGTCTATTTTATAGCAAGAATGTTCAGAATGCAATGATATTTTGCTTATATTTGAGGCCCATTTTCAGGTATGGTACAGTGAATGTATGATCTTTTAACTAAGGTAATTGGGAGTGTGTATCAAAATGGAAATCGACCGCATTTATCCGCAAATTTTTCTACAAGCTGTAGATGAGAAAACACTAGGAAATAGTGTCATCATTGATGTAAGAGAACCATATGAATGGGATTACTATCATATGGAGGAAGCGAAATTAATTCCTATGCAGCAAATTCCGCTTCGCATGGGTGAGCTTCCGGAAGATGAGAATATTTATATCGTTTGTGCACATGGGATGCGCAGTCTACGTGTAGCGGAATACTTGAAAGAGAATGGCTTCGATCGCGTCATTAATGTAGACGGGGGAATGGCGGCAATTGCCATGTTCCGCGGCTTCCAGTACGACTAATAGAAAAAGCTGATGATTGGATCATTTTTCATGACCCAATCATCAGCTCTTTTTTCAATTTACATCCGAGAAAAATGGCAATTGCGGCAGCGTTTCATTGGCATACCATTTCGATTTACCTTTGACAAAGTCGCCTTGGCGAACAGCTTTTGTACTTAACAATAATTCCATCGTTTGATTTACATCGTTCACGTTTAACTTCTTCGCTTGTCCTGAAGCGATGAATTCATCAATCCTAATCGTTAAATCCTGCGGATAAAAAGGCGAAAATGCTTTGTTTTTCAGTAACTTTGCTGTGATATAGACATTCTTCACGTTGAAATTCATGGCGCGCCATTGATCTAGATTGGCATTGTTGTTCGAATCGAAATATTCGATATCCGGATCCATGGTGCCATTCCAAACAAGAATAGAGTCAAAGTAATTTTTCTGAGCGGTTAAGGCTTGTGTTTTGGCTTCCAGGAAGTACGCATCCTTCTGGATGGCGTCTAGCAGCTGCGAATGGCTCTGTGCGTTAGCTTTAGACTGGTAATTACCTAACGCATCAGCGAACAGCTTCAAGCTTTTGAGATAGCTCTGGTGTGATTGTACCAATAGTGGTGAAGAAGCAGGCATGTTTTTAGATTGAAGTGTGTTGTATTTATCAGTTGCGATTTTACTGAGCTCTTTCAGAACTGCGGAAGCATCCACGGCGGCGTTGTCCATCTCAATTTGACTCAATAATTCAAACCATTTATTCTGAAATTCCCTAAAGGGTAAAAAGATGGTATGGTAATATGAGACTAAAACTTGTTGGTCATAGGCTCCTATTTCAGGGACTGATGACGCTTGATCTGCGTGTAGTATTTTATCGTATTTTAAATCTGATTTCGCTTGTCCTAATCGCAGCCCATAGAAAAAAGCGCCAAGGATACAGACCAGCATAAATATAAACATGAGGGCAAATAAATAATCAGTGCGGGTAAGACGCTTCTCCATAAATCTAGCTCCTTGTTGTCTCTTATATTTGTTTTAGTATAGGTCATACAGCATTAAAAAGGAATAATATAAGGAAATGAGGGTTGCTTCCTTTGAAAAAATTCGATTTTAAGAACCTTCGCATAGGGAAAGTCGACATCAATGATCTGAATGACAAGACTTTATTACTGAATCTTTACATTACACAACTGCTTACGCTTATTATCGGAATTATCATCTTGATTTTTCAGAGCAATTCAAAGATTCTTTCCGCGTTATCGTTTCAAGGAGGCCCTAGAGTTCTCATTTGGGGTTGTTTATTTGCCACAGTGGTGCTTGGTGTAGACTTGCTTATTTCTCGGTGGGTACCCAAAGAAGTCTCTGACGACGGCGGCATTAATCAAATGATTTTTGGAAATAGAGCCCTTTGGCATATTGCACTTATTTCATTTATCGTGTCTGTGTGTGAAGAGGTCCTATTCCGCGGCGCGATTCAACATGCTTGGGGGCCATACTGGACTAGTATTCTGTTTGCTGCGATTCATGTTCGCTATTTACAGCATTGGCTCATGACAGGGATGGTTTTTTGTATAAGCTATGGCTTAGGTTGGATTTACCTTCATACGGGAAGCCTATGGACACCTATAATTGCTCACTTTATGATTGATATGGTGATGGGTTGCATTCTACGGTTTGGCAAGGAGGAAGATCAAGGTTCATGAGTCTAGGAGAAAGAGTAGCTTCGAGGTCGAATCCGGGTATGGAGGAGAAGCAGGAGGATGATACCTATTTACCGCCGCGAAGAGCCGTACATCCTTCAGAGCAAGGTAAATGGACGAATCTTTTTTATATGACGCTGCTTTGGTTATTTATCGCGTTGGTGGTGAGTTTAACTGTTTGGGGGATTAAGTACTCGTCGTTGTGAGTCAAATAAAATGAGCCATACGATTCCACGAAATACGTGGCAGCCGTATGGCTCTTATATTTTTATCTCATTTCAAGCTCAATGGCGTTCGGATCTACAAAAGTATATCCTTTTTCCTCTAACTTACTTAGTAACGTATCTAGGGCGCTTACCGTCCAAGGAAGCTCATGCATGAGAATGTTACTGCCATTATGAAGTTGCTGCATCACATTCTCGATGACTTTATTGGAATCGTTATTTTTGTTCGTCATATCCCAGTCTAAAGAGCCATTTGACCATGTCATATAGAGCATTTTGTTGTTTTTCACTTTTGTTTTCAAATAATCATTGCCCGAACCAAAAGGAGGACGGAAAAATTGTGGAGCCTGCCCCGTTATTTCCTTCACGATTTGCTGGACATCATCGACTTGTTTATCGATCTTTTCATTGGTCATGTCTTTCAGATTGTCATGATCCCAGGCATGGTTACCAATGATATTACCGCTGTCGTGGACAAGCTTAACGAGCTCGGGCTTCTGCTTAATGCGATAGCCGTTCATAAAGAAAATCGCTTTGGCCTTATGTTTGTTCAAAATATCAAGGAGAGATTGATTCATCGCTTGCTCTTTCGGTCCATCATCAAAGGTTAATAGTACGACTTTTTTATTGCCATTGGGATCGTTCGGCACGATATCATAGTTTTTGTTCATGTGATAGGTCTTCTGAACTACTTCCTGAACAGGTGCCGTCGGTGTTGGTGATGGTGACGGTGAAGGAGTCGCGGTAGGGGTTGGTGAGGGACTCGGGCTTGCTGTCACTTGCGCTGTTGGCGCTAAGCTCGAAGTCGCAGCTGGACTTGTTTCGGTTTGATTTGCACTGCAGGCCGTCATTATAAGCATGACTGTTAAGAACAATGTGCTTGCTTTCTTTTTCATGATTCGTCTTCTCCTCAGATCCTTACGTGATAGTCAACACTTATAGTACCACAATTGTGATCACATTTCGCAGATGTCAATTCTCCTATGTTTTCCTAATGTATTTGCGTATGTCCACTTCTAAACTCGCACAACCTAGAAAGGATTCAAACTACTCATCATGGAGGGAGATCCAATGAAATTAGGTACATTTATGCTCGGTGGGATTGCTGGAGCGGCTGCTGTTATTTATCTTAATCGTAAAAGTAAATCACTGCTCTTCTCGGCGTTCAGTTCATCAAGTGAGTCGATGGGGAATGTGATGGACAAGGCGAAAGATACCTTTGGCAGCAAATCATTTGGTGAATCAGTGGCCAAAAGTTTCTCATCGACGAGTACAAATGGGCTAAATCAAGTAGAGAAAATTGTTAAAGAGGATCCACATTTGAAGGCAACCGTGAATGAAATCCTGCAAGATAATAAGGTGAGCACCGCGACAATTCAATAAACATAAGCGCTGAGCGCAGTCTGGCATACCCACGGGGCCGGCTGTGCTTTTTCTTTTTATACATAACTATCGCGTGCAATTGGTTTGAATTAGTGTTAACATGATAGGTGAAAACAATAGATGGATGCATGTCCATTTATTGATTAGTGGTTCACCTTTTTATTTTTCTAACATATTCTGATTGAAATAAGGTGACCATGCTTTCGATGCAAGCTTTCCCAATTGGAGAGCTCAAAGGAGGATCCTATCATGAAAATAGAACGCTTAAGTCAGGATAAGATACGGATTTTCCTAACATTCGATGACTTAACTGAACGTGGAATTCAAAAAGACGACATGTGGAGAGAAATTCCGAAAGTGCACGAGTTGTTTAGTGAAATGATGGATCAAGCTTATTCGGAGCTCGGATTTGACCCGTCCGGTCCGCTTGCTGTTGAGGTATTCGCACTCCCAGCGCAAGGTATGGTTGTAATAGTGACCAGAGGAAAGCTTGATTTGTATGCAAGTTCTGATGCATATGACGATCACGAAGCTGAAGAAGTGTACGAAATGGAAGTTACGCTTGAACAAAGCGATTTGATCTCCTATGCTTTCCGTGATTTTGAAGATCTGCTGCGTGTATCCAAAGTAATTAATCCCCTTCTTATGGAAGGTGGTACCCTTTATTCGTATAAAGGGAAATATATTTTACAGCTAGAACCTGTTGACCTTGAAGAAACCAAGTATCAAGCATTAATCGCTGTCTTGTCTGAATTCGGTGAAGCCTCATCTGTCACGCTAGCCGTTCTTGAGGAATACGGGAAAACGATTATTGCAGATGACGCCGTTAAGGTGCTCTGCCGCCATTTCAAATAAACAGGGACTCACGTCCTTCTGCCGTAGAATGAAACAAGCATCTCCAAAAACAACCGTTTTTGAGGATGCTTGTTTTGTTTTCCAATAATACGCTTTAGGGGTATCTAGTGTTACAAGTAGATATGTCTGGAGAGAACGACTATAATAGAGGCATGATTTCAAAAAAAGAGGGGAGCTGGAACATGCATATCGTGCCTATTTTATTGGCAGCCATAGCCCCAGGTCTCTCATTGCTCGCTTACTTTTATCTAAAAGATCGGTATGAAACGGAACCTATCCATTTAGTGATACGGATGTTTCTATTCGGTGTATTACTCGTGTATCCAACGATGGTTCTGCAGAATGCTCTCATCCAAGAGTTCGGCAACGGTACAATTATGACTTCCTTCTTTCTCTCTGGAGGGGTCGAGGAGTTTCTGAAATGGCTGATTCTGTATCACCTGATATTCCGGCATGAAGCCTTTGATGAGCCTTACGACGGGATTGTATATGCGGTGGCAGTAAGTCTCGGTTTCGCAACCTTGGAGAATATCATTTATGCCTTCCTGCATGCTTCTTCATTCTATGCTTTGATGCTTCGAGCGCTTCTACCCGTATCGGGACACGCCTTATTTGGTGTCATGATGGGGTATTATATGGGTAAAGCCAAATTCGTCCCACATAAGCAAAAGAGATATCTATGGATATCGCTGCTGCTGCCGATAGTATGGCACGGTGCCTTTGATTATATTTTGCTCATTTTCAAAACAGGATGGATTTGGATCATGATCCCGCTTATGACCTTTCTCTGGCTTCGTTCAATTTGGCGTGTTGATCGTGCGAATGCGCACTCTCCATTACGGGTTGTGACCGTGGATGAGAAGATTAAAATGGGTTGAATTGGGTCATAATGACTGTATAAATGGTGAACTCCATTGCATGGATGGGGAACGACCGGGAGGGTTTACATGTCATTAACGACGCGCGTGAAAGTGAAGATCCGATGTCGATTATGTGGTGAGAAGTTCGTATTGCGAGGCAAAAAGGAAAAAGACAAAATTGAAACAGGATTTCGTCAATGCATATGCAGCAATGAGCATGATTTTGAAATAGAGACTGAAAGCTAGCAAGAGGCCTTTCTTCCGAATAGGCTTCTTTTTGTATATATAAAGTCTAGATAAACGCCCCCGTCCATGAGGATGGTGTGGGCGTTTATTTTATGTCACTCCTGTATAAACCTGCCTCTACGCGTAAAAACTAAGCGCAAGATTGGGTATGAAAGGAGCAGTTCTGTGTATAAAAGATTAAGTATTGTCATGTTTCCTTTTCTATTGCTGGCATTAATCGGGGCTTCTGTGTGGGGGTATCTAGAGCACCAAGAGAAGAACACGATTCTAATTAAAGCGGAGAATCAGTACCAACGCGCGTTTCATGATCTGTCCTTTCACATGGATAAGCTACATACAGAGTTAGGAAATACACTGGCTGTGAATGAATCTTCGGAGCCATCTTATCGGAAAGGCTTGGTTAATGTTTGGCGATTAACGAGTCAAGCGCAAAGTGACATCACCCAATTGCCATTGATGCTGCTGCCTTTTAACAAAACAGAGGATTTCTTAGCAAATATGGCTAATTTCTCTTACCGGATGTCCGTTCGTGATATGACGAAGCAGCCCTTAACGGAAGCTGAAATGAAGACATTGAACACACTTTACGCACATTCTGCTGATATTACGAAAGAGATTCGCGGTGTGCAAGATAAAGTAATTGCAAATAATTTAAGATGGATGGATGTGGAGACTGCTCTAGCATCTGAGAACGAAATGCACGACAATGCGATTATTGATGGCTTTAAGATTGTGGATAAGCAAGTAGGTGGATATGACGAGTTGAATTGGGGGACAGGCAGCTTAAATGTGTTCTCCAAGAATGATGTCAAAATGCTAACGGGCAATGATATGACGGCTGATCAAATCAAAAAGAAAGCCGTAGAATTCCTTGGAATTCAAGATTCTAACGGTATTAAAGTCGTCGAAAACGGCGGAAGTGCCCCTGAATTTCAAAGCTATAGTGTTATCATACCGAGCGGTGATGCATCGAAAACGGATACGCAAATGGATTTTACCAAAAAGGGCGGCCATCTCATTTATTTCATGAAGTCGCGTGATGTTCCTTCGGCTAAGTTTAATCTTCGTCAAGCAAGAGATATTGCGAATGAATTTTTGGATCAGCACGAATATAAGGAATTAAGCGCGATTAGTTATGATCAGTATCAAAATACGGCGACCATTCAGTTTGCTAAGAAAGAAAAGGATGTCACCATTTACCCAGAACAAGTTACAGTTAAAGTTGCCTTGGATACCCTTGAAGTGACGGGGCTTCAGGCTACTAATTATATTTATTCACAAAAGAAGCGTGAGATCGGACAACCGAAAATTACTGTAGAAGAAGCGCGTAAGCATTTGAATTCTAAAATGAAGGTAACCGGTGAATCGCTAGCGATTATCAAGAATGATCTGGATGAAGAAGTGCTTTGCCATGAATTTGTCGGCACGCTGAATAACAACATTTATCGCATTTATGTGAATGCGGATGTGGGTATGGAAGAGAAAATTGAGACCATTCGGCAGGATCAAGTGGAAGCTGCCAAAGGAGCATCATAGAGTCAAGTTAGAAGCGGGATAGGATCCTGCTTCTTTTTTTTTTCTATCTAAATGGTGATGGCATGGTATAATTGTAATATATTACTTCGCGGAGGTGCGGGAATTGCTTCCTAAGGTCAACCAGATTTTACATATGCAAATGAATAGTATTGACGAAGAAGAGTCCAAAATCGAATATAAGTCGAGAATTGCTGATGTAACAGAAAGCGCAATCATCATCGAAATCCCGCTTAATGAGAAGTCGGGACGTCTGAAGAAGTTGTACCAGGGAGACGAAATTAGCGCTCATTTCTTAGGTCAAGGCGGCGTGAAGCACTATTTCACAACGGAAGTTGTTGGTTTCACGGAGGATGTAATTCGTTTAATTGAGTTGCGAATACCTGATTTAAGTGCGATTACGCAAATTCAACGAAGAAATTTCCTGCGGGTTTTGGCCGAATTAGAAATTGCAGTGAAACTGAACGACCAGATCCAATTCATTGGGTTAACCGATGATGTCGGCGGTGGCGGCATTTCGTTTGTTTGCGATGGTCATATCCCTATTGGTTTAAATGCCATTATTTCGTGTTGGGTGCTTGCACCTTTCAAGAATGGAACAATCGAACACATCCCATTTACAGGGGAAGTTGTCCGCGTGAAAGCTACAGAGACAGGCAAGCAACTCGTCATGATCAGATTCGCGGAGATTGCCGACAGAGAGAGGCAAAAGCTGATTCGTTTTTGTTTTGAAAGACAAATGGATTTTCGGAAACGCTAAGGATTGAGAGTGGGATGCAACGGGAATACTGCTATGCATATTGGATGCTAGCAGGAGCGTGATCTCATGTCGAAGGAGCAAGAGCGTGAACCCTATGAACAGTTATTTATACGGTTTTCTGCCAAAGTAGAGAAGATCATAATTAGAGCTGTGCTTGTCGTTGTAATTCTGCTGGTTTGTGTACAAGCTCTGCTTCAAAATGCATACATACGTAAGCATTTCACCCGTGTAGAACCCCTAGAAGGACAGCCGTATATCGTGCCAGATCGTGCCCCAAGAGAACGCTCATAGGCGCATGAAAGCAATGTGCGGTGGAACCCAAGTTTTGCATATGGCCATGTAGTGTGCTATAATTTCTAGTAATTAGCAGGCAAGTGCCTGCTTTTTTTTACGTAAGGTATTGTGAAGTATTGTTAGGAGGAACAGCAGCTTGGATAAGTTCAATATTGCCATAGATGGTCCTGCTGGAGCCGGTAAAAGCACCATTGCACGGCTTGTTGCCGGTGCTCTTGGTTTTATTTATGTGGATACAGGAGCCATGTATCGAGCAGTAACGTGGAAAGTACAGCAAGAAGGGCTGCTACCTGAGCAAGAAACAGAAGTGGCTGCGTTAGCCAATCGCATGCAGATTGAGCTCATTCCTGGAGATGAAGGACAACAAGTAATCGTAGATGGTGTGGATGTGACGAAAGCGATTCGTTCAACGGACGTTACGACGCATGTTTCGCAAATTGCCAGTTACGGTGCTGTGCGTCATTTGTTAGTTGCACTACAGAAGCAAATGACCGTTTCCAAAGGCGTAGTCATGGACGGCCGTGACATTGGAACGCATGTCATGCCAGATGCTGAAATTAAGGTTTTCTTAACTGCGAGTGTGAAGGAACGTGCTGAGCGCCGATTCAAGGAGTTACAAAACAGTGGTACGAACACACTGACTCTTGCTGAGCTGGAGCAGGATATTGCACGTCGTGATCAATTCGATGAGGCGAGGGAAATTTCGCCGCTGCGTCGGGCACACGATGCTGTGTTAATGGACAGTACGTCAATGACGATTGAAGAAGTTGTGGACGAAATCCTTGGACTTTGCAAGGACAAAGTCGGAGGTGGCAAATAAAGATGCTATATCGCATCGGAAGAGCCTTATTTCGATTTATTTTCACTGTATTTTTCCGTATGCGTGCTATAGGGATGGAGAATGTTCCAACACAGGGCCCAGTTGTTCTGTGTGGTAATCATACTAGCTTTTTGGACCCCCCATTCTTAGGAACACCTCTGCGGCGGAAGGTTCATTTCATGGCCAAGGCTGAGCTGTTTGATATACCTGTATTAGGGTCTATCATTTCAAAAGTAGGCGCATTTCCTGTTAAACGAGGAGGCGTGAGCAGAGAGTCGATCCGACTTGCTGTACAACTGCTTCGTGATGGCAATATGCTTGGGGTTTTTCCAGAAGGATCTAGAAGTAATGCAGGTGGGATGGGTAAGAAGGGCGCAGCTAGTCTTGCATTGAAATCGGGTGCAGCAGTTGTTCCGGTAGCCATCGTGGGTACCTATTCACTTTTCCGCCGTATGACGATCGTATATGGGGCACCACTTGATATGAGTGCTTATGCTGGTGCTAGCTCGGAAGATCTGGAGCAGGCGACAGAAGCAATCATGAAGGAAATTCGCAGACTACATACAGTTACTAGTAAAGGCTAATGAGAAATGTATGGAATCGAAAGCTTGGAATTATACTATCCTTAAAGTGATTTGACCTTATTGTTGTGTTTGAAACAGAGTAGGAGCTAGTCTGCTGCTTTGTGACTTATAAATTATTTTTGTTGGTTGTAAATAGAGGAGGCTAATCTCATGTCAGATGAAGTAAAAGTTGAAGATCAATCACAGGAAGCTCAAGAAACAGCCGTTTCACAAGCAGAAGCAGAGCATGCGCTTAACAATGTTGCTGTGCTGAAGAAAGGCGCTACAGTTAAAGGCAAAATCGTTAAAGTAGACGCTGATCAAGCTTTCGTGGATATCGGTTACAAATACGATGGTGTCATCCCTGTTCGTGAGCTATCATCCGTAAGCTTGAACGATGCTGCGCAAGCAGTTGAGCTTGGTCAAGAAGTTGAATTGAAGATCGTTTCCATTAACGATGCGAAAGAAACGTTGGTATTGTCCAAACGTGTCGTTGACAATGAGAAAGCTTGGGAAACGCTGCAAGGACAACTGGAAAGCAAAGAAATTATCGAAGCTTCAGTTGCAGAAGTTGTTAAAGGCGGACTTGTAGTGGATATTGGTGTGCGTGGTTTCGTTCCAGCATCCATGGTTGAGCGTCAATTCGTTGAGGATTTCTCCGCATACAAAGGCCGCACATTGCGCCTACGTGTGAAAGAAATCGATCGCGAGAAAAACAAAGTCATCCTTTCCCAAAAAGATATTTTGGATGAAGAGTTCGAAACTAACAAAAAGAAAATCATCGAAGGTCTTCAAGTTGGTCAAGTACTAGATGGTACTGTTCAACGCTTGACACAATTCGGTGCATTTGTTGATATCGGTGGTATTGATGGACTTGTTCATATTTCTGAGCTTGCTTGGCAGCATGTTGAACAAGCATCTGATGTTGTTAAAGAAGGCGACAAAGTTAAGGTTCAAATTCTTAAACTTGATCCGTCCAATGACAAAATCAGCTTGAGCATCAAAGCAACACAAGACGGCCCTTGGTCCAATGTGGAGCGTGATTTCAAAGCTGGTGATATCGTAACGGGTACAGTTAAACGTCTTGCAGCTTTTGGTGCATTCGTTGAAGTGGCTCCAGGTGTAGAAGGTCTAGTGCATATTTCTCAAATTGCACACCGTCATATCGGTACGCCACATGAAGTATTGAAAGAAGGTCAAGAAGTACAAGTGAAAATCTTGGAAATCAACTTGGCTGAGAAACGCGTAAGCTTGAGCATTAAAGACACAGAAGATGCTCCTGAAGCGCCAGCTGGTGCTGCGGCTCCGTCATCAGTTGGTAAACCAGATAGAGAAAGACAACCACGCGGCGATCGTGACCGCGGTAACAGTGCTAGTCACCAAAAAGAAATCGCTGGTAACGAAAACGTATCTCTAAGCAATCAAGGCTTGTCCATGACACTTGGTGAGCGTTTTGGAGATAAACTAGCGAAATTCAAAAAATAAATAGATCCAATTTCTAGGAGGGTACAGAAATGCGCATCTCACGCAAAATGGAGCATGTACATTACGCGCTGGAGCTTGGTCAAACCCGTCAGCAAGGGCTGTCGGATATCAAGCTTGTGCATAACTGTCTTCCTGAGACATCGACGGATCATATTGCTTTAACAACAACAATCGGCGATCTCATTATGAGTTCGCCGATTTTAATTAATGCAATGACCGGCGGCGCTCAGGAGACAGAGAGCATTAATCGCGAGTTGGCCATACTCGCCAGGGAGAAAGGCATGCCTATGGCTGTAGGCTCCCAAATGTCAGCTATTAAGAATAGCGAAGTGGCAGCCAGCTATCAAATAGTGCGGCGCGAGAATCCAAACGGAATGATCTTCGCTAATTTGGGCAGTGAGGCCACAACAGAACAAGCGCTGCGAGCCATAGATATGATTGAAGCGAATGCGCTTCAAATTCATTTGAATGTCATGCAAGAGTTGATCATGCCAGAAGGTGATCGCAGCTTCGTAGGTATGCTCGGACGAATAGAGAGTATTGTTCGTAACGTTTCTGTTCCGGTTATCGTGAAAGAGGTAGGTTTTGGCATTTCACGTGATAACGCGAAGCAATTACGGGACATTGGTGTCCAAATTCTCGATGTGGGTGGCTCTGGCGGAACGAATTTTGCGGCGATTGAGAATGCAAGAAGACCGGCTGCTTTAGCTTGGCTAAATGATTGGGGAACACCGACAAGTATGACTTTGTTAGAGGTGCTTTCCGTCTATCCTTGGGGAACTGTCATTGCATCAGGCGGGATCACGAATGCATTGGAAGCAGCTAAAGCTCTTACCTTAGGTGCCTCAGCAGTTGGCATGGCGGGTGCATTTCTTAAAGTATTGCGTACAGACGGTGTAGAAGCCCTTCATGCTTATGCCGATGAACTTCACCAAGGACTTATCTTAATTATGACGGCGCTTGGCGCCAATTCCATTCAAGCTTTGACACAATGCCCAGTAGTAATCGTTGGGGACACCGCTGAATGGTGTCGTACACGAGGCATTGACTTAACTTCATATGCAGGGCGAAGCAATCCGAGTAAATAATCAAAATATTGCCATACTAAGGATCAGGCAGTTCTCCCTTACTTCATGAGGGGGAATCTGAAGATCCGTAAGCATTTCGATGTCGGTAGGTTGTCGTTGAATGCTACGCAGGCTAGGTGGTTTGATTATGAATGCCGGTTATCTCTCGCTAATTCTCCTTTGCATCACGTTGATTTTGCTCGCCAGCGGTTGGAAGGAGCTGTACATCAGAAGTATATCGCATAAGGGCATGCTTCTTTTTTTTGTCTCATGGCTTATAGGAACGCGAATTACCATAACCATACAAAATGTACATATTCAGCTTGTTTATGTCGTTGTACTTACGATTTCCTTCAGCATTCTTTATGTCACACAAGGCTTCATACATAAGCTTCATCTGCTATCTATTGGTCTTCTGATCGGTTCACTCCATTTTCTATTTCAACAACTTCTCGAGATGGATCCCATATTAATCATTCGAAACTCAGAATGGCAGACCGCATTGTTGCTTGCCATTGTTGCCGTTGTTGTGCAGCGCAACGCTTGGGAGCAGATTGCCGCGCTTTCGATTGGCTATCTGATTGGAGATATGTACCAAGCTGGAATCCATGAAGTGGATGGCTTTCATCAGCTTGGCATGGCGACTTTTCAAGATCAATGGTGGCTTTCTATCTTCACTGCGAGAACAATAACGATCATGGTCCAGGCTGCTTATAGCGGCTGTCGAAACGTCATAAGAAATTGGATCGGCCGTAGAGGGAGCAGATGGAAATAACGAAAACCTCATAATTCTAAGCGCTATTTTGGCGAAGTCTCAAAAGAGATTAGCCAAGGCGTCTCTTTTTTGTTATGATGTAAGTTGCGTAATTTTCCATGTCTAATCATGGAATTCGAAGGAGTGATGTAAATTGGCTAGACCCGTACTTGCAATTGTAGGCCGTCCGAATGTCGGCAAGTCCACCATTTTTAATCGAATCGTAGGCGATCGCATGGCGATTGTAGAAGATAAACCAGGAGTCACTCGGGATCGTTTATATGGTGTAGGTGAATGGCTGAATACTTCATTCAGCGTGATTGATACTGGTGGTATTGAAATTGATGGCGAAGATGCGATCCTGAAATCAGTTCGTGTACAAGCTGAGCTAGCGATCGAAGAAGCGGATGTCATCGTGTTCATGGTCGACGCGAAGGCGGGAGTAACTCCGTCGGATGAAGAAGTCGCACAGTTATTGTTCCGTTCCAAGAAGCCTGTTGTTCTTGCCGTGAACAAAGTCGACAATTTGGCGCGTCAAGATGATATTTATGAGTTCTATTCTCTTGGTTTCGGTGATCCAGTTGGGATTTCCGGCTCGCACGGGATTGGGATTGGTGATCTACTTGAGGTTGTGTGTAATTTATTCCCGGATAAATCAGATGATGAATACGGCGAGGAAGTTGTGAAGTTTGCATTGATTGGCCGCCCGAACGTAGGGAAATCGTCGATGACGAACGCGATTCTTGGCGAAGAGCGGGTTATCGTGAGCGACATTGCAGGAACAACGCGCGATGCGATCGATACTCCTTTTGAACGTGATGGACAGAAGTTCGTTATCATCGACACAGCAGGTATGCGTAAGCGTGGTAAAGTTTACGAGAATACAGAGAAATATAGTGTGATGCGTGCCATGAAAGCCATTGAGCGAGCAGATGTAGTATTGGTCGTTATTGATGGACAAGAAGGCATTATAGATCAAGACAAACACATTGCAGGTTATGCGCACGAAGCAGGAAAAGCGATTGTGATTGTCGTAAATAAATGGGACATCGTTGAGAAAGATGATAAAACGATGCAGCATTTCACGACCACGATCCGTGATCATTTCTTGTTCTTGAGTTACGCACCAATTGTGTTCGTATCCGCTAAAACGACTCAGCGTCTTCATAAATTGCTGCCTGTCATCGTTCAAGTAGCGGAGAATCATGCTCTGCGTGTTCAAACACATCTTCTCAATGACGTTGTTTCTGATGCTGTTGCCTATAATCCGCCACCAACGGATAAAGGGAAGCGTCTGCGGATTAACTATGTGACACAAGTGGCAGTTAAGCCGCCAGTCTTCGTTCTCTTCGTGAATGAGCCTGAGCTCATGCATTTCTCATATGAACGATATTTGGATAATAAAATCCGTGCTGCCTTTGGCTTTGAGGGAACGCCCATTCGCATCTTGAGCCGTAGGAAAACTTCGGACAAAGAATAGGAGATGTTGCACATTGCTTTCGATAATAACAATTGTATTGGGCTATTTACTAGGATCCATAAGCTTTAGTTATTTATTCGGAAAATGGATTAAGGGAATTGATATCCGCAAGCACGGCAGTGGGAACGCTGGGGCAACGAATACGCTCCGCGTACTGGGGAAGGGACCTGCGATCCTCGTCCTGCTGCTGGATGGCTTCAAAGGTGTCGCTGCGGTCTTACTAGGGGTTTGGGCTGCCCCTGGACCGGATGACATCTGGATCCGCGTTTTGTGTGGTTTAGCTGCGATTGTAGGGCATAACTGGCCTGTCTATTTTGGCTTTCGGGGTGGTAAAGGAATTGCGACTACCATTGGGGTCATGGCTACACTTTGCTTTCTTCCTACGTTGATTGCTGGATTAACAGCCATAGTCATCATTGCTGTCACACGATTTGTATCGCTAGGCTCCCTTATTCTTACAGCACTCTTACCTTTTCTTATTTGGGGGATGGACCGGCCATTACCAGTTTTGTGGATAAGTATCTTACTATGTGCTTTTGCTTTTTTACGTCATCGGACGAACATTGTGAAGCTTATTCAGGGGAAAGAAAACAAGCTGGGCCAGAAAAGAGCCTAACGAACGTGTTCTAAGAACATCTACGCATAGGAGGGGAAACCGTGACACAAAAAGTATCGGTCCTTGTAGCTGGAAGTTGGGGGACGGCACTCGCCTCAGTATTGGCGGATAATGGGAAAGAAGTACTTCTATGGTCTCGTAACGAAGAACAAGTGGTGGAAATCAATGAAAAGCACACGAATAGTCGGTTTCTCAAAGATATCTCGCTTTCTCCTTCGATCATAGCTACGAATTCCTTGCAGGATGCTGTGCAAGATGCGGATGCCATAATTATGGTTGTTCCATCTTCGGGCATGCGTGAGGTTGCTTCACGTATACGTCCCTTTTTGAAGAAGGATGCACTTGTCATACATGCAACCAAAGGCTTTGAGACAGGAACGCTGAAGCGTATGACAGAGGTACTGGCAGATGAACTGCCGGAGCTGGATCCGAAGCGATTTGTCGTCCTTTCAGGACCAAGTCACGCGGAAGAAGTCATTTGCAAAATGCCGACAACGGTCGTCGTTGCCGCTCAAGACTTGAAAGCTGCTGAGGCAGCTCAGGATTTGCTCATCACAAGCTATTTCCGTGTCTATACGAATCCGGATGTAATAGGTGTTGAGGTGGGTGGTGCACTGAAGAATATCATCGGTCTAGGTGCAGGTCTCACAGATGGCTTGAATTTTGGAGATAATGCGAAAGCGGCACTTGTGACAAGAGGGTTAGCAGAAATTACACGACTAGGTACTGCAATGGGGGCCAACCCACTTACCTTTGCTGGGCTAGCTGGAATCGGTGATTTGATTGCAACCTGTACGAGTCAACATAGCCGGAATTTTCGGGCAGGCTATCAATTAGCTAAAGGTATTCCTTTGGATGAGGTGCTAAAAGAGATGGGGATGGTTGTAGAAGGCGTGAAAACGACGAAAGCAGCCTATGACCTTTCGCGACAATACGATGTCACCATGCCGATAACGAATGAGTTACATAACGTTCTTTTCGAAGGTAAATCACCTCAGCTTGCAGTACGTGACTTGATGGGACGGGTTCGCACGCACGAAATGGAAGAATTACCGATGACACGATAACAAAAGGTTGGAGATAGCCTACACCAGATCTTCTCCGCATTCATACTATATCCTATCAGCAGTTCTTATCAGCTTAGGGTATAGGAGGCGTCACAATTGGCGAATAAAGATATTTCGAAAGACGTATTGAGTGTGGTCAAGAAGAAGACGGGCAAATCCGTTACATCTAAAGATATCGAAAAAATTGCAAGCGGTGTGAAACCTTCTACGATGCAGAATGAAGCACAATTAAGGGCTCTCATTAAGCAAGTTTCAGGTTTAGTGAACGTTAAGGTATCGGAAGAAACCATTAATGATATCGTTCAAGCCGTTAAAAGCAGTAAACTTGACACCAATAACATGCAAGAATTAATGAGCATGATGATGGGTAAGAAATAAGTGGCATGAAGGGGAGACGCCTCCCCTTTATGCTTTTTTTCTTGTTCTGTGCTATACTTACATGTGTTTCATTTTCACTGATTATTACATAAGGAGTTTATACGAATGTCACCTTTAGACAAAATGTGGGCCTCATTTGTAGCCATGGGACTGATGGTTGCTGCATCATTTTTAATCTCATATGCACGAACAAGAACGAACGGTTTATGGCGAGGTGTGCTATCTATTATCGCTTTTTTAATGTTTATCCCAATTTTACTTTTCATGCTATCTTCTTTGTTTTAACCGATCGGAGGGGAAATCATTATGTTAGAATTGAAAACACGTAAGACACAGCTACAAGTTACGCCGGAAACGGGATTAACTATTTTGGATCATGCTTTGAAAGCAGATGTGGATTGGGGATTTTCTTGCACGCGAGGGACCTGCGCAAGGTGTCGCTGCTATGTAGCTGAAGGCCGCGAGCTGCTTTCTGACGCATCAGAAGCGGAAGAAGATCGTTTGGAGCCTGAAGAGCTTGAACAGGGCTATCGACTCGCCTGTCAGTGCGTAGTGAAGCAAGCGGGTACGATCTCAGTTACGCATAAGCCTTATTTTTAAAATTTACTGCCTGAAAGGTGTGGGCATGATGAAACTGCTGGAGCCACTACTCCCGTCGATTTCGACTATTCATACACGATTACAGCAAGCTCATAATGTGCAATGGCTGATTGGCGGAAGCTGCGGTCTACTGTTACACAACGTTGATATAGGAAGAAGTCCAAGAGATTTGGATATTTATATAGATCTGAAGGATGTTCATGCGGTACATAGCTTGCTAAAGCGTTACGCGATCGATACGCCTGAATTTAGCGAAACGCCTATATATGCTTCGATGTTGAGTCATTATCGAATAGACGGTCACGTCATTGAGGTTGTTGGCGATTTTAAAGTAAAGGCATTGGGTTCCTTGTATCAGGTCGAGGTTGAGTACCTAAGAGAAAACTATTATTGTCCTGCTGCCGTTGATGAGCATGAGGTTCCGCTGATGCCGCTAGCCCATGAATTTCTCTTTAATGTTCTTCGCAACCGCCCTGATCGTTATGAACCAATTCTTAGAACGATGGAAGAGAAGCCTGACAGCCATATGCCCGCTTTAACGGATTTGATGAACCGGAATGACTGGGGTCATGAATTTCAAGTGAAGATGAAGGAATTGCTAGATTGGCGCCGATAAACAGACAAAGGTCCAATAAGAAGGTGACAATGATGAGTGTTTTTGAAGTGCATTTTTGGCCAGACGATAGAAGAATCAAAGTAAGAGCGGGCACAACCTTATTGGATGCAGGGAATAAAGCCAAGGTTCATATCCGTACACGTTGTGGTGCGAAGGCAGCCTGTTTAATGTGTAAAGTAAAGGTTAATGATCAAAGTGGTCTTGCGCCAATGAATACGAATGAACGCTTGAAATTGGGTTCTCTAGTAGACGAAGGGATTCGTCTTGCTTGTCAAGCGCGAGTAACCGGTGCCGTGCAGGTAAACATTCCCGAAGATCCGTTAAAGGCAGCAATTCGTGCTCAACTTGCCAGACAAGCTGAGGACGATGGTTCAATATAGACGAGATAGGATGGTTGAATTGTGATAATGAAACGAAGAGGATCCCAAGGTAGAAGCTTGCTTCTGGTGCTTATCTTGGTTATTTTGCTTACAGGCTGTGCGTACCCGCAAGAACTAAGAAAAGAAAATCAAATTAATCCTGCTGAATTTATTACCGTCGTTCAACAGGCTGTAGATACCTTCCATGATAAAACAGGCGTGCTTCCCATCAAAAATAGTGATATGACGACGCCTCTCTATGAGAAGTATGTGATCGATTTTCCTAAACTCAAAAAATCGAACCTGCTGAGCACTGTGCCCGCAAATGCTTTCGAGAGCGGCGGTGTGTTCATCTACGTACTTGTAGACGTAGAAACGAAGCCAGTGGTTAAGCTGATGGACCTATCCGCCCATCAAAGCGTAGAAGATGTACAGAAGAAAGTGAATGATTATATTGCGAAGCATGGAGGGAATATGCCTCAGGGGATTTCGCTGAATGACGCATTTGCTTATGTTGACTTCAAGGTACTTGGGATGAAAGAACCCGATATTAAATCTGTCTATAATCGTAAAAATGCCATTACGTATATCCTGAATAAGCAAACGGGAGAAGTCTCTATTGATTATGCGATGGATATTAACACGTTTATTCAGAACAACGCGTTAGTAAGCTCGATAAAGCCAAATCAAGATTTACGTCAGATTCTCGTAGATAAATCATATTTCGTACCGATTCGCAGCGTTTCATATACGTGGAAAGATAATCAACCTTTGCCTCAAATTCAGCCGTAAAGCAAACCTCTTACATCCCTGTAAGAGGTTTTTTTATCTTTATAGAATAAGCGCAACCGACTCATCATATATTCTTTCGAAAGCCGTATGTGCTTCATAAAATATGAGCGAAAAAAAGTTGGAACGCATCTATCATATTTCTATCGAAAGTACATATATTTTTACTAGTCCAAATGAATGTACGAGTAGTCAATTGTTACCGTCACTAGCGTCAGTTGACGACCAAACTGTAGGAGGGATTCTCTTGGAGAAAGTGGATATCTTTAAGGACATTGCAGAACGAACGGGAGGGGACATTTACCTGGGGGTTGTCGGCGCAGTCCGGACAGGGAAATCAACCTTTATTAAGCGTTTTGTGGAATCTGTAGTGCTTCCGAACATTCAAAGCGAAGCGGATAGGATCCGGGCTACCGATGAACTCCCGCAGAGCGCTGCTGGCCGCACGATTATGACAACGGAGCCGAAATTCGTACCGAATACGGCGGTTCAAATTTCTGTGGCCGAGGGGCTGAACGTTAACGTTCGCCTTGTTGATTGTGTTGGATATGCAGTCGATGGCGCCAAAGGCTATGAAGACGAGAACGGACCTCGGATGATCAATACGCCATGGTTCGATGAGCCAATTCCTTTCCAGGAAGCGGCTGAGATCGGAACACGGAAAGTCATTCAGGAGCATTCCACATTAGGTGTCGTTGTTACAACAGATGGCACGATTTCGGATATCCCTAGGTCTTCGTATGTGTTAGCTGAGGAAAGAGTAATTAATGAACTCAAAGAGGTCGGGAAACCGTTCATTGTAATCATTAACTCTCAGAAGCCTAACAGTGAGCCAGCACTTGAGCTGCGAAGCGAGCTGCAAAGCCGCTACGATGTTCCAGTCGTCACAATGAGTGTAGCTAGCGCAGGAGAAGAAGAAATGGTCTCCGTGCTTCGTGAAGTCCTGTATGAGTTCCCAGTTCATGAAGTAAATGTGAACTTGCCTAGCTGGGTTATGGTGCTGGATGAGAATCATTGGCTGCGTACACAGTTCGAAGCATCCGTTCGCGATACGGTACAGGATATCAGACGCTTACGTGATGTGGATCGTGTTGTAAGTCAATTTGCAGAATATGAGTTTATTGACAGGGCTGCCTTAGCAGGGCTGAGTATGGGGCAAGGCGTAGCAGAAATTGACTTGTTTGCTCCAGATGAGCTTTATGACCGGATTCTAGTTGAAGTCGTAGGCGTAGAGATTCGAGGAAAAGATCATCTCCTCCAACTCATGCAGGATTTCACGCATGCGAAACGGGAATATGATCAATTCGCTGAAGCGCTTGAAATGGTCAAAACAACCGGTTATGGGATAGCGCCTCCTACGTTAGCGGAGATGGCGTTAGATGAGCCTGAGTTAATCCGTCAAGGCTCCAGATTCGGTGTTCGTTTAAGAGCTACAGCGCCTTCCATCCATATGATCCGTGTAGATGTCGAATCCGAGTTCTCACCGATCATCGGCACAGAGAAGCAAAGTGAAGAGCTTGTCCGCTATCTGATGCAGGATTTCGAAGATAACCCGTTGAAGATATGGGAGTCCGATATTTTCGGAAGATCTTTACACTCCATTGTCCGTGAAGGCATTCAAGGTAAACTTGCCCAAATGCCAGACAATGCGCGGTATAAACTCCAGGAAACACTTGGACGTATTATCAATGAAGGTTCAGGTGGCTTGATCGCCATTATTTTGTAGGAAAATGTGGACAAAAAACACTCGAAAGAGTGTTTTTTGTCGTTTTCTAGCGGAAAGTCCCACATAAAATGGAAATAGATACTTGAAATTGCTCACCGAGTGTATTACTATGAATTTATTCGTCTGCTTTCAAAGTTCATTTTGCTTAGAGAATCAACGATTTTTCAGTAGTTTATGTATAATTTCTGGGAAAACGGTGAAAACAGGAAGTAACGGAAGTGAGAAATCTTGGGGGGAGGTGAATGGCATGAATAAATCTGAATTGATCAACAAGGTTGCGGAAACCTCTGAGCTTTCCAAGAAAGACGCAACGAAAGCAGTAGATGCTGTTTTTGATGCAATTTCTGAAGCATTGCAAGGTGGAGACAAAGTGCAATTGGTTGGATTTGGTAACTTCGAAGTTCGTGAACGTTCTGCTCGTAAAGGACGTAATCCACAGACTGGTGGAGAAATTGATATCCCAGCAAGCAAAATTCCAGCTTTCAAACCTGGTAAAGCGCTTAAAGATGGCATTCAATAATTTGTATTTATACATAGGATTGAACGTTACATAATTATAAAGCCGTGGCCGCGAATTGCGGGTAACGGCTTTATTTGTTTTGCCTTAAAATGGCTTTACAATTTGAAATTCTCCTACTATAATTACAAAAGTGAAAGCGTTCTTCTTGGCTGTAAACGGAGTATGGCGGGGTATGGCGCAGCTCGGTAGCGCGCACCCTTGGGGTGGGTGAGGTCGCACGTTCAAATCGTGTTACTCCGATTAAGATGAAGACATCGGCGTTCGATGTCTTTTTCTTTTGAAAAGAAAGTCTTTTCAATACGTGATAGTAGTTCATGGAAAACATAGGGGGTACAGGGTTGAAGAAGTTAAAGCTGAACGAGCTAGTGAAGTCACAAGATTGGACGATGTTTGGTATCATTGCTTCGATTTACTTGATCTGGCGGATTGGTACGGTTGGTAACTGGAGTAAAGAATGTTGGATATTGTTGCTTATCTGCTTATTAGGTGTTCGGAAGGATCAGATTGACGTAGATTGGAAACGCTTTTTTTTAATTGGAATTCCACTTTTGGGTATTTTTTATTATTTTTATGGGACAGGCAACGGATTTTGGTGGAAAATTGCAAACTGGATGTTTGAAAATAATCGCCACCCATGGCGCTGGGACAGCTATATGAACGCCATCCCGTTGAACACGGGAGGATGGGCTAGATGGATTGCAACACCTTTTCTGGATAGAGCCATGGTGTGGGTCTACAACTATGGTTTCGTACTATCGCTATGGATTTGTATTGTTAGAAGCTTCTGGACACGCAGCGTCAAAAAAATGTTATCATATGCGCTATCCGGGCATATGTTGCAATTTCCGCTCATTTTGCCTTTTTATAACCTCATCCTGCTTCATGAGGTTTGGTATGTAAATCAGCAACCCGACTTATTACATCGTACCTTTGCGGATGAGAATTCCTTACTCGTGGCAGTAATGAATTGTTTCCCTAGTATGCACACTTCCATTTCGTTTGCGATGCTTCTCCTTGCGTTGCGTGAAAAGGATCGCATATTCAAATACATGATGGTCACGTATTGCTCGGCGATTATTTTCTCAACCATGTATTTGCAAATTCATTGGGTGATCGATGTTTTCGCGGGTATGCTATTTGCCTATGGAACGGTTAAATTGACGGATCTGCTCATCCTCTTAGGCTCCACACATGCTTTGCCAGCGAAATTCAAACAATTTTACCGGAAACGCTCTAAATCAGCTTCTGCTGAATTATCCATCTAGCACAGTTGACTTCCGGTTACTTTTTTTGGCATCATTAGATGTAGGAATGAAGGTTAGGGAAGAGCGGAGGATGGATATGGAACAATCGAATAAATCGAATCAGTCAAATCAATCAAATCAATCGAACTCGAACGGTAACGAGTATTTCGTGATTAAAGCAAAAGACAATGGCGTTCATGTGATTGGATTGACACGTGGACAAGATACACGTTTTCATCATACAGAGAAGTTGGACAAGGGTGAAGTCATGATTGCTCAGTTTACAGAGCATACTTCCGCAGTTAAGGTTAGAGGCAAAGCTTTGATTATGACCAAGTTTGGCACGATCGATACAGAAGAATAATAGATAATTGACAAAAGCAGGCATAGCCTGCTTTTTTTCTATGTACAATGGTGTATAGGACTTGTTACATTGGATAACCTGTCGGTTATTTGGCTCCTGCATATGCTTAGGAGGTGTTGAATATGAAATGGTCAATGCGCATCGTGATCACGCTAGGTATTTCCGTGGTTGTTGCGATCAGTCTATCCATGCTGCCGAAGATGGATCTTTCATCAGGCTTAGGTTCCGCGTACACGTGGTCCAATAATCGCGGCGGCCAGCTTACGGAAAATAATTTGGCCGATCTCCTTGTACAAGTTCCACTTCAGCTGCGTATTCGGAAAGTGGAGCTAAGTGCTTCTCGATTGTCACTCGATTTGAGTTTGCCTAAAAATGCGGATTCCATTGTTGTATATCGTGATCTGTATACCATTGCACAGACAATGCTCGTTAAAACAAAAAATGTAGAACAAGTTTGGGTACGCATTATTGATTATTCAGGTGGAGTTGAACCAACTTCAACCCAAATGGTCCTCGCTATGGTAGCTCAGCGTGAATTTGGCAAGGATATGGAGAAGAAGTCAGGGGACCTTAGTTTGATTCAATTGGAACAGGAATTACAGAACCGCTTTCGAATTACCTATACCTCCAAATGGCAGCAAAAATATCCACTATAATTAATTGTGCTTCTATTAACGGGTTATGATATAATAATTTGGATTGAGACTTTGAACTTCAGAAATAGAGATTTGGCATACGGTTACGGAGGCTTTTGCATGAATTCTTATCGGATCCCTGAGATCGCTAAGCAATACACGGAGTATGATATGATCCAAATTCACACAGACTTGCCCGATTTTCCAGAGTTGCGCACACGTCTGTTGTTTGCATTCTTGAATGGAGATAATAACAAACTGAGTTCATTAAGTGAATTATTTACTTTAGCTACAGCGCTTGTGCAGTTAGGGCTCGATACCCATGATCTTGTGACAGTGTCCAATGAGGTCAAGGAGAAAAAGGCTTCAAGGTCAAGACAGCTAAAAGTGCTTGCAGGGGACTATTTTAGTGCTAGATTTTATCATCTCCTAGCTAAAATGGGACAGATCGATATGATTAAGCAGCTCTCGAATGCGATCTGTGAAGTAAATCGATTAAAAATGAGCAGCTATATGAAAATGAAACAGCTGAAACTGACGGCAGAAGATTACATTCACCACACGGTGGAAATCAAATCTCAGCTGTTTTTGTCTTTTTCAGAGGTCATGTCGGAGGCCAACAAACAAGCATGGCCTGATATTTTGAGAGGCTACGTGAGATGTGAACTTCTATTCGATGAAATCTTCCGCATGGAAACTATGGCAAATTTCAAAGGCAGCTGGGGATATTGGCATATTAACCAGAATGGCACGAGAGACGAGCGGAAGCAGTTACAAGCCGAAGAGCCGGATACAATGAAGTTTCGTACGCTTTTACATAAATACAACATCTCTTCGCAACTGTATCAGTTGCTTAACGATCAGACGAAGCAATTGCAGGATCGCATTAAAGAGCTTGAGTCGGATCAGCTACAAAGTGAACTCTTTCACATGGGAGAGCCCTTCTTAAGATTTACTGGGGTGCAGCCCAAAGTGTTAGAAGAAATTTAAGGGGACCTGGGCAATGAGTGTAAGCAAAACAGATGGTGAAAGCAAAAAAATGAAGAGCAAAGAAGAGTTTGTACATGGTGTTTTTGAAAGTATCGCACCAAAATATGACTTGATGAACAATATCATTAGTTTTAATCGGCATAAAGCATGGCGCAAATTTGCTATGAAGAAGATGAATGTGAAGCCAGGAGATACGGCTATTGACTTGTGCTGTGGTACTTGTGATTGGACGATTAGCCTCGCTCAAGCAAGTGGTACTGGTAAAATGGTCGGACTGGATTTCAGCCAGAATATGCTGGACTTCGGTGCGGAGAAAGTAAAACAATTGCGCTTAGATCAGCAGATCGAGCTTATACAAGGAAATGCGATGAGTCTTCCGTTTGACGACAATTCTTTTGACTTTGCCACAATCGGTTTTGCCCTGCGTAATGTTCCGGATCTCGAGCAGGTCATCCGAGAAATGCAACGTGTCGTTAAGCCCGGAGGACTAGTTGTGTCTTTAGAGCTATCTAAACCAACATGGCAGCCGTTTAAGTCCATATACTATGTGTATTTCCGTCATATCATGCCGTTCCTTGGGAAGTTAATCGTTAAGAAATATGAGCAATACAAGTGGTTACCGGAATCATTAATTACGTTTCCAGATCATAAGCAGCTTGCAGCTATATTCTCTAAAAATGGCTTAGAACACGTACAAGCCCACCCACTCTTTGGCGGGGTGGCGGCGTTGCATGTAGGGACTAAAGGTAAAACGAATTCAGGAGTGTAACTAGCATATGTTTACTAAACTAAAGATTTTTCTCGAAATGATTAAGTTCGAACACAGTGTGTTTGCACTGCCTTTTGCTTTCATGGGGGCCATTCTTGGCTCCGTTGTACTACAAGGGCATTTACCAAGCTGGGCACAGATCGGGTGGATCACCTTAGCTATGGTGGGGGCAAGAACTGCCGCGATGGCTTTGAATCGTGTTATTGATCAGGCAATTGACAAACGAAATCCACGTACAGTGAATCGGGCTATTCCAGCAGGACTGATTTCAATACCACAAGTTATTATCTATATCGTTATTTCTTTTGCTGTTCTTTTTTGGGCAACCTATCATCTAAGCACGCTGTCTATGAAGCTGCTGCCGGTAGCTGTCTTCTTTTTGGTGATTTACTCATATACCAAAAGATTTACATGGACATGCCATTTCGTGCTCGGCTTGACTTTGGGTCTTGCCCCGCTTGGCGGTTGGATTGCCGTAACAGGTCAATTCACATGGTCGTCCATCATCTTTTTCCTAACCGTTGCTTGTTGGAGTGCTGGCTTCGACCTCATCTATGCATGTCAGGATGCAGAATTTGACCGCAAAGAAGGGCTGCATTCCTTGCCAAGTCGATTTGGCATCAGAGCAGCCTTGCTTACAGCCAAGGTGCTTCATGTCTTAACAGCCATCGGTTTAGTGTCCCTATTCTTTATAACGCATCTTAGTTGGCTGTATCTGGTTGGGCTTGTTATTGCTTATATTTTGTTGTTTAAAGAGCATAGGCTCGTTACGCCACAGGATTTGTCCAAATTAAACACTGCTTTCTTCACGATGAATGGCGTATTAAGTTTGGTCATGTTTACTTTCACTTTACTTGATGTGATTGTGAGTAAGCATTCATGAGCATCGGGAACTGGGTCATTGGAATTACTGGCGCAAGTGGAGCGATTTATGGTGTGCGATTATGTGAAGTGCTGTTGGATCTTGGTTTAGATGTACATCTTATTATTACGGATGCTGGCTGGCGTGTGCTGCAGGATGAGCTGGACTGGAGCGTTACGAAACGTCAAGACGTTCTTGAAAAGCAGTTCGGGGGACGAGCAGGTACTTATGAATATCATCCTGTTGCGAATATAGGAGCGACTGTTGCTAGCGGCTCTTTTCGAACCAAGGGGATGGTTGTGATTCCATGCTCGATGGGCACGTTATCAGGCATCGCTCATGGTTCATCCGATAATTTACTTGAGCGTACCGCGGATGTCATGCTGAAAGAAGGAAGAAAATTAATTCTGGTACCAAGGGAAACACCCTTACATGCTATACATTTAGAAAATATGCTAACCCTAACAAGAATGGGTGTGCGAATGATACCGGCTATGCCAGCCTTCTATAATCGTCCGCGCTCAATCGATGAGATGGTTGATTTTTTGGTAGGTAAAGTGATGGACAGCATGGAGATTGAACATTCCTTGTACCGCAGATGGGGAGATATTGATGAGCAACCTAGACCCTAAAATCCGAATAGGTCGAATCAATTATACAAATGTGTGGCCGATCTATTATTATTTCCCAGAGCTGATGAATAGCTCTGACGTTGATATTATTGAACAAGTACCTACATCATTAAATCAAGCAATGGCTGACGGCCGTATTGACATGGGACCCATTTCTTCTTTTTCTTATGGTCAATTTTTTGAGGATTATATGCTTTTCCCGGATCTCTCTGTAAGCTCCTATGGTGAAGTCAATTCAATCCTTCTTTTCCATGACAAACCACTGCGTGAAATCGTTAACGGGAAGATAATCCTTCCAACAACGTCAGCAACTTCCGTTAATTTACTTAAAATCATTCTAGAGAAATTTTATAACGGTAAGCCAACCTACGAATATGCGAAGCCAAGCTTAGACCAAATGATGGAGGGAGCAGATGCTGCACTTCTCATTGGGGATGATGCCATTAAGGAAAGCTGGCGGAATCAAAAATATATGATTACAGACCTTGGTCAAGAGTGGGCCAAATGGACGGGGAAATGGATGTCATTCGCTGTTTGGGCTATCCGTAAAGAGACCATTCGTAACTATCCAGAACTCGTAGCTTCGATCTTTGAAGCATTTCAAGCGAGTAAAGAGAAAGCTCATCGAGATCCTCAGGACATGATTAAGGAGGCACAAGCTACCGTTGGTGGCACCTCTGATTATTGGAATCATTATTTTCATACTTTGTGTTATGATTTTGCAGCTGAACAATGGGAAGGACTTAATTCGTATTATCAGTACTGTTACGAGCTAGGTTTCTTGCCCAAACCAGTTCAAATAGGCATATGGAAAGAGAATAAAGTGGTACGGGTGACCGAATGAAAAACTTGATGGATATTTATTCGAGGAAAAGAAGAGATATTTCCGCGATTGAGAAAGAGCTTGAAGAAAGTGTAAATAACGACCATTCCTTACTAAGAGAAACCTCAATTCATCTACTGAAAGCTGGAGGGAAGCGGATCAGACCCGTGTTCGTTCTCCTATCAGGTGAATTTGGGAGCTATCAACTTCAAACGATGAAAAACGTAGCCGTGCCCTTGGAGCTAATTCACATGGCTTCTCTTGTTCATGATGATGTGATTGATGATGCCAACACGCGGCGTGGTCAACTGACGGTTCGATCGAAATGGGATAATCGCATTGCTATGTTTACAGGCGATTATATTTTTGCGAGAGCATTAGGTGTCATTACAAAGATTCCAAATCCGAGAGTTCATCAGATTATGTCAAAAGCAATTGTTGAAATGTCCATTGGCGAAATGGAACAAATTCGTTTCTTTTTTCACTCCGAACAAACGATCAGGGATTATTTATTGCGAATTCGGCGCAAAACCGCTCTTCTTATTGCGATCTCATGTCAATTGGGAGCGATGGCATCGGGTGCTCCTGATTGGGTGAGCACTAAATTGTATAATTTTGGCTATAATGTAGGTATGGCCTTCCAAATTAGAGACGACATTCTGGATTTAATAGGGACTGAAAAGCAAATCGGGAAACCACCTGGGAGTGATGTGAAGCAAGGGAATATTACCTTGCCAGTGTTGCTTTCCATGCAGGACCCTGTTTTAAAGCCTATGATATTGACAGAACTTGATCGAATACATAAACTGGATGGACAAACGGATGTTAGTCGATTCCTAGAAATGATACGAGGCAGCGCTGGCATCAAGGAAGCCGATCGCCTTTCTCAAGTTTATATTGATAAAGCGATTTCATCATTGGACTTACTGCCAGATATCCAAGCGAAGAAGGATCTCATTGAAATCGCTCATTTTATCGGGAATCGATCTTATTAACGAAATCGTTAAGTGGACGCTTACGAAGTCAGTTTTCTGACGAAAACTTTAAGGAGGTAGTCTTTCAATGGAAAAAACATTTCTCATGGTTAAACCAGATGGCGTACAACGGGGACTTGTCGGCGAGATTGTAAAACGGTTTGAACAGAAGGGTTTCCAATTGATTGGTAGCAAGCTGACGGTCATTTCTCGAGAGCAAGCCGAAAATCACTATGCAGAGCATAAAGGAAAAGATTTTTACGATAGACTCGTGAATTTCATTACATCGGGCCCCGTCTTTGCGATGGTATGGCATGGCGATCAAGTCATAGCTTTATCCCGAACCATGATTGGCAAAACGAATACACTTGAAGCCGCGCCAGGAACCATTCGCGGTGATTACGCCGTACATACGCATCTCAATCTCATTCATGGGTCCGATTCACCGGAAAGTGCTGAACGTGAAATTAGTAATTTCTTTCAGCCTAACGAAATTTTTGAGTATTCGAAAAACATTCAAGAATGGATTTAATCTGTTAAAGCAAAGAATCTGGTATCTGAAGGGATACAGGTTCTTTTTTTGTTGTTTTTTTGAAGGAATTTGGTAATTCCACACAGAATGTATCAGGGTAGAAAATGATCAAGGTGGGGTGGACAGCATGGAGGATCAAGATTTTTTGTTATTTATCAAAAAAATAAAGGAACATACGTCCATTGATCTTGCACTATACAAAGAAGCGCAAATGAAGAGACGATTAACTACCTTGCGAATGAAGCGGGGTTACAATACGTTTATTGCTTATTTCGATGCGATGATGAAGGATAAAGCACTATTTTATGAATTCTTAGATCGGATGACAATTAATGTTTCCGAGTTCTGGCGAAATCCGAACCGCTGGGAGCTCGTGGAACAGAAATTTATTCCTGAGATGTTAAAGCGCAATTCCAGGCTGAAAATTTGGAGTGCAGCTTGCTCCACAGGTGAAGAGCCGTATACGCTAGCGATGATTTTAGCTGAGCAAGGGGCACTTAATGAGACTAATTTACACGCGACAGATATTGATGATGGTGCGATAGAGAAAGCTCGTAAAGGCATGTATCTTGATCGTTCAGTGCGTGATGTGCCGGCTAATTATGTGAAGAAATATTTTAAACAAGACGGCGTTATGTATCATATTTCGGATGAACTCAAAAAATCGATTAAATTTCAAAAGCAAAATTTGCTTGTAGATACATTTGACAGCGGTTACGATCTTATAGTTTGCCGCAATGTAATCATCTATTTCACTGAGGAAGCGAAGCATCTGCTGTATCAGAAATTCGCCAAAGCCCTGAAGCCAGGCGGGCTGCTTTTCGTTGGCTCGACAGAGCAAATTTTCTCCCCTGGTCAATATGATCTAGAGGCGGCTGAAACGTTCTTTTATCGGAAAAAGGGTGTATAAGAACTTCCATATCTTCCAATACTAAGATGTAGCAATGCAAAGTGAGGTAAACGCCACGCTTTGAACAATGCATACACGCTTAGGGGGCTATCATGGACAAACGCAAGGTGATTACCGCTTATCGCAGGGGAATGATTTCCATTCAAGAATGTGCTCAAATTTTAGGAGTCGATTCCTCACAAATTACGGGTCTAATGAATGATCCTCAGCTTTGTGAGCCTCTGAGGGTCGTCCAGAAGCAGCCTATGCACGGGTAATTCTAGCTCCTATCTTGATGATGACACGCTTACGCAGCAGGGTTTGTCCCTGACCTGTTAAGCGTGTTTTTGCATTTGTGTTGTTGCCAAACCAGAGTAGCTATACTATAATGACAACAGATAATCGCGCGTCAAAGCGCTAAAGTGCTTGGTGCTGTCGAATGCAATCGAAAGGGCGCTAAGCAAGAATGCTCGGTTTTTCCATACTATATTATGTTTATATACGGAGTTCGATTTTCTTCGTAAAATTCTTAGGGGGTAAAGGATTGTGAGATATTTAACAGCAGGTGAAACGCATGGCCCGCAGCTCACTGCGATTATTGAAGGGTTCCCGAGTAATGTAAATCTTAACTTTGAAGACTTAAACCATCAATTACATAGACGTCAAAAAGGCTACGGTCGGGGTCGTCGGATGCAAATTGAGAAAGATACAGCGACCATCGCAGGCGGTGTGCGCCATGGTAAAACAACGGGTGCTCCAATTGCCTTAGTCGTCGTGAACAATGACTGGAAGCACTGGACCTCGGTAATGGGCATTGAGCCTGTAGAAGAAGATAATGAAGGCAAGCGCCGTGTGAACCGTCCTCGTCCTGGACATGCGGATTTAAATGGCGGACTTAAATATAATCAAAAAGATCTGCGTAACATTTTGGAGAGATCAAGTGCTCGTGAAACAACGATGCGTGTAGCTACTGGAGCTGTCGCACGTCAATTGCTAGCGGAGTTCGGTATCAAAGTAGCTGGACAAGTTATCCGAATTGGAGATGTCGAAGTAGAGCGTCAAGAGCTTCCTATTGATGAACTTATTCGTATTACGGAAGAATCACCAGTTCGTGTTGTTGATAAAGAAGCAGAAGCGAAAATGATCGCTGCAATCGACGCTGCCAAAGAAGATGGCGATACCTTGGGTGGTATCGTTGAGGTTATTATCGAGGGTGTACCAGTTGGTCTTGGTAGTCACGTTCAATGGGACCGTAAATTGGATGGTAAAATTGCACAAGCCGTGCTTTCCATTCAAGCGTTCAAAGGCGTTGAATTCGGGATCGGTTTTGAAGCGGCAGAGCGCAGAGGCTCTAATGTTCATGATGAAATCCTCTACACTGAGGAAGCTGGCTTTAGACGCAGAACGAATCGTGCAGGTGGATTTGAGGGCGGAATGACAACTGGCGAGCAAATCATTGTTCGTGGTGTCATGAAGCCAATCTCAACTTTGTACAAACCGCTGCAAAGCGTGGACATTGATACGAAGGAAGTATTTACAGCGCAGGTTGAGCGTTCCGACACTTGTGCGGTGCCAGCAGCAGGCGTGATCATGGAGAACGTGATTGCTTGGGAAGTGGCGAATGCTTTCTTAGATAAATTCGGTGGAGACTCCATTGAAGAAATTCGTGCGAACCTAGCGAATTTCCTCAAGCAAGTGGAGAACTACTAAGATGAGAGAACTTACCGTAGAGCTTGGAGAACGGTCTTATCCCATTTATATTGGCCAAGGCATTCTTACCAATATCTCGGCACTGTTCGATCGCGCGAAGCTCAGCCGCAAGTCGCCACTGCTTATCGTCACCGACGAATCGGTGGCGGCGCTGCACTTGGAGCGCGTCCTGACGCTGCTCCGTGATGGCGGCTTCGCCGCGACGGCCTGCGTCGTGCCCGCAGGCGAAACCTCCAAATCCCTCGCGCAGCTCGAGGGAATCGTAACCGCCGCCCTCCAGGCGGGCCTTGATCGCAATTCTGCGATCGTTGCCCTCGGAGGAGGCGTGGTCGGCGATCTCGCCGGCTTCGCGGCGGCGAGCTTCATGCGCGGGATCCGCTTCGTGCAGATCCCGACAACGATCCTTGCCCACGACAGCTCTGTCGGCGGCAAGGTAGCGGTTAATCACCCGATGGCGAAGAACATCATCGGGGCGTTTCACCAGCCGGAGCTAGTCCTCTTCGACATCGACTTGCTCTTGACATTGCCGGAGCGCGAAGTGAAGGCGGGCCTTTCCGAGGTCATCAAGCATGGCTTGATTTGGGATAAGGCTTTTACACAGTGGTGCGAGGAGAACGCAGCCAAGTTGTTAGCTTTAGATCCAGAAGCGTTAAGTTATGCGCTATACATAGGTTGTCAAGTGAAAGCGATTGTAGTATCGCAGGATGAGCGCGAGAATGATCTCCGTGCGATATTAAATCTGGGTCACACGATTGGTCATGCGCTAGAAGCCGTAGCTGGCTACGGCGAACTGCTGCACGGTGAGGCTATTGCCATTGGTATGGTCGGGGCCGCGAAGCTTGCTCAGCAGTTTGGGTATAGTGAAGACATTCATACCGTTACCAAAGGCTTGTTCGTGAAATATGGCTTGCCAGTGAGCATCCCGACACATTTGGATACGGATCGCATTATGAGTGCCATGATGCATGATAAGAAGTTCAAAGAAGGCACGATGGTGTATATCATCCCGACCGAAATTGGCAAAGTCGAGATCCGTAAGGATGTAACGGCACAGCAAGTCAGACAAATTGTTGACCTTCTAAAAGGGGAGAAATAACCGATGTACTTAAGGGGAATTCGAGGAGCAACAACGGTTGAACAGAACAATGCAGAAGAAATTTTAGCGGCTACTTGCGAGCTCCTGCAAGCAATTGTAGATGCGAATGATTTCCGTCCAGAAGATATTGGATCGGTTTTCATTACGGTAACCGAAGATATTACGGCAACGTTTCCGGCAAGAGCGATTCGTACACTGGTTGGCTGGGAGCTTGTTCCATTGATGTGTTCTTTGGAAGTACCGGTTGAGAATGCATTGCCGAAGTGTATTCGTTTGATGGTACAGGTCAACACGACCAAAACCCAAGCAGAGATTAACCATGTGTATTTGAAAGAAGCCAAAGCACTTCGTCCTGATATTGTTAAATTGACAAATGAAGCTACCCGGTAGTATAGTGAAATTAGATGAGTTTAGGTTAGTAGAGCAGAGTTTAGTCGAGTAGAGCAGAGCCCAGTTGAGATGAGAAAAAGTTGAAGAGCTGTCGTGTGAGGATGAGATCGTTCCCATAGGGGATCGTCTATTTACTCATACCTAGCTATCATTTTCTTTTTTTCACATTCATCCTGATCGTCTACTGAAACTAAAGTCAACCTCTACCCTAGGTAGAGGTTTTTTTGTATTCGAATAGAGTTTTGAGCGCCGCCGCTGCGAGCAGCTCACAAGCTGAGAGGGGATGTTTCCATGTATACACCTGAATTGCAAGAAGTCATTCGTTTGTCCAAAGATTATAATCTAATCCCAGTGGTGCGTCATTTACTAGCTGATACCGAGACGCCAATCCGTGTATTCCAACATTTATATCAAGAGCCCCGTGCATTTCTATTAGAAAGCGTAGAGGGAGGAGTGAAATGGGCCCGTTATTCCTTCATCGGCAGCGATCCTTTCTTGATGATCAAGGCGAAACATGGAAAAACAGTGGTTGAAACTGGGTCCGAGAATAAAATCACGGATGAGAAGCCGATCGAAGTGTTGAAAGACTACCTGCGTTCCTACTCCAGCCCTCAGCTTGCGGATCTCCCGCGCTTTACTGGCGGTGCTGTTGGATTTTTCGGATATGATTTATTGCAATACTATGAGAAGCTGCCGGCTCATCAGATTGATGATTTACAAATGAACGATATTCAATTCATGTTCTGTGATCAGGTTATCGTGTTTGATCATTTCAAACAGCAAATTAAAGTGATCGCGAACATACATGTTCCCCAATTTGCAACGGATGCGGACATTGCGAAAGCTTACCAAGCAACCTGTGAGAAGATCGATGCTACGATTGAGAAAATCAAGCGACCGCTTGGATCCGATACGATGACGCATAATCCGATCGTGTCAGAACCAGATTTGGGTGAAATCCGCTCAAATATTACAAAAGAGAAGTACATCGCCAATGTCAACAAAGCGAAGGAATACATTCGCGCCGGCGATATTTTCCAAGTCGTGCTTTCTCAGCGTTTTGAAATGGAAACAACGGTTTCTCCGTTACAGGTCTATCGCGTACTGCGTACGATGAATCCTTCTCCTTATATGTATGTGCTGAAAATGGATGATGAGGTTATCGTGGGCACGTCTCCTGAGCTGCTAGTACGTGTTGAGGAAGAAAAAGTAGAAACGCGGCCGATTGCTGGCACAAGACCTAGAGGGAAAACGCCTGAGGAAGACCATGCACTTGAGCTCGAGTTGCTTGCCGATGAGAAAGAGCGTGCAGAGCATCTGATGCTAGTTGATCTTGGACGCAATGATATCGGGCGAGTTTCAGAATTCGGTACAGTCAAATGTGATACCTTTATGGATATTGAACGCTATTCGCACGTCATGCACATTGTTTCAAACGTGTCAGGTAAAATTGCCAAGGATAAAGATTTCTTTGATGCTTTTCTTTCCTGTATGCCTGCAGGCACGGTGTCTGGAGCACCGAAGCTGAGAGCGATGGAGATTATTGCTGAACTGGAACCAGAGTCACGCGGTTCTTATGCGGGAGCTATCGGTTATCTTGGATTTTCCGGGAATTTGGACACTTGTATTACAATCCGCACGATTGTTTTCAAAAGAGGTAAGGCCTATGTGCAAGCGGGAGCAGGAATCGTTTGGGATTCTGTGCCTGAGAGTGAATATCAAGAAACCGTGAATAAAGCGACGGCTTTGCTGAAATCAATTCGTATGGCTGAAGCCATGTTCAGTCCTGAGCCTAGACCTGTTAGCGATATTAACAAAGATTATTTTGTTAACTCATAGAAGGAAGGGGCATGGATGAACATGAATGGAACAATTTCAATACAGCAAGCACTAGGTAAAGTCATAAGTGGCAATCATTTATCCCGGGAAGAAGCGCGCAGTGTGATGTCTGAGATTATGGACGGAGCAGCTTCGCCGGCGCAAATTGGCAGTTTATTGACGGCTCTTCGCATCAAAGGGGAAACGTTTGAAGAAATTACTGGATTTGCTGAGACGATGCGCAGTAAAGCTATGCAGGTGAAGGTCCAACAAAGTGATCTCCTCGATACGTGCGGAACGGGTGGAGATGGTGCAGATACATTTAATATCTCAACCACAGCTGCAATTGTTGCATCGGCAGGCGGTATCCGAGTTGCTAAACACGGGAACAGGGCGATGTCGAGTAAAAGCGGGAGTGCTGATGTCTTAGAAGCTCTTGGCGTGAAAATAACATTGAACGGTGAGCAAGCAGCGAAGTGTTTGGAAAAGACGGGCATTTGCTTCATGTTTGCGCAAGCGTATCACCAATCGATGAAGCATGTTGCAGCGCCTCGCAAAGAGCTTGGTTTTAGAACGGTATTCAATCTGCTTGGACCGTTAACCAATCCTGCAGGTGCTGATCGACAAGTCCTTGGCGTCTTTGACCGTACCAAGACGGAGATGCTAGCCCAATCGCTGCAAGCACTTGGCTTGAAGCGTGCACTAGTGATCGCCAGTGAGGATGGTTTGGACGAATTCAGTATCTCAGCGCCTACGAAGGTCACTGAGCTGAAGTCAGATGTTATCACGACCTATACCATTACGCCGGACGACTTAGGTCTTCGTGCACATAGTATCAAAGATGTAGCTGGTGGAGATGCTTCGCTAAACGCTGAAATTATTCGTCATATTTTTGCAGGAGAAAAAGGGCCATATCGGGACATCGTACTTGCGAATGCCGCTGCTTGTTTCTATGTAACTGGTCATGTAGGCACGCTGCAACAAGGTGTGAAATTGGCAGCGGAAGTCATTGATTCAGGGCGAGCGGAACAGAAATTGACTGATTTAATCCAATATACAGGAGAATTATGCCATGTTTCTTGATAAAATTGTTGCTACAAAGCGTGTAGAAGTAGAAGCTATGAGCAGCTTTTCGATCGCGGAGGCTGAGAAGTTGATTTCTCAGCTTCCGCCTTGCCTAGGCTTCGAGCAGGCGTTGACAACTCGGAAGAACCGCGTTATGGGACTAATTGCTGAAGTGAAGAAGGCATCGCCATCCAAAGGCTTAATCCGCGAGGATTTTGAACCTGTCGGTTTGGCTCAGGCTTATGAACGAGCAGGCGCGGATTGCATTTCGGTGTTGACTGATGTTTCGTATTTCCAAGGGAGCAATGACTACCTGAAAGCTGTGCGTAGAGCAGTGAATGTACCGCTGCTGCGCAAAGATTTCACGATTGATCCGAAGCAAATCTATGAGGCAAGATTATTAGGAGCAGACGCTATTCTGCTTATTGCAGCGATTTTGACAACAGATCAAATGAAGCAATATTTGACCTTAGCGAAGGATCTTGGCTTGGACGCACTCGTCGAGGTGCACGATCGTGAAGAGTTGGAACGTGCACTTGAACTGGATACTCAAATGATTGGTGTAAATAACCGCAATTTGAAAACCTTCGTAACCGATCTAGGAACAACGGAAGAATTAATAAGCTTCATGCCAAAAGGAAAAACTGTCGTCAGTGAAAGTGGTATTTCTACCGTTGAAGATATGGCGTATGTCGAGCAGGTAGGTGCACAAGCAGTGTTGATTGGGGAGCATTTCATGCGTCAACCAGTCGTTGAGCAAGCTGTTCATCAGTTGATGGGTGAGTTGGTCAAAAAGTCGTAGTAACAGGGAAGAAAGAGGCGAATTTGATGGCTGTGGGAACGATTCCAACGGTAAAAATTTGTGGACTTCAAAGCGTTGAAGTGTTAAAATCAATCGTACATTTGCCGATAGCTCATATCGGCTTTGTTTTTGCATCAAGCAAGCGCCAGGTCACGCCGGAGAAGGCCGCGGAGCTGATTGCGTACTTGAAATCTGAAGAAGCGAATGGGCAAACAATACCACGTACAGTCGGTGTTTTTGTCAATCCATCGAAGGAACAATTGATCAATATCTTAGCTGTAGCTCCTTTGGACATCGTACAACTTCATAGCCAGGAAACGCCGGCGTTTTGCGCCTGGGTCCGTGAACATTTTGGGGTGCAGGTGTTTAAATCTGTATCCATTTCTAAAGCAGAAGATCGAATTCCCTCTTTGGAAGAGGTTGCTGCTCAACTCGATCCGTATTGCGGAACAGTTGATGCGATATTGCTCGATACGTTCGACCCCATTTATGGTGGAGGCTCGGGAACGACCTTTGCTTGGGATTGTATTCCTATTTATCAAGAGTGGGCTCGTACAGCAGGTATTCAACTGTTAGTTGCTGGCGGACTTCGACATGATAATGTAGATCAATTAGTGAATGCTTATGCTCCAGATGGCGTTGATGTATCAAGCGGCGTGGAGACAGATGGCGTGAAAGATATTGCGAAAATAACCGCGTTTGTGGAAAGGGTGACCCGGAAGTGACACAAGTACCTGATCAGCATGGTAGATTTGGCAAGTTCGGAGGCCGTTATGTGCCCGAGACATTAATGAATGCGCTACATGAGCTCGAAGAAGCTTATGCGCGATATAAAGATGATCCTGAGTTTATTGCAGAGGTCCGTTATTTGCAAAAGCAGTATTCCGGTAGACCTACTCCGCTATATTATGCAGAGCGCTTAACTGAGCTTCTCGGCGGAGCTAAAATTTACTTGAAACGTGAAGATTTAAACCATACAGGCGCACACAAAATTAATAACACCATCGGACAAGCCGTTCTCGCTAAACGTATGGGGAAAAAGAAAATAATTGCGGAAACTGGGGCAGGTCAGCATGGTGTTGCTTCTGCCACAGTGGCTGCTCTTATGGGATTTGAATGTAAGGTGTTCATGGGTGAAGAAGACACGAAGCGTCAGCAATTGAATGTATTTCGCATGAAATTGTTGGGCTCGGAAGTTATTCCAGTCACTTCGGGAACGCGTACGTTGAAAGATGCCTGTAACGAAACATTGCGTTACTGGGTGAGTAATGTGCAAGATACGTACTATATTCTTGGCTCTGTAACGGGTCCACATCCTTATCCGATGATGGTTCGTGATTTCCAACGTGTGATCGGGGATGAGTCCCGTGAACAAATCTTGGAAACAGAAGGCAGATTGCCGGATGCGGTTGTTGCTTGTGTTGGCGGAGGCAGTAATGCGATGGGGATTTTCTATCCATTTGTTCAAGATGAATCCGTGAAATTGATTGGTGTGGAAGCAGCAGGACGTGGCGTTAACACGGAGGAACACGCAGCTACTATGACCAAGGGAACGCCTGGTGTATTCCAAGGTTCTCTCAGCTATTTGCTTCAGGATGAGTATGGTCAAGTGTTGCCAGCACACTCCATTTCAGCTGGTCTTGACTACCCGGGAATTGGTCCGGAGCATGCGTATCTCAAAGACGCAGAGCGTGCTGCGTATTACCCAATCACCGATCAAGAAGCGCTGGATGCTCTACAATTGCTAAGCCGCACGGAAGGGATTATTCCTGCCCTTGAGAGCGCTCATGCGATTGCTCACACAATGAAGTTAGCGCCTACGATGTCGAAAGATCAAATTATTATCGTAAACTTGTCTGGGCGCGGAGATAAAGATGTGGAATCCATTATTAGTTATCTTGGCGAGGGGGTATAGGTGATGAACCGTATTGACAGTCGTTTTGCAGAACTCAAAGCGCGCGGTGAAACCGCCATGATTCCCTTTCTAACGATCGGTGACCCATCGATTGAGGCTTCTTTAGAGCTTATTTTGGAAATGGAACGCGCAGGCGCTGATTTAATCGAGCTTGGTGTGCCTTACTCCGATCCGCTCGCCGACGGTCCCGTTATTCAGCGCTCTTCGGAACGCGCTTTAAAACGTAAGATCTCCATCTTTGATGTTATTGATGTGGCTAAACAGGCAAGAAATCGTGGATCACAACTGCCATTCATCCTTTTTACCTATTATAATCCGGTACTGCAGATTGGACTTGAGCGTATTTTCAAGGTCATGCAGGAGAATGAAATCAGTGGCATTATTATTCCAGATCTTCCGTTAGAAGAAGATAGTGAGACTAGAGCAATTGCTGAGACCTATGGCGTGCATTTGATTCCGCTAGTTGCGCCAACATCGAATGAACGTGTGAAACGGATCGCTGCGGGTGCCCGCGGCTTCGTTTATTGTGTTTCTTCCCTTGGTGTAACAGGTGAGCGTGCTGAATTTTTCGGCGGTATTGAGGATTTCCTTGCAACCGTTCGTGAAGCAGCGAGTGTTCCAATTGTTGTAGGCTTCGGGATTTCGTCGCGGGAGCAAGTTGAACGCTTTGAGAAGTTGTGTGATGGCGTTGTTGTGGGAAGTGCAATTGTTCGCACGATTGAAAGTGCATTGCCGCATTTTGAAGCTGACGCCGCACATCCGGAAGGTCTTAAGCAAATCGGCAACTTTGTAGGTCAGTTAAAACGTTCGAACCACTAATTGATGAGGTGACTACATGAAACCGAAACAAACCATTATACATTTACCGGTTTACCAACCAGGTAAGCCTATCGAGGAAGTGAAGCGTGAGCTTGGACTAACTGAAGTCATCAAGCTTGCTTCCAATGAGAACCCATTCGGGTCTTCTCCTCACGTGAAAGCAGCCATTGAAGCGGAGATAGCGAATATTAGTCTATATCCGGATGGAGGCGCTGTACAGCTTACTGAAGCTGTAGCGGCATCATTGGGCGTTGAGACGAATCAACTTATTTTTGGCGCAGGTTCGGATGAAGTCATCCTTATGTTGGCGCGTGCTTTCCTAGTGCCTGGTGATGAGTCCGTCATGGCTTCACACACATTCCCTCAATACAAACACAATTGTGAAATTGAAGGTGCGATCTCCATAGAGGTTCCATTAAAGGATGGCACGCATGATTTGGATGCAATGGCTGCTGCCATTACAGATCGTACGAAAATTGTTTGGATTTGTAATCCGAACAACCCGACGGGGACGATGAATACGGATGTGGAAATTAAAGCTTTCTTAGCTAAAGTTCCAGCGCACACCATTGTTGTTCTTGATGAAGCTTATTGTGAGTACAACACAACTGGTGAGTTCCCAGATAGCATTGAGCTTATTGGCCAATACAAGAATGTGATCTCCCTGCGTACCTTCTCCAAAATCTATGGGCTGGCTTCACTTCGAATTGGTTATGGCATTGGGCATCCAGATGTTATTCGCTCGATTAATCAAGTGCGTGAGCCATTTAACACGACACGTTTCGCACAAGCCGCTGCGCTTGCTGCGATCCAAGATCAAGATTTCATTGCGAGCTGCCGTGAAGCGAATTCAGCTGGTTTAAACTACTTAGAAGAACAGTTCAAACAACTTGGGCTGCAATCGTTTCCTGCACATGGGAACTTTATAATGGTGGACGTAGCTCGTCCAGCAGCAGATGTATTCAACGGCTTATTGCGCCGAGGGTTAATCGTTCGTGGTGGACACATGCTGGGCTTCCCAACATCGTTACGTGTAACAATTGGTTCAAGCGAGCAAAATGCAAAATTCATTACGGCTCTTAAGGAAGTTCTTGCAGAGGTTCCTGTTCAAGCCTAATTCAGAAGATAAAGGTTGATACCTGTTATGACGAAAATAGCAATATTCGGCGTAGGGCTGATCGGTGGATCACTTGCCTTATGTTTCAAAGGAAAACCAGACTATACGGTAGTTGGTCATTCGCCCAATCCGAATTCCGTTCAGAAGCTGTTGAAACGGAATGTCGTTGATCATGCAACAACGGATATGGCTGAAGCTGTGGATGGGGCAGACTATATTTTCCTATGTGTACCCGTGGGTAACCTGGAAGAATATGTTCAGAAGTTGATGCAACTTCCCTTGAAGAAAGGCTGCATCATTACAGATGTGGGTAGTACGAAGGCTTCGATCACAGAAAGCGCAGCAGCACATCTAAAAGAAGGTTACTTTTTTATCGGTGGCCATCCAATGGCGGGCTCTGAGCGGCATGGGGTAGAAGCAGCTTCCTCGCACTTGTATGAGAATGCTTTCTATGTGTTGACACCGGCTGAAGGCACGCCACAGGCTGAAGTGGATCGACTTTCAAGTCTGCTTAGTCAAACCAAGGCTCAAATCGTTCAAGTCGACGCTCGTGAACATGATGATATAGTGGGAGCCATCAGTCATTTACCGCATATCATCGCAGTTGCACTTGTTAATCAAGTAAGAGGGTATAACGAGAGTAATCCGTTGTATCAAAATTTGGCCGCTGGAGGCTTCCGAGATATCACACGGATTGCCTCAAGCGAGCCGACGATTTGGCGTGATATCCTAGTCAATAATCGTAATGTTCTACTTAAGCTGCTAAAGGATTGGAATGATGAGATTTCCCGATTCATTCAGCTGATTGAGCAAAGCGATGGAGAAGGTATTGCGGAGCAGTTCCGAATCGCAGGTGAATTCCGCAGCAAATTACCGGAGCGTCGCAAAGGTGTCCTTACATCCTTATTTGATATTTATGTAGATGTTCCCGATCACCCAGGTATCATAGGCTCCATCACGTCGCTGCTTGGGAATGCTCGCATCAATCTGAGCAACATTCAAATCATCGAAAGTCGTGAAGATGTTCCTGGTATACTCAGATTGTCATTCCGTAACCAAGAGGAAGCGGATCGGGCTTCAGAGCTGCTTGGTAAAAATTATGCGGTGCATGTATAATTTCGATATTTATTCCTAATAATCCGTGGGCTTCCAGGCCATTGGTATCTGCCAATGATAAGGGAGTCTTTTTTTTTTTTTTTTTTTTGTAAACGAATTCACAGGTCTAAAGGCTCATGCTATAATGGGTCTTATTGTTTATATAGATCATTTTGATTGTTATGGGGCGGTTGAACTGAGGTACCGAATGCTGATAGTAAGTTTGTTAACAGTCATGATTGTCATTCTTAATTTTTCACCTATTTTAGCAAGTGCGAAAGACGTGTATTATTCCAATGAGGTTGCCGTTCTTGTCTATCATCACATCGACGAAAATCAGGAAAGCTCGGTCACAATCACGCCGAGGCTGTTTGAGCGGCAGTTAGTTTCTTTGCAACGGAGAGGCTTTCAATTCATTACCCTAGATCAATTTAAGGACTTCAAAAGCAAAGGAAAAGCAATTCCTGATAATGCGCTGCTTGTCACGTTTGATGATGGCTATGAAAGCTTCTATACGTACGCATTTCCCATTTTACAAAAATTACGTATACCTGCTGTGAACTTCGTCATCACGAAAGATCTGGAAGACCCCAAAAGGCCTAAGCTGGCCTCTCTCTCCAAAGATGAGATCAGACTGATGCGTATTGAAGATCCCGATATTGAATTTCAAGGGCACTCAGATGAGCTCCATGCAATGAAAGATGGAAAGCCTATGCTATCCAACAAACTAAATTTAAATGGCGTGTTAGAAAGCGAAGATGAGTTTAAGATGAGGGTCGTTCAAGACACCCGTATTTGTATTTCAAAGCTTAAGGAGTTAAATGCCTCAAAGGATGTAGATGCTTACGCTTATCCATTCGGAAGCTACGATGATACGACTATTTCCTATTTGCAGGAAGCAGGCATTCAATTCGCTTTTACGACGAAATCAGGCATTGCTTCTGAATGGACGGATCCGATGCAAATACCGCGTATTAACGGTGGAAGTCCTTTTGTTCGGCCGCATTCGATTAGCAATTTGATCATGCAAGCGAAGAGAGAACAAACGCTAATCGCAAGCTCGAAATAAGCTATGGTAAACGTTTTCAATAAAAGTGTTGACAGAATGAAACCGTATACATATAATAAAAGTACAGTATGGTTTCTCTCCACTCCTATCCGATAATCGCACCATAAGTGCAACCGCCGATTCGGCGGTTTTTTTTTGTCTTCATTTCGTTTTAAAAATACATATAAAACCAAAGCGATAGAATGTCGATAGTAGAGTAGCACTAGAAATATGAACTTTATCCAACAATTTGTCGAATCTAGCAGGAATCTCGTGTTCAATCAAGAATATGTAATAGGCTAATTTTTTGCTTATTTTGACATTCACATTTTTTTTACAAATAACCGCAACTTTTCACTCCAACTTAAGTAAAACATGTATGAACAGTTGGAGTGGTACCCGGAACCGCGAGGAGGGTCGCCACGTAATGACCGATTCCCAATTGATCAGAGAAATCAAGGATGGAAATGTTCAGCTGTATAACGAGCTAATGCGTCGTTACGAGCGCAAAATCCTTGCATTTATTTATCACATGCTGAAGAGCACACAAATGGAAGCAATCGCCGAAGATTTGTGTAACGAAACTTTTTATAAAGCGTATCGCAGTTTGCATTCTTTCCGAGAGATCGAGGCATCTTTTTCAACGTGGTTGTATACGATTGCCCGTAATACCGTATTGAGTGAGCTGCGCAAAAATAAAAGTGTCCAGGTGTCATTGGAGCAAAGCGGACTTACCCCGCATGCCTCATTTGATGCAATGCCTGAGCAGGCCATGTTGAGGAACGAAAAGGTATCCATGGTTCGCGAAGCGATCAATAGCCTTCCTGAGAAGCAGAGGTCTGCCTTGATTTTACGTGAATATGATCAGATGGATTACCAGGAAATTGCCAACATATTGGGTCAAACCGTCAGCTCAGTGAAATCACTCTTATTTAGAGCGAGAGCATCTGTTAAATTGCACTTGGATCCTTATTTCAGTGAACCGATATTCGAAGAATCGAAGGGATGACAACCGATGAAGTGTAGTGAGATCCAGGAATTATTTGGAGTCTATTGGGATTTGCCGAATGATGACCTGCGTCGTGCCGCAGTGGATAAGCATATAGAAACGTGCGACTCCTGTGGGGAGGAATTTCAAATATGGGAAGAAAGCATGGTTCTTATAAGGACTGCTGCAACCGACGAGGAGCTTACGGACTTTGAGCCTGTAGTTTCAACGAAAGTAATGAGCCGAATTTACGAGGATGAATCATGGCGGATTCCAGTATCGGAACGGATGTATTCGATTTCGTATAAACTAAGACGTAACTTAACTGCAGTAATAGCTTTCTGTCTTGCTCTTTTTGTGTTTAGCTTCTTATTTGCCATCGTCTATGATGGTTCGCCACAGTCAACCTTGGCTTCCGCGGACAATTCGCTCTACGACCTAGAAGCGCCTCAAGCACTTAAATCTAGCGGTTCAGAATCATTGAATGGTCATAAGTTGGGTGATGCAGTGGCTAGTTTGAACCCAAGCTTCATGGAACCTTTACGCTTTCATGTTGGACCCATTCACTCGTATCCACATTACTTATTAGTCGTATCACTACTTGGCTTAGTTTCAACCATTATTATTATGAATTGGTTATCACGAACGAAAACCTAATGCTCCTTTTGGAGCATTTTGCATTTCTAGCGCTGGAGGTAAGGGAATGACAACTATTGGGTTCATACGTCACGGAAGTACGGAATGGAATCAACTTGGCAAGCTTCAAGGGCAATTGGATACGGATCTAACAGACGAAGGCAGAGAGCAAGCTCGGTTGCTTGGGCTGCGATTAGCGCAGGAAAGCTGGGATGGGATCATCAGTAGTGATCTTAAACGAGCAAACGAAACCGCACAGATTATCTCTGACTTGTCTGGCATTCCGCTTCTGCGCACAGACAAGCGCCTGAGAGAGCGCAAATATGGGTTAGTTGAAGGGACTACGGTCGCAGAACGTGAAGAGCGCTGGGGAGCCGATTGGAGGCTTCAGGATCTGGGACAGGAGTCGGATAACGAGCTGTGGGCAAGATGGGTAGCCATAGAGACGGAGATTTTGAACGAATACCCGAGCAAGAAAGTGTTACTTATCTCACATGGCGGTTTTATTGTTCAAGTGCTCCGTGTCTTGAAACTAAATCAAGAGGAATTCCTGCAAAATACATCATTGACCCTTTTGTTACGTCAGGGAGATCAATGGGATCTCCAACTCTATAATTGTTTAACGCATTTGCAAACAACATCGGAAACGATGGTTTAAATGAAAGCATGACTCCAAAAGAGTCATGTTTTTTTGTTTGTAACGGAATATTTTCGGGAAAAAATCCCATAATGGTTACTAGAAACATCGGAGTAGAAAGCTCCGCCAGATGGGAGATGTAGGATGGAAATGAACCTAGCGGATATGCTCAGCTATGCCGATATCCATGAATTAGGCCGAATTGCACATACCTACGAGTGTGAGTGCAATGGTCATTCTAAGAATGAATTGATTCAATCGATCCTGAGCACGGCCATGCGCAAAGACATATTCGAAAAGCACATTCAAAGTCTTAGTTTGGAAAACATTCGATTCCTCAATTCTTTACTCTCCGATCCTCGTAATGCGTTTAGTATGGAGGAGCTCATCGCTAGAGTTCAACAGTCGCGTTTTCAGAAGGAAGAGTCGTCAGAAGGTTGGAACCCTCGGGATATGATCCTAAAATTCAAGAAATTAGGCTGGCTCTTCAACGGTTATTCGCAGCAAACGAAGTACCTGTTTCATGTACCATCGGATTTAAAACGTAGATTTGGTGATGTGCTGGCGAATCAATTCAAACAAGCTTTGGTGAAAACAGAGGAACCAACGGTCTATCGTGATGAACAATTACTTCTAGTTGACGACATATATCATTTCTTAACTTCAGTTGCCCAGCAGGAAGTGCCATTAACTGCGGAAGGATTTATGTACAAAAGACAGCTGCAACAGCTCCTTAGTATTTTATCCGTGCAAGAGGTTATGGTGCCTAAAGGGACATGGCGATTCGGCTACGGACGTATGTTTAAGGAATATCCGAATCGATTCTCCTTTATTTATGACTACTGCTATTACCACCAATTTATTAGTGAACATGACCTAGTACTACGCTTAACGGATGCAGGTAAAGCACGATTGCTGGAAGGGAAGAAGGAGTCACTTACGGATGTGTATACATTCTGGCTAAGGCTATACAAAAATCCGATACCGAATATCCAAAGTTTATCCGTCTGGATGGATCGACTCTGCGATCAATGGGTGACGATGGCTTCTCTCGTAGATCTGTTTAGTAAATTAGTTAAACCTTTTTACTATGACAGCTCAGAATCCATTGTAGAGCAGCGTATTGTACAAATGATGATGCACATGGGCTTGATCCGAATTGGTGAAGATCACACCTATGGTGCTGTCATTCAGGTTACGAAGCTAGGTTCCAAAGTTATTCGAGGTATCAGTATTGCAGAGGAAGATAAAGTTGTGCTCTTCTGAAAACTAGGTATTAACACATTCCCGTTCATACGGGCTTTTGAAGGAAGCGTTGAAATAGCGAGTGAATATGATGTAATAGGAGCAAAACACCGGGTTGGCGTACACCAAAATGCAGACACATATTTTTGCGAAAAAGAAGCTCCTGACAAACCGCGGACAACATTTGGAGGTAGGTCTCATGGGAAAAATGAATGTATCTAACGATGCGCTGCTGGCACTTTTCGCGGAAATGATTTGGGATAATGCCTTACGCAAATATAGAGAAGAAAATCTTTATAAAGAAATTGATAGCGCTTTGGCTAAGGGAGATCAGATATCCTTCTTGGCGCTAACATCTGAACTAAGGATTTTACAATCACTAGGGTAATCATTAGCTGCGCATGAGCAAGTAAAGACGAAGACATGAGGATTCCAATCCCATGTCTTTTTGTTTGTCTTCATTTGAAACTGAAACTTGATTGACAGCCTTGTGAGGACGGATTAAAGTACAAGTTGAGCTAATGCTACATAGCCGTTTGTGTTTTGGTAAATGATAGGGAGGCGTTAAACCTTGAAGTTTAATGAGATTGCTTCGCATGAATGGACAGAATTAAAACCCTACTTGGATACGTGTCTTCTGCCGGTTACGGGATTGACAGGGGATGAAGATCCGATGCAGGTGACCACAGCATTGGAGCTGCTCCGGGATGTTATGGAAGTTATTGAGATTCCATACAAAGGCAGAGTCGTGACCTATCCAGCACTTCATTACATAGCAGGTGCAGATACAAGTGAGCAATTGGCGGGAATCGCTCACAGCTTGAAAAAATCAGGGTTTCGTTACATAATCGTGCTTACCTTACATGGGGAAGCTGTCACTTGGAAATCAGCAGAAACAGATTTGTTGATTGTTGTCGATAATGAGCAATGGGCGCACCAATCCGATGCAATTAAATCTGGTATTTCCAAACAAGTACAGCAACTCTGGTACCCTGCAGATTAACTTTGGTGATGTCGCGTATTAATGGAAAAAAAATGTGCAAGATAAGGTTAGTAATGGATGAATGTGGCTTCCAAAAAGTTGTGACAATTTCGTTAAAATTTGTCCGAAAGCGAAGATTTCAATCCAATAAAAGGAGTTATGAATTCTTGACGACCTAGTAGACGTAGGCTATTATTAGAAATGTCCTAGTTATGTAGTGTAATGTCGAACGACACGTGATAGAGGTAGCTGATGTTCGAGAGGGTTCGGACTTTGGCCAATGTAGGAGGGTAGACCTGAGAATGAGTGATCATAACAATCACAATGAAAAACAGCATGGGAAGAAACCCGGGACCAAACGCGAAATGTCTCGTCGACAATTTCTTTCTTATACCCTTGGTGGCGCTGGTGGATTCATGGCAGCAGGAATTATCATTCCGATGATTCGTTTTGCCGTTGATCCAGTCCTTCAGTCTAAAGCAGCATCGGACTGGGTTAAAGTTGTCGAAGAAAGTAAAATTACGAATGTTCCACAAGCGTTTACGTTCCAAGTCCATCAAGTAGATGGCTGGTACGAAAGTGATGCTGAGTTGGTAGCATGGATTTCCAAAGACAGCAAAGGTGCTCTCTTTGCGTTAAATCCAACTTGTAAGCATCTTGGTTGTACGGTTAACTGGAACGATAACCCTGCTTACAAAGATCAGTATTTCTGTCCATGTCATGGTGCGCACTATACGCAAGACGGCAAGAACCTTGCTGTAGCACCTAAACCGCTAGACGAATACACAACAAAAGTAGAGAATGGTTTCGTGTATGTTGGACAACTGCATGCTAACACTAGAGTATAAGGGGGCGTCACGATCAGATGTTTAAAAACGTATACAACTGGATTGACGAACGTCTTGATATTACGCCTATGTGGAGGGATGTAGCGGATCACGAGGTACCAGAACACGTTAACCCTGCTCATCATTTTTCCGCATTCGTCTACTGTTTTGGCGGATTGACGTTTTTCATCACAGTAATTCAAATTTTGTCAGGTATGTTCCTAACAATGTACTACACACCTGATATTATCAATGCGTATGCAAGTGTTGATTACTTACAACATAAAGTAGCTTTCGGTGTTATCGTCAGAGGTATGCACCACTGGGGAGCTAGTTTAGTTATCGTAATGATGTTCTTACATACCCTGCGCGTGTTCTTCACAGGATCTTACAAAGCTCCACGTGAAATGAACTGGGTAGTAGGCATGCTCATTTTCTTCGTTATGTTAGGTCTTGGTTTTACGGGATACCTGCTTCCATGGGATAACAAAGCTTACTTTGCAACACAAGTAGGTATGAAAATTGCAGCAGCGGTACCATTTGCTGGTCCGTACATCGAAACATTGCTGCAAGGCGGAAGCATTGTTGGTGCACAAACACTAACACGATTCTTTGCTATTCATGTGTTCTTCCTGCCTGGCGTTCTGCTCGCTTTGCTTGCCGGACACTTCTTCATGATTCGCAAACAAGGTATTTCCGGACCGCTATAATTTAGGGAGGGGCGAATAGCGTGGCGCATGGTCATAAGTCTGATGAAAAAATCGTTTACGTAGGGGATTCCCGCGTAATTAAGAAAACGCAAGAACAACGACTCATTCCTAAAGATTACTCTGCTTACCCAGGTAAATCAGAAGCCTTCATTCCCAACTTCTTGTTGAAAGAATGGATGGTTGGTGTCGTTGTCTTGGTCGGTATGCTAGTACTAGTCATGTCCGACCCAGCTCCGTTAGGTTATCCTGCGGATCCGAAGAACACGGCATTTATTCCGATGCCAGACTGGTACTTCTTGTTCATGTATCAATTGCTGAAGTATCCATACACATCGGGTGATTACGTTGTTCTTGGAGCGGTTGTAGTACCAGGTTTACTATTTGGCGGTTTATTGCTGGCTCCATTCTTGGATACAGGTAAAGAGCGTCGCTTCTATAGAAGACCAATTGCTTCTAGCCTTATGATTTTATCTTTGATCGCTTGTACATACTTAACGTACACGTCTTGGGGACATTACCAAGTCGAGCTTAAAGAGAAAAATATTATTCCAGAGCACATTAAGCGTGAAGAAGAAATGCACGCGAACAAAGGTGCTGCTGGTGGTGCAGGCGCTAAGAAAGAAACGAAAAAAGCTGCTGCAATCGTTGCTGCTGATGATCCAGGTGCTGCGATTTATGCGAAAGCAACTTGCTTAGCTTGTCATGGTGCGCAATTAAAAGGAATGCCAGCTTCTGGCGTACCTGCTTTGTTAGGTGTAGGCGATGCACATACGAAGGAAGACATTATGGGTATCATCAAAAATGGTAAAGGTAACATGCCTGCCATGTATAAGCCTAATATTGATAAAGGATTAACAGACGCCGATATTGATAAATTGGCTGATTGGTTATCCAAACAAAAAACTCAATAACAACGGAACCTGGTCGCGAAAGTGATCAGGTTTTTTTTGAAAATTTGAGACTGTCTACGTTTCAAACTTGATTCTTGAGGAGGAGCCTACATGTCCGTTTCCTATTTGTGGAGCAGAGACTTCTTACTTAGTAAAAAAATGCTATGGTTGCTTTTCATTAGCAATTTGCTAGGGACTGTTTATGGCTATGAATGGTACTGGATACAAATGGTAGACACCATTGCTGAAAGTCCAGTGTGGTATGTGTTTTTTGTGCCTGATAGTCCGACAGCAAGCTTGTTTTTCACACTTTCAGTTGGTTATTTGTTATTGGATCAATCCTCAAATAGACCATCCAGTAAGCTTTCTAAAGCGATACGCGGCTTCATTGAAGCATTCGGACTCATCACTTCATTTAAGTATGGCATTTGGGCAGTTACAATGATTTGGGCAGGTGCTTCGCAGGGAGCGACCGTTGGTTGGGATGGATGGATGTTAACAGCGTCTCATTTGGCGATGGCCGTGGAAGCGCTGTTATATGTTCGCTGGTTTTCTTTCCGACTGCCTGCCATTGTACTGGTGGCGATATGGACGTTCTGGAACGATTTCATGGACTATGAAAAAGGAGTCTTTCCAAGGTTACAGCGAGAGCTTCATCCTTACTTGAGTACGATTCAATTTTTCACAATATGCTTGAGTATCATTGGAATCTGGATTGCGATTACAAGTCTAATGGTAAGAGAGAAAAGAATGATGAAAGCTAACTCTTGATGGTCTAAACAGGGACAAACCTCCATATGATGATGGTGAAGGAGGGGATGTCCCATGTTTTTCGGTAGAACAATAAGAGTGATAGCCGGAACGTTTGTACTCGGCGTTGTTCTTTGTATACTTGCGGCTTGCGGAGCAAACCAACATACAGTAGGACAAGCTAGTAAACCAATAGACCCTGCTCAAATTGAGCGGATCTCATTTTTGAATCAAATTGCGGAAGAAATGTACACAATGACGATGTCTGGACAAATTGCCGAAGCAAGAAATAAGCTGATTCAACTATCTGATCAAATTCCGAAAATTTCATTTGAAGGAATTACGTCCGTTGAAGGCTTGAATGCGTTGACAGAAACCGTCACTGGGGCAAAACGGGTTTATAATGCAGCCAATTATTCTCCTGCTGAAGGGCAAATAGCAGTCGCCAAAATACGGCTGGCAACCGATGCACTTTCGCATAAGAACCAGCCGATGTGGCTGCAGTACTATAAAGTGCTGCAAAATGATAGTCAAATGCTAAGCCAACACATAAAGGCAAATAAGCAGCAGGAAGCGATCGAGGAATTCGGTAAGCTATCACAGCATATCGCCATTATTCATCCTTCACTCATCATAAGCCGCGATGCTTCTTCAGTTGAGAAGTTAGATTCATTAGTCGTCTTCTTAAGAACAAATGTGAATACAAAGCCAATGCCGATTAGACAGCTAGAAGCTGGCATCGTTAATTTGAATCTGGTGCTGGATGAGCTCTTTATGAAACACAAAGATGCACTGGCCTACGTGCCCTTCACAGATCCGAATCAACCGATCATCTGGTCGCTCAGCATGGGAGTCATTATTGTAGGTGTTTTATCCTATGTTGGTTGGCGAATGTACCAATCGGGACGACATATCGTTCCTGTCAAGCAAGCAAAGGAAAGTGAAAATAGATAAAAAAAGTGGGTTAAGTAAGCTCTGATAGAGCTGCTTAACCCACTTTTTGCATAATCAGGCATAAGGTTCTTAATGTGTTTTAAACCCTTCTCCTATGACCTCATGCACATCCCCAACAATAATGAACGCGCGTGGATCAACGGCATGGATTAACTCGCGAAGTCGCCTTGTTTCATGGCGATATACGACACAATAGACGACTTCTTTGGTGTTACCCGAGTAGGCACCTCTTGCAGGGAAGAGAGTCACTCCGCGATCTAGGACTTTGGTGATGGACTCGGCTAAGACAGTTGGTTGTTCACTGATAATAGTAAAAGCTTTCGCTGCAATAGCGCCTTCCGATATGTAATCAATAATTCGTGAAGTGACGAAAACAGCAACTAGAGAGTAGAGTACCTTTTCTTTGGGTAGATAAATGAATGAAGAGCCAATAACGACGACATCGATAAAAAGGATGACTTGTCCGACACTCCAGCCTCTTTTTTTATGACCAATGCGAGCTAAGATATCAGAACCACCTGTTGTTCCTCCAAATCTGAATACAAGCCCAAGTCCTGTTCCAAGAGTAATCCCAGCATAGAGAGTTGCTAGGAAATAATCCTGTGTAGTGTGAAAAGGGATGATCCATCCCATGTGAATCAACCATTCCATGACCCAAAGAAAGAACGACAGGCACACTACACCAAAGATCGTATATAGCATGGGACCTTTACCGAAATTACGCCATCCTAAATAGAATAAAGGGATATTAAAGATCAGCGTTGAGTACGATGGGGGGACATTAAACACGTATTTGAGCAAAAGGGAAATACCTGTTAATCCGCCTTCCATTAGCTCATTCGAAATGACAAAATAATGCAAACCAAACGCATAAATCGCGGTTCCAATCAGGATTCCCAGCACATTAAGGAATTGATCGGCAAACCTTTCTTTGAAAATCATGCTTATTCCTCCAAGCTTAAGATACTTACTTATCTCACAAAAAATTTGTCAACTTTTCTCGTTTAGTTTAACATAAGGAGGATAACCTTTGTGAAGATGATGGAAAGTAGGATGCCGATGTCAGAACGTACACTTAAAGACCTGCAACAAGAGGTTGATACTTATATTTCCCAGTTCAAGGAAGGATATTTCAGTCCTCTCTCGATGCTGGCAAGAATGTCGGAAGAAGTCGGTGAATTGGCGCGCGAGGTGAATCATTCTTACGGTGAAAAGCCGAAAAAGAGTACAGAAGCGGACAACTCGATCGAACTGGAGCTAGGTGATATTTTGTTCATCACGATCTGTTTTGCTAATTCACTAGGCATTGATTTGACCGAGGCTCATGACAAAATTATGCATAAGTTTAATACCCGCGATGCAGGGCGTTGGACTAAAATTAACACCGAAACTACCTGACCTTCATAAACTAAACCATCCCCACTAATCGGGAAAACCGCTTATGGCAAAGGAGGATGGGCAGATGAATGGAGAAAATCAAATACAGAAAGCATACGAATCCATACTTGGGCATGATTTTGAAAAAGCCATTGAATGGTTTGAAAAAGCGATAGCTGAAGAACCAAACAATGCTGCCTATCACCACAAGCTTTCCATTACTTTCGCGAGAAGTAATAAGCTGATCAAAGCGGTGGAACATGCTTCAAGAGCAATTGAACTAGAGCCGACCAATGAGGCGTTTCGCTTTCATTTGCAAGTGTTGAATGCACGCGAGCTGGTTGAACAAGCCAGAAGACAACTCAATAATCAGTCTGCGCACGCGGAACGAGCTATTTTCCTGCTGAAAGAAGCGATAGTGCTTGATCCACTTGCGATTGAAGCGTATCTTATTCTAGGTGAAGCCTTCGCCATGCGAAAAGATTATACAAGAGCTTATCAAACTGTCATGGAGGCAGTTCGTTTAGAGCCACATCACGAGCTCGCCAAGCAACATGCAGCGATGTATCAAAATAAGTTGAAAACTTAGATAGGCCCGAAACAAAAATAAAGGAGATCGTCACAATATGGAGCGTAGAATACGAGTAGCAGTCATCGGTGCAAGTGGAAGAATGGGGCGGGAGGTCGTAAAGACCGTACTGCGTGAATCCGATATGGAATTAGTTGCAGGGGTCAGTCGTACCTCCGGTCCAATTGATCTGGGGAAAATGGTTGGGATGGAAGAATGCGGTATCCTGATGGGGAACGACATCGAGAAGACACTTATAGAATCTAAACCGGATGTTTTAGTTGATTTTACAGGGCCGCAAACAGCGGTTTCACATACAAATCTTGCGATTCGCCTAGGGATTCGCCCCGTGATGGGGACCACGGGTTTCACCCCTCAGGCAATAGCTGAATTGGACATGCTATGCCGAGATAGCCAAATTGGCGGCTTAATTGCACCGAATTTCTCCATTGGGGCTATTCTTATGATGAGATTTGCCGCCCAAGCTTCGAAATATTTTCCGAATTTGGAAATTATCGAATACCACGGTGATCAAAAGCTGGACGCTCCCTCTGGAACAGCTGTGAAGACGGCTGAGCTTATTTCTGAAGTGCGTGAAGAAATTAAGCAAGGTAATCCGAAAGAAGAAGAAACAATTGAAGGTTCACGCGGTGGGTATTACAATGGATTCAGAATACATAGTGTGCGTTTGCCAGGGATATTTGCACAACAGGAAGTTATTATGGCAGAGCAGGGTCAAGCGCTTAAAATTCGACATGACTCTTATGATCGTGCTGCCTACATGCCAGGTGTAGCGATAGCGGTTCGTAAAGTGATGACATATACCGGAATGATTTATGGATTTGAGCATTTTATAGATTAAAGACCCCTAGGAGAGTGGAAGTCAGATGTTAAGCATCGCACTTATTGCCCATGATCGGAAAAAAGATGAGATGGTGAATTTCGTAACTGCCTATGAGCATGTTTTCGAGGGTCACAAACTATATGCAACTGGCACGACAGGCACACGAATCATGGCCAATACGAAATTAAATATTCATCGATTTATGTCAGGGCCACTTGGTGGGGATCAGCAGATAGGTGCGTTGGTTGCAGAAAATGAAATGGATTTGATCATCTTTTTGCGTGACCCTTTAATGGCTCAACCGCATGAGCCTGATATTATCGCTTTGTTGCGCCTTTGTGACGTACAGGGAATTCCATGTGCCACGAATATTGCGACAGCTGAGCTACTTGTAAGAGCGCTGGATCGCGGAGATTTTGCTTGGAGAGAACTCGTACATAAATATAAGCCAGGTATTGAATAAGATGAGTGAACATCTGGATATTCTCATATTTGGTGCCCATGCAGATGATGCTGAGATTGGGATGGGAGCCACCATTGCCAAACATACGCAGCGCGGGCTTCGTGTTGGACTCTGTGAGCTGACTTATGCCGAAATGTCATCCAATGGTACTGTGGAGACTAGGCTAGAAGAAGCCGCCGAAGCTGCGATGATCCTAGGGGTTGCAGCCCGGACGAATCTTGGATTACCCGATCGCGGTTTATTCGTCACCGCAGCTAACATCGAACGAATTACACAAGAGATTAGAAAGTTTCGTCCTAGAATTGTATTCGCGCCGTATTGGCAAGACCGCCATCCCGATCATATTGCGTGTTCAACGCTTGTTCAAGAAGCTGTCTTCAATGCAAAGCTGCGTAAATATTTACCTGACTCCGAAGCTGTGAATGTGGAGCAACTCTTTTTTTATTTTATTAATGATGTGTATGAAGCTAATGCAATTGTAGATGTAACAGATACTTACGATAAAAAAATGGCAGCACTGCGTGCGTACCGGTCACAATTCGTAACAGGTGCAGGCACGGTTGCGACGCCACTCAATCAAGGTTATGTCGAACGTGTAGAAGCTCGTGATCGTCTCATGGGTCAAAAGCGTCAATTGACGTACGCGGAAGGGTTCGTATCCAAACTCCCTTTGGTGATAGAACATTTTGATTGATCGGAAAGAGGTGTGGAGATGAAAGATAAATTAAAGATAGGTATTACATGTTATCCGACGCTAGGCGGCTCAGGCGTTGTTGCGACAGAGCTTGGTAAGCTGCTTGCTGAAAAAGGACACGAGGTTCACTTTATTACACACAGCATGCCGTTTCGTTTGGGTAAATTTCATAAAAACATTTTTTATCATGAAGTGGAAGTCAGTCAATATTATGTCTTCCGTTATCCGCCGTATGACCTTTCACTTGCAAGTAAATTAGCTCAGGTTGCCAAAATGGAAGAGCTTGATTTACTGCACGTGCATTATGCGATTCCTCATGCTGTTTGTGCTTTACTTGCGAAGCAAATGGTAGGTACGAACCTCAAGGTTGTTACAACACTGCACGGAACCGATATTACGGTACTGGGGCAGGATCAATCCATTTCGGATCTCATTCGATATGCGATCAATGAAAGTGATGCCGTTACAGCTGTTTCTAAGGATCTGATTAAAGAAACACGGGAATTACTTGCCATTGATCGGGATATTGATCTGACCTATAACTTTGTTGATAAACGGGTGTACTACCCGCGAGATATATCGAAATTGAGAAGCGAATTCGCGCGACCGGATGAGAAAATCCTTATCCATATTTCCAATTTCCGCCCAGTGAAACGTGTGCAGGATGTTGTAGATATATTCGCAAAGGTTAGCAAGGAAGTGCCGTCTCGACTTTTATTTGTTGGGGAAGGTCCGGATCTTTCGAAAATGATTTCGAAGGTGAAGGAACTAGGTCTCTCGGATAAAGTAACGTTCTGCGGCAAGCAGGATGATGTGGCACAAGTCATTTCTCTTGCAGACCTCATGCTGCTGCCTTCTGAGAAAGAAAGCTTCGGACTTGTCGCTTTGGAAGGGATGGCTTGCGGTGTGCCAACAATTGGATCCAATGCCGGGGGAATTCCTGAGCTAATTACACATGGTGAGACAGGATATTTAGCTGAAGTAGGCGATACGGACCAAATGGCCACCTACGCGATTAATCTGTTGAAAAATCAAGTGTTGTACGAACAAATCGCGCAAAACTGTTTGAATCGCGCGCGGTATACGTTCTGTAACGATATTACCACGGTTCAATACGAAGAAATTTATTATCGCGTGTTAGGGAGAGAGCTCCCTGAATCACATCGCATTTCAGCCTCGTCCTGTCAGTAAGGATGCGAGCTAGCTAGGAGAACTACATTGGATGCAAGTAAAATGAACATAAATGATGCTGGAGCAAGTGCTGTTCTTGCGAAGTTAACAGAGGCTGGGTATGAAGCGTATCTGGTTGGCGGCTGTGTGAGAGATGCTGTTCTCAAACGGGCTATCAAAGATATCGACATTGCTACTTCAGCGCTGCCTGAACAAGTTATTCAGTTGTTCCAACGTACGGTACCGACTGGCCTTCAACACGGCACAGTGACGGTTCTGATAGCTCAGAGCACCTATGAGGTTACAACCTTTCGTAAGGAGGATGCGTACGAAGGTTTTCGGCGCCCGGCCTCCGTGTCCTATATTTCGGATTTAACCGAGGATTTGAAACGAAGGGATTTCACGATGAACGCGATGGCCATGGATGGGGCAGGCGTTCTGCAGGATCCGTTTGGCGGACAGGAGGATCTGTCCGCTGGGGTCCTCCGCTGCGTAGGTATTGCGGAGGAACGATTTGGCGAAGATGCGTTGCGTATGCTTCGCTGCATTCGTTTCGCCTCGACCTACGGTCTAGAGATCGAGGCTAGCACTTGGCAGGCGCTGCTGGCGAATGCGCCATTGCTGCGCCACATTGCCATGGAGCGCGTGCGCAGCGAGCTGCAGCGCATGGTTGAAGGCCCAGCCCCTGCTCGGGCTGTGCGGCTGATACTGGCGAGCGGCCTCCTGGCCTACCTCAAAAAGCAGCTTCCGCTGCCTTTTGAGGCCTGGCTCGCCTGGGATGACACGCTGGACGCTGTCAGCGCGTTGGATGGGCAGCATGACCGCTGGGCCATGCTGCTGATGCTCCTGGAGGTGCCAGCGGACGTTGTCCGCGCGGCTCTCCAGGAACTGACCTTCTCCCGCGCGGACGTCGCGGCGGTCGCGGAAGTGCTTGCCCTGTGCGAGGCTGTCGCCGCGCAGGTGAGTGTTGAAGACCCGGCTCCGCTGGAGCGGGTCTGGAAGCTTGGCGCGGTGCGCCGCGGCGATGCAGCAGCCCGCGCGTTACTGCGGCTGCTGCGCGAGCTGCCGCAGGCCCCAGGGAAGCGCGGCGAGTTGTCGCGCTTCTTGGTTGAGACTGCGCCGGCGCTGCTGCGGCGCGGGGAGGTTTGGCTGAAGGAGGTCCCCTGCTTCAGCCTGAAGGAACTCGCCATATCCGGCAAGGATGTGGCGGTGGCACTTGACCGGCAGCCGGGCCCGTGGATGGGCGTGCTGCTGCAGGATCTGCTCGAGCGTGCCGCGCTCGGGGAAATCCCGAATGAGCGCGAGGCTCTTATTCACGCCGCGCAGGCTGCGAAGTAGCAGCGCTGTGCGGTTTTTCTTTTATCCACTTGAGTAACTTTTTTACTAAATAGCTGGAAAAATTACATCTATTTCTCTATATTTTCGTAAAGAAACGTGATTAACTGGAAAAACGCCAGTTAAATTTTTCGAATATGGCGAAAATGAACGGTAAGGATGAAATTAACTTCATAAAATCCAGTTAAATTGATATAAATCGGCATTTCCCTTCAAATTAGCTGTATTAAATACAGTTAATCTGCAGTCGGCTCGCGAAATGTGAGTGTTGAAGTATGCAGTCGGTTTGTGAAATGTAAGTGTTGTTGCCTATAGACCACTAAATGATTGCGAGTGAAGTCGTATGAATGAACGAATTTTAGAGCTTTTTGAGCAGTTTCCGGAGACGTATGTATCGGGAGCGGAAATCAGTCGGAGGCTCGGTGTGAGCCGAACTGCGATTTGGAAGCACATCGAGGAGCTCCGTGCGGAAGGCTATGAATTCGAAGCCGCTTCGCGCAAAGGTTATCGATTGATTAGTAAGCCAGCGAAGTGGAACCTCAGCGAGCTGATGCATGGGATGAAAACAAAAGTGCTCGGCCAGAAAGTACATATTTATGACGAAGTTGACTCCACTCAGATAATTGCGCATAAGCTGGTCGCTTCAGGGGCGACAGAAGGCACGATTGTGCTTGCGGAAAGGCAGACAGCAGGAAGAGGCCGAATGGGGCGTAGCTGGCATTCTCCGTCGGGTAAGGGGATATGGATGAGTCTTATTCTGACTCCGCGAATTCCTGTCTATTTCATGCCGCAGTTAACCCTGCTTAGTGCTGTTGCTCTGTGTCGTGCGATTCAAAAAGTATGCCAAGTCGAGATCGGCATTAAATGGCCTAATGATCTTCTGATTCATGGGAAAAAGGTCAGTGGGATTTTGCTTGAAAGCAGCGGTGAGGATGAGCGCCTGAAGTATGTTATCGCTGGGATCGGCATTAGCGTGAATTTGTTAGCGGAGGACTATCCGGAAGAGCTGCGTGCAATTGCAACTTCTTTGGCCATTGAGTCCGGCGGTGAGGTTTCGCGTGAGGGCTTAGTACAAGCTTTTCTTTTGGAATTCGAGGAAATGTATGCCCTTTACTTAGAGAAGGGCTTCGCCCCAATTCGTCTATTGTGGGAGGCTTTGAGCGTGACGCTGAAGAGACCGATTCGGACTCAAACACCAGCTGGGTTTATTGAAGGGATCGCGGATTCTTTAGATGATACGGGTGCGTTGACGGTGATTACCTCAGCAGGCGAGCGGATAAAAATCTATTCAGGTGATATCGAGCTCAAGTAGTGGGAGATAAAGGGTATCCTCTAGGAGCAAGCTTTGGTATAATAGAAGTATAAGGCGGTATCCTTATAGGAACTGCACTTGTAGCTGATCTTGCATTGATCACGTAATAACTACTGCTGAATGGCCTCAACCATACACGGACGGTTCTTACCACGACAATGAAATAACCCGAAACAAGATGTTGGATTCTGCTCTGAGCCTTATAGGACCGAGACAGAGGGATCATTGATTCTTTCTGCATGCGCTCCTTTTAGCTCTTAGCTAAAAGGTTTTTTATTTTATATGAGGAAGCTGGGATTACTGTGGAACAACGGAAGGCGCTAACGACAGCAAGGATGAGAAAAATGAAGCAAGATGGCGTACCGATTACGATGGTGACGGCCTACGATTATCCCTCAGCACGATTGTCAGAGGAAGCTGGTATTGATGTGATTCTAGTTGGAGATTCACTTGGGAATGTCGTGCTAGGGTATGATTCCACGTTACCAGTTACACTGGACGATATGGTGTATCATACACGTGCTGCGGTGCGTGGTGCCGCGAATACGTTTGTCGTCGCTGATATGCCCTTCTTAACCTACCACGGCAGCTTGGACGCTACTTTGCAAGGCGTAGGACGTTTGATGCGTGAGGGCGGAGCTAAGGCGGTTAAACTAGAAGGTGGCGCGGAGATCGCAGCTACGGTCAAAGCGATTACAGATGCAGGCGTACCTGTCGTTGGCCATTTGGGCTTAACGCCACAGTCGGTACACCAATTGGGCGGTTTCCGTGTTCAAGGGCGCAGCTCGGAGCAAGCGAAGAAGCTTCTGAGTGATGCGAAGGCAATCGAAGAGGCTGGAGCTTTCGCGGTTGTACTTGAGCTCGTGACGGATGAATTGGCGGCATGGATTACGAAGCAGCTTTCGATTCCTACGATTGGCATTGGGTCTGGTGTGCATTGTGATGGGCAAGTACTTGTGTATCATGATCTGTTGCAGTATGGTTCTGACAGTGCTCCCAGAAAGTTTGTTAAAGCCTATGCAAATATCGGGGAAACTATCCGTACAGGTATTGGCGAATATGTGAAAGAAGTGAAGGCGCGGACGTTCCCGGCGCAAGAAAATACATTTCATATGGATAACGATGTTGTTCAATATCTATACGGCGATAAGGAGTGATTGGCCATGGAAGCGATCCACACAATGGAAGTTGTACAGACAATTGCCGATTTAAGATCACGTATCAAAGATTATCGTCGCAAAAATGATCAATCCGTCGGCTTCGTGCCGACGATGGGCTTTTTACATGAAGGGCATGCCAGTCTTCTCAAAAAAGCTCGTTCCCAAAGTGGATTGGTTGTGTTAAGTATATTTGTAAATCCTTTGCAGTTTGGTCCTGGTGAGGATTTTGAACGGTATCCGCGCAATGCGGAGCGCGATTTGGCTGTTGCAGAGGCCGCGGGTGTAGATATTGTGTTCATGCCATCTGTTGACGAAATGTACCCATCACCGACCCTCACGACTGTGAGTGTATCGGAAGTTACCACGAGATTATGCGGGGCTTCACGACCTGGTCATTTTGATGGTGTAGCAACGGTAGTTAGCAAGCTATTTCATATCGTAAAGCCCGATCAAGCCTTTTTCGGCTTAAAGGATGCGCAACAAGTTGCAGTCATCGAGCAAATGGTACAGGATCTTAATCTGGACGTAGAAATCGTTCCATGCCCGACCTTGCGAGAAAACGATGGGCTAGCTATGAGTTCCCGCAATGTTTATCTGTCGGCGGAGGAGCGCCAGCAAGCGTTGGTATTGTCACAGTCCTTACAAAAAGCGAAAGAGTTCATTCTAACCCACACAGATGCAACTTTTACTTCACTAGAGATTCAAACACTAGTCAGAGCTCATATACAAACGGCACCATTAGCCGTTATCGATTATGTTGAAGTGCTATCCTACCCAACTTTAGAGCCTTTTGAAAATAGCCATTCTACCTCATCTCTTATTATCGCATTGGCTGTGAAGTTCGGGAAAACACGATTAATTGATAATCTAATTCTACAAGTCAGGAAGTGACGTCTTATGTTTCGCACAATGATGAAAGCAAAGATTCACCGCGCCACGGTTACCGAGGCGAATTTAAATTATATCGGCAGCATCACGATTGATGAAGATTTGATTGACCTCGTGGATATGCTGCCAGGTGAGAAAGTACAGATCGTGAACAACAACAACGGTGCTCGTCTTGAAACGTATATTATTCCAGGGCCGCGCGGCACGGGTGTAATTTGTTTAAATGGTGCGGCAGCTAGGTTAGTTCAAACAGGTGATACCATTATCATTGTTTCTTATGCCATGATGAGTGACGAAGAAGCCAAGAAGCATCATCCAACGATTGCCATTATGGGTGCCAACAATACAGTTGCCCAGTTGCTAAAGGAAGAAGAGCATTCGACCGTTCTGTAAGATGTGCGCTGATCTACCATGCATGCATGAAATCGACTCTGTTTACAAAGAATGAGGGTAAGCTTTCGAAGCAAAGGTGGGGATGCCAAATGTTTAAGCATTTATTTTCCACAATGAATGAGGTTTTGGAAGAAATCCAGAAGGAATATCCGAACAGTGATGTGGAGAAAAAGGCGGAGCTTGACGAACAACTGCAAGTGCTGAAAACGATGAGTGATGAATTCATCGAGGCGTGGCTGCTTTTTGAGGAGAAGCTGGGAAAGTTCTATGGGGCGGTGCCGATCAGTACCAAAACCTTACATGACGAACTGATGGAGCTCGACGTATCCGGCAAGCAGACTGAAGAATTCATGCGCGGCCAAGGATACTACAAGCTGTACATGTATGATCAAGCTATCAAAGAATTCGAAGTGTTAATTGAGCGGCAGCCGGATTTCCTGTTAGCTCGGGTTTACTTAGCGATGGGACATCTGCGAAAAGGGGAGTTTGGCGATGCTTATCAGCACTTTAAATTCCTTCTTCCGCTGACGGACAATTCAAAGATGAAAGCTATCTCCTATAACGCAATGGGCTGTATTCAAGTGCAGAATCAGAATCTAGAGAAGGCTTTCGAATATTTTCAAAAAGCGTATCACACCGATCCCTCTTGTATGGAGCCACTTATCAATCTGGATGAGTCCTAACCCGAAACGGCAAAACAAGGTATTCCCTTTTCCTAATCAGATTTGGTATGCTAGGAGAAGAGCAGGACGAAGGGATTGAAGATAGACGTTATGAAATTTGCAGTTTTGGATTTTGAAACGACAGGAAGTCAGCCTGGGGACGAAATTATTCAGGTTGGACTCGTCATCATAGATCAATTTGAAATTACAGATAGGTATACTTCTCTGGTGAACCCAGGGATTAGTATACCTTCTTCGATTACAACCTTAACGGGGATTACCAATGAAATGGTCGCTGATGCGCCGTCACTCGATCAGGTAATGTCTGATATGTTTCCACTTTTGTTTGATTGTGTGTTAGTAGCGCATCAAGCGGCATTTGATTTGTCGTTCCTTCAAAGAGGCCTTACGAGAACAGGATATCCGCCATTCTCAGGACGAGTCCTAGATACGATGGATATGCTTCGGATCTTATTCCCGTCCATCTCTAGCCTCCAGCTAAGTATGGTAGCAGCCCTGTTTGGCATCGACCATGAAAGACCACACCAGGCTGACAGCGATGCGGAAGTCACGGCACTCATTTGGATCCATTGTTTGGATCGGTTATTGGGTTTGCCTCTCTTAACAGTGCAAAGGCTGAATCAGATTTTCGAAAACGGTAACACGGATTTAGGATGGTTCCTCGATGAGATTTGTTTATATAAAGAGTCAGTGACAAGTGTTGATATGGATACAAATCGTTACTTCCGCCAATTTACACTGAATGTGACGGATTGGGGTGATGAAGAAGAACAGCGCTCGGAATACGAAGTAACGGAAGCGTTGGGCACTTCTTTTACAGCGTTCCAGCAAGGTCTGAAATCTGCTCTCCAACAACGATTTGAGGTATACGAGGATCGAGAATCTCAGGATCAAATGATTCAGGAAGTAGAAAAGTCCCTTGAGGCTGATCAGCATTTGATGATCGAAGCGGGAACGGGTACTGGGAAATCACTCGGATATTTGATTCCATCGATTTACTACGGTTTGAAATACGAAAAGAAAGTCGTTGTGTCCACGCACACGATTAATTTGCAGGAACAGCTTCGGGAGCGCGATATTCCTTTATTAAAAGAAATCTTTCCAGTGCCATTCAAAGCGGCTGTGCTGAAAGGCAGAAGCCACTATCTGTGCTTGCGCAAATTTGAAACAAAACTGACAACCCGGGATTATGAGAATGGCAGGGAAGATCCAATCACCGCAGCGCAAATGGTTGTTTGGCTAAGTGAGACGGAGCATGGGGACGAAGAGGAATTGCACTTTGGGAACAAAGGTGCTCAATTCTGGTACTCTGTCGCAAGCGATACGGATTCCTGCTTAAACCGAATGTGCCCTTGGTACAAGAAGTGCTTCTATCATCGAGCGCGTAATGACGCCAATACGGCTGATGTGATCATCACGAACCATTCCCTCCTCTTTACGGATATGAAGGCTGAGAACCGTCTTCTACCGTCTTACAAGCACCTTGTGATTGATGAGGCGCATCACTTTGAAGAAGTGGCGAGTAAGCATCTCGGGATTGAGCTGCATGCTTCGGCTTTCTATCATTCACTACTGTGGCTGTATAAGGACAATCGAAGCGGGCAGCTTCCGATGCTTCGTTTTCGATTACAGAAATCGGATGAGGCTGGGGAGCGCGCAGCGGCATGGAGTCAAACGATTGATGGATTATTTCCCAAAATTATTTCAATCAAAGAGGACTGGGAACGTTTAAGTGAAGCATTATATGAACTTGTTTCTTCAGGCAGCGATCCTTCGCAATCGGAAACCTCGCAGTACGTTTTGCGATTGAAGCCTGAAACGTTGCCGTCCAACTGGCGTGAGCTGCTGATCATGGAGGATAACATTTATCTGAACGCGAATGATTTGCTGCGGACATTGGATAAATTGTTAAATGAGTTAAAGGAACAGCAGGATGGTCTTGGGGTTCAAGGGCTCGTGACCGATCTGAACGGAACAGTGAAAGAGCTGTACGCCCATCGTGATGCGCTTCATTTCTTTATGAAAATGGCAGATGAAGGGTACGTTTACTGGATCGAAGCCGGCACGTATGCAAAGGCCAAATCAGTGCAGCTGAATTCAGTTCCGACGGATGTTAGCGGTTTGCTGCAGCAGCACTTCTTTGAAACGAAAGATAGCATCATTCTGACCTCAGCGACACTCTCTGTGAATAAGTCATTCCAATATTCTGCTGAGCAGCTTGGATTAGCCATTCCAGAGGACGAAGAGTCAGGGAAGCTGAAGACGGTTCAATTGCCATCTCCTTTTAACTATCGTGAGCAAGCCTTGGTTGTGATTCCGCGAGATTTTCCAACCATTAAGGGAGCTGGCGACCCTGTTTTCATAGAAGCACTGATCAACTCTCTGAGTGATGTGGCACAGGTGACGAAAGGCCGAATGCTGGTTCTATGCACCTCGAATCGAATGCTGAAGCTCGTCCATGCAGGGATGAAGGAGAAGTTGGCTCCACATGGCATCACTGTGCTTGGACAGGGCGTTGACAGCGGCAATCGTAGCAAGCTGACCCGCATGTTCCAAGATAACAAAATGTGCGTGCTGCTGGGCACCAGTTCGTTCTGGGAGGGTGTGGATATTCCAGGGGATGCACTTAGCTGCCTTGCGATCATTCGTCTACCCTTTCAGCCGCCTAATCATCCGTTAGTGGAAGCCAAATGTGAAAATATTAAGAAACGGAATGAGAATCCGTTCATGAAATTTTCAGTGCCGCAGGCCGTTATACGGTTTAAACAGGGCTTTGGCCGTCTTGTTCGCAGAGCGTCTGACAAAGGGATCGTTATCATTTATGATACACGTGTTATTGAAACGTATTATGGCAAGCATTTCCTCTATTCGTTGCCTGGTCCGAAGATCGAGCATATGACGTGCGAACAAATGCTACCGAGGATAGAGCAGTGGATGGGGGGAGCCTAAAGACGTGAAAACACAGAAAATTTCGGAAGCCGTTGTCCGCAGATTACCGATTTATTTGCGTTATTTGAACGAACTGCAAATGAACAATGTGTCAACCGTGTCTTCTCAGGATTTGGGTCAGAAACTGGATCTGAATCCTGCTCAGATTCGTAAGGATTTGGCTTATTTCGGGGAGTTTGGTAAAAAAGGAATCGGCTATGATATCAATTATCTGATTGAGAAGATTCGGCAAATTCTTAAGTTAGATCGACATATCCAAGTAGCCCTCGTAGGAGCCGGAAATTTAGGTAGAGCCCTTTGCAATTATAATACGTACTTACGAAATGATATGAAAATTGTAGCGCTTTTCGATGCGATGCCATCCAAGACGGGGGAAGTTATTAATAACTTGGTGGTGCTTCCAATGGATAAAATGAAGTTTGTTTTGGCTGAGCTTGGCGTGCGGATCGGTATCATTACAGTGCCTGCCGCGGAAGCACAAAATGTGGCTAATGAATTCGTAGCTTGCGGGATCGAAGCCATCTTAAATTTTGCGCCAGTTATCATTAAAGTACCACCTGATGTGCGAGTCCATTATGCGGATTTTACGACAGAGCTTCAGAGCTTAGCCTACTATCTAGATTAGAATGAAAAAGGCACGACACGCGGAAGTTCAGCGGGTCGTGCCTTTGTGATTATTACATGATTAGGCGGAAAATCGCAAAGTAAAGCGAGTAAGCTAGTACCATTGAGATCGGAATCGTAATGATCCAAGTGATTAACATTCGACCTACAGTACCCCATTGGACTTCATGGAAACGCATCACACTGCCAGTTCCGATAATCGCTGAGGAAATAACATGTGTTGTTGATAATGGTTTACCAATGAAAGTTGAGAATTGAATGACGATCGAAGATGTTAAATCGGCAGCAAAACCGTTAATCGGTTCAATTTTTACAATTTTACCAGACACGGTTTTAATAATGCGCCATCCACCAATGGATGTACCAAGTCCCATAGCAAGAGCGGCAGCGATTTTAACCCACAGCGGTACATTTAAGTCGTCTTGCACGCCGGCAGCAACGAGACCGAATACGATAATCCCCATCGCTTTTTGCGCATCATTACCTCCGTGGGAGTATGATAATAATCCAGCGGATAGGATTTGAAGCGTACGGAATCCACGATTTAGCTTAGATCTGGACGTATTACCGGACCAAATCACGATATATTTGATCAATACCATGATGAGATAACCTAGAACGAAAGCAATAATCGGCGATAGAATCAAAATTATTATGATTTGCGTAAAGCCGCTCCAATTCACGCCATTGAATCCTGCTCCTGCGATAACGGCACCGGCTAGGGAACCAAGTAGAGTATGAGAGGATGATGAGGGAATCGACAAATACCAAGTAAGCAGGTTCCAAATAATTGCCGCAAGTAAAGCAGCAATAACGACTTCAACCCCATTCTCGATCTTCGCAGGATTGGCAATACTTCCGCCTACTGTTTTGGCTACTTCCGATGAAACCATAGCCCCAACAAAATTAAGTGAAGCAGCCATGAAAATAGCGACTCGAGGGCTTAATGCTCGCGTGGAAATTGAAGTCGCAATCGCATTAGCTGTATCGTGGAATCCATTGATGAAGTCGAATAGCAAGGCAAGTGCAACGATTATTATCAAATAAGTTAACATGAATTCCTCCTAGCGTTTTCCAAGTGGAAAACTTTCTTCGTACACAGAGACATTTTGTGTCTTAGGAGTAGCGAAGTACTACACTGTCAAGAATATTGGCAACATCTTCGCAGGCATCAGTCGTTTCTTCCAGACGCTCGTAAATTTCTTTGAGTTTAAAATCTTCGTACGGATCTTTGCGCGTGATAAAAATTTGGCGAATCCCTTCACGCATCAACCGATCTCCATCATTCTCTAATTTATTTATAGCAACGGTGTGCTCCGGAATTTGCATATACTTTTTCTTGGCTAAAAGCTTGAAGGCATCAAGCATATGTTGACATGAGTCTACGATAACTCCTGAGAAATCTTTCATGTAGGCATCCGTATGGGAAACACTCAAATAGTCGAAGCGAGCAATCGTAGCTTCAATACCATCGGTAACATCATCTACCTTCGAAGCCAGAACCATAATATCTTCCCGATCAATCGGAGTGATAAATACTTTGTTCAAACCTCTAAAGATATCATGTGTAATGGAGTCGCCTGCATGCTCAAGATCATGAATCGCTTTGACATACTCAATTGGGGGTTTATCACCCATCATGGCTGTACGAAACAGTTGCGCTGTTTGCAAGGCGTTCTCTGCAGCACGGATAAGAAGTTGCAAGAAATCGACTTCGTTCTTTCTGGTGAATAACGTTGTCATAGAATCCTCCTAATTTTTACTATATGTACAAGTTTTTAAACGAATTTGTGAAACGAATATGACCAAATTGTAGAAAAAACTCACAATGTTTAAAGTATCATACTCATAAGGGCTAAAGCAACGAAAATTCCGTGACAATTTACAAATTATCAACAGATAAGGAATAGCGATCAGCTTCCTTGATTTTACAAGCTTGAAGATGTAAAGTTTATGGAGTATTAGCTGTTTATAGAATGAGCATAGAGAGGGTTTTTTACTATGAAAAAAACATTAATTTCGAATGGTATTTTTATTACTAATAAGGAAGACACAACAACATCCATTAAAGGCTGCATGGTTATCGAAGGCAGTCAGATTACATACATCGGCGAAGAAGTTCCAGAACCTCTTGAACATTATGATGAAGTGATCGACGGTACTAATAAGTTGTACATGCCAGGGCTAGTTAATACGCATGGTCATGCCGCAATGTCGCTTCTGCGCGGGTACGGTGATGATTTGGCTCTGCAAGTGTGGTTAGAAGAGAAAATGTGGCCTATGGAAGGGAAATTTACTTCGCAGGATGTCAAATGGGGAACACGTTTATCGATTCTTGAAATGATCAAAGGGGGTACAACAACATTCGTTGATATGTACGATCATATGAATGAAGTTGCACTTGCCGTTGAAGATTCTGGGATGCGTGGTGTCTTGACCCGCGGTGTGATCGGACTTTGTCCGCCAGACGTACAAACAGCTAAGCTAATTGAAGCAACGGAATTCGCTAAGAATTGGCATGGTAAAGCGGACGGAAGAATTACAACGATGATGTCTCCGCATGCGCCATATACATGTCCACCAGATTATATTGAGCGTATTGTTCAGGCTGCACATGATCTAAATCTTCCTATTCATACACACATGTCAGAAACACGACGCGAAGTTGAAGGCAATGTAGAGCAGTACGGAGCAAGACCTGTTGCTCACTTGGAAAATCTAGGCGTGTTCACACGACCTACGCTGGTCGCGCATGGCGTTCATTTGAACGATGAAGAAATTGCTATTCTTAAGCAATATGATGTACGTGTATCACATAACCCAGGCAGTAACTTGAAGCTTGCCAGCGGTGTTGCGCGTTTACCAGAGTTGTTGCGCGCAGGAGTCAAGGTTTCCTTAGGTACGGATGGCGCGGCATCCAACAATAATTTGGACATGTTTGAAGAAATGCGATTGGCTGCCCTTATTCATAAAGGAGTTTCTGGAGATCCATTAGCTATTCCAGCGAAGGAAGCGTTGTTGCTTGGAACTCGCATGGGAGCAGAATCGATCTGGTTGGATGATGTTGGTCATCTTGCGACAGGCATGAAGGCAGACTTCATTGCATTAGATATTGATCAACCTCATTTCTTGCCGAAGACTGACTTCATCTCACATATCGTGTACTCCGCTTGTGCTAAGGATGTCGTTGATGTGTGTGTAGATGGCAAATGGATCGTGCGTAAAGGTGATTGCATAACACTAGATGAAGAGAAAATTAAACGTGAATTCGAATTATGCTTTGATAGACTAAAAGGCTAATGCTTAGCCTAGTAAGTGGACATGGGGAGGTGCGCCGCGTTCATGAATGCGAAGCGAACGATTACACTTGGCATCTTTATTGTAGCAACGCTGGGTGTTGTGCTGAGCCGATTTTACCTCAATGTGCAGAACGAACACTGGGATGAGAAGCGCGTAGCTGTTGAGAAAGCCTATGAGGGAAGTATGATGACGAAAGCCTCGAAGGTTGATTTTTTCTATGGTGATGAAGCATTTCAGATTGTATATGGGGAAAATAAGCTCGGACAAAGCTTAATTGCTTGGGTGTCAGACCAAGAAGTTCATACAGAGATGACGGAAGAAGCCTTCACGGAGGCGCAAGCTCGGGATGCTGTTATGAAAAAGGCGCCTAGCAGTCAAATCGAGCGGGTTATGCCAGGTAAGCTAGGTAATGACTATGTTTGGGAAGTGTTTTATAAATCGAAGGATGATAGAGGTACTCGGTATTTCTATGACTACTATGCCTTCAAAGACGGTAAATTTCTGGATACGTATCGGCTCAGCCTTCAATAAGAAGGTTGAGCTTTTTTTATGGGGAGGAAGTATGGTTTCGTGTTTCCACTGTTTACATAAGGCATTGAGTGTGTATGCGGTGATATACTAATCGTATAGCTTTTGAGGCAAGAAAATAACTTTTTACAGAAAGGTGGACGCGAATCCATGAAGATGAAGCTGCGCCTTTTACCTGTTGTCTTGAGCGTGATTATTTCGGCCGGAGTACTTTTTGGAGGCTGGTTCGCCTATACAAGTTTTGCGATGGAAAATCCATTATCACATATAATCAGTACTGCACCAGGTGTGACCGACTCAACAATTAAGCTTTCTTCCAATCAAGTGGATATTGAAGTGACATTAAAGCCTGACGCTAATTTACGAAATGTTGTTGAACTAATTAAGCAAGAAGGCGCTTCGATTATCGGGAAGCGTTCTGTGAACATTTCCGTTAAGAATCAATCGTCAGATAAGCTGGATCAGTGGTGGTCTAAAGCGTTATTTGAGGTAGCTCAAGCTATGGAAACGAAGCATTATGCCGATATTCCAACAACCTTACAGAAGTATGCAAATGGTGTTCCAAGTATGAAAGTAGACAGTGAAATGGATGAACACAACGTATATATTCGCTTAACAGATGGTGATGCCACGAAATTTATCATGCTGCCAAGAATCTCCCAGATCGGAGTGTGGCCGAATGAGTAAAATATATAAAGAAATAGGTATAGGTTTTATTCCTGTCCTGCTTGTTTTTTTAGCATTTCAAGGTGTAAATTTAATTCCGATTATTTTCGTAAGTGCCCTAGGCGCTTCATTATTCTATATGATGAAAACTCGCGGCGGCATCGGGGCAGCTGCAGGCGGCGGAGATCGAAAAAGCAAGAATCGGACGCCGTCTTTCTTAACCTTTGATGAGATTGGCGGGCAAGATCGTGCGAAGAAAGAATTAATGGAAGCACTCGATTTCTTGATTAAACATGAAGAAATTAAGAAGCTAGGTATTCGTCCGCTCAAAGGTTTGCTTCTAACAGGTCCTCCGGGTACGGGGAAAACCTTGATGGCTAAAGCAGCTGCGCACTATACGAACTCCGTCTTTATGGCGGCTTCAGGTAGTGAATTTGTTGAGATGTATGTAGGTGTAGGTGCGAGCCGTGTACGTGATTTATTTAAAGAAGCAAGAGCACGTGCAGTCAAAGAGGGCAAGGATAACGCCATTATTTTTATTGATGAGATTGATGTCATCGGTGGTAAGCGAGACGGCGGTCAACAGCGAGAGTATGACCAGACATTGAACCAATTGTTGACGGAGATGGATGGAATTCATACGAATGATGCGCCGCGTATTCTAATTGTTGCTGCGACGAACCGTAAGGAAATGCTAGATAGTGCGTTGCTGCGTCCAGGTCGTTTTGACCGTCATATTGAAGTGGATTTGCCTGATAAGAAGGGTCGTCTTGCAATTCTTCAGATTCATGCCAAGAACAAGCCGCTTGCAGAAGGTGTTACTTTGGATCTCACAGCGGATCAAACCTTTGGCTTCTCAGGTGCACAGCTTGAAGGTGTGTTGAACGAAGCAGCTATTTATGCCATGAGGGAAGATAAGCCAGCTATTGAGCAGCCTCATTTGGCTTCAGCGATCGATAAAGTCATGATGGGTGAACGAACAGATAAAGAAACAGCGAACGATGAGAAAGAGCGTGTGGCGTATCATGAATTAGGCCATGCTATTATTGCAGAGCTAGTTCGTCCAGGATCCGTTTCACAGGTTACCGTTAGTCCGCGAGGGAAAGCATTAGGATATGTACGTCATAACCCGCCTCAGGATCATTATTTGTATACAAAGGATTATATTGAAGATCAGATTATGATTGCCCTTGGTGGAGCAGCGGCGGAGGAAATGATATACGGCGGTCGCAGCACCGGCTCTCGTAACGATTTCGAACAATCGCTCTCGATGGTTCGCAACATGATGGACGCGGGTCTTACGAGCTTAGGGATCATTGATCGTGAGATGGTGACGAAGGAACAGTTGATGAAAGAAAATGCAGCTATTCTTGATGCGTTAATGCTTCGCACGAAAAAGATGTTAGAAGAACAACGTGGTGTGTTTGAACATTCGTTTGCTATTTTGATGAAGGAAGAAGTTCTCTCAGGAGATACATTTCGTACCTTATTTGACGCCTCGGTGTCTCAAAGTGCATAATAATGACCGTTGGCCAATTAGGCCAGCGGTTCTTGTCTTTACCTCAAACATGAATTATACATATACTTATTAAGAAGCTTTCATAAGATCGATGAACATGTGTAATTTCCGTGAGGAAGATGTATGGAAGAAGGAGAAACAGGCTATGATGTTCAGAACAATTGGTGTAATCGGCGGCGGAACAATGGGACAGGGTATTTCTGAAATGCTTGCAGCCCGAGGACTTGATGTGATGCTTGCCGAAAAATCAACAGATAAGCTGGACCGAGCGATCGAGCAGATTACAGTAAGCTTAGATAAGCAAATTGAGCGTTGGGCTTTAACGGAAGCGGAGAAGAAATCCATCCTCTCGAAAATTAGGAGAGCTGACTCGATACAGGACATGGCCTCCTGCGAGCTTGTTATTGAAACGATTTCAGAAGATTTGAATGCGAAAAAGCATGTCTTTTTCCAGCTGAATCAAATTTGCTCGCCTCAAATTATTCTAGCCACGAATACCTCAACGTTAAGTGTAACGGAGATCGCTGCGATTACGTCACACCCAGAGCGTGTAATTGGTCTGCATTTTCTACATCCAGTTGCCAAAGTCAATCTTGTGGAAATCGTTCGCGCCATGAAAACGTCCGATGAAACCTATAACCTAACTCGCCAGTTTGTTGACGATTTGCTCTCGAAAAAGAGTATTAAGGTAAATGAATCGCCAGGGTATATTACGACGAGACTGATGTGTACTTTGATTAATGAGGCGCTGCATACCCTATCTGAGGGCGTTGCATCAGCAGAGGATATTGATCAAGCGATGCGGATCGGTTATGACTTCAAACATGGTCCGTTGGAGATGTGCGACCGTTTCGGACTTGATGCTGTTTTAGCTGCGTTAGAAGGAATGTTCCGCGAATATGGCGATATCAAATATCGCCCATCGTATTTGCTGAAGCAAATGGTTCGTGCAGGGCACCTTGGCGCCAAGACAGGAGAAGGCTTCTTCCGTTATGACAAGGACGGTGACCGAATTTGAACATTCTCGTGATTAATGCCGGCAGCTCTTCCGTGAAATATCAACTTTATGATATGGAAAATGCGAACGTGCTTGCCAAAGGTAGAGTGGAGCGCATTGGCATGGATACTGCGATCTTGATGCATGAGCCTGCGGATAAACCCGAATTTCATAAGGTAGATGAAATACTAGAGCATACAACGGCCATCCGCAAAGTGCTGGATGTGCTTGTCCATCCCGAGCATGGCGTTCTGACTGCCATCTCGCAGATCGATGCCGTCGGCCATCGTGTCGTTCACGGCGGCGAATCGTTCAAGAGCTCCGTCCTCGTCACGGATGAGGTGAAGAAGGAGATCCGGCGTCTCTTCGATTTGGCGCCGCTCCACAACCCGGCGCACATGCTGGGCATCTCCGCGGTGGATGTGAACATGCCTGGCGTACCGCAGGCTGTCGTCTTCGACACAGCCTTCCATCAGTCGATGCCGGCGAAGGCCTACCTGTATCCGGTACCGATGGCTCTCTACCGGAAACACAAGGTGCGCCGCTATGGTTTCCACGGTACGTCGCACAAGTATGTCAGCGAGCGTGCCGCAGCCTTCCTAGGACGCCCGCTGGAGCAGTTGAAGCTCATTACCTGTCACATAGGTAATGGCGCTTCCTGCGCCGCTGTATGGGGCGGCCATTCGGTTGACACGAGCATGGGGATGACCCCGCTCGAAGGGCTGATGATGGGCACGCGCAGCGGCGATCTCGATCCGGCCATCGTGCCCTATGTGATGGGCAAGGAGGATTTGACGATCGGCGAGGTCAGCTCCATGCTGAATAAGCATAGCGGCCTGCAGGCGATCTCGGGCATCTCCAGCGATATGCGGGAGATCGTGGAGGCGATGGAAGCGGGCGATAAGAACGCTGGCCTAGCTTTTGAGATGTATGCGTATCGGCTTCGCAAGTACATCGGGGCTTACGCAGCAGCGATGAATGGTGTCGATGCGATTGTTTTTACGGCTGGCGTTGGCGAGAATTCCGCGCCTCTACGTCAGACGGTATGCGAGGGATTGAGCTTCCTTGGGGTTGATTTTGATGGGGAAGCGAACACGCAAGGAAGAGGTATAGAGAAGCGAATCACGAAGCCAGGCTCACGGATTGAAGTGCTTGTGATTCCAACGAATGAGGAATGGGGTATCGCACAGGACACGTATAGTCTCGTTCAACAGATGACCCACTGATTCTTTCGTGGAAATAGTGAAATGGTGTACAATAGAGTAGATCTACAGTTCTAGGGAGGAAGGATATAATTATGAAAAGTACAATAGGTGAAGTAAAACATCATGTCGGCGAGTCCGTCACCATCGGCTGTTGGCTAAACAAGAAGCGCTCCAGCGGTAAAATTCAGTTTTTGCAGCTGCGAGACGGTTCGGGATATATACAAGGAGTTGTGGTTAAAAGTGAAGTGAGTGAAGAGGTATGGGAGGCAGCTTCCAAACTTACACAAGAGAGCTCGCTATACATAACAGGAAAAGTCAAAGAAGATACACGCAGTAAAGGCGGCTTCGAGCTAGATGTGACGGGTGTTGAAATCATTCAGGTTACCGAAGAGTATCCGATTACACCAAAGGAGCATGGCGTAGATTTCCTCATGGATAATCGTCATCTGTGGATTCGGAGCCCGCGTCAGCGTGCGGTACTTGTGATTCGCGCTGAAATTATCAAAGCTGTACAATCGTTCTTCAATGACCGCGGTTTTCATTTGGTGGATCCACCGATCTTGACGCCTTCCTCTTGTGAAGGTACGACCAACTTGTTCCACACGAAATATTTCGATGAAGATGCATTCTTGACACAAAGCGGACAGCTTTACATGGAAGCAGCAGCTATGGCGTTAGGGCGCGTATATTCCTTCGGTCCAACTTTCCGTGCGGAGAAATCAAAGACGCGTCGTCATTTAATCGAATTCTGGATGATCGAGCCGGAAATGGCGTTTGTAGATCATGTGGAAAACCTTGAGGTACAAGAGCAATTCGTTTCACATATCGTGCAAACTGTACTTCAGAACTGCCAAGCCGAGCTTGAAACCTTAGAGCGAGATACGTCCAAGTTGGAAAAGATCAAAGGCAGCTTCCCACGTATCACGTACGATGAGGCCGTCGACTATTTGCAAAAGAACGGGCATGAATTCGCATGGGGCGAAGATTTCGGTGCGCCACATGAGACAGCGATTGCGGCTCAATATGAAACGCCTGTATTTATCACGCATTGGCCGACCGAGATTAAGGCTTTCTACATGAAGCCAGATCCTAGTCGTCCGGAAGTCGTCCTTTGTGCGGATATGATTGCACCTGAGGGCTATGGCGAAATTATCGGGGGCAGTCAACGGATTGATGACCCTGAATTGATGGAACAGCGTTTCAAGGAGCACGAGCTTTCTCAAGAAGCCTATCAGTGGTACTTGGATCTTCGCAAATACGGTACAGTGCCGCATTCTGGTTTCGGTTTAGGTTTAGAGCGTACAGTAGCTTGGATTTGCGGCTTGGATCATGTGCGTGAAACGATTCCGTTCCCGCGTTTGTTATACCGTCTATACCCTTAAGTAGTGGCATTGTCCATGGGGAGAAAGGGGATCGACGCATGAGTACTCAAACAAATACACAGTTGAAGGTCGAAGCGATCCTGTTGAATAGCTTTATGGAGGGGAGTGTCGCGGTACCGAGTCTGCTGCTCAAGCATTACCGGACACTGCTCTTGAGTGAGGTTGACGTCATGACGCTCATTCATTTTATTTCATTTGTTGAAAAGGAACGGAACAACTTCCCGACATTGGATGAAATTCAGGAGCGGATGTCAGCTTCACCGGATGTCGTAATCGCTAGTGTGCAGAAGCTGATTCGAGAGCAGTTTATCGCCATCGATGAGGATACGAACGAAACGACAGGGTTTCGCAGTGAGCAGTATAACCTGACGCCGCTGTACAAGAAATTAGCGAAGTGTGTTGCGGAGCAGCAGCTGAAAGCGATAGCTGAGGCTGCTGCTGTGGCACAAACGCAAGTTCCGTCCGATGATCGTGTGAAGAACATTTATACGACGATCGAGAATGAATTCGCCAGACCTTTGACGCCAATGGAGCTGGAAACGATCAGCAATTGGCTAGATAAAGATATGTACAAAGAAGAGCTGATCATGACGGCTTTGAAGGAAGCAGTTTTTGCCGGAAAAGTTCACTTCCGTTACATTGATCGGATTCTGCTCGACTGGAGCCGCAATCGCGTATCGACGGTTGACCAAGCGAAGGAATACTCGCAGCGGTTCAGGCAGTCGAGATAAAAGATAAAAAACGTCTAATTCTTCGCCCTAAGGGGGAAGAATTAGACGTTTTTTTCTTTGAAGCCGCGGTTAAGTCGGAAAAATCGACTTACTGGGGAGAAATGGAGCCAGCAGCCCTGTGTAAGTCGAAAAAATCGACTTACAAGGGTGAAATGGGGTCTGCGACTCTGCCTAAGTCGAAAAAATCGACTTACTGGGGAGTAATGGAGTCAGCAGCCCTGTGTAAGTCGAAAAAATCGACTTACAAGAGTGAAATGGGGTCTGCGACTCTGCCTAAGTCGAAAAAATCGACTTAATAGTGAGCACCCAATTTACTTCTTCAACAAATGCGAGCGATACACATATTCAAATAAGAATTCGAATGCTTCCAGATGACGCTTCGCTTCGAAAGCATTGGCGCCCCAAGCGTAGATTCCATGCTTGCGAAGAACGATACCTGGAATACGCGGTACGATCGCACCTTCGACTAACTCTGCAATGCGTGGAATTTCGGCATAGTTGGGCAAGATCGGAATCTCAATTTGAGCTTCTTCATCCCAAATATTGAACGCTTTAATGAGCTCAACGCCATCAACTGGAATACTCCCACGATCACCATATAGCTCGGAAGCTAAGTTGTTAAAGATCGTATGCACGTGGAAAATGGCGCCAGCGCCCGTTAAACGGTAAATCTCGCTGTGGATCAAGGTTTCCGCTGATGGCTTCAGGCTCGTCGCTTCCGTTGGCAAGCCTTTCTCATTGACGAGAAGGAAATCCTCCGGGGTTTGAACGGATTTATCTCTACCGCTTGATGTGATAGCGAATGTGAAGGCACTAGGTTCGAAACCACCAACACGCACAGATAAGTTACCGCTAGTCGCAGGAAACCATCCACGTGCAGCTAGATTAGCTTTGATGTCACGCAATTCAGCGAATGCACGCTGTTTTTCTTCTAGTAAAATACTCATCTGACCGGTTCAGCCTCCAATTGCTTAATAATATCGAAGAATGTTTCGAAGGGATGGTACGCATAACCGAGTTGATCACAACGCTCGATGAGATGTGATCTGGCAAAAATCGTATCCACAAGCTTAGCACCTTCGAAATCGGTGATGCTGTCTCCGATAATAATTCGCTCATACCGCTCGGGATCGTAAGATCGAATGATGCTTGTTTTGCACATTCCGCAATCGGTTACGCAATGGGCATCGCAAGGATTCGGCCATAGGATTTCGATGGTTTCCCCTTCGAAAGAGCTGGCGTTGCAATAAATATGATTCTCAGGAATATCGAATGCGCGAAGCAGCGGGTAAATAAAGAAATCAATACCTCCGCTTGTGATCAAAAGTGTGATCCCCTGCTCCTTGCAGTAGGAGACAAACGCGTCAAAACCATCGCGGATAGTGGCATTGTTGATGGCATAGTCCACAATTTCAGCCTTACGCGAGGTCGGCAGCAGATCGAACATTGCCCCTACACCTTCACGAATGGAAATTTGCTGCGTCACGATTTGCTCGACAATGCCTTCCCAGCCTTCGGGATTGAAGTGCTTCATTATTGCTACGATGTTATCGTTAACGGTGATTGTACCGTCAAAGTCACAAAAAATAATTCGTTCCTTGCTCATACTCTAATCCCCCATGTGTCTATAGCTGATTGTAGCTCTGGATGTGTTAGGGCGTAGTCGCGCAGTGATTTACCTTGTAATGTCGCGTCGATGGCTTGGCGGAACGCTTGTCCACCCGCGATCGTTCCCATCGGATGACCGTGGATACCGCCTCCGGCGTTCACGATAACATCCTGCCCGAAATCACGTAAAATGAGCGGAACAAGTCCAGGATGAATACCCGCGGAAGGAACCGGGAAGCTTGGTGCTAATCTTAATTCTACATCAGACGGCGCCTGATAGGTGTAATCTTTACGTAAATCTTTAGTTAACAGAACATGCTTAATGGCCAAATTCTCTTCCTTCGGCATCACAACGGAGCCGTATGGCGAAGGGAATAGCACCAAATCAGCACCAGCAAGACGCATAAGCTTGCCTAGTAGGACAGAAGGCGAGATACCGTAGTGCGGCGATGGATATGTAGCTCCAGCCAAAGCAGGATGAGCCATGATCGGAATATTAATTTCCGGATCCGAGCTTAATTCATGCAGCACATCGAAGCCGTAAGCCAAAACATTGAAAAGCAAAGCATTTGCGCCGGCTGCAATTGCTTTCTTGGCTTGGGTAGCAAGTTTAGACGTTGAACCCGTTAAATTAACCGCATAGAGCAGCTTTTGTCCGGTCTCCTTCGTCGCTTGCTCAGCAGCTTCGAGACAAATCGCTATGCGTTTCTCCATCGGCGTTAACGGATTCTCGAATAGAATCTCGTCGTCCTTGATAAGATCGACGCCACCAGCGGCTTGCAAGTAAAACTGCTCGCGAAGCGCTGGCAACTCATACCCTACAACGGACTTGAAGATGCTCATAAGCAGCGGGCGATCATGTACGCCAAGAAGATCACGAACACCTTGCATCCCAAATTTCGGACCCGGGAACCCGGCGAGGAAATCGGAAGAGAAGGCGAGGTCGATCAGCTTGATTTTGCCATCCATAGACAGCTTGCCGAACACAGTCACTAGCAGCGCGGGGATATCCCGGCTATAGTTCACATCTGGATACGCGATCGTGATATCCGCATATCGATTAGTAGTTGGCTCACCAGCAGCAGGCTCGTGGACTTCAACGGCAACGACCTTGCCCAAATGCTTCTCCATAGAAGCCTTTTGAGCCTCAGGCAGCTCCGTCCAACTACCCACTGTAAGACCAACAGCGATGCTTGTTGCTTTTTTATGAAAATCGGCTTTCTCATCGAAACTCCGATAGGTTGCTAAACAATAGGAACTCATGACAATCTTTCACCTGCTTTAACTAGAATTAATTCATAAGTATTATACCGATTTCCCTACTGGACTGGTTGTAGCAATTTGCTCGCCCATTTCCTTGGCTCGTGCAGCGGAAGAAAATACAGCTTGTGCAATGGCTTCGCTAAACTGAAAACGATCCAATGCTTCAATGGATTTTTGCGTAGCTCCATTAGGTGACGTAACTTTACGTCGCAGCTCCGCAGGATCTTCTTTCGTATGTTGTACCATGTGTGCGGCACCAAGCACCGTTTGAAGTGTTAATTGCTTCGCATCTTCTTCGGTGAGACCGCCGTCGATCCCCGCTTTAATCATCGCTTCCATGAAATAATATACATAGGCAGGACCGCTTCCGGAGACACCTGTAAGAACTTCCAACTTATCTTCTTCCACAATCGTGACGGTTCCCACAGCTTCAAACATTTGGATGGCAAACTGCTTGAATGTATCATTAACCTTAGAGGAGAAGCTCATTCCTGTTGCCCCTAAACCGATGGTTGAGGAGGTGTTAGGCATGGTGCGAACGATAGGCATGTTGGTTTGCAATAGCTTTTCAGCTTTATTAATGGATAAGCCGGCAATGACGGAAATGAGCAGCTGTCCCTCGTTCAAAAGAGGTTGCAGCTCTGCAAAGGCAGATTCGACATCCTTAGGTTTCATGCAAAGAACAACAACGTCAGCTTCGCGTATGAAAGCATCTTTCGTCTCTGGATCAGATGTTGCCTGCAGGCCGTATTCCGATCGAAGAAATGCTAATCTGTCTTGGTCGGAGCGATTCATCATATAAATGTGCTTTGGATTAGCAACTTCCGTCTGGATGAGACCGCGGACGATGGCTTCCGCCATGGAACCTGCGCCTACAAAGGCAATTTTGGCTTGTGATATGATCGTGGACATCGGGCATTCCTCCTTAGTATATACGGCTTATTCGCGTATTTGTCCGCTTCCGTAGATGCGGTATTTGGTCGAAGTTAAAGCAGGCAGTCCCATAGGGCCACGTGCGTGAAGCTTCTGTGTAGAAATGCCGATCTCTGCTCCGAATCCAAACTCAAAGCCATCGGTAAAGCGCGTCGATGCATTATGGTACACCGCTGCAGCATCTACTTCTTGTAGGAATCTCTCTGCATTGGCAGCATCTTCCGTCACAATACATTCGGAGTGCATCGTGCCATAGTCCCGAATGTGAGCGAGGGCCTCATCTAGATCCTTAACAACTTTTATGGATAAAATATAGTCGCCGTATTCCGTTCCCCAATCCGCTTGTTCAGCAACCAGCATACTTGGAACTAAGCTTCTTGCACGCTCGTCACCTCGCAGCTCAACATTGACACCTTGGAACGCTTCAGCAATCGCAGCTAAATGTTTTTCAGCAATTGCTTCGTGTACGAGCAAGGTCTCCATGCTATTGCAAACAGATGGGCGTTGCGCTTTGGCGTTAATCCCGATACGAACGGCCATATCGAGCTGTGCACTTTGATCTATAAAAGTATGACATACCCCTGCGCCTGTTTCAATGACTGGGACCGAGGCGTTATTGACAACATTTTGAATAAGTGAATGACCGCCACGTGGAATCAGCACATCAATCAGCCCATTGAGCTTTAACATTTCGTCGACAGAACTGCGATCCGCGCTAAGAATTAATTGGAGGGCATCAGCCGGAAGAGCTGAACGCTCAAGGGCTGAATACAACACTTCCACAATTTTCTCATTCGAAAAGAGAGCAGAAGATCCGCCACGCAGCACGACAGCATTGCCTGTTTTGAGACATAAGCCCGCCGCATCGACCGTTACGTTCGGTCTTGCTTCATAAATAATACCGATGACGCCTAGGGGGACACGGATTTTGCGAATCCGCAGACCATTCGGGCGGTCAAACGACTCAAGCGTATCCCCAATCGGATCTGGGAGCTCAGCGATTTGACGCAGGCCTTCTGCCATGGCCGCAATTCGGGATTCGTTTAGTGCTAAACGATCGAGCAGGGAGGCACTTGTATCTAGTTCCTTGCCACGCTGAAGATCCTTCGCGTTGGCTTCGATGATCGCTTGTTGCTCTGTAATTAGCGCATCCGCCATCAGCAGCAACGCCGCATTTTTCTGCTCAGTCGTAAGATTGCCCATTGCTTGGGCGGCTTGCTTGGCAAGCTTGGATTTATGTATGACTTCACTCATGGGAAGACCTCCTAGTTGAAAAAGGTTTGGCAATGCGTTAACAATTGTTCCACGTTAAGTTCATAGACGGTGCCGTTCCGGCGTTCTTTACATTCGACGATGTGTTCGCTTGTTTTCTTTCCTACGGTAAGACGCAATGGGAAGCCTAGTAAATCGGCATCATTAAATTTCACGCCAGGACGTTCCTCGCGATCATCCCAAAGTACAGCGAAGCCTGCGCGAGTTAAAGTCTTATAAATTTCCTCAGACAAGGCCATCTGAGCCTCATCCCCAACTTGAACGGTTAAGAGATGAATGGCGAATGGCGCTATGGTATTAGGCCAAATAATGCCTTTCTCATCCTGATGCTGTTCAATGACAGCGGCCAACACGCGTGATACCCCAATTCCGTAGCAGCCCATAATCATCGGCTCGGAGAGTCCGTTTTCATCCGAGAAGGTTGCGCCGAGGGATTCGCTATATTTGGTGCCGAGCTTGAATACGTGCCCGACTTCAATACCTTTTGCAAAATCGAGCTCATGTCCGCATTGAATACAGCTTTCGCCTTGACCAACGTTGCGAACATCTGCATAGGTGATGTCACCTAAATCACGCTGAACGTCAACATGCTGAAGGTGATAATCCGCTGTATTAGCACCAACAACCGCGTTCTTTAATCCTTTAATCGATGTGTCGGCGATCAGCTTGACAGTTGTAAGTCCAATCGGTCCAATAAATCCAGCCTTTGAACCAAGCGCAGCGATTTCGACTTCGGACAGCATGGTGATTTCTTGAACGCCAAGAACATGCTTCAGCTTGATTTCATTGATTTCGAGATCACCTCTTACAAGCACAATTGCAGGAGAACTATCCGCTTGTACGGCGACGGATTTAATGATTTGCTGCGGTTCAATCTGAAAGAATTGACTTAATTGTTTAATGCTTGTTACTCCTGGGGTATGCACTTTAGACGGTTGGGTGTTAGCCATGTCGCTAGACGATACCGATGCATTAGAAATGTTACCAGTGGCTTTCTCCAAATTAGCTGCATACTGACAGGAAGGGCAATGAACGATTGTATCCTCGCCGACATCCGCCAAAGCCATGAATTCATGCGTATCCGTTCCGCCAATCGCGCCGGAATCGGCTTCAACTGCTCGGAATTGTAAGCCGCACCGTGTGAAAATATTGACATAAGCATCGAACATCGCTTGATAACTGGCATCAAGTCCGCTTGCGGAGCGATCGAAGGAGTACGCATCCTTCATTAGAAATTCACGTCCACGCAGCAGGCCGAACCGTGGTCTGCGCTCATCGCGATATTTCGTTTGGATTTGATATAACGTAACAGGTAGTTTCTTATAAGAATGAATCTCATCCTTGACGAGTGTCGTGATTACTTCCTCATGCGTGGCGCCTAACGCAAACTCGCGACCATTGCGGTCCTCAAGTCGCATCAATTCGGGACCATAGACATCCCAACGACCAGATGCTTTCCATAATTCGGCAGGATGGAGAGCAGGCATGAGCATTTCTTGCGCGCCAGCGCGGTCCATCTCTTCCCGCACGATCGTTTGAATATGTTGAAGGGCCTTAAGACCCAATGGTAAATAGGAATAAATACCGCTGGATAACTGGCGAATGAGTCCTGCTCGCAGCATAAGTCGGTGACTGGCTGCCTCGGCATCTCCCGGTACATCTCGTAAAGTAGGGTTAAGTAATCGTTGTTGTCTCATGATTAAGGGAGAGCCTCACTTTCTATTGTGAATCAAAGATTAGGTTAATGGCACCCATTCATCGCGGTGGATGACTTCGATGCGTGTGACCTCGACACGTTTCTGGACTTCGTCGGTGGATAGGCCTGCCGCGGCTTGCACTTGCCAAGCCGCATAATTGACGACGCCGCGGCCCAGCAGCACGCCATCACTGCATAGCACCTCGACGACGTCGCCGGGGTGGAAGTCACCAACGGCTCCCATGATGCCAGCGGGGAGCAGGCTCTTCCCACCGTTGATCAGGGCTGCCTTGGCCCCCTGATCAACGATGATTTGCCCTTGGGGCAGCGAGTGGAAGCCGACCCACTGCTTCTTGACCGGCAGATTGTTCAGCGCCGTGTCAAAGTACGTTCCCTTGCCGGTACCACTCACGGCAAGGTTCAAATCATCGGGCTCCAGCACGCGCCCGATGAAGACCGGCACGCCCCCGCGCATCGCGATGCGGGCGGCCTCGACCTTGGAGCGCATGCCGCCGGTGCCGACCGCGCTCCCAGAGCCTCCAGCGAAGCTGAACAGCTCATCGCTGATGGCGTCTACGCGATCGATGCGCTGCGCGTTCGCGTTCTTACGAGGATCGTCCGTGTACAGGCCGTCCATATCGGTAATGATGATCAATTTGTTCGCCTTGACCAAATTGCCTACCAACGCCGACAACGTATCATTGTCGCCGAATTTCAATTCATCCACGGAGACGGTGTCATTCTCGTTAATAATTGGGACGACGCCGCGCTGCAGGAGCTCGTCAATCGTCATCATCGCGTTCTGCACGCGCTTGCGGTTGGAGAAGTCGTACCGGGTCAGCAGAATTTGCGCCACGCTCACGCTGTGGGACGCAAAGGCTTCATGGTACGCCTGCATTAAGAGCGCTTGGCCGACGGCTGCGGCGGCCTGCTTCTCATGCAGCACCTTGGGCCGTGTGCGGTAGCCAAGGGAAGTGAACCCTGCGGCGACTGCGCCTGAAGTCACGAGCAGCACCTGACTGCCGCTTCGCTGCAATTGCGCTAGCTCAGCTGCAAAAAAACGTATTTTATCCGGATTCAGGCCGCCCGTATCTGAGGTTAATGAGGAGCTGCCGATTTTGACGACGATTCGCTGAGTCATATTCATCCCATCCTTCGGTTTACAACTATGTAGATACAAAAAAGACTCCCGTCCTCAAACATAAGGACGAAAGTCTGTTGCTTCCGCGGTACCACCTTAGATTAGCGCATATCAAATAGAAAGCGCTCAACTTTAGATTCCCTGTATAACAGTAGGGCTCTGTTCAACTCATCGTTGACGGTTCAGGGGCGGGTTCGGATTCGGTTCACGGCAAGCTCTCTCAGTCAATGGAGCTTACTCCCTGGTTACGTGCGGCACGATTCGTACTATTCCCATCATAACGTTGCTGTTTGGAATTTTAATTCTATCTAGAATAGCATGGTACGCGAGAGTTTGTAAAGGTGCAAATGGCTTGCTTTCAAGGATCTTTGGTTAAATAGGAGTTAAAAAAGGTTTAACTTCCCGATCCGCTGCACAGCCTCAGCTAACCGTTCCTCGGAAGATAATAAGCCTAGTCTAACATAGCCTTCACCGTGAGTACCGAAGCCCACACCTGGAGCCACGACAACTTTAGCTTCTTCTAAAAGAAGATCAGAAAGGCTTTGTGACGAATGTCCCTTCGGTACTGGCAGCCAAGAGAAGAACGAGCCTTGCGATGGCTTTGCCTTCCATCCAATGCCGGCAAGCGCTGTGTAAAGCGCATTCCGACGACTTTCGTACACATCGCGCAGCTCTGTTACACAGTCTTGCGAGGCTGTTAAAGCAGTTGCTGCTGCAACTTGTATACCGCCGAACAAAGAGCAATAGTAGTGATCCTGCATCAAGTTAATGAGGCGTATCACTTCTTTGTTGCCAAGGGCAAAGCCTACGCGCCAGCCAGCCATGTTGTACGTTTTGGACAGCGTATAGAACTCGACGCCTACTTCCTTGGCACCAGGTGTTTGCAAGAATGAGATCGGCTTCTGACCATCAAAGCCAATGGCGCCGTAAGCGAAATCACTCGCTACAACGACCCTATTTTTCTCAGCGAATGTAACCGTTTCTTCATAGAAAGAAGCGGGAGCCGTCGCACCGGTCGGGTTGTTCGGGTAGTTAATGAACATGAGCTTGGCGCGGTCCAAGTCGGACTGCTTCAGCTGCGAATAGTCAGGCAGGAAGTTATTTTCTTCACGCAACGGCATGAAAGCCATTTCAGCACCAGCAAGTGCTACCCCAGACCAATAGTCGGGATAGCCAGGATCAGGAACGAGACAAACATCGCCAGGATTCAATAAACATTGAGCAATTTCGATAAGTCCTGTTTTGCCGCCGAAAAGGATCGCAACTTCTGTATCTGGATCCAGATCAACGTTATGATCTTCCTTATAGCGCTGCGCAATCGCCTGTTTCAGGAACGGAAAGCCGCTAAAGGGCGGATATTTATGATACAACGGATTCGCAGAAGCTTCTTGAATCGAAGCTACGATATGCGGAGGCGTCGGGCGGTCTGGATTCCCTTGACCCAAATTAATGACATCATGGCCAGCAGCGATTTGAGCATTTGCTTTGCCAACGAGCGTTGCGAAAAATTGTGTCGGCAGACCCTTCATTCTTTCGGCTGGTTGTATAGCAAATCGAGAAGATGTTGAAGATTTGTTTGTCACGGTTTAATTCACACTCCGGAGGTCGGGATTTTAAACTATACCCTAAATGTAACATGATTAATCTTTTTTTCATAGTCGATGAAGATAATCGATTGTACTTCATTTTGACATTGTCATATGATGGAGGCAACGATGTACGAAGGAGATGAATGAGATGACAGATCATGCCCAAGTCGCTGATGTTTTTCTGCAGGAGTCGATACGTGCTTTTCAAAGTATGAAGAAGCTGGGGGATAAAGCATTTGCGCAAACAGCGGAGACCTTTTTCCATCAGACTATAAATGAAGAATCGAATTCCCTTGAGGTGCTCATCAAGCATATGCATGGGAATATGTTGTCCCGTTGGACCGATTTCCTAACCTCCGATGGGGAAAAAGAGACGCGAGATCGAGATGGCGAATTTGAAGGGGATAGCCTTTCCCGAGAAGCATTGATTGCCCTCTGGGAAGAAGGCTGGCAAGTGCTATTCACAACACTTCGCTCGCTGACATCCGAGGATGTGCTGTTTAACGTGCGAATTCGTGGCGAGAAACATACCGTATTGCAGGCGATTCAACGTCAAGTTTCTCATTACGGGTATCATGTCGGGCAAATTGTCCTGCTGTGCAAACATTGGTCTAGTCAGAATTGGAAGACGCTTAGCATTGCTAAGGGGGAGTCTAAGCTTTTTTAACCAACGCAATAGTTTAGCTCGATGTTGGCTGCTTAATTCGGGTGTTGGGGAACAGATAGTGGAAATAGTTAGATTTCACCGTCTTAAATAACCTTAAATCAGTTGTGAGGGGCAAAATTGGCATATTAGTTCGGCAAAATCGAATTAATCCAGCATAATGTGCGATATTATCCCGTTTAGTTCGTTTTTTTCTGACTATTCGTAATAACTAGCTCCATCTGGTGGCGAGCACGGCGGGAATGACGGGCATGGCGGACAGGAACCTGGGATGAGGAACAGAAGGACAAGTGAATGTTGAGTTAGGCGATCGTTTCGACTAATATGTACACATAAGCATTTTCTTTTAGCCGGAAGGAGTTCTCACCAATGTCCCAAACCCAATTACTTAACCTTGCTCTTATTCAAATGGATATTACGATCGGTGATCCTGATGCGAATTTTGCTCACTTAAAGAAGCTGTTGCTCGAAGCTGTGGAAGCCGATCAGAAGCCAGATGTCCTAATTTTTCCCGAAATGTGGAATACAGGCTATGCCTTAACTGAAATCCATCAACTTGCTGATGTGAATGGTGAGAGAACCAAAGCGTTCTTGAGTGGATTCGCTCGTACACATAGCGTAAATATAATTGGTGGATCGATTGCGGATAAAAAAGGGGAGCGTGTGCTCAATACAATTTACGCGTGGGACCGCGAAGGTCGCGAGATCGCAGAGTATTCCAAAATCCATCTTTTCCGACTCATGGATGAAGAGAAATTCCTGCATAGCGGGGACAAATTGGGTTTGTTTGAGCTCGAAGGCGTACCTGCAGGTGCGATGATTTGCTATGATATTCGGTTCCCAGAGCTTTCACGTAAATTGGCGCTAGACGGTGCACGGATTGTGTTCGTGCCTGCGGAATGGCCGCATCCTCGTCTGCATCACTGGCGTACACTTCTAATGGCAAGAGCCATTGAGAATCAGATGTACGTGGTTTCTTGTAATCGCGTAGGGACTAGCGGAACGACGAATTTCTTCGGTCACTCGATGGTCATCGACCCATGGGGCGAGGTGCTTGTTGAAGGTGACGAAAGCGAAGCCATCCTCAGAGCAACGATTGATTTGGAAGAAGTTGTGCGTGTACGGGGCAAGATCCCTGTTTTTGAAGATCGCCGGCCCCATTTATATTAGAGGTTGTTCTAAAAGTCGTCTTTTGATCGCGAAGCAAGCCAGGCAGTAATTCGACATCGAATCTTGCGTTCACCTTTGAACTCCGGTGCTCATGTAGGTTTTGCCTACACTCCGCTCCTCCTTCTTCAGGTTCTCACAACCTTCTCGGCGCTGAAAATCCGACTTTTAGAACTCGCATTATATGGGAAGTTGATTTTTGCAGCGATATTTTGTAAACTAAAACCAATTGAATGATCAATTGTGGCTGTGAAGGATGAATAGTACTTGAACTACTTCATATTCAGCGAGTTGGGGAATGGTGTAAGCCCAGCATGAAGCTCAAGGAAAAGGCTATCCGGAGCCAATACGATAAAGGGGATACATGCTTTAACAGGTGTATCAACTAGGGTGGAACCGCGGGTGCTAAAGCTCTCGTCCCTAGGCATTATTTGATGCCTTTGGATGTTGAGCTTTTTTGATGTCTGCTCATGTCCAAACGGTTGTCAACGGGCGAAGACCCACTAACTTGAAGCTTAAGGAGCGATTGAACAATGAGTGTAACAATGGAGCAAGTTGTCGCATTAGCGAAGCACAGAGGTTTCGTATTCCCAGGTTCTGAAATTTATGGTGGTTTGGCGAATACATGGGATTACGGTCCGCTTGGCGTTGAGTTGAAAAACAACATTAAACGCGCTTGGTGGAAAAAATTTATTCAAGAATCCCCGTATAACGTTGGGTTAGACGCGGCAATTCTGATGAACCCGCAAGCTTGGGTGGCATCAGGTCACGTAGGAAACTTCAACGATCCTATGATCGATTGCAAAAGCTGTAAAGCTCGTCACCGTGCGGATAAATTGATCGAAAACAAGCTGGCTGAGAAGGATATCGAAATCATCGTCGACGGTATGACGTTTGACGATATGATGAAGTTAATCGTGGAACATAATATCGTGTGTCCAGATTGCGGAAGCAAGGATTTTACAGATATTCGTCAGTTTAACCTGATGTTCAAAACGTTCCAAGGTGTCACAGAAGCGAGCTCTAACGTTGTTTATCTTCGTCCTGAAACCGCACAAGGGATCTTCGTTAACTTCAAAAACGCGCAACGTACGATGCGTAAAAAGCTCCCATTTGGTATCGGCCAAATCGGTAAAAGCTTCCGTAACGAAATCACGCCAGGTAACTTTACGTTCCGTACGCGTGAATTCGAGCAAATGGAGCTTGAATTCTTCTGCAAGCCAGGTGAAGACTTGAAATGGTTTGAGTACTGGAGAAGCTTCTGTCATAACTGGTTGCTTTCACTAGGTGCCAAAGCAGATAATCTTCGTCTTCGTGATCATAATGACGACGAGTTGTCCCACTACAGTAATGCAACAACAGATATCGAGTACAAATTCCCGTTTGGTTGGGGCGAGCTATGGGGCATCGCGGATCGTACGGACTACGATTTGAAGCAGCACATGGCGCATTCCGGCGAAGATTTCAACTACATTGATCAAGAAACGAATGAGCGTTACGTTCCTTATTGCATCGAGCCTTCTCTTGGAGCAGACCGTGTAACGTTGGCGCTTCTGATTGATGCATTCGAAGAACAAAAGCTTGAAGGTGATGACAGCCGTACGGTTCTTCACTTCCACCCAGCATTGGCACCAATGAAAGCAGCGATTTTCCCACTTTCTAAGAAATTGAACGAAGGTGCACAAGCCGTATTCGCAGATCTTGCGAAGCATTTCATGGTCGATTACGATGATACAGGTTCAATTGGGAAAAGATACCGTCGTCATGATGAGATCGGAACACCATTCTGTATCACATACGATTTCGAATCCGAAACAGATGGTCAAGTAACCGTTCGTGATCGTGATACGATGGAACAAACGCGTATGCCGATTACCGAACTGAAAGCCTTTATCGAAAACGCACTTCAATTCTAATTGCGAATGTTCAACTTAAATTGCTACAGCAAACCCCTTGTAAGCACGTCGAATGACGCAAGCCTACAAGGGGTTTTTCTCTAGATAACATAGTCTAAAACTTCACTGTAAGGTAAATAGCGTCTAACTTCACGTAGCGGCGGTGTATATACATGGATCGAGATGGCCGGTTCATGAAAGGGATTGCTAAGTTGGTGAATTTGCTCTGCAGGTGCCGTGAAATATTCGCCAGCCTGAATGAAGTCGTCCTTCTGAGCGATCGGATAACCGTCTTCGTCTAAGGAGAAGGTTGAATTTACTAAGCCTCCTCCGACTAGATAAGCTGCGCCAATGGACAAGCCATGGTTGTGGATCGCCGTTGAACGGGAAGCAGGAATGTGAATGACGATTACTTCCAGATGTGGCGTGCTATAGACAACATTTCTGCCATAAGGCAGCTGCTGAGGCTCGGATTTGTAATCAGGAACGAAGATTAGCATTTGCTCTATGGATTGAAGTGCCACTCGCAATTGCTCCAATGTTGGGGTTTGCAACTTACAGAATGTCTGTTCAATTGCTCTTATGAGCGTCATTGGCTTCTGCCTCCTAGGCATTCTCATCACTTTATCAAAATTAATTTGGGAAAGGATAAGTTTTTTTTATATAATATGCCTCCGAGCTTCAAATGGTTAGGGATAAATGTATGAATTTTGCGTGGAAATCAGTCTGTAGACGGGGAAGTGTTCCTACTCTAGCGGTATGGCTTGCGGATGTCGATTCTGACACAATAGTAGAAGATAACGAATTCGAGCGATAATGAGAGGATGCATGGAAGATGAAGATAATAGGGAATCAGCAAGATCGGAAAGAAATTCTCGCCATCTTCGAAGCGTTAAGCAGAGCATGGAATAACCATGACGGTCTTGCGTTTGGGGCATGTTTTACGGAAGATGCAGACTATGTGACGTTTAATGGACAGCATATTAAGGGGCGTCAAGCAATTGGGGATATTCATCAAGAACTTTTTGATGGTATTTTACGTGGTTCAAGCATGGTTGAAGGTGGTTCGCTGCATGTTCGATTCGTTACACCTGATATGGCTATAGCACATGCAGTAGGGGCGATTAAGCTGCGTTGGCAGAAGAATGCGCCTAAAAACCGAGATTCGATCAACACGAACGTTGTCGTCAAAGAAAAAGGCGAATGGAAAATTGCAGCTTTTCACAATTGCCGCATCCAACCGCCTAATTTTATTCAAAAATGGTTCATGAATAAGTCTAAATCGAAGAAAACTGAGCTAATTAAGGATCCCTAGACTCGAAAAGGCGGCATACGTCTGCCATCAATATCGGTGAAGCCATATTCCTCTGCCAGGTTGCCAACCTCCAGTAGTTGTCCAGCTTTAAGGCTTACTTGAGGGTCAGAGGCTAGGGCGACGACTGCTCTACCGATATACTCCACGGATTCTGTTAGATGAAGGTCCTCAACATTCATAAAGTTAGGATCGTCTGCTTTTAAGCCATAATGCTGAAGTACAGCTTCCGTGCGCATCCATCCAGGTGCCAGAGATAGCGCGGTTACAGGAAGCTGATTCGCTTCGAGATTCTGAGACATGGCGCGTGTCATCGTAACGACGGCTCGCTTCACCGTGTCATAGAAGACATTAACGGGATAATCCCCGCCGATATCAGAATATACACCTGTATTAATGAGGAGACCATTCTTCTGCTCCAGAAAAAAGGTAGACATCGCATAGCGACTGGCAACCATCTGAGCGCGCAGCCCTGCGTTAAACATTTTATCCCAGCGAGCCATGGGCTGCTCCCAGAAAGGTTTTAGGAAATCACCATCCTCATTATTTTCATAGCCACCCCACGCATTGTTAACGAGGAGATCCAATTTCCCTTGCTCTTGTTTAATTCGAGTGAAGAGTGCTTGAACATCTTCATCAACGGTATGATCACAGCGAACTGCAATGCCCAAGCCTCCTCGAGTTGTAACTTCCTCTGCTGTATCCTCAATGGTTCCTGTTATATTATCTCTACTCGATTGCGCTCGTGTGCTGCGACCTGTGACATAAACGGTTGCACCTGCTGCCCCAAGCGCTAAAGCGATTCCTCGGCCGCCGCCGCGACTTGCTCCTGTCACTAAAGCTACTGTCCCTTGTAGTTTTTTCGTCATTTCCTAAAGCTCCTTTTCCTAATTGAGTATCAAATTGGTATGAAATGTAAGTTTGGATGTCAATATAGCTCTCATTATTGTATCCCAATTGTAAATGGGTGAGACGATATTCTTAGATCACCCACGAGATAACCTAGAATTGTGACACATAACTAGTATATATCCTACGAATGGCACGTGCCAGAAATCCTTAATCCGCGAGATAATTATGCAAACGCTGTCTTTTTGTAGTGCAAGTATACTATCTTCTTAGAATTACTACCTTTGCACTATTTCAAGCATTCGATTTGAGCCTTATAGTTAGTGTCACATGCGCGAAAAATACATAATTTTGTAAGGTGTTGATAGAAACAGAGGTATGAGACATCGTTTTCTATTTAACTCAGAGCATAAATGCCAATTCATTTCAAAGCTATATAGAGAAAGGGAGTGGGATTGATGACAGGATTAGCTGAAGAGACGCAAATGCATGAATTCACAGAGAGAGTCGGGATCTCACAAGCGGAGATTGCTAAGCTGCACGAGAAATCATTTCTGAATGGCGTTCAAAGAGATTCGACGCGCGTGAGGTTTCGCGTGCAAGGCAAGATGATGGAACGGCTACTAGCTAAAAACCAAGTTCTCATGGATGTCATCCTTCGGCAAGCGCATCTGAAGACGAATACCTTCTACTTTCCTAATTTATTGATGGTGACGGATAATCACGGGGTCATTTTAACCATTAATGGGGATGAACGATCGATTCTGCAAGCAGCTAATTTAAATAATATCGGAATTGGATCTTCGTTATCACTCTCTAGTGCGGGGACAAATGCCGTATCGGCAGCCATTGATCTTCAGCGACCGGTTTGGATCAGTGGTGAAGATCATTATCTAGATACCATGCACAACTGGGTGACGATGTGCGTTCCTATACAAACTGCTGATAATCAAATCATGGGTTACTTAGTGTTGACTGCTTTTCAACACATTTCTGCACCTTTTATGTATCCATGCATCAAATCGATTGCGCTTCTCCTGGAATATGAGTTGAGGAAGACGGAGCTGCAAAGTAAAACATGGTTCGTGGAGGAAATGCTGGAAGAACGACTGAAAGCTTTCAAGCTGACGCTTCGTGAGAAGGAAGTCGCTACATATTGGCTGCTGGATTATGATTATAAGCAAATCGGCAAGGTTCTAGGGATAAGTGAGAATACCGTACGTGTCTATGTAACGAAGATCAATCGCAAGCTGAAAGTAAATTCCAAAGCTTCGTTGATCCTAAGTGTTCTTGGAGCGATATAGAGATACAAGAGAAGTAGATATACATATGCGTTACATGGGAATTGAGGGTTAGTAACATCTGCTATATACATATTGACGAATCAAGGTAAGAAATTGTTCAAACTGTAGAAAAAAAAGCTTCTATCTCATGCGATGTTTGTGGGGATAGGGGCTTTTTTTGTATATCTGTTTGCTTTGAACTAGCAAGTAGAGTGAGAAAGATCAGCTAAATGTCATGATAAGCCCGAGTAAGCTCGGGTTTTCTTTGATTGGGCAGGCTAATTAGTCTAGGAATTCGCGGAGGTGGCGACATTTTACAATGAATAATGATGAATTTGATGTAAAGCAACATATGAAGAAGACCCATTTTTTAAGGAATTTGATGAAATAACACGTTATTTCTGCTACATATGCAAATGGTATATAGCGAGAATGATAGGTAAGTTATCTATCCGCGCTCCGAAAGAACTAGATGAAACCGCTTCCTAAGTACGACGTGCGCCGTGAAGTCCCGACTCGAGTCCCCCAACAATGCGTCCAACTAGCTTTAAATCCCTACAAAACAGCCTATAAACGTCTAACGTGGCTTAAGAATTATGGTTCATGCATTAGGTCATTCGAATTAATAAGTATGTATGATTTGCTCTACAGAAATTACCGTCTATATTTGAGGCATCCCACCGAAACGGGAGGGAAAATGTCGAGCTTTGAGGGACGGTAGGCTATGAGACAAAGAAGAAAGGCCTTGATCCTGCAGCCTATTAAATGGATTCTTCTTCTAGGCGTCGTCGGTTCTGGAAGTGTATATGGATTACAGGCGGCAGGGTTTATCGAGTGGAACTCCGAGCAGAAGCTGGAAAGTTTGATGTTCTGGAAAACCACCGACAATGCTTCATCGAAAGGAATTGCGCTTGCAGCTGGGGCAGAGAAAGAAAATGCGAAGCCATCGGTTAAACCGACGCCAACTGTAAGTTTGGCAGCAACGACATCGGCATCGCCGACAGCTGCACCTGCAAGTACACCAATAAGTACACAAGCACCAGCAGCAACAACAGCAACAACAGCAACAACAGGCTTACAGGTCATATCGCAAGCGCAAAGTATTGTCGCTGTGAATGCGAATGTGAAAGCCTGGCTGGAGCAAGCGGGATTGATCAAACTTGAGCCAGGGAAGCTGTTCTCCTATCAAGGATGGTTGACTGAAGTTAGCAAAGGCAAGGTGCCTGAGAAAAAGGCAGAAGAGTTATCGCAAGTGGCCTCATTATTGTATGAAGCTGCACTGCGAGCTGGGTTGCAAGTTGGTGAGCGCTATGCACATCAGGATAATCCGACCTATGCAGCTGCTGGATTTGATGTTGATTTTCAAGGTGAGCAGAAAGATTTAACGTTCTATAACTCTTTAGGCGTTCCCATTACGGTAGGCGTGATTTATAACGGTGAAACACCAGTCGTGACACTCAATGGAAAACCGAAAACCGATTGGAAAGCTCCTAAAATTACGGTTACTAAAGAAGTATTCGCACCGGAAAGCATTTTTGTGACGGATTTTACGCTAGCAGGTCAAAGTGATGCTAAACGGAGTGAAGGTCAATCAGGACTTCTGGTTAAAGTGTTCGCTGACGAGAAGAATGATGGCAAGAACGAGCTGATATATAAAGATTTCTACGCACCACGTCCTATTGTGATCGCGAAGGCGCCGACAGCGGAAGAGCTTAAATCACCTTAAATCAGTAGGTTGCACAGATCCGTTACGTACTCTATCAACAGAAGGGAGGACCCCCCAATGCGCATAGGTGAACTATTTGTCATGAACGGACTCATCACGGAGGATCAGCTCGAACAAGGGCTGAAGCAGCAAGTGCACACACGGAAGAAAATCGGTGAGATTCTCATTGATAAAGGGTTGATCACTGAAAGACAGCTAGTCGAAGTGCTAGAGTTTCAGCTAGGGTTTCCTGTCGTCAACATGTTTGAGACGCAGCTTGATATGCAATCGGTTCAATTAATACCCGAAGCGCTTGCTCGTAAGCACTGTGTCATTCCAATCGAACGCAAGAATGGCAAAATTAAGGTAGCGATGGTAGATCCGCTAAACTACGGTGCCATTGAAGAAATTCGAATGGCGACGAATATGAGTGTGCAGCCTGTCATTGCCATTCGCTCCGAGGTCGAGCAGGCCATTACGAAAAACTATGGCATGAAAGATTCCGTCGATGAGCTGATGGTCGACTTGGATAAAATCGAGATCAAAGACGAGGAATCGGAAGCCAATGATCAAGGCTCGCCAATTGTAAAGCTAGTCAATCAAATCATTCAATCCGCCGTGCAGCAGAGGGCGTCCGATATTCACGTTGATCCACAAGAGAAACAACTGATCGTGAAGTACCGAATTGATGGAGTGCTTCGTACAGAGAAAGCACTGCCGAAGCATATGCAAGGTGTATTGACTGCTCGATTGAAAATCATTGCGAAATTGAATATCGCCGAGCGAAGGCTGCCGCAGGATGGTCGGATCCAGATGCAAGTAGATAACCGCAGGATTGATATTCGGGTATCTACATTACCAACCGTACATGGTGAAAGTATTGTTCTCCGGATTTTAGATCAATCAGCTGGTGTTAAGAAAATTGCCGATTTGGGACTCAGTGAAGCGAATTTGGTGAAATTCGACAGAATGATTCAAAAGCCGAATGGGATCATGCTGATTTCGGGACCTACGGGAAGCGGGAAAACGTCAACGCTCTATTCAGCCCTCGGACAATTAAATGGCGATGATGTCAAAATCATTACCGTTGAGGATCCGGTAGAGTATCGGATGAACGGCGTCACTCAAGTACAAGTAAACTCGCAGATTGGTCTGACCTTCGCTTCTGGCTTGCGATCCATTCTTCGACAAGATCCGAACATTGTTATGGTCGGGGAGGTCCGAGATGCGGAAACGGCAGAGATCGCAGTGCGTGCTTCCTTAACAGGGCACTTGGTATTAAGCACCATCCATACGAACAGTGCAGTAAGCACGATAAGCCGGCTTGTTGATATGGGAATTGATTCTTACTTAATCGCTTCTTCGCTCTCTTGTATTGTCGCTCAGCGCTTAGTACGGCGAGTATGCCGGGAATGCGCTGCACAGGTACCTGCAAGAGAGGATGAAATCAAGCTGCTGGAAACGCATGGACTGCTCGGTGGCAGTGAGCAGCAGCTTGCTGGGACGGGAACAGGTGTCGTGGTTCCACTGACTTCTCCTAAAGCAACAGATAAGCCAGTCATGGTTACTAGGGGGAAAGGCTGCGGAACATGCAATAAAACAGGCTATAGAGGACGTATAGCCGTTCACGAGCTGTTAGTTGTAGACGAAGCACTGCGCAGCCTGATCGTGCAGAATCGTCCGGTCAGCGAGCTAGAGCAGCATTTGGTTAAGAATGGCTTTAAAAATATGCTCTATGATGGTTTGCTCAAGATTCGCCAAGGACACACAACGATTGAAGAAGTGTTGAAAGCCGTGGCGGACGAATAGACAGCTAGGAAGTAAGTCTTGATTGGGGGTGAACAATAACTTGGCGAACTTTACGTATGAAGCCGTCAATGAAAGTGGCAAGAAGCTGAAGGGAATGGTGAAAGCCCAGAACAAGCAGTTGGCCATTACAGAGCTGCGGGGACGCGGGATAACCATTCGCAGCATTCAAGAGCAGCGGAAGACGACGATGGATCTGGAAATCCACATTGGACGCGTTGTCAAGCTAGAAGACTTCGTTATCTTCTGTCGGCAATTCGCCACGTTGATCCGTGCAGGGATTCAAATTGATCAAGCCGTTTCGATTCTGGAAGATCAATCAACCTCCAAATATTTGAAAGCTGCATTAGGCGATATTTCAGAGCAAATACGCAGCGGTCACCCCTTATCCAAAGGGATGGGCGAGCATCCGAAGGTATTTCCCGATATGTTTGTCAATATGATGGCTTCGGGTGAAACCGGTGGTAACTTGGATGAAGTGTTGGAACGAATGGCGGATCATTACGAGAAAGAACACAAAACGGTTCAAAAGGTCAAATCAGCGATGACGTATCCGATCGTTGTTCTGGTCATCGCCATCGGCGTCGTCATTTTTCTCTTACTGAAAATTGTCCCTACCTTCGCAGATATGTTTCTGGAGCAGGGATCAGAATTGCCACTGATTACAAAATTCGTTATGAGTTCAAGTGATGCCATCGTGCATTATTGGTGGATGTTCTTGGTTGGTCTGGTCGGCGTGATTCTGTTATATCGGAGTTTTGCGGCTGGAGAGGAAGGGAAGTTCTGGATCGATACGATTAAGTTTAAAATTCCGGTCTTCGGTATCATTCTCAAAAAGGCAGCTGTTGCCCGAATGGCGCGTACGATGTCCTCGCTGTTTGTGAGTGCGGTGCCTGTGTTACAGGCATTGGATGTAACCGAGAAAGTAGTTGGCAATCGTGTTATTGCCAAGGTACTGCGAGAGGCGAAGGACAGCTTGCAGCAAGGTAAAATGCTTTCCGAGCCGATCAAGAAAAGCGGTATATTCCCTAAGATGGTCGTACAAATGCTCATCATCGGAGAGGAAACCGGTCAAGTCGATAATATGCTGGCGAAGATTGCGGATTTTTTTGAAGCTGATGTAGATCAGAGTGTAGATCGATTGAAGGCGGTGATTGAACCTCTCATGCTGCTGTTCGTTTCCAGTATTGTCGGTGTAATCGTAGCAGCCATCATGAGCCCGATGTTCAAAATGTACGATAACTTCCTGAACTAATTCAGACTAACTCGAAGGGAGGTGATAGACAAATATGTCGCCGGCTTTACCAGCATCACAACATAACGTAATACCAGATTGGCAAGAGCAAGTACATAACCAAAATAAACCTAGAGGTGGGAATGCAATGAACGAATTGACAATGAATAACAACCAAAAGATGAGCTTCCGTTTCCCGAAATTTTCGAAATTTTCTTTGAAAGAGCTTAACAAAAATCAAAAGGGCTTGACTTTGATCGAGTTACTAGCAGTTATTGTCATTATCGCGATTATTGCAGCGATTGCGATTCCATCCATTGGCGGAATCCTTAAAAACACGAGAATCAACGCTCATAAAACAAATGCTCATATGGTTATTGATTCAACAAGACTTCTAATCACTGGCGAAGGATTATCTATTACGGCGGCAACATCATTCAAATTGAGTGATTTAAAAACGAAGGGCTTCCTGGAAACTGTACCAAAAAACCCATCTGATAAAACTAAAACATATGATCCTGATGGCTCTTTTGTAAGTGTTGCACCAGATGCAAACGGAAATTATGTTTATACTGTCACACTTACAAAAATAGGTGGTACTACACCTCACATTAGTGCTAAAAAAGAAGATGAACTTGATGCCTTGACTGCAACAGACGTTGTAGAATAACCACAAACGTAAGCGCGCCGCCTCAGGCGGCGCGCCCATTTATAGTCACGCATAACCGAGAGGAGTCACCGCAATGTTCGCAAAGAAAACAAGCAAGTACACATACGGCATGCAAATTTCGGATACAGAAGCGAAGCTAGTTGAAATTATGAACGTGAATGGACAAGTTACCCTGACACAGCGGCATTCGATAGCGCTGGATAGAGGCAGTATTAAACACGGAAAATTCGTGGACGAAGACTCGGTCATTGCTCGTATCTCAACCTTAGTGAAGCAAATAGGGTTGCAAGGTGCTCCTATCAATGTGACAGTGCCGCTTTCCAATGTGGTACTGCGTAAATCAGTCTTTTCGGCCTTAAAAGATAAAGCATTACGTAACATGATCGACGTTGAATTACATGGAGGACAACAACTTCCATTCAAGAATCCCGTTTTTGACTTTGTCAGACTAGGCGCACCAAAGGATGAGGCAGCGGCTTCTGTGGAAGGCGCTGCGAAATCATCCAAATCCTCTGCGCAAGAGGAAGTCCTCATTTTTGCAACACCAGGTGAAGTAGTTGAAAGCTATGCGCATGTTGTCAAACAATCAGGGTTAGTGCCTGTGGCCGTTGATTTGGCCCCGCTGGCCCTTCACCGGATGTTGGTACGTCATACACGGTTGACCGGCTCCGCGATGAAGGATCGATTCATGTTGCTGCATGTCGAGCCAGATCATGCGGATGTCAGCATATTCGTGGATGGCATTCCTGTATTTTTCCGATCTATTCAAATTAATACGAGTTTTTTCCTAGACACAGGAACGGATCAGCTTGCTGCATATGCTCGTAACCTATCCATGGAACTTGGTCGTGTCTTAAATTATTTCCAATACACCGTTTCCACGGATCAGAAGCATGTCGAGCTCGTATATTTAGTAGGCGATCATGAATGGATTACTGCACTTCCTGAGCATCTAGAAAGTGCTTTCACAGGTGAGATTACATCGTTTCCGTTGCCTGCCATTCTGAAAGATGAAGACACAACATGTCAAGCTTACGCGGTTCCAGTTGGTCTGGCGATGAAAGGGGCTTAGTGACGATGAGCGCAGGCGTACAGAAGCTTCAGTCCATCGAGATTAACTTGCTGCAAATGCGGCATGAAGAACAAGTAGGAACAAGTCCCATTCTTAAATATGTATTTATAACTGCGATCGTAGTGGTGGTTGGCGGCATGGGATGGATGTATACGAGCGCAAAGTCTGAAATTAAAAAGACGAATACGGCATTAGAACAAGTTAATCTTCAAATTAAGGAAGGTCAATCGAGGCTGGCCAATTCTCCAACGGCTGGAGCCGTTGCCGATTTCATTGCGATACCGAAGCAACTTATCGCGAGTAAGCCTATAGTGACTGATGTATTAGATAAGCTTTCAACACTTATGCCGCTCAATTCGAATCTAACGGCTCTCTCTTTTGGAGATGGCAACAAACTTAAGGTGACTGGGAATTTTGCATCTAGTGAAGATGTCATCACGTTCATGCAGGCGACGAAAGCATCAACTTCGTTTACATTAATTTCTACAAGCGGAATGAACAAAGTAGCTTCAGCGCCAGAGGATAAAAATGCAACGGCGGTTACGATTCCACCACTGCCTGTCATTCAAGCAACTTTCGAGCTGCAGTATAAGGCGGATGCCAACAAGAAAGGTTGATCGAACGAATGAGTATGCTCAGCAATACTAGAAATCAAATCATCGTGGCCTTCATCCTCGCGTTGGCGCTCGTGATGGTGTATATCAACTTCATTTCACCACTTCAAAGTGAAAAGGCGTCCAAAGCAAATCTTTTGATACAGAAGAAACAAGAGTTGGATGCCCTGAACAAACGGGCTTCAGGGGGAAGCGCAGTAGGCGCTGCGGAGCAAGTCAGTCTCTCAAAAACGCGCAGCCGTGTTCCTGAAGTGCCGGATGTCGAAGGACTTATTCGTGAGGTTCGCATGTTGGAGATCATCACGAAGATGCCGCTAGCCAGCTATAATTTCGAAATTGGCAAGGTGGCAGATCCTGTAGTTACAACTGCTGCAAGCACACCTCAGAGCAGTCCAGCACCCACGAAAGGAAGTACAACCGTCACACCGGTTGCTCCACAGTCGCTATCACTAGCTATACCAATTAAGCTCAATACAACGGCAAAAGGGGATTATCAGCAGATTCACCGCTTTTTAGATGAGCTGCAAACGACGAATCGCTTGATGCAGGTGGATAAGCTGACGTTTGCCGTGAAGGGCGGAGCGCCTGTGAAGCTAAACGCATTGAAACGAGAAATTACTGTCAATGTATCTTTAGTTTCGTATTACGCACCAGGTTTGCAGAATTTTTTCAAAGCACCGCTGCCAGTACCATATAGTAAGCCTGCAGGCAAAACGAATCCACTCTATTAGAAGAAACCATGACCATACAGGAGGAATTACGATGAGTATGATAGCACCATCCACGTCTGACACGTTATCACTGAAAGATCTGCTGCGTGTTTCTTACGAATCGAAGGCTTCTGACTTGCACATTAATGCAACCACAGAACCACTTATGCGGCTTCATGGGAAATTGATGAAGGTGGTTGATTCTGTGCTTTCGCCGGAGGATACGCATCGAATGGCGAAAGAAATATTGACGAAAGAGCAATACGAAACGTTATCCAAAAAAGGAGAGGTCGACTTTTCGTTCGAGCTTCCTGGTCTATCTCGTTATCGGGGAAATGTGTTCAAGCAAAAACGACATATTAACATGGTATTTCGTGTCTTATCGACGACAGTGCCTTCCCTTTTTAGCTTAAATCTACCTGATTTGGTACAGGAATTTGCTCATAAGCATCAAGGGCTGGTCTTAGTAACGGGTCCCACCGGAAGCGGGAAGTCAACAACACTTGCCTCCATTATTGATTTCATTAATGAAACCCAGAAGAAACATATCATCACCTTGGAAGATCCGATTGAGTACATTCATCCAAGTAAAAACTGTCTAGTCGCACAGCGCGAAATCGGTATCGACACATTAACGTTCTCAAATGGATTAAGAGCTGCACTGCGTCAAGATCCAGATGTCATTCTTGTCGGTGAAATGCGGGACTTAGAAACCATTAAAACAGCAATAACAGCTGCTGAAACAGGTCATCTAGTCCTCGCGACACTTCATACCCCGGATGCACCTCAAACCGTCGATCGGATTATCGATGTATTTCCAACAGAGCAGCAAAGACAAATACGCGTACAGCTCGCATCCGTACTCATTAGTGTCTTATCCCAACGACTAGTACCACGAATGGATGGGCGTGGAAGAGCGATGGCGCTGGAAATATTAATTAATACACCTGCTGTTGCCAACTTAATTCGGCAAGAAAAGATTTATCAAATCAAATCCGTCATACAAACGAACCGCCAAATCGGGATGCAAACGATGGTATCCAGCCTGAAACAGCTTGTTGAAGAGGGCATCATCCATCGAGATGCGATCAAAGAATATGAGATGACGTTAGGAGAAGATTAAATGAAAAGAAATAAGCATGCACTTGTAACTGCACTTCTTGTATTATCCATCATGTCACCGTCTGCAATCCTAGCAAGCGAAGCAACGGTTAACACGGCTGCTGCTGTTCAAGTCAGTAACCCATTCGCTGCCCTGAAAGGTCTTGATTATGTGGGGCGCTACAATCAATTTGAAACCATGAAGCTATCACCTGCGGGTTGGCAGGTTGGCATGATTATTTCAAAAGAGCCATATGCCGTTGTTACTAAAGCAGATGCTTCTGGTACACATGTGAAAATTTGGACAGGAGCGATCGCACGTGATGCCAATGACTTGCTCGTCTTCTGGGATGAAATCGGCGTAGACCCTACTGGAAAACTAGATTTCCGTGCTACGGATGTCGATGAGACGATACGTTCGTACTTTGAAAGCGCCTCCCAAGAAACTTACAGGGTCAAAGCTTATCTTGGCATGGTTCCCTGGGTGAACATTCCAACGGATGCAGAAGCAGCTCAAAGCGGGGTTCCAAAGGTCACATCCAACGGCTTATTGAATGTGTATGGTATCGCTTTTGATGATCCTGATCGCGCTGTTGCTCCAACACTCGGTTCGGTTAAGAAATTACCTGACATGCCGGAAGCTGTACCAACTTTACGGACATGGAGACAATCGAAGGTAAGCTCAGTTCCGAGCGACGCAGAAACCCACTGGGCGAAGGATGATATTCTTGATCTTATGCAAAAATCCATTATTGATGGATATGAAGATCGTACGATTCGTCCCAATCGAACACTTTCTAAAGCGGAGTTTGTGACCCTTGTTGTTAAGTCATTAGGCATTGAGCCTGTGAAGTCGCAAGTTAAAGGCTACGAGGACATGGGAAAACATTGGTCAACCAGCATGGTTGCATCTGCTCAGGCAATGGGATTCCTTGACGTGAGACCTGTGGATTTGAACTTTTCACCAGATTCACCTATTACGCGCATTGAAATGGTCGGACTTGTTGATCGCATTTTACAAAAGTATGCCGTTAAGGTTGGAGCAAGCCAAGGCGAGTTCAATGATATCGGAAGCTTAACTGACTTTAATAAGACGTCACTCCAAAATGTGATACACGCAGGCATCGTAGGCGGCTATGAGGATGGCTCGTTTAGACCGCAAGGCTCATTAACTCGTGCTGAAGCTTTCAAGGTCATCTCGAGAATCATTCATTTGTTATAGGGAGGAGTTAATCCATGCATTGGTATCAGAAAATGAAAAAGAAAAGTGCGATCTTGCTGACAGGGATGCTGCTTACGAGCATGCTGCCTGCCGTCGTAGGAACGACTCCTGCGTATGCGACAGAGCCAGACAATGGTTGCTTGGCGATTAGTGGTTCGGGAAATGTCCCGGTAACGAGTGTAGAACGCAATCAACTGGTGACGATTAACTACTCTCTAGACCCAAGTGGTACACATACGGTAACTCAAACACGAGCTGCGATTGATATTGCCTTCGTAGCCGACGTTTCGGGGAGTATGGCCTACCATATGTATAAAGATGATAATAGAACGCCTATTCGTATGGATATATTGAAGAGTGCTTCCGCTACCCTAACTGATAAATTGAGGACAGTAAATATGGGCGACCGATTAGGGCTCATTAAATTTAGCTCAGATGCGTCAAAGGTGCTAGATTTATCGGATGATTATACCAAAGTTCAAGAGGAAATTAATAAGTTTACTGCTAATGGCTCTACGAATATTGATGATGGCTTAACTAAAGCAAGGAATATGCTTACGGCGAGTGGAACAAAGCCCGTCAAACAAATTATTTTGTTAACAGACGGTAGAGCAACCGTTTGGACAAATGAGAACGATCGTAATAAGGTGATAACCGATAATACGGGTGCCGCGAACGCGGCTAAAGCAGACGCTGATGTCTTAGCAGGACTAGGCATTAAAGTATATACGATTGCCTTGGCTACACCTGGTTCTGCCGAAATTGACTTGGAATTGTTGGATTATATCGCAACCAAGACGAAGGGGGCTGCTTATCAAGCGAGTTCTGCGAGTGAGCTAGCAACCATATTCGATAACATCGCCACAACGATGGAAGCACCTGCTCAGCTTAAAAACGTTACGCTTCGTCAACCAATCCCAGCTGGATTCATTCTGGCACCAGGAGAAAACCCTTCGAATGTAAGGTATGAAGCCGCTACACATGAAGTTGTGGTCAATGTGGGGGACATTAATTTTCCGTTTAATCCTAATCAGGACATCATCAATTTAGCCATTAAATTAATACCTGATACGGCAGCAGGTGACTATCCCTTGCAAGATGCCAAGGTAACTTATAAGGATGCATGTAATGCGAATCGTCAGTTCAACATTAATTTCAATACACAGCTGTCAGTTAGTGTTCGTGTAGTAGATAAATATGGCAATGTGTATATCGGGAATAGTCAAGGAGAGCTTCAACGCTTACGTGCTAGTGATAAACAAAAACAATGGACGATTAAGAATAAGAATTCAGCCATTACGGATATCCGTTTTGTTGATCCAGATCTTCATTCGATCGTGCGAGTCAGCTACAAGGATGAAACGACAGAACAATTTGATTTGAAGCCAACAGCGCCAACGTCTTATGAACTCGTTGATGGCAATGGCGAGCTGATTAATCAAACTGGCTGGCATCAAGGCCCTGGAACCCTTCGTTCCGTATCTGGTTCAAGTAATCAGTTACCTAAATCAACGGTATACGCGAATGATGATTTCCAAGGGGCCTATATTGCTGGTTATGAGAATTCCATTGATAGCGGCAATTGGCAATCACAAACAGCAAGCGGTGTCGTCATTCCTGATGGCAATGGTGTGAATTTCAAGACACGCGCTTTTACAAATGCGATCAGTGGCAGCGCAGCTATCCCAATTGCGGGTACCATTGCAACGAGCAATGTTTCCTTGGATAGCACAGGGCCGATCATTAGCTGGAGTAACGATATCGATATCAAGAAACCAACGAATGATGCCACCATTACGATTACGGCAACGGATACGTTAACCCCAGTAACGAGTGTTACAGTCTGGTTTGATAACAAATCAGCTTCCATTTCTTCTAGTTCATCGAAAATGACCAAGAATGGCAACACCTATGTGTTTAAATTGAGCGATGTGGCAGGCATGGAGACGATTGAGAAACGCCAAGGCTGGCATCAAATTCATTTCGAAGCTACTTCCATTGGCGGTACATCTTCAACAATTGAAAAGCCGGAGTATTTCGCAATTAATCCAGGTCCATCAGCTACTCTCAAAGGTGTGAATTATATAGCTGGCGAAATATCGGATAAACCGGTTAGTGTAATCGTGGTAGATGACAAATCCGCTGTCTCGGATCGTACTTTTGGTAATCACAAAGAGGACGGTTATACAGTGAAATCCATGTATTATGTAATTAAACAAAAATTAGAAACACCGGGAGCCAATGATTGGAAACCATTGGCGGCGAAGCGGTTGACTGTGACCATATCGAAGACAACTTCAGAAAATTATTCAGCAAACTATTATGTATTTCTGAAGGTTGTTGACAGTAAAGGCGTTGAAAAAGTTCAAGAACCGTTAATGATTCAATTTGATACTGAACAAAACAACAATTAGACTGGCGAATTCCGTCAGGTAGTGAGGAGGACTAACGGTGCGCCGCAATGAACGTTTGAAGCAAGTGGGGCCTAACGAAGACGGTATGTCACTCGTGGAAATCTTGATTGCTGTGACGATTATGTCGATTATCAGCGTTACGCTGATGGGATATTTCACATCAGCCGTTGATAAGTCGGCGCAGGAGAGCCGCAAAATTATTGGTGCCAATCTAGCTCGATTGAAGGCAGCGGAGCTGCGAGATAGCTTTAAGACCGGCTATGATGAGGCCATTGCCACGCTGCTTACGAGTAATCCTAAGTTCACTGGGGATCAGTCAAGTAATGGATCTCAGCTGATGAAAGGAAGACTCAGGTCAACTGAGATTAATGGCACAACGTATCACTACTTGGTTGAGTTATCTCAGCGCGCAGCTCGATGGGAGACATCAGACCCGTTTCGTCCTTTTTCGGATGCGTACTTAGCTCAAATGCTCGTTACGGTGTATTGGTCGGGTCAAGAGTCTATTGAAGAACCGTCAGCAAAATTATCAACGACACTCGATACGTATCTTATCAAAAGGTGGTAGCGCCAGATGCAGCGCAATGAGAAAGGGATGACCTTGATTGAGTTATTGGCGGCCATGTTGATCTTCGGCATGGTAGCCTCCATCCTGTACTCTTTTATGCTAATGGGCGTGTCGATGTATAAACGAGTCACGATGGAAACCCAGATGCGAAATCAAGGTGATGTGTTATACAGCCAGATTATTTCGGAGTTGAAAGAAGCGATCTACGTTCAGAACGAGGGAAGTGACGAGAAGATCATTCGTTATGCGAAAAGAAGCAAGAAACCCGAAGATTATATTGATCTCTATGAAATGGAAGTCATACCGAAGGAAGGAAAAGTTGTAACTAGGCATGCAGCTACGAAAGAGGTTACGAATGTTTTCCAACTTGGAAGTAAGTTTACCATTATTGCGGGTAGCTTAAGCGAAGCGAGTGAGAAGACTCATGACCGTGTTCAAGTTAAGATTGAATATGCCAGAAGCAACGCCGGTCAGTATAAGGTGGCGGACAGCCCAAAGTTTCTTATCAATTCACAAATTCCACTATTTCGCAATGATTAAAGGTAACGGAGGAGGCATGGAGTGAACTCAATGAATAAAGACATCAATGACCTCCAACCGAGGCTGCATAAAGAGGAAGGTTCGGCACTTGTCATTGCCCTGCTAGCCGTTGTGTTAATGACAATGATGGGTCTCATTCTGATGAGTGTTCTTCGTGGTGGCGCGATTCAAGCGGCTACCTCAGAGTCTGGCATACAAGCAGAGGCGCTTGCGCAGAAAGGGTTGGATGACACGCTTGCACAGATCCGGAGAGCCGTCGCAAATGGGGAGACCCTTGGGGGAACGAACTACCGGAGTCGTGTGAAAAGTGTGCAGTCGGAATTGTCGTCAATGCTGCAATTTATTGATGAGGAAGTGGGCAAACTGGAGGACGGGAATGGGGAAGTGATTGCTTCCCAAAAAGGGAAGTATCAAGTCGATATTCTCTCAGCGGAGGCAACCAGTTATCCGGAAGAATCCCCTGCTAAGCCCATTACTAGTCCTGATTCTCCTTATGTACGTAAGTTTGAGATAAGGTCGAGAGGAATCATTGAGGGTAGGCCTGAGAAAGTCGTAACCAAAGAAATGACTGTATATGTGAGTACGATTAACCCTGTGTTTCGATATCCTGTATCGTCAGGGCATGATTTGATTCTGAATGGCGCTCCTTCTATTACAGGTGACATTTATGTTGCTAACAATGTACAAATAAGGGACGAAGCAATATTCTCCGGAGCAACAAGTGGTTCGATTCGAAGTAAATACGGCATTAAGACCGGCTGGCCCGCCATTCGTGGATTCATTCGCGTGATTGGGGATGGCGATACGAACCCGCCTGGGAATTTTAATTTCGTTGAATCCGATGGTGAGAACGAGTTCCCGCTGTCAATAACAAGTGATAATGTTCTACCTTCCTATTTCACAACTCAGCAATTTCCGCTCGAAGATCCAACACTCGATGCGGATAGGGAAGTAGACATAAATGGGTATGTATCAGATAAAATCGATTTAGACGCTAAGCTAGCTTCGTCAAGCAAGTATGTAACCCTGAATCGGTCGGATCTGCTAGAAACGACACCTGTATCCAATTTTATTGAAAGTACCTTATACAATGATCAATGGTTAGAAGTAAAAGATAAGGTGTCAGGCAAGGATAATGCTGCACCAACGACAGAGGTGAATTTGTTCGTCAAGAATGGGGTTTTTAACATGGAGAATAATGACTCCGAGCTTACGTTAGCGAATGGCTCCCTCTATGTGAAATCTCCCGATTCCAACTTGGTTGCCGCCGATCTAAGAGGGAAGCTTGTGTTAAAATCAGGTAAATTTGTTGCAGTAGATGGCAATGTGACGATCAATAGTGGCTTTAATTTTCCGCAAGGCAGTATGTATATCAATGGTGATTTGAGAATTGTAGGCGAAATCACCCTTCACGGTACCGTTTATGTGAATGGTAATGTGGAGCTGAACGAAGTGACATCCATTAACAAATTAGTAGAAGGGGAGAAAGACACGAAACCTCTCATTCTAATTGCGTCGGGTGAAATCGTCTTAGGTAATAACTCCCAAGCGGTTAGTGACAAGGTTGAAGATAAGTTACGTGCATTTTTCTATAGCAAAGATCGCATTCGCATGTATGGCGTCATGTCAAAGCTGAATTTGACAGGTGGTATACATGGAGGCGAACGTGGGGTGGAGCTGAACGCTGTCAGAGGTGACATAAATTTTGGTGGTGGAGGAAAAGCGGTTAAAATGTATCAAGGTACTTCCGCCTGGAATAAAGATGCACCTGATTTACAAGGGGATGATTCGAAGGAATCTAGGCTGCGAATTTTCTATGATGACGACTTGTATGATAAACCGCCAGAAGGGATTCCAACTTTAGACAAACCGACAGACCATTTCAACGTATTCGTTAAAAATGTTAAATAACATCAAGTAACTACAGATTAACCATTCTGAAAGGAGGTACCTTCAATGTCATTCCAAATCCTAGTCGTTGACGATACGAAGTTTATGCGGAAAATGTTGACTGATATTTTGAAGCAATACGGTCATGAGGTGGTCGGGGAAGCAGAGAATGGTAGGCAGGCCGTGCAAAAGTATGAGGAACTTCAGCCGGATATTGTCCTCATGGACATTACGATGCCTGAAATGGACGGAATTGAAGCGATGAAGGAAATTCGCAAGCTCAATCCTACCGCTGTTGTTCTCATATGTTCGGCTATGAGTCAGCAGGATCTCATCTCAGATGCATTAAAGGCAGGGGCAAACGGGTATGTCATGAAACCGTTTAAACCAAATCGAGTGAATGAAATTGTTCGTAAATATGGTGTTCCCCGTGTAATTGGCCATTTGATACCGCAAGATATGCAGCGCACGGAAGCCGTTCCCGCAGAAAACGAGGCAGTAGAGGCGACAGCGACATTTGAGAAAGAAGAGTTGGAATTGCAGGCTAACATAGCCGAAGGTGCTGACGCCCAAGATGAAGGTCTGAATGCAGTTGACCAAGCTTATTCAGAGCCTAAGGAATTACTTCTTACGAAGCAAGATGAGGAAATCTTGAATGAAGTCGCTTCGATTGCCGAGCCGAATGAAGAAATTGTTAGTAAACTTGTCTATGAAGAAGTGCCAGTGCCTGAAGTAGTAGAACTACAACAAACGATTGTTGAATCCGAACCAGTATCCGAACCCGAAATCAAAAGTCAAGTTGTGGAGGAGAGGAAATTTGCAGCAAAACCAACACAGGTCGTCAACGCCTTAGAGGTATTGCTTGCATTTGCCGAAGTTGAGGAGTCAAAAGTAGCTTTGGAATCTACAGATGCCATACAAATGCACGACATCTCAGAACCTTCACAGACAACCGAATCCGAGGATCGTCTCTCAGAAATGGAGAGACTTGCTGCAGCGATGCAAGGAGATTTGGACCAAGAATGGCAGTTGGAACAAGAGGCAAAGGTGCAACAAGATCAACAAGTCCAACAAGCGCAAGAAATACAATTTACACAAGAAATACAATATGCCCAAGAGGAAGAAGCGATTACCGTTCAGTTCGAAGAATTTGCTGAATCGGAGACCATCGTAGCCGCCGAGCAGACAATTGAAGAAATTGTAGAGGATATGGAAGCGAGTTCAATCGAGCTTAGCTTAGAAGATCTCAATGATTTAACGATGGAAATGGAATCGCTTGCGACTGTTGAATCTGCCCATGAAATGAAAGATCTAGTCAATGAAACTCCGTTAGTACAAGAAGAGGCTCCCATCAACACCACATACAAGTCTCAAGAACCAACTGACGCGAATAAAGTAGGCTTTAAGGCTGTGACTGGCGGCAAGATCATTAATTTATTCAGGGGGAATGGACCAATGAAAAATTTCACGAGCAGTGTAATGTGTAATTGGAGTGAGGAATTAAACGGCGAGATGTCCCAATACCTGGTCGTTTGTACAGAAGCCGAGAATAAGATCGAGATTGAAATGGGAACAGCAGGCGGGCAAAAGCAATCCATCACAGTAACCATTGAGAGTTTTAATCAATTAGCTGCCTGGTTGCAGGTTCAGTTGGGGACAGCCCCAGTAAGTAATCGTGAATATGCCAAGAAAGCAGATTTCTAAAGTAGGTTAATTAGGATAGACATCATGAGGGGGTTTGGCGATGGGGTGGGAAGCATGGAGTTACACAGTCCTATTGTTCATAGTGGGTGCTTTGTTCGGTTCATTCTTTAATGTAGTGGGGCTTCGGGTGCCCAAAGGCATATCCGTTGTATCCCCGAGATCCAGCTGTGGAAGCTGCGGGCGTCAACTTAACGCGATTGACTTGATTCCAATCTTGGGATGGTTCATCCGAAGAGGGAAGTGTCACACATGCGGTACATCTATATCGCCTGTGTATATCGTCGGAGAGTTGGCAGGAGGAATCTTATTTGCCTCACTTCCCTTTTTGGTCAGTGTAGATGAACTATGGATTGCGTACCCACTGGTGTCTGTGCTTCTCATTCTTACAGTTAGTGATTTGGCCTACATGCTGTTGCCCAACAAAATCATCTATCCAGCCATGCTGCTATTTACGGGTTTGCGGTTGTTCGCTCACCCTCTGCCAATTTGGCATTATGCATTAGGATTGGTGGTGGGAGGAGGCACACTGATCGTCGTATCTCTTGTGGCAACTTGGATGGGGAAGCCGGCTATGGGCTTTGGGGATATTCGATTGATGGCATTAGTTGGACTTGTAATGGGAATCAAGCTTGTGCTGTTATGCATCTTTCTATCGGCGCTGCTTGGCAGCGTCATCGGTGTGGCTCTTATCGCCTCAGGTAAACTGGATCGGCGTTCACCAATTCCCTATGGTCCCTTTATCGCTGTCGCTGGTTTCATCTGTTTTTGCTTCGGAGACCCATTGATGACGTGGTACATGGACCTCATCCTATGGCAGTAAAACTACATTTCGTAAAAGAGAGGTCGTACTCCTATGAACTGGTTTCTTGCACAATCGTTTCGTGCTAAGCTTCAGCTCGGCTATTATACCGTAGTTGCCTTTTATACCATTATTATTCTAATTCTTATGTTAACGGCAGACGTATCTGTGATTTTTGCCTTATCATCATCCCTCATCTTGATGGTGTTTAGCTTTCCTTATGTGCGGTTCTTGGAGAAAGCATTAACAGAGCCGATCGATAATGTAACACGTGTGGCGATGAATATTGCCAAGGGAGATTTCACACAAACGGTTGATGCATCCTCGAAGGATGCGTTAGGCGACATGGGACGCTCCTTTAATGCGATGATCGTGAAATTGAAAGAGCTTCTGAACGAAACAGCTTCGATTTCCAAGCATGTGGCAGACTCAAGTCGTGACATTTATCACAAAAACGAAGGCATTAATACAATGATTGTAGAAGCAACAGGATCAGTGACTTCACTAGCAGAGGGAGCTAACGAGATCTCATCAGGCGTATACAAAAGCTTTTCCGTCGTAAAGGAAATCGAAACCAAAATCACGGACTACGTCGATTCAACGCATGAAATGAACAATCGGTGCGGTCAAACACTGGAACTGGTGAAAAAAGGCATGCGCGCTGTCGAGAGCCAATCCGAAAGTGTTTCTCACATTGTTCTTGCGACGAGTAATGTATCGGGGACAATCGATGATTTGGTGAAAGAAGCAGCTGGAATCTCATCCATCACTCGCACGATTTCGGAGATTGCCGAACAAACCAACTTGCTGTCCTTAAATGCCTCTATTGAAGCAGCGCGTGCAGGCGAGCATGGGAGAGGGTTTTCCGTTGTTGCCCAAGAAGTACGCAAGTTGGCTGAAGAGTCGTCGAAATCGGCGAAGGGTGTATTCCATATGGTTCATAACATCGAGAATAGTATTAAAATGGCTCAGAAGAATATTCAGATCAATGAGGAAATTGCTCGTAGACAGACAGAATCCATTGAAGCGACGGAAAAGATTTTCGGTGAGATGGTAGAAAGCATCCAGTTCATTACGCAAAAGATGAGTGAGTTTACAGGAGAGAGTCAGAAGATGCTGAATGCAGCCCAATTCATTACGGGCACAATGGAAAATATTTCGGCCATTACGCAGCAATCGGCCGCGGGTACAGAGCAGGTATCTACCTCCATGGTACAACAAACGCGTTCCGTAAAGGCTGTTGTTATTCAGTCTGAGCAAATGCTGCGCATGGTAACGCAATTACAGCGCACAATTCAGATATTCAAGCTTTGAGAAAGTGATGTTGAGATCCAGAATGCATGCAAGAGGAGAATACCCATATATATGACCGTAGAGAGGCGGAACAAATTGTTGATGAGCAGGCGTTTGCCTACTTTTGCTGCAATAAAGAAAAGAGAGAGGGGGAGAATGATTTTAATGACGTAGAAAGCAAGGTAGCTGTTCTCGTACAGGAAAGCCATGATTGGATTCGCTTCGCCAATTAATTGTAGGCGAAGGCCCATATCTGTTAATCCGGCATCCATTAAACTCGCAATACATAAGAAAATAATTAAATTTCGACTCAAGGGAACCACTCCTTTTGAATTAGTAGGTTATGCTAACGAATCGTTTGCATAACCTCTTTCATTGTGGAGATAAAAGCCTCGGCTGCTTTGGATATATAGCGGCCTTTGCGATAAGCAATGACAAGTTTCCGTGTAGGTCTTCCTTCAAGGGGGACATTAACAGGTGAGAGCTCGCTTAAACTTCTTTTAGAAATCAAGTAAGGCACGAAAGCGATCCCCATACCAGCTGCAACGAGAGATTGCACTGTTTCCATATTACTCGACTCGAAAACAATATTAGGTGTTATCCCTGCATCTTGGCACAGCTCAAGTGTTAACTTACGAAAGCCTTGACCTTTTTTCAGAGCGATGAAGGATTCCTTCTCCAATTGAGCGATTCGAATTGGTTCTTTGCTCGTTGCTAATGGGTGCAGCGGCGGAACCGCAAGGATTATTTCTTCCTCCAGCAAGGACTCATAGACGAGTGATTCTTCACGTAGCGGCAAAGAGAGAAGAGAAATATCGGTCTGACCATTCACTGTTAACGTTTCTAAATTAGATGAGGTTTCTTCCACGAGCGAAATTTCGATATCTGGATAGGCCGCTTGAAAGACTGGGACAACGAAGGGTAAAATGGTCGAACCTGTGATTGGCATACTGCCGATCACGAGTCGGCCTTTCTTCATTTGGGAAATGTCTTCCATTTCCTTTTTGAGGCCCTCGATCATATCGAGAATTTTTTGAGACTTCTCGACAAAGAGGGAACCTGCATGTGTCAACTCCACCGAATTGGTGCTGCGTTGAAATAACAGGACACCGAGCTCCTTCTCCAGCTTGGACAACTGCTGGCTCAAAGAAGGTTGGGCAATATGAAGCTTCTCAGCTGCACGTGAGAAATTTCGTTCTATAGCGATCTGGATAGCATATTGTAATTGACGTAATTCCATCCGAAGAAGTGTCTCCTTTTAAATAGCTTGAAAGTAATCATATCAAGGTTTTTGGACTGAAACAAGGTGGATATAGGAATAAATAACCATAAAGGGCAGTGACGACTGATTATATCCAGTTTCGCTGCCCTTTATGGAAAAATATGGTTATTTCCGCATCGTACTGCGATACATCAAGAATAACAAATACGGAGCGCCAATAATGGCGACAACGATTCCTGATGGAATCTCTTTGGGGATGAGTATCGTTTTGCCAATGATATCAGCGCCTGTCAGAAGAATTGCGCCTATGACGGCTGAAAGCACAACAGATTTCTGGTGATGCTGTCCCAAGAAGAGACGTACAGCATGTGGCGCGAGTAAGCCAATGAAGCTTACGGTACCGACCGCAGCTACGGCGATTGCGGCAACAAGGACACCGATTGTGGATGAAATCAAGCGTGTCTTCTGCAACTTAAGGCCTAGTCCTATAGACACGTGGTCTCCAAAAGCTAATAGGTCTACACGACGGCCTAGCAGCCATGCACTTGGCATCAAAATGATCGTGGTAATCAGTAGTTGGATGCATTCCTTCCAGCCTCTTGCATAGGTACTGCCAGCCAGCCAAGTAAGTGCTGGAGCGGCACCCATCTTGGATTGGATAACAAGAAATTGGATGATTGCCGAGCCAAGTGCCGAAACAGCGATTCCGACGAGAATGAGTACAACAGGATTCAGTCCTTTTTTCCAAGCTAAGGCGTATACACTTCCCGCTGATAGCAGAGCACCGATAATGGCCCCAATCGGCACCCACGACCCTGGCGCGGATGGCCAGATTGTAAGAACGAGCAATGCGCCCATCCCAGCGCCTGATGTCACGCCAACGACGGAGGGATCCGCCAGTGGGTTCCGAACGGCCCCCTGCATCATCGAGCCTGCGACTGCTAAGGAAGCGCCGGCTAGCGCGGCTACAAGAATACGAGGTAAGCGTAAGTTGAGAATAACGTTTCGGGACATGTCATCACCTCTGCCTGTAAGTTCAGCAATCACATCAGACAAAGGAATCTTAAGCGCACCAGCGGTCAGACCGTAAAGTAGACAGCATATAAGAATAACTGCAGAGCTAAGCACAAGTATGTGATACGGAATCTTACTGCCGATATACCCTACGCTCATCGAACTGCCTTCTGCCGAGGATCTCATACGGCCACCCCGAATCGCTAGCCATATAAGCCATGGTGCGCCGAGCAATGCCGTGACTGAGCCTGCTGGTAGCTCACCAAGCATACTACGGAACATTTTGGCAATCGTATCTGCCGACAGGATGACGACAGCCCCCCAAAGTGCACTACCAGGAAGCAGCAAGCGATGACGCTGCAGTCCTATTAAACGTACGAGATGTGGTGCGATGAGCCCTATGAAGCCGATAGGGCCCACGACACTCACGGTAACGCCGGCTAGTAGAATCGCAGTAGCAAGAGCAACCAAACGAACGAAATTAATATTTTCACCTAAAGAAACAGCTGTTTCTTCACTTAATGCGAGCATATCAAGCTTCTGGCTAAATACATAGGCGACAAGGAGCCCAATGACTACCCAAGGCCATGCAAACAGTACACCTTGCCAATCATTCTGACCTAAGGCGCCAGATCCCCACATGAATAGGCCGTTCGTCTCGTTCTCATACATGATTTGAAGACCGCTTGTGAAAGCGGATAGCACTAAAGTCACGATCATTCCGGCAAGAGCCATACGCAAAGGAGTGCTTTTCCGACCTCCTGACATGAAATAGGCCATGAGTGCTGCACCACAAGCGCCGAATAGCGCAAGAAGTAGCGAATGATCCGATTTTAAGCCTGGAAAGAAAACAGATGCCAGCACGATAATGAAATAGGCGCCTGCATTTAATCCTAACGTAGACGCAGAAGCAAGCGGATTACGGGTCACCGTTTGTAGGAGCGCACCTGTTACGGCCAAAGCAGATCCAGCTAGTATGCCTATGACCGCACGCGGCATGCGAAGCCCCCGCACCATGGAATGGTCGGGGGTATCTTGTGGATGTATCAAAGCTTGAATAACCGTATCAACAGAAATGTTCGCTTCACCTTGTGTAATGTTAATGAAGAAGATGAGACAGAGGGCAAGTAGCCCTCCGCCAAACACAAGAAGAGATTTCCACTGAATAGAAGCGAAAAAGTTGGTTTTCGTTCTCATCGCATGTTCAATCATTTCGTCAATGATGCAGCCGCTAATTCAGCAAATACTTTGGCCGATAATGGACCGCCGAACGTCCATGTGTTGCCTGGCAGTTTGTACGTTTTGTTTTCTTTAACAAAAGATAAACCTTTCCAAACTGCATTGTCTTTCAGTTGTTTCTCAAATACATTATCGTTGTCTTGGACGATATAGAAGAAGTTAGCAGTTTGCACAGCAGGCAAAGCTTCTACAGATGCCGTTGAGAAACCATAAAGCTCAAATTTGCTTGATTTGAAGACATTTTTCAAACCGATTCTTTGCATAATTTGAACAACCATGGAGTTATCTGTAAATAAGCGAAGATCCGCGTTATTCTGATTGCTGAAAGCCTGCGTTAGAGCAAATTCAGAACCTTCTTTTTTCGCAGCAGCGAGTTTAGCTTTTGTATCGGTATATGTTTTGGCAAGATCAGCAAGCACTTTCTCGCCTTCCGCCTTTTTGCCTACAATTTCAGCAATGGTTTTGAAAGTTGTTTCCATTTCTTCGTATTGATTTCCTTTGCCTTCAGTAGGGTAGGGATTAAATACAATGGTTGGTGCAATTTTGGAGAGTGCATCATAGTTTTTGCTAGAGCGATTTGCGCTTGTAATAATGAGATCGGGTTTCAAACCTGTAATTGTTTCTAAATTAGGCTCTTGACGTGTACCAACATCAACAACAGAAGCATCCAATACAGGCTTTACGTTCACCCATGCTTGATATCCTTTGTTATCTGCGTTTCCAACTGGTTGAATGCCTACTGCAAGGAGATCTTCAGCATATGCCCACTCTATAGTGACAATGCGCTTCGGCGTACCTTTAATTTCTGTTGTTCCCATTGCATGGGTGATGGTTTTGACGGCATCAGCTGCTGGTGCAGCAGAAGGTTGCACAGAAGCAGCTACACTTGGTGAAGTCGACGTTGTTGTCGTTGAATTTCCGCATGCAGTAGTTAAGAATAATAGAAGTAGTGCGATTGAAAAAGTAAGTGGTTTAAATATGGTTTTCATAAAAAGCCTCCTAATCATTGTATGTACAATTATTTTTGAATCGATGGCCAATTCGATATCACAAGGAGAATGATAATCATTATCAATTACATTGTCAAGTATAACACCTTCATAGGATTAATCTATCAAGCTTATAGTTATTATATCTTGGAACTATGACGTAATCCGTGCTAAAGTACTATATGAGGGTAAGACATTAGAAAACTAATGCGGATAATGACAAGAGGTGACTGGATATGAGTAAAAAGACAATGTTCGAGAAGATTTGGGATAATCACGTTATTAACCAGGAAGATGGCAAGCCTAGCGTTATTTATATTGATTTGCATCTAGTACATGAAGTAACTTCACCGCAAGCTTTCGAAGGACTTCGCATCTCCGGTCGTAAAGTTCGTCGTCCTGACTTAACTTTTGCAACAATGGATCATAACGTTCCTACGAAAGATCGCTTCAATATTACGGATCCGATCTCCAAGCAACAAATCGACACACTTTCACAAAACTGCCGTGACTTCGGCGTTACATTGTTTGACTTAGACAGTCTAGACCAAGGTGTTGTTCACGTAATGGGTCCAGAGCTTGGTCTTACACACCCAGGCAAAACGATCGTTTGCGGCGATAGCCACACTTCAACACACGGTGCTTTCGGTGCACTTGCTTTCGGTATCGGAACAAGCGAAGTTGAGCACGTTATGGCGACACAAACCTTGCAACAATCCAGAGCAAAATCCCTGGAAGTTCGTATCAATGGCAGCTTGAAGCCGGGCGTTACGGCAAAAGACTTGATTCTTGGCGTCATTGCGAAGTATGGGACTGATTTTGCAACAGGTTATGTTATTGAGTACACCGGCGAAGCTATTCGTGGTCTGTCTATGGAAGAGCGTATGACGGTTTGTAACATGTCCATTGAAGGTGGCGCAAGAGCAGGTCTAATTGCTCCGGATGCTACTACTTTCAACTACCTGCGTGGTCGTGAATATGTACCTCAAGGTGCTGATTTCGATGCAGCAGTAGCAGAATGGTCCAATCTAGTCACAGACGAAGGCGCTACGTATGACTGGGTATTGGAGTTCGACGCAGACACGTTGATCCCGCAAGTAACCTGGGGAACAAGCCCGGGCATGGGGACAAGTATTACTGCATTAGTTCCAGATCCACAAAGTTTTGAAACTGAAAATGAACGTAAAGCTGCTGAAAAAGCGCTTGAATATATGGATTTAACACCAGGAACGCCAATGACAGATCTGAAAGTAGATTATGTATTTATCGGTTCTTGTACAAATGGACGTATCGAAGATCTTCGTGCAGCGGCTAAAATTGCACAAGGCTACACGGTAGATCCAAGTGTTACGGCAATCGTCGTTCCGGGTTCAGGTCGTGTCAAAATTCAAGCTGAAAAAGAAGGCTTGGACAAAATCTTCTCCGAAGCTGGATTCGAATGGCGCGATGCAGGCTGTAGTATGTGTTTGGCGATGAACCCTGACGTTCTTCAACCAGGACAACGTTGTGCATCTACTTCCAACCGTAACTTTGAAGGTCGTCAAGGCCGCGGCGGACGTACGCATCTTGTATCACCGGCAATGGCTGTTGCTGCAGCAATCAAAGGTCACTTCTACGATGTGCGTGATTGGGAAATTAAAGAATACCAACAAGCTTAGTTTTGGGCTGAATAAAGCAAATCTTACGAAGCTAGTTTTGCTGTAGCAAAACTTTAAGGAGAATGAGAACATGGAAGCTTTCAAACAACATACAGGTCTAGTAGGTCCTGTTGATCGTGTAAACGTGGATACAGACGCAATTATCCCTAAGCAATTTCTTAAACGAATTGAGCGTTCCGGTTTCGGACAATTCCTTTTCTTCGAATGGAGATGGGACGAAGCAGGTAACGTGATTGAGAATTTCCCGCTGAATCAAGACCGTTATCAAGGAGCTTCCGTTCTGATTTCCAGAGCGAATTTCGGTTGCGGATCCTCACGTGAGCATGCTCCTTGGGCGATTCAAGATTTCGGATTCCGCGTCATCATCGCGCCTTCCTATGCAGACATTTTCTACAACAACTGCTTCAAAAACAGCATTCTGCCAATCAAATTGTCGGAAGAGCAAGTTGAGGATCTGTTCCAACGTACGGCGAAGCACGAAGGCTACAAGCTGAATGTTGATCTTGAGAACAACAAGCTGACTGATGAGTACGGACTTGAGATCCAATTCGACTTGGATGAGCACCGTCGTCAATTCTTGCTGCAAGGCTTGGATGACATCGGATTGACGCTTCAGCATGAAGCGAAAATCACAGCGTATGAGCAAGCTCACCAAAAGCGTTTAGCTTACAAATAAGCTAATGCTAGAAGGCGCATCCCCTGAATGGGGATGCGTCTTTTTTTTTGCTTCCGCAGAAGCAAAGTTTTCTCATTTTTTGCATATTAGGAGGAAAGAATATGCAACTTTTGGCAGTTTGCTACGTCTAATAGTTTACTAGAATGTCGAAGAAGAGGAGGTTGTGCTGTCAGGAATAGGTTAATTTTGCTATAATATTAAGAAAGCTGCTAGATTGATAGAGTTGGCTGTATGGCTGCGTTGTTACATCCCCCAATTCCGACATTACATAGAGGTGAATGATGAAATTTCCTGCATTTTGTTTGTTTTTGCTCGCTTGTCTGTTGCTGCTGCCAACTACGGCTTTAGGTGCTGAAGCTCCAAAGCCGATTAAGCTTTTTATGAATGAGAAGCAGCTGGAAACTGTCGATGTTCAGCCGCGAATCATTAATGGCACTACGATTGTCCCATTGCGAATTATTGTGGAACAAATTGGCGCCATCGTGACTTGGGAGGAAGCTACCCGGAAAGTCACGATAAAGAAGGATAATATCAATATTCAATTAGTTATTGATACGACGACAGCACTGATTAATGGAAAGAAAGAAGTATTAGACGTAGGTCCTAAGATTGAAAATGGCTCTACCATGCTGCCACTGCGATTCATTGGAGAGGTACTAGGAATTGAATTTAAGTGGGAAGGAGCTACTTCTTCCGTTCATATGTTCAAAAAAGATGATTCCGACTCAAAACCAGTGTCAGGTCCCATTGATGTTGTGGTTCCTGATGGAAATACGGCGAATCCAGAGACGAAGCCTCCGGGAACGAAGCCGACAACAGGCACAGGTTCAACCACTCCCGACCCTTCGACACGTGTGATCACTTCTATTGAGCTATCAGAAACCGACTTAACTGTCATTGCGAAGGATGGGACCTTAACTCCGAAGGTGTTAACTTTATCCAATCCTTCACGCCTAGTTTTTGATTTCCCAAACACGACTCTGGATGACTCGCTGCAGAAATTGCTTGTTAAGAATTCCGCTGAACTGCCATCCAAGCAACCGCTTGTTTCCAAAGTGCGTTTCTCGAATTTCAACGATAATCCGGCAACGGTAAGAATTATACTGGATTTGACCAGCCAAGCAGACTACCAAGTTCAGACATCAAAGCTTCCCAATCAGTGGAGGGCTGCGATCGGTGAGCGAAAGTTAACCGTCATCATCGATGCCGGTCACGGAGATAACGATCCTGGTGCGCTTTCCATAACAGGTAGGCACGAGAAGGAGTTTACACTCGCAACAGCGAAGAAGGTAGAGGCGCTATTAGTAAAAGATAAGCGAATTCACGTCCTGATGACGCGCTCAGATGATACCTTCATCCCATTAGATGATCGAGTTTCTTTTGCAAATGATATCTCAGCGGACCTATTCTTATCGATCCATGGGAATAGCGCAAAGGCAACGGTATCCGGAACGGAAACATACTATAACAGGCCGGAAAGCTTAGCTTTCGCCAATGTTATCCATAAGTATGCTGTTCCAGCTACAGGATTTAATGATCGTAAGGTTCGCGAGGGTGACTTTCGCGTTATCACCAAAACCTCGATGCCTGCTGTCTTGCTTGAAGTTGGTTACTTGTCCAATAAGAATGATGAATCCGCTATGTACAAAGAGGCATTCCAGGACAAATTAGCTGCTTCTCTTGTTGCTGCAATTAAGGAATATTTGAATCTTAATTAAGCAATGAGAATGTGAAGCGGAACAAACTAGGCTACATGTCTAGGCATAACGCTAAGGAGTGAAAAAGATGAACAAAACAAGTCGCCTATTTCAAGGAGCGCTCCTTGTAAGTGCCATCACGTTGTCCGTAACGGCCTGTGGCCAGAAAAGTCAACTAACAGGAGCCGCTCCAACGGCACCGCAAGCTACTTCTACACCGATTGCAACAACTTCTACGCAAACAATAACACCGAAGCCCACAAGTGCACCGCTTAAGCAGCTGCAGGTAAAGGCCTATTACAGTGATCAAGATGAAATGAAGCTGGTAGAAAAAGTGGTAACAATCAGCGTAGAGAAGGATTCTGACGCATATGAGGCTGCGCTCAAGGCTCTACAAAAAAGTGAAGATCCCAAAGCGATCCCGTTATTTGACGATTTGAAATTCACAAGTGTGAAGTTTGATGCGGCCAAAGGTGAAATGAAGCTTGATTTGGCATTTGGTCCCAAGACGCAATTGGGTGCTCCGGGAGAAGAGTTATTTGTACAAGCGTTAAAGAAAACCATCTTCCAATTCCCAGAAGTAAAAACCTTGTATGTACTTAAAGATGGTAAGCAAGTAGATAGTTTAATGGGACATCTGGAGCTTCCATACCCAATTAAACGACCTAACTAAATAGCAATCGTAGAGGAGTTTAAATTCAATATGAAAAATAAGAAATTGGCGAGTGCTATCGTAAGCTCTTTGATCATCACAAGTCTAGCAGGCACGCCAGTGCTTGCAGCACCCGCAAATCCAACACCTTCAACCACATCCACCAATTCAAATGTTCGACTGTCCTTTTCGGATGTGAGCAGCGATTACTGGGGAATTCGTCACATCTCCAAGCTTGCCTTGGAGGGAGTTATTGAAGGGGTAGCGGACGGTATCTATTCACCGGAGACTTCTGTAACTCAGCAAGATGTATTAATTATGGCTACACGGATGATGGGTTTGCAAACGGAAGTGAATACGTTAGCGTCTGAAACGGTTTTCCCTGATTTCATGTTAGTTGATAAATACGCACGTAACTATGTGTCTCTTGCGCTGCAGAAGGGCTTAATCTCAACCGAGCAAGAAAAATTGCGAAGCCAAGGTACGAAGGCAGTTGGCATTTGGGGACAACAAAAAGCAACAAGAGAATGGGTGGCTGAAGTCGTCATTCGTGCCATCGGGAAAGCCTCGTTGGCAGATAGCTTATCTAAGAATGCAACTTCATTTACCGACAACGCACAGATCAGCAGCAGTGCATTAGGTTTCATTAATGCAGCAGTAGCTTTGAAAGTCGTAAATGGGTTCGAGAATGGTTCTTTTCAACCGAAAGGCGCTGTAACACGTGCGCAAATGGCAGCTTTCCTAAGTCGTTCTCAAAAGGATTCGCTTACTTTGCCTGAGCGTGCTAAGAAGGGCTATTTGACCAGTTTAACAAGCGGCAGTATTGGTCTTATGGATAAAGACGGAAATACAAGTACATATAAGATATCGCCTAATACCGTATTTTTCGGAAACCAAGATGATGTTGCTATTTCGCCAAAAGAATTGCAAGAAACATATGAAATATCGCTCGTTCAAGTGAACGGTACCGCTTATTATGTTGAAATTCTAAGTGATGAGCTGCATATGGACGTACATGAGGGGCAATTGTTAAAGCTTAACCTGACAACGATGAAAGCAACCCTGGACGATTTTGAAAGCTACGATTTAGCATCAGATGTTACTGTAACAGATAGCGATGGACGTGGTCTAAGCTTGGGTGAGATCGTTGCGGGCAGCACAATCCAAATTCGGAAAAGTCAGCTTGTTGAGAGTGACAAATATACGTCGATTGTAGTTAAACAAATTCCTGTGAACAAAACAGCGATCGGTGATATTCAAACGTTGAATAAAGATGCGATGCAAATGACGTTACTTGTGCCAGCTTCAGGTGAGCCAGAGACATTCGGCTTCTCGAGCAATTTAATCGCCACGCTTGCTGATAACACGTTAATCAATGTGGATGCGATTCATGTTGGCGATACAGTAGAATACACCGTAAAGAATAGTGAAATTGTCAAGATTATTGTTAAAAAGCAAGCGGATGTTGGAACGAGTGTGGAAGGAACGTTCAAACAATTTACGGACGATCAATCCACGATTTTGATTAATAAATCATCTGGCAAGACGGTAGATGCTTTTGAATTAAGTAATAATACACGTGTTGTAATTAATGGCCTAGCCAATGCGAGCATTTATGATTTGGCCGCTGGCGATCAATTGAAGTTGGATGTTCTAAATAATAAAGTTACAACGATTACAGTCACGAATCGCTCGATTGAGAATGTTTATTTTGCGAAAATTATTGACTATAAGGACTCATCTAAAATTTTAACCGTTACAGATAATGCTGGAAACCCAAATGCTTATATTTTAAATGATGGAATATCGATTATGTATGCTGGCAACAAATTGCCTTTTAGTTCCTTTAATAGTATATTTACGGCAGGTAAATATGTAGATGTTCTTGTTTCTAATAAAAAGGTTTTGAGTATTCAAATGTCTACTCAGTTGGATGGCGTGTTAACCCAATTGAATTTACTGACCAACGATATTACATTGAAAACGGATAGTGGACAAAACTTAACATTTAAACTGAATTTCACACCAATCGTTGAACTTGCAAATAAGCCGAACAGTACGATTGCTGATTTAAAAGTGGGGGATAATGTAAGTCTGCTTCTTAGCTTTGATCAAACGACAGTAACCAAAATCGTCACAAGCAAAACGGCCGTTTTTAAAACCCTTTTAACTAATTCCAATCTTAAGCAAGCTACGTTGATGGATGGATCGAATACCAACTATACCATCTCTTTAGACGGGGTTCCTCTTGTGAAAGCCGATGGAAGTAGTGCGGCGTTCGCTGACCTGGCGATTGACGATTATGTGAAATTGAGCTTCAAAGGGCTAACAATAACGAAAGCCGAGCTGGTCACGCCGATCCGTGGTAAAGTAACAGCCGTGAACGCAACAGGCACAAGCTTGACGGTTCAAGATTTCACAGGGAAAAGTCAAGTGATTAACGCAGGTACTAACTATAGTGTAAAGCTAAATGGCGGCGTGGATTGGAGCTTCTCCTCGATCAAAGTAGGGGACCGTGTTCAATTGATGAAGGATGTCAATGATAAATTGCTTATCCAAGTTGCTGTAGCTTCTAAACGCGAATTTGATCAATATAGCGCGTCGTTGAGCCAAATCAACGTGAAAGCTGCTGGTGCTGGCGATCGGACTGCTTATACCCTGTTTCCAAGAGCTTACTTGCATACTGGTTCCTCCATTGTGCAGCCAACAACTTTTGTTACTGGCGATAAACTGACGCTCTACATCCTTGACGATAAAATTGTTGAGATTGAAAAGTAGAACTTTGAACAAAAGTTAGAGGACATCCGTCTGTATTTGAGAAGCAAATCTTCTCAATCAGGCGGTTTTTTTCTAAATTTCAAAAAAAAATGTTTATTTTTTAGAAAATGTTCGCATTTTGACGCTTTCAAGGATTGATTCTGCCCTTACAATTCGCTAAACTGGAGAATATTACGACCCTAAGGAAGATCAGCTATGACACAGAAGACAGTAAGACATATTCTGGATACCATCGGTGAACTATATCCGGATGCTCATTGTGAGTTGAACCACAGTAATCCATTTGAATTAACGATTGCTGTATTGCTATCAGCCCAGTGTACGGATGAAACCGTGAATAAGGTTACCAAAGACTTGTTCGAGAAGTACAAACGTCCCGAAGACTATCTGGCTGTTCCGTTAGAGGAATTGGAGCAAGATATCCGAAGGATCGGACTATTTCGAAACAAGGCTAGTCATATTCATAAGCTGTGTCAATTGCTACTGGACAAGTTCGGTGGTGAAATTCCTGAGAAGCATGAGCAATTGGTTGAATTGCCTGGCGTTGGACGTAAGACAGCTAATGTCGTTGTTTCGAACGCTTTCGGCGTACCGGCTATTGCGGTAGACACGCATGTGGAACGAGTCTCCAAGCGTTTAGGACTTGTCGGCTGGGATGATTCCGTACTTGAAGTTGAAAAGAAGCTCATGAAGAAAGTACCACGAGACGAATGGACGCAAACACATCATCGATTGATATTCTTTGGTCGATATCACTGTAAGGCACAAAACCCCAATTGCACGTTATGTCCGTTATTGGACAACTGCCGCGAGGGAAAGAAACGTATGAAACCAAAGCTAACTAGGAAAACTATTACAAACAAATGAATTGCAGACAAAGGATGGGATTGAAATGAAATGCATCGCCGTGTATACCAATAGCTTCGAATTGTTCTCCGATATTTATGAGCAGGTTATCAACACACCACTAGCCGATAATGAGGAAAAAGTCATTGAAGGTGTAACTGTCAGTGAATCCGGTGAGGTTCCTCAGAATTACATAGACAAAATGAAAACAAAATCCGAGGTTGTCGTGATGAAAGTGAAGGATTCGGATATTACGATTCTTCAACATCGTGACGTTTTTGAAATTTTCCTTCCGGAAAAAGAAAAAATTGCCCTCACGTAAGTCCAGAATCTCCCTTTGGGAGATTTTTTTTCTGTAGACATGGAATGCATACCTTAGAATGAATTGTAGAGGAGCGTAATGAACGAATGACGCAATTGGTAGTTAGAAGCATCGCGGTCATGCCGGATGCGCTAAAGAAGATGCAGCAAGTCCTTGCGCATGCAGGAGATCAAGATAATGCCACGAAGATGGGGCAATTGCTGGATAAGCTCGATAGTGGACGCATGAACATTGCGTTCTGCGGGCATTTCTCTGCTGGTAAATCAACGCTCATTAATCAGCTTTGTGGGCATGCCTTGTTACCTTCCAGTCCTATTCCGACAAGTGCTAATATTGTTAGCATTCGAAATGGTCAGCCAGGTGCGCATGTGACACATCGTAGTCAGGAAGGTAAGCTCAACCCGCAAGGGAAAACGACGACCATTCCACTCAGCGAGCTTGAGGCTTATTGTGTGAATGGAACGGATATCGAAAAGGTAGAAATCACGTATCCGATTTCATTTCTTGGCGATGATACAGCCTTGTTAGATACCCCGGGTATTGATTCCACGGATGATGCGCATCATCAATCCACCGAATCAGCTTTACATCTAGCTGATGTGGTCTTCTATGTCATGGACTATAATCATGTGCAATCCGAAGTGAATCTTGCTTTTACGAAGAAAATGAAGGAGTGGGGTAAACCGCTCTATTTGGTTGTCAATATGATCGATAAACATAAGGAATGGGAGCTTCCTTTCGAACAGTATCAATCGGGAACGAAGCAAGCTTTCTTAAATTGGGGTATTGAGCCGGATGATTTACTGTTCGTAACGATGAAGGAGCCCGCTCATCCGCATAATGAGTACGCCAAGCTGCAATGGCTCTTGAGCCGTCTTATTGAGCACGGAGATACCTTGCGCAGCTATAGTATAGACGCTTCTGCGCGTTATTTGGCAGCTGAGCATAGCAAATGGCAGGCAGAGCAGCATGAACCGCAAAAGGCGGAATTACTGGAATCGATCAGCCAGGAAGGTGACGTCGAGGAAGTTCAAGCACTTGCAAATGCCAAACAAGCTGAGCTTACTGGATTGAAAAACTTGCCTGACGAGTTAACTACCGAACTTCGTAAAGATGTTGGCGCCATTATAGAGAATGCTAATATAACACCTGCCTTAACGCGGGATTATGCGAACGCCTACTTGGAAAGCCGTAAGCCAGGTTTTAAGGTTGGATTTTTCAACCGCGCGGCACAGACCGCTGCGGAGCAAGAGAAACGGCTGACAGCGTTTCAAACGGATTTGGCTGAGCAAGTGGAAGCGCAGCTGGATTGGCACTTGCGGGATGCACTGAAAAAAGCTGCGAATGAGCAAGGCCAGCATGACACTGCGCTGATCGCACAAATTGAAGCGCTGAAGGTTGAAGTAACTGGCGCCTTGATTGCGTCCCAGGTGAATACTGGTGCGTCTTTTGGCGGCGAGTACACGCTGAACTACATGAAGCAGCTAGCTGGCGAGCTGAGGCTGCAGTACCGCAAACTGGCGTTTGCGGTGATCGACCTCATCGCGGATTCTGTCCGCGATAGCTCACGTACAGCCGCCGCTGCGCTAGCGGCTGAGCTTGAAGCCCTGAGCGGCCGGCTGAGCGCCTGCCGCGAGCTTGCCCGCCTCGAGGAAGCCGAGGCGGCGGCAGAGACCCAGCTGCTGCGCATGGCCAGCTGGGAAAGACCGTCTGCGCCGGCGCTGCCGGATGCGCAGCAGTTCACGGCCATGGAGGAGCCGGCAGCAGCCCCGCTGAGCGGGGCTAACCTGCACGTGACCTCCATGGATACGATCCTGCAGGCCGCCGCGATAGCAGTGTCGGCTGCTGCGGGCACTGACGACGCGGCTCCTACGGAGCCAGCTGCTGTCTCACAGTTGTCATCAGTGTTCACCACGGGTGAACACGGCAAGCGCATGGAGCGCAAGGCCGCTGACTTGCAGGCGGCCTCAAGCCTCATCGACGGGCTGCCGTCGATGAGGTCGCTCGCGCGCTCCATGCGCGAGAAAGCGGAACGTCTGCGGCAGCGGACGTTCACGATTGCGCTGTTCGGCGCGTTCAGCGCCGGCAAGTCTTCGTTCGCCAATGCGTTGATTGGCGAACGGGTGTTGCCGGTGTCGCCGAACCCGACGACGGCGGCGATCAACAAGATCATGCCGCCGACGGCAGGATGGCCGCATGGCACAGCCAAGGTTAAGATGAAGAAAGCGGACGCCATCCTGGAGGATGTCCTCTATTCGCTTCAAATCCTAGGTGTTGAGGCAAACGATATGTCATCCGCTCTTAAGCGGATAGGTCAGCTTTCACCTGCTGATGTGACGGCTAAAGGAAAACCACATTTTTCTTTCCTGAAAGCCGTAGAAAAAGGATGGGAAGCAGCCTCAGGTAATTTGGGTACTGAGCTCCGAATCACGAAGGAAGAATTCTCAGGTTATGTGGCGGAAGAACACAAGTCCTGTTTTGTAGAATTTATTGAATTATATTATTCGAATCCACTGACGGATCAAGGTATCATTTTCGTTGATACACCAGGGGCAGATTCCATTAACGCTCGCCACACGGGTGTTGCTTTTAACTATATCAAAAATGCAGACGCCATCCTTTTCGTAACTTACTATAACCATGCTTTCTCCCAGGCAGATCGCGAGTTTCTGCTGCAGCTTGGCCGCGTCAAGGATAGCTTTGAAATGGATAAAATGTTTTTCATCGTGAATGCATCTGATTTGGCGGCAAGCTCGGAGGAGTTAGCTGGTGTCGTACAGCACGTGGAAACGAATTTAGTGCAGCATGGTATTCGTCATCCGCGCATTTATCCGATTTCCAGTTATTTGGCGGCTGAAGGTAAAATCAACGGCAACGAAAGCCTAATCGCACAATCCGGTATACAGCCATTTGAGCAGCAATTTGTCCAGTTTACCTTGAACGAGCTCAGTGATGTGGCTATTCATTCGGCTAATTTAGAGCTACATCGTGCGATTGGGACCATGCAGAAGTGGTTGGAGCGTGCACAATCAGGTGAGGAAGAGCGTAGGCTGCAGTTGATCATGCTGGATGAGTCGGAGCAGCAGGGCTTAGATCTGCTTGATGATACCCGGTATGATGCAGAGCAGAAGGAATTGAAGAAAGAAATTCAAGAGTTGATGTATTACGTCAAACAACGCACGATGTATCGATTTGGCGAGCTGTATAATTTCGCATTCAATCCATCTACGTTCCGAGATGAAGCCAAAGATCCGAAAGGAGCACTCCAATTTGCATGGAATGAGCTGCTGCGTATGATTGGGCATGATCTATCACAAGAAGTTCTAGCTACCACACTTCGTGTTGAGAATCGGATGAATCTTATCAGTACCAAACGGATGAATCGCTGGGGCGAGGAGCTGAGCTTGCTGTTAGAAGGCTTTGAGAAGGCTTCCTACGAGCCCAATACCTTTGTGACACCTGAGGTGACGACGAAGCTTGAAGCATCGGAAGTGAGCTTGAAGCTGCTTCAGAGTTATTTTAAGAATGCGAAGCAATTTTTCGAAGGTGATGGTAAAAGCAAGCTGAGAGCTGAATTGGAGAATCGGATCAATGCGCCAGTAGTTGCGTTTATTGAGGGGCAAACGGCCCAGCTTGAACAAGCTTATGGTATCCAATTGGAAAATTGGCTAGCTGCTCAGAAATCGATCATGGAGCAGCAGGTCAAAGAACACGCAGAAGGGCTTCGCGATGCACTCCAAATGAAGATTGATTTGGATGAACTCATATCCAAACAGCATCAGTTGAAGGCATTTGTTTAGTCATTAAACAAAAGGGGGACTAGGTTCTGTGGAACTTAGTTGCCCCTTTTTTTGGTTTGCTCATGTAAAGGCTTTCATTGGCGGTTATTCCGATGATTTAAAAGAATAGGGGGGATTACTACACGATTTTGTGAATTTATGCCTATTTAAGCGTTTAAATCCAAGTATCCTCGAATTGCTCACATATAGTGATGGTGTTAAGATTCATAAAGTGTTCACACATTACAAGCGTTTCAAATCTATCCTTTTAAGGAGGGCCCAAAGTGGATGTATTCAGGCAACTGAAGCCATATTTTTGGCCAGAGAAAAAACTGTTTTTTGGAGCTATTGCATGTCTTGCAATCGCTACCGCGCTCGGCTTGGTGTACCCCAATTTACTTCGGTATTTGATTGACGAAGTTATCACCAAGAAACAATTTGGTCTTGTGCCGCGACTGGCACTCATCGTTGTTGTTGTCGTTTCAATGAAGGGGATGTTCCAGTTTTTGCATGGTTTATGCGGGGGTCGCCTAGGAAACCGTGTTGCTTTCCACTTACGGAATGCGCTTTATAACAAGCTGCAGTATCTGTCGTTCCAGTACTACGATCAAGCAAGAACAGGAGACTTGATGTCCAGGTTGACAGCTGATTTGGAAGCGATTCGCCAATTTATTGGCTTTGGCTTTGCTCAACTCCTGAATGTCATGTTGATGCTCGTTTTTGGAATGGGCATGATGTTCTCCATCAACTGGAAGCTAGCTTTACTTACGATGATTACAATGCCATTTCTGGCATTTACGGCAGTACGCTTTGAGGGCAAAATTCACCCAGCTTTCAGGATGGTGCGTCAGTCCCTAAGTACGATGACGACGGCTGTACAAGAAAATATTACGGGTGTCCGAACCGTTAAATCTTTTGCTCGCGAACCGCATGAGGTATCCAAGTTTGCAGCACGCAATGAAGATTACAAATCCATGAATATTGGATCGTCTGGGATTTGGGCGAAGTATTTTCCGATCATGGAGATTCTTGCGAACTTGAGTGTCGTCATTTTACTCGGCGCTGGCGGCTACATGGTCATAAACGAAACAATTTCACTAGGTGAATTGGTAGCCTGCTTTAGTCTTATTTGGTACATAATTGGGCCGATGTGGGGACTAGGCTTTCACATTAATAACTTTACGCAAACCAAAGCATCTGGCGAAAAAATTCTTGATGTTCTTCATCACTACATGCATGTCAAAGATAGCGAAAACGCTGCAGCCCTGACCAAGGTCGACGGGCATATCCGATTTGATCATGTGACTTTCGCTTATCCCGAAAAACAACCGGCCTTATATGATTTTACATTGGATGCGCCTCCAGGCTCCGTGATTGGACTCTTAGGAAGCACAGGCTCGGGCAAAACAACCGTAATTTCACTTTTAATGAGAGCTTATAACGTAAAAGAAGGCAAAGTTATGCTGGATGGAAAAGATATTCGTTCCTTACAGCTTGAAAGCTACCGCAGCCAAATTTCAACAGTTTTCCAAGAAACGTTCTTATTTTCATCCACAATCCGTAACAATATCGCTTATGGTCGCAAGGATGTCACGATGGACGAGATTATCCGTGCAGCAAAATTAGCCAAAGCGCATGACTTCATTTCGGAACTGCCTGAAGGCTACGACACGCTTGTAGGTGAACGTGGACTGGGACTGTCCGGTGGACAAAAGCAGCGGATTGCGATTGCTAGAGCCTTGATCAAAGATCCGAAAATTCTCGTGTTAGACGATGCCACAAGTGCGGTGGATATGGAAACAGAGCATGAGATTCAAGCTGGCTTTGGAGAAGTTATGGCAGGTCGAACGACGTTTATCATTGCACATCGGATCTCCTCTTTGAAGCACGCGGATGAAATTATTGTACTTGATAAAGGGCGAATTATTCAAAGAGGTACGCATCAAGAGCTATTACAGCAGGATGGTTTATACCGTCAAACGTATGACATTCAATATTCAGATGGACCGCAAAACCAAACTGCAAAGAATCAAGCAGCGGTTGCCCGTGAAGAGGGGATTGCGGCAGACTCCGTAGATGCACCAATATTCCATGCCTCTACGCCAGAAAGAAGGTTGTCAAATTGAGTAATCCATCGAAGCAAGCTGAGGCAGCTTCACCAAATCCAGATTCTCAAACAGGTCATCGATTCGTTTATCAAGATGATGAGTTGATCGAAAAGCCTTTTGACTGGGGCCAATTAAAACGCTTGTTTAGTTATATGAAGCCTTATCGAAAACAATTGCTGCCGATTATCATTGTCATGATGCTTTTAGGCGCGATTACGAAATTGACAGTTCCACTACTCATCAGTAAAGCCATTGACAATGCCATTATTCCTAAGGATACGAGCTTACTTGTACTTATTGTTGGTATCATGCTCGGTGTGTATTTGATTCAATGGCTAGCCAATACATTTCGTATCAAATATACGAATATGATCGGGCAGCGTGTTATTTATGATCTGCGTCATGACCTCTTTAGTCATATTCAGAAGCTTTCATTTCGTTTCTTTGATACGAGACCTGCCGGGTCTGTGCTCGTTCGTGTCACGAACTATGTAAATTCGTTGCAAGATTTATTTACGAACGGTGTCGTCAACTTATTGATCGATGTTGTTCAACTGGTCGGTATCATCATTATTTTGTTGTCGTTTAATTTTAAATTAGGTGCTTCGATTATTGTAACGGTTCCGATTATGTTTATGATATCGACGAAGCTTCGGACCAAAATTCGCCGCTCATGGCAGGACGTAACCATGAAGCAATCCCGCTTAAATGCCCATTTAAATGAGTGTATTCAAGGGATTCGTGTTACACAGGCGTATACACAGGAGAAAGAGAATATTCAGTTTTTCACGAAGATGAATATGACCAATCGATTGTCGTGGAACCGCGCTTCGATGCTGAATCAATCGTTTGGTCCGCTTATCGAAATTACGGGTGCGATTGGTTATTGTATCTTGTTCTGGTTAGGTGCGCATTTGATTCAAAAGGAAGAAATCACCGTTGGTTTACTTGTTGCATTCGCTACGTACATCGGGTATTTCTGGGAGCCGATTACGCGATTAGGGCAGATGTACTCACAGCTTTTGATTGCGATGGCTTCGGCTGAGCGGATTTTTGAATTTATCGATGAGAAGCCGACTGTGGCTGAAATCGAGGGCGCGAAAGATTTACCTCACGTGCAAGGGAATGTGAAGTTCAAGGATCTTGTTTTCGAGTATGAGCCTGGACGTCCTGCGTTGAATGGTATCAATTTGGATGTATCAGCGGGTCAATCTATCGCATTAGTCGGTCATACCGGATCTGGGAAGAGTACAATCATGAATTTACTTTGTCGCTTCTATGACCCCAATCAGGGCCGTATTGAGATTGATGGTCATAACATCAGTGAAGTCACGATACAAAGTCTGCGATCCCAAATCGGTGTCGTGCTGCAAGATACATTTATTTTCTCGGGCACGATTCGTGATAACATACGCTTTGGACGTTTAGACGCCACAGACGATGAGATTGAGCAGGTTGCGAAAGCTGTTCATGCGCATGATTTTATTGCACAGTTGCCAAATGGCTACGATACAGAAGTGCAAGAGCGCGGTAATGTTCTGTCGATGGGGCAGCGCCAATTGATTTCCTTCGCTAGAGCGCTGCTAGCCAATCCGCGTGTGCTCATTCTGGATGAAGCGACAGCAAGTATTGACACAGATACGGAGCTGAAAATCCAAGAGGCACTCAAGACACTCCTGGCGGGTCGTACGTCCTTTATCGTGGCGCATCGCCTATCTACGATTCGTAATGCGGACAAAATCGTCGTGCTTGATCACGGTCGTATGATGGAAATCGGCAATCATGATGAGCTCATGAAAGAACAAAAGATCTACTACGGCTTGATCCAAGCCCAATATAAATTTTTGCAGGATGCTGTGTAGGTATCTTGGAAGAGAGCTGCTTAACCACCTGAGTGTGGTTGGGCAGCTTTTATTTTTTGGAGGATGGGGGAGACGGTAGCTTGCCAACGATTCGGCAATTTTTGGGGCTATTACCTGCCCTCAGTGAATCCCTGAAACACAGGAGTCTCTGCCTCATTGGAAAAATCCATTAGATTGCTAAAAAAAGCAGTTATTAATTGAGTTTGATTGGATCAATCCATTCAACATTAAAATGTATGTGCTTTCGGAGTGGATTTATTAGAATTCAACTGGATAAATCCAATGAAACCAGAAATTTTCACCTATTTTGAACTCATACAGTGTATTTAACCAATGGTGCAAATAAGTAGAATTATCAAAACCAACTATCGCCCTTATTGAGCCATTCCACACATTCTCTTAGCAGTCCAACCGCACCTATTCCCAATTCCCCCCCCACATTTACCCTCCGAAAGAACTATCCAAACAAATCCTATTCTGCACTTCGCGACAATGTTTGCAAAATTTGACGAGAAGCTATACTCTTAAATTGGAAATATGCCAATTATTCGCAGGAGGGGACAGCATTGAAAACATCTCGCTTCATCTGGGGTGCCATTGGTTTAACCGCATCAATTTCTACTATTGTTTTCGCTGTTGGCTTTGCTTACGCGGCGAATCAAATATGGTTTCCCAAAGCTTCTGGAGATTTGCAACTCGCCACTCCAGTTACAACGAAACCATCCATTATTGATAGCAGCAGCAAACTGCAAATTGTAGCCTTAGGGGATTCACTTACAGCAGGAACAGGTGACAATACGGGCAAAGGCTATGTCGGCCGAGTTCGAGAAAAGCTGGAAAAAGAAAGCGGTAAGCCTGTTTTTGTTCTTAATAATCTAGCAATTCCTGGCTATAAAAGCGACCAACTTCTTGCGGATTTAGCATTAAAAAAGACGCAAGATGCACTTGCTCAAGCGGATATCATTTTGCTTACCATAGGTGGAAATGATATTTTTGCAGGAGGGGATGGGCTTTTCAAAGGGGATAACCAAACTGAATTTAATCCTGAGGCAGCAGAAAAGCGGGTAGACCCTGCACTTGCCAAAATGGAGAAGATCATTTCTGCAATTAACAAAGCGAACCCGAAAGCAACGCTATTATATATCGGTTTATATCATCCGTTCCTTGATCTTGACCCATCACGAGAGGGCTCTTTAACCGTGCAGCGCTGGAATAACGGCGTGTTTAAGCTCACGAATCAATATCCACAGATGCTCAATGTTCCTACTTACGACCTATTTGAGCAAAATTTGATCAAATATTTATCTTCTGCGGATCATTTTCATCCCAATGGGGACGGCTATGAACGGATTGCGGAGCGGATTGTCCAAATTTTAAAATAGGGGGCATGGAAGATGGCTATAGCAGCTTCGCCTAAGATCGTTCTATCCGTTAATAATTTAAAAAAAAGTATAAAAAACAAAGAAATCATCAAAGGCATTTCTTTCGATGTGTATGCTGGAGAAATCTTTGGTTTCCTTGGTCCCAATGGTTCAGGTAAAACAACGACAATTCGTATGCTTGTGGATTTAATACGTCCTACGGAAGGGACTATACACATTTGTGGATTTGATGTTCATAAGGAACATGACGAAGCCATGAGAAAAGTGGGCTGTATCGTTGAAAATCCTGAGCTGTATTCCTATCTGACAGGTTGGGAGAATCTCGAGCATTTTGCCCGGATGCTGCCCGATGTGGATGACAGTCGTATAAAAGAAGTTGTGGAAATTGTCTCGATGGATCAGCGTATTCATGATAAAGTTCGCACCTATTCACTTGGCATGCGCCAGCGATTAGGGATTGCTCAAGCTTTATTAGGGCGACCAAGTCTTCTGATTTTGGACGAGCCAACGAACGGACTTGATCCACAGGGTATTAAAGAAATGAGGGAGTTTATTCAACGATTAGCTGCGGATGGACTTAGTTTGTTCGTCTCCAGCCACTTACTTAGCGAACTTCAGCAAATGTGTCATCGCGTAGCCATCATTAGTCATGGCGAAGTGATTCAGGTAGGAGCTGTAGATGAGCTTATAGCTCAAGGCGGAAGGGTTGTTTGGACGGTTTCACCTGGTGCAGAAGCGGAACGCGTAATCCAGTCATCAGATTTAGTGCTTTCCGCGATCGCAGTGGAGTCGGAGAACTTAACAAGCTTACCTTCAACGGTGAAACAGATTTCAACACAAATGGATCAAGCGGACATTCCCAAGCTGAGCCAACGCCTGATTGAACAAGGGGTTAGCCTGTACGCGGTAGAAATCAAAAATCCAACACTCGAAGATTTGTTCTTGCGATTAACTGAAGGGGAACGAATAGAGTAAAAGAGGGTGAAACCATTGACAGGTTTATATGCTTTAGTTAAAAATGAAATGATCAAAATGATTAAGAAAAAGCGATTTTATGTCATTCTACTTATTCTTCTTGCTTTAATTCCCATGTTCACTTATGCTCAAATGCGAGTTGCTCAACATACACAGAAGCAATTTGGAACATCGGATTGGAAAGCGGACCAGAGGCAAAAAGTAACCGATTGGGAGAAACGCCTCAGTTCAGCAAGAACACCAGATGAGTGGAAGCAGCAGCTTCGCGTTCAAATTCAGATTGCCAATTATTATCTTGATAAAGATGTGAATCCAAGTTCACCGAATGCGGTTACATTTACACGTGAATTTGTGAAAAATGCCGTCGGTCTATTTATTCCGTTGATTATCATGGTCATTTCGGCAGATATCGTATCATCTGAGCATTCTACGGGGACTATTAAATTATTGTTGACAAGACCGGTCAGGCGTTGGAAAATCCTATTGAGTAAATTAATTACCGTTGTCTTCTTCACTTCGCTAACTGTTTTGTCCACGGGATTGATTTGTTACTTGATTTCAGGGGTTGTTTTCGGCTATAACGGGTGGAACATGCCAATCTTCACAGGCATACAGTTGACGGGGGCGGATGTCGATTTTAGTCGAGTGCGCGCCGTGGACCAATGGTTCTTCCTCTTGATGGAGTTCGGCTTAGTATGGTTTACAGCAATTGTCGTAGGGATCATGTCGCTCATGCTTTCTGTACTAATTCGATCAACCGCAGCAGGTATGGGGGTCATGCTTGCCGTATTAATATCAGGGACCATTCTTTCCAACATGGTTTCCTCGTGGGAAACGGCCAAATATTTGTTTATGGTCAATCTGGACCTGACAAAGTATTTGACAGGAGGGATCCCACCCATTCAAGGTATGGATTTAGCGTTCTCGCTTAGTGTGTTAAGCGTCTGGACGATAGTAGCACTAATCGTATCGTTTACTGTATTTTCGCGCAAAGATATTTTAAATTAGTGATAAAAGAGATAAAAGGAGGGCTCCAATGGCTGAGCAGCTAGAATTTGCGAAAGGGAAAGCCCCAACACCCGTGACGGATTACGAAGCAGATGATATTCAAGTCCTAGAAGGACTTGTTGCCGTTCGTAAAAGACCTGGGATGTACATCGGCAGTACCAGTTCCTCAGGTCTTCATCATCTGATCTGGGAAATCGTAGATAATGCAGTCGATGAGCATCTGGCGAAGCATTGTTCCAAAATTAATGTCACGATACATAAAGATCAATCGGTTACCGTTCAGGATAATGGCCGCGGTATTCCTACCGGTATGCATAAGACAGGTGTTCCTACGCCGCAAGTCGTTTTTACCATCCTCCACGCAGGCGGTAAATTCGGTGGATCAGGCTATAAGAAATCTGGAGGCTTGCATGGTGTTGGTGCTTCCGTGACTAACGCCCTTTCAGAGTGGCTAGAGGTTGAGATTAACCGCGATAGCAAAGTACATAAGATGCGCTTTGAATATTGGGTAGATGACAAAGGCATAGAACATGTCGGTGAACCCGTTACTGGACTTGAGGTTATCGGTAATACCAACCGAACAGGGACTAAAGTAACGTTTAAACCAGATAAACGAGTCTTTCAAGGCGGAACAACGATCAATTACGATACACTCGCTGAGCGTTTGCAGGAAATTGCTTTCCTCAATTCCGGACTTCAAGTAAACCTGAAGGACGAACGTACAGATAAAGTGGATTCGTTCCAATATGAAGGCGGAGCAAGTCAGTTTGTAGCCTTTTTGAATGAAGAGAAGACTGTGCTGCATCCTGTCATTCATTTTGCCTCTGAGAAGGATGAAATTGAAGTTGAAGTGGCGTTGCAATACAATGATGGCTATACAGAGACGATTGCTTCGTTCGTTAACTCGATTCCTACCCGCGGCGGTGGAACCCACGAGACAGGATTCAAAACAGCATATACCCGTGTGATGAATGAATATGCCCGTAAAGGGGGCATTCTCAAGGAAAAGGATAAAAACCTCGACGGAACGGATCTCAGAGAAGGTATGATGGTCGTTATCAATATCAAAATGGGCGATGTCGAGTTCGTAGGCCAAACCAAGGACCAACTGGGTAGTGCTATTGCACGAAGTGCTGTAGACGCTGTTGTATCTGATAAAATGACTGTGTTCCTTGAAGAAAATCCACAAATTGCTCAAATGATGCTCAAAAAGGCTGTACAAGCATCGAGAGCCAGAGAAGCAGCACGTAAAGCACGTGAAGAGATTCGCAGTGGCAAGAAAGGGAAGAGTGAGAGCTCCAACCTGAATGGTAAGCTGACTCCTGCGCAATCGAAGGATTTGCAACGGAATGAACTGTTCATCGTGGAAGGTGATTCCGCTGGTGGATCTGCGAAGCAAGGGCGCGATTCAAAGCATCAAGCGATTTTGCCGTTGAAGGGCAAGCCGATGAATCCGGAGAAAGCTAAGCTGTTGGATATTTTGAAAAATGAAGAGTATAAGGCCATTATTGCAGCGATTGGTGCAGGCGTTGGCTCTGAGTTCGAAGCAGAAGAGACGAATTACGGCAAGATTATTCTCATGACGGATGCCGATACGGATGGAGCGCACATTCAAGTTCTCCTATTAACCTTCTTCTACCGGTATATGAAGCCATTAATAGATGCTGGTAAAGTATATATTGCGCAGCCTCCCCTGTATAAAGTGACGAGAAAAGGTAAAAATGGTGGTCATAAATACGCTTGGACGGACGATCAACTGCAGGTTGTAGTCAAAGAACTTGGTAAAAATACGGAGCTTCAACGTTATAAAGGACTAGGCGAGATGAATCCGGATCAGTTATGGGAAACAACAATGAATCCGGAAAGTCGAACGCTGCTTCAGGTACAGATTGAAGATGCCGCCAAAGCAGAGCGTCGTGTGACAACATTGATGGGCGATAAAGTAGATCCACGTAAGAGATGGATTATAGAAAACGTTGATTTTACTGAATATGTTGAGTAGACCAAAAAGAGTGGTGACGAGAAAGTGAGCATTATAGAAGAGTTTTTACCAGCCTTTCTGGAGGAGATCGTTGGCGATCGCTTCGGACGGTATTCCAAATATATCATTCAGGATCGTGCTATTCCCGACGTTAGAGACGGCTTAAAGCCTGTTCAACGTCGTGTGTTGTACGCGATGTACGACTCAGGCAACACGCCGGATAAACCGTATCGGAAATCAGCGAAAACCGTAGGGGATGTTATGGGTAACTATCATCCTCATGGTGATGCGTCGATTTATGATGGTATGGTTCGTATGGCACAGCCTTGGAAAATGGGACATACGCTCGTGGATGGTCACGGGAACTGGGGTTCTTTAGACGATGATCCACCGGCAGCTATGCGTTATACGGAAGCACGCTTATCGGAAATCGCGATGGAATTACTGCGCGATATAGAGAAGCGCACCGTGATGTTTAAAGATAACTTTGATAATTCAACCAAAGAACCGGTTGTGTTACCTGCCCGTTATCCGAATTTGCTAGTAAACGGCGTTAGCGGAATCTCTGCAGGCTTTGCGACGGAAATTCCACCGCATAACCTGCGTGAAATCATTGACGCTTGTACGGCTATGATCGATAAACCTGAAATTACAGTTGACGAATTAATGGCGATTGTCAAAGGTCCAGATTTCCCTACCTCAGGGATCATCATGGGGGAAGAAGGCATTCGTGAGGCCTACCGGACAGGTAAAGGCCGTATCTATATCCGTTCCAAAACTGCGATCGAGGATATGCGCGGCGGCAGACAGCAAATTGTCATTACGGAAATCCCCTATCAAGTTGTTAAATCTCGGTTAGTTACCGCGATGGAGAACATCCGTCTGGAGAAGAAAATCGAGGGTATCGCCGAAGTGCGGGATGAAAGTGGACGGAATGGGCTTCGTATCGTTATCGAGCTCAAGAAGGAAGCGGATGCACAAGGCATTTTGGCCTATTTGCTGAAGAAAACTGATTTGCAAGTTACCTATAACTTCAACATGGTTGCGATTGTGAATAAAGCGCCTCGTCAGCTCGGTATCCGCGAGATTCTGGAAGCTTATATTGAGCACCAGAAAGAGGTTGTGACGTTCCGTTCGCAATACGAGTTGGAGAAAGCGGAAGATCGGGCGCATGTCCTCGAAGGGCTTGTTAAAGCTCTGAACATTTTGGATGAGGTCATTGCCACGATTAAAGCCTCGAAAAATCGGCAGGACGCACAAAATAATCTCGTAGAGAAGTTTCATTTTTCGGAACGACAAGCTGATGCCATTCTCGTCCTGCAATTATACCGTCTAACGAATTTGGAAATAACAACGCTAGAGAAGGAATTGAAAGATGTTGAGAAAACGATTGCGTACTTGCGCGGGATTCTTGGCAGCTTGAAGAAGCTTCTAGGCGTCATTAAAGATGAGATGGGCGAAATCCGCAAGAAATATGGGATCGATCGCCGCTCGGAGATTCAAGGTGAAGTCGAGGAATTGAAAGTCAATCTTGAAGTCCTTGTAACCGCTGAAGATGTGCTTGTCACCTTGTCCAATGAAGGCTACTTGAAGCGAACTAGCAAGCTTTCCTTCACTCGTTCGGGTGGTGAGCTTGAGAATACAGGCATGAAAGAAGGGGATTATCTTCGCTTCTTGCTGGATGTCAACACGATCGAAAGCTTGCTGATCTTCACGAAGAAGGGGCAATATTACTTATTGCCTGTCCATCAAGTGCCAGAGTACAAGTGGAAAGAGAACGGCACCGCGATCGTGAATGTCATCCCGATTGCGAAGGAAGATCGTATCGTGAATGTGATACCAGTGAAAGGCTTTGACGATCCAACGAAATCACTCGTGTTCGTTACACGGAAGGGTCAAGTCAAGCGTACAGAACTTAAAGAGTACATGACGAACCGTTCCAACGCAATTGTGGCGTGTAAGCTTGGCGAACAAGATGAAGTGCTGCACGTTCATCTGAGTGATAATACGAAGGAAATTCTTCTCGTCACGAAGCAGGGCATGAGCATTCGTTTCCGTGAGGAAGAAGTAAACCCGATGGGCCGTGCGGCCGCGGGTGTGCGCGGCATCCAGCTCAAGGAAGACGATGAAGTCGTGTCTGCCGAGTGGATTTATGGGGATGAAGGGGAAGTACTGGTCATCTCGGACCTCGGGTATGCTAAGCGATCTCTCGTTGTGGATTATCCAATTCAAGGTCGCGGCGGGAAGGGGATTATTACCTTCGAATTCAAGGAAGGTAAGCGTGTAAGACCTAACGGTTCAGCCTTAATCCGGACATTTATTGTGAAAATGGATTACTTGGTTACGGCTGTGATGAGCACTGGCGAGAAGCACCGCTTCTCAACAGAAACAGCTCCGTTGGAAGATCGCAAATCACAAGGTAAATCACTCATTCCAGTGAGTAAAACAGAATCAATTGTCGAGATATTACGCTTTCCTCAATCGTAACTAATCGTCGGGGGATCCAGTCTTTCTATCAATGTAAAAGCTAACTCTAATAAGACCCACAGGGGCATCGGTTCGTCTAATCGATCCAGCCACTGTGGGTCTTTCAGCATGCCGGCTTCCAACGCTTTTTTGCCTAACTCTACTTTCCAAGCTTCCACACTAATCACTCCTTGAAAGTTAGTTAACAGCAGCCTTGCATGTCAAGTATCCGAAAGAACAGGGACTCGCTGTTGTCTACAAGGGTGCAATACACCTTCGATCAGTATATGTGAGCAATGGGCAACATGTTAAAAGAAGTCGATTCGCTTGTCATTCCTCGCATGAGTTGACAAACTCTGCGGAGGCTCGACATCAGGCTTCAGCATACCACAGCATGTCCATATAATTTGCAATTTTTGTAAGAAAATATTAATGGCATTAAACTTTAAACTAGCGAAAAGGCGTGCTATACTTGCTGTAAATAGGTGAAAATGGAAGCGAGTTGATGAGGATGTATTCCGATGAATTCGGAAAGCTATGGCTAAAATTATCGAAGGAATTGAAAAATCAGATGGAGGTAGGCTTAGCCCCTACGATTACGGAAGGACAGTTGAATGTACTTGAGTTGCTCCTGGTCCATGAACGCATGAAGCCTTCGGATTTAATCGAATACTTATCCACGACACCTGCAGCCGTAACTACCTTATTAGACCGGATGGAAAAAGCGGAGTTAATTATTCGTGTACGCGATGAGAAGGACCGTCGAATTGTCTGGATCCACGTCACGGATAAAGGAAAAACGGAATGCGAGAGAGGCCGTGGAATCCGTGAAGAACTGTTGGATTCGTACCTAAATCGCGTTTCCGCTCATAATCAGAAATTGCTTATTTATTTATTGGGTAAGGTTGCGAACTAAATGAGGTAGTGCTTCATCCCCTTATAGCTCGGGGATGGTAAATTCATTCCAAGGCCGCTGCACCGGCGGCAGCGACCGGAAGTGCATCGCCTCTTTGAGCACAGGATGCTCAAAGGCAAGAGCCGTGGCCCACAGCGCGAGCTGTTGGCCTGGTTTGTTCACAGCGCTGCCGTAGCGCTGGTCCCCGTACAGCGTGCAGCCAATGGCAGCCAGCTGCACGCGAATCTGATGCGGCCGTCCGGTGTGCAGCTTGATCTGGATCAAGCTGAGCCCGTCTTGGCTGCCGAGCAGCTTATAGTCCAGCACCGCCTCCTTGGCGTCCTGCTGGCCTGCCTTGACTACGCTGACGGTATTCGTCTGCGTATCCTTCAACAGCCAGTGGCGCAGCGTAGCGGCCGGCTGTGAGGGTTTGCCGTGCACGACAGCGACGTACGTCTTGTCGAGCTGCCTTGTTCGTACCGCGTCCGAAAGTCGGGACGCGGCTTTTGACGTTTTGGCGAAGACCATCACGCCGCCAACGGGACGATCCAAGCGATGAACAAGCCCGAGGTACACATTGCCGGGTTTGTTGTAGCGCTCCTTGAGATCTGCCTTCAAGGCGTTCAGCAAGTCAAGATCACGAGACTCATCTTCCTGTGTAGGCATGTTGACGGGCTTCTCAACCACGAGAATGTGGTTGTCTTCGAACAAAATCGGTATTTGCGATGCGCCGTAGCCATCTTTGAATCCTGCCACCGTTTACGCCTCCCAGCGTCCTAGAATACCGCAAGGGAGCATAAGTCCGGAATGCGTGATCGGAAGGCCGATTTCACCGCTGGAGATCGTTCCGCCATGCTTGTCTTTCATCGCCATCGTCAAAATGTTCTGAAGCACGGTAGCCGAGATACCTGTCGTATAGGAATTGATCAACAGGAATAACGGATTGTCCGTCAAGATAGATTGACACGTTTGGATGAACGGGAAGAGGTCATCCTCCAATTTCCAGGTTTCACCGTTAGGTCCACGACCATAGGAAGGTGGATCCATGATAATGGCATCGTACTTGCTGCCGCGGCGCTGCTCTCTTTGAACGAATTTGAAAACATCATCCGTAATAAATCGAACAGGCCTGGAGCCCATACCACTGAGATGCAGATTCTCCTTCGCCCATTGCACAACCCCTTTAGACGCATCCACATGGCACACTTCAGCGCCAGCGTGGGCACATGCAAGTGTTGCCCCGCCGGTGTAAGCGAAGAGGTTGAGTACTTTAATGGGACGACCGGCACCTTTAATCTTGTCCATCATCCATTTCCAATTGACCGCTTGCTCAGGGAACAGACCCGTATGCTTAAAGCTAGTAGGCTTAATATAAAAGGTCAGCTTCTGATCGTACGTGATCGTCCAGCGCTCTGGGAGCTCTGCGTTCTGCTGCCATTGGCCGCCGCCGCTGGAGCTGCGGTGATAATGCGCATCAGCTTGACGCCAAGCCGGTGTTTCTTTCTGTAGAGGCCAAATAATTTGCGGGTCGGGTCTGCGAAGTACAATCGTACCCCAGCGTTCCAGCTTTTCGCCGCCGCCTGTATCGAGCAGCTCATAATCAACCCAATCTTTTGCATAAAACATGTTGTAATCCATCCTTCAACTTAGAGACTTAACTAAACATCCATTGTACACCATTTATTGACCTAAATCGATCTTTTCAATCAATCCAGGCAGTTCTTTTTCCGCGAATTGTTGGTATTGCGCTTGTTCAAGTGACGCACGCAGTGACTCTTTCACCGATTCAAGTGGTTTCACGGAGCGGGATTCCACTTTAAGTACATGATAGCCATATTCGGTTTCAACAGGATCGCCGATAGCGCCAACGGTTTGACTGATGGCTGCGTTTTTGAACCCTTCCACCCACTGACTAACATCTGCATCAGCATAAAGACCGCCGGAATCCTTTGAACCTGGATCATCAGAATATTGCTTAGCTAGTGCAACGAAGTCTCCGCCATTCTTCAATTTTTGCTGAACATCCTTGGCAATGGTAAGAGCTTCTTCTTTTGTACGAACGGATTTACCCTCTGGGTCAGTCAGTCCGATCAAAATATGACGCACAGAAGCGATCGTAAACGCATTTTTATTCACTGCTAGTGTTGCATCATACTGCGCTTTCAACTGAGCATCCGTAATACTAGATTTCACATAGTTATTCGCAGTCATACTGCCCACGAGATAATACTGGATATCATTCTCTGTCACATTCGCTTTTTTCAAATCGGCATTAAATTTATCCTCGCCAAATTGCTTTTTCCAACTAGCAACCAGTGCAGCAGCACTTTGCTTAGCAGCCTCTCGGTCAGCCTCAGATGCGCGGGTGTAGAGAATGCGGTTGGTTACTAATTCCTTGAGAACACTTGTCTGATAGTCGATATTGTCCTTGGAGCTTGCATACGCACTATCTAACAGTGATTTGAGGTTAAAGACCACATCGAACGCACCCTTCGTCACAGTCCCACCTTTGTATGAGGCAACCACTTGATTCGGATTATTGCCAATCCAAATGGTACTTGTTGCGTCATCCCACTCCACTTTCTTGCCGAGCGAGTCGCTCACGAAGCGCAGTGGTACATAGGTTGTGCCTTCATAAATAAAGCCTTTGGCATCCGTTGGCGCTTTTTCGACACCATCAAACATATACGTCAGGTTGCGGAAGGCCACTTCAATCTGAGTTCCTGCTGCAAAAGCTACGGTTCCACTTAAAACAGAACCAATGGTTAATCCTACAATAAGTCCTTTTACTTTGTCTTTCATTATGAGTGATCCACCTTTCATTTCATGTCATACCAATAATTCACCGAAGGTTAAGAGATTTCCTTTTTTTTATTCATACCGAATTGAAGGAATTCATCACCTGTTTGTTGTATTTGTAGAGGTAGAGACGATTTGCAACACGCATCTTAGAGAAAAAAGACATGTCGAATTAGGGGGGGATAATGTGGGAGCAAATGTAGGTATACCCAGCTCCGAGGATTTGTTTCTGCTTCATGAAGGATCCCTTTTCCACAGTTATCGTATCTTAGGGGCACATGTTAGCAAAGAAAAAGGGCATGAAGGTGTTCGATTCGCCGTATGGGCACCGCATGCACGAAACGTGTATGTACTTGGAGATTTCAATGATTGGCAATCCGGCGAGCATAGTATGGAGAAGATTAGTTCGTTAGGCCTCTGGATGATCTTCATTCCGGAATCAAGTGAGGGCGACTATTACAAGTACGAAATTCATAGCCAAACGGGGCAGATTTTATTAAAAGCAGACCCCTATGCCTTCTATTCTGAATTAAGACCTGGAACAGCTTCAAGGGTTGTTGATTTGGGTGGATACGAATGGCAGGATCAGGCCTGGCAGCTGCAGAAGAAAGAAGTGCCAGCCTACAATAAACCGCTCTCCATTTACGAAGTGCATCTTGGCACTTGGCGAAAGAAAGACCGGTTAAGTGAAGAGCAGTACACCTATGAACAATTAACGAGTGAATTAGTGGATTATGCGGCCCAAATGGGGTATACCCATATCGAGGTCATGCCGCTGGCCGAGCACCCCTTTGATCGATCTTGGGGCTATCAAGCAACCGGATACTATTCGGTTACAAGCCGACATGGTGCGCCAAAGGATTTCATGCGATTCGTTGATCGCTGTCATCAGAAGGGCATCGGGGTTATTATGGACTGGGTTCCAGGCCATTTCTGTAAGGACAATCATGGATTGCGCCTTTTTGATGGGAAGCCCTTATATGAATACGAAGACCCTCGCAAAGCGGAGAAGCTGGAGTGGGGGACACTCACCTTTGACTTCGGAAGACCTGAGGTGCAGAGCTTCTTAATCTCAAATGCCGTATTTTGGATGGATATGTATCATATGGATGGTATAAGAGTGGATGCTGTTGCTTCCATGCTGCATCTCAATTTCGGCAGATGGGATGAAGCACCTATCCGGAATCAACATGGAGGCGAGGAGAATTTAGAAGCGGTTGCGTTTATTCGCAAGCTGAATGAAGTCGTTTTCTCTTATTTTCCAAATGCCTTGATGATGGCAGAAGACTCCACGGATTGGCCGCTGGTGACGGCTCCCGTTTATGAGGGTGGGCTTGGATTTAACTATAAGTGGAATATGGGCTGGATGAACGATATGCTGAAGTATATGAAGCTGGATCCGATCCACCGCAGGTACAATCACAAGCTGATCACCTTCTCGTTCATGTACGCTTGGAGCGAAAACTATGTACTTCCCCTCTCACATGATGAGGTCGTGCATGGTAAGCGTTCACTCTTGCATAAGATGCCAGGAGACTATTGGCAGAAATTTGCTAATTTGCGGGTATTATATGGCTACATGTCGGGGCATCCAGGGAAAAAGCTGCTCTTCATGGGCAGTGAATTCGGTCAATTCGACGAGTGGAAGGATCTCGAGGAGCTGGATTGGTTTCTGTTAGATGGCTACGAGAAGCATGAGCAGATGCACCATTACGTGAAGTCGCTCAATCAATTTTACTTGAAAGAACCAGCCCTTTGGCAGCTGGATCATGATCCAGAAGGCTTTGCTTGGATTAATCCCCATGACGAGAGCCAAAGTGTTGTCACTTATATGCGAAAAGGGAATCTGCCGGAGGATGAATTGATTCTCGTGTGTAATTTCACACCTGTTGTTCATCCGGATTATCGGATCGGCGTTCCGAAGTTAGGTGTATACGAGGTTGTATTTAATAGCGATGCTGCTGAGTTTGGTGGTTCCGGACAAGGAAATACGTTACCGATCACAAGTAGAGCAAGTTCCATGCATGGTCATCCGTATAGTTTATCGTTATGTATTCCGCCGCTTGCGGCTGTCTATATCAAGTGTGTGAGTGAATTCCAATCAGAGAATGATGAAGTTGAAGGGGGAAATCAAATATGCGCAGTAAAGAATGTGTTGCCATGCTCCTCGCTGGAGGAGAAGGGCGAAGATTAGGCGTACTGACGAACAATTTAGCTAAGCCAGCTGTTCACTTTGGCGGCAAATATCGCATCATTGATTTTACACTCAGCAATTGTACGAATTCAGGAATTGATACCGTTGGTGTTCTTACCCAGTATCAGCCACTGGTGCTTAATACGTACATTGGTATTGGAAGCTCTTGGGATCTTGACCGCAAGTATGGCGGTGTTACGGTGCTGCCACCGTTCATGGAGCAAAAAGGCGGCGATTGGTACAAAGGAACTGCGAACGCTATTTATCGCAATATCGGGTTTATTGAGCAATATGATCCAGAATACGTCTTGGTCATTTCGGGTGATCATATTTATAAAATGGATTACGATCTCATGCTTTCCTATCACAAAGAGAAAAAAGCGGACGCAACGATCGCAGTTATCGAAGTGAAATGGGAAGAAACGAGCCGCTTCGGCATCATGAGCGTAAACGAGAAGCAAGAGATTACAGAATTCGCTGAAAAGCCAAAAGAAGCGAACTCCAACTTAGCTTCGATGGGCATTTACATTTTCAACTGGAAAGCATTGAAATCGTATTTACTCGAAGATGAAGCGAATCCAGAATCCAGTAAAGATTTTGGTAAAGATATCATTCCGATGATGTTGAAGGATGAAGCAAAAATGTTTGCTTATCCATTCCAAGGCTATTGGAAAGACGTCGGTACTATTGATAGCTTATGGGAAGCGAATATGGACCTATTGGACGAGAATAACGAGCTTAAATTAAATGATAAAGACTGGCGCGTGTATTCTCAGAATCCGTACCAGCCTGCTCAATACGTAGCGCCTACTGCGAATATTAAACGATCATTGGTGAACGAAGGCTGTGCCATCTTTGGCGATGTCGATCATTCTGTCTTATTCTTCGGTGTTCAAGTTGGCGAAGGTAGTCATATTAAGGATTCAGTCATCATGCCAAATGCTAAGATTGGTAATAACGTTACGATTATCAAAGCGATTATTGGTGAAAATACGGTCGTTGAAGATGGTGCGGTTGTTGACGGTAATGGTGAAATTGTGCTTATTGGCGGTAACGAACGGGTATCAGGCTACGCTAATCAGAAGGGATGATGTCAGATGAAACACGTGATGGGAGTCATTAATTTAGTCAATGAACCGGATGATTTGGAGGAACTGACATATTTCCGCTGCCCGGCATCTGTGCCTTTCGGTGGTCGGTATCGGTTAATCGATTTTGCATTATCCAATATGGTGAATTCAGGGATCGATAACGTAGCTGTTTTCACACAACACAAATATCGTTCACTGATGGATCACCTTGGATCTGGAAAAGAGTGGGATTTGGACCGGAAGCGTGGCGGGCTATTCGTCCTTCCATCCGTACTCGATGAGCCTACAGGGATCTCGCGTGGTGATTTGTATCAATTCTATAGCCATCGTGACTATTTCTACCGCGGTAAAGAAGAGTTCGTCATTATTTCCCGCAGCCACATGGTGTGCAATCTTGATTTGAACGATGCAGTGCGTTATCACGAGGATATGCAAGCGGATATCACCGTCATTTATAAGCAAACGGATGAAGAAGTTCACGGGAAATTCCGTCGTATGGCTGTGAAGGACTCAGGTCAAGTTACGTTGATGGAAGATCACACAGGCCGACTTCGGACGAACAACATCTCCATGGAAATGTATATCATGAGCAAAGCGTTGCTCTTGGATATGGTGGAATCCTGCTTAGCACAAGGATATGATCATCTGGTGCGTGACGGCATTATGAAAAACATTGATAAGCTTAGTGTGTATGGCTATAAGTTTGAAGGGCATCTGGGTATCGTGAACTCGATCCAAGGCTACTACAAACACAGCATGCAGCTACTGAATCCTGCGATTTGGCGCGAGCTGTTCTTCCAGAAAAACCTCATCTACACGAAGGTCAAGGATGAACCGCCTGCGAAATATCTGGACTCCGCTGCAGCCAAAAACGCGCTCATTGCGAACGGCTGTCAGATTGAGGGCAAGGTGGAGAACAGCATCTTGTTCCGCGGTGTGAAAATCCGCAAAGGGGCCTACGTGAAAAACAGTATCATCCTGCAAAACTGCGAGATTGAGGAGAACGTTATTATCGAGAATGCGATTCTGGATAAGGATGTCTTCATAAGCCGCGGCCGCGTGTTAACGGGTGATAATAAAGCACCATTCATTGCAGCGAAAACTAAAGTCATCTAATCGCAAGTAGATTTGGTTCGATTGAAGTCGGAGGAGAGGCAAGATGAAAATACTGTTCGCGGCTTCGGAGGCCGTACCATTTATAAAGACAGGCGGTTTAGCGGATGTGATCGGCTCCTTGCCTAAGGAGCTGACGCGTCAAGGGCTTGACGTACGGGTTATTTTGCCTAAGTATGGGGATATTCCTACAAAATATAGAGACGAAATGACACATGTAACATCATTTGATGTTCAGTTGGGTTGGCGCAAGCAATATATCGGGATTGAAATGCTGGTGTATGAAGAAGTTACCTTTTATTTCGTAGATAATGAGTTTTACTACAATCGGCCTGGTATCTACGGCTATGGGGATGAAGCGGAGCGATTTGGCTTCTTCTGCCGAGGCGTCATTGAGGCGCTTCCTTACTTGGACTTTCAACCGGATGTGATTCATTGTCACGATTGGCAGGCAGGTATGATTCCTGTTTTGTTGAAGGCTCATTATCAGCATTTGCCTTTCTTTAGCGAGATCAAGACGATGATGACGGTTCATAATTTAAAATACCAAGGTGTATTTGGCCAACAGGTGTTCAAGGATTTGTTCGGTTTGTCGGACGACCACTTCTCAGGCACTGCGTTAGAGCTGCACGGGGGCGCCAGCTTCCTGAAGGGTGGACTGTTGTATTCGGATCAGATCACGACGGTTAGTCAGACGTATGCCGAGGAAATTCAAACGCCGTATTACGGCGAATTTTTGGACAGCCTCCTGCGTCACCGCAAAGATCAATTAACTGGCATCGTGAACGGAATTGATTACGACGTGTTTGATCCGATGACGGACAAGAACCTGGTCGTGAATTACCGAGATTCTATGCAGAAGAAGACGCAGAATAAGCTAGCACTTCAGGAACGCGTAGGACTGCCTGTAAACGGGGACATCCCGATGATTGTACTGGTAACTCGTCTTGTACAGCAGAAGGGATTAGATCTGATTCAGCACGTGCTGCGTGAGATTCTAGCGCTAGACATTCAGCTTGTTGTTCTTGGAACTGGCGAGCCTGTCTACGAGCAAATGTTTCGGAACGCAGCATCCACACATCCTACTAAAGTCTCTGCGCACCTTTACTTTGATGAAGCGTTAGCTCATCAGTTCTACGCGGCATCTGATCTCTTCTTAATGCCCTCACAATTCGAGCCATGCGGTATCGGGCAATTGATTGCCCTTCGGTATCGATCTGTGCCGATCGTGCGGGAAACGGGCGGTCTGAAGGATACGGTGCAGCCGTATAATGAGTTTACAGGGGAAGGCACAGGTTTCACTTTCACGCATTACAACGCACACGATATGCTGCATATCATCAGGCGCGCGGTATTCTTTTATAAGAATGATCGTGACAGTTGGATGAAGATTCAGCAGAATATGAAAAAAGGCGATTTTAGTTGGCGGAAATCTGCTCAGCAATATATCGCACTTTACAATGAAATGACCTCATAGGGTAAGGAAGAGGGCCTCCTGATTCGAAAGAATGAGGGGGTCTTTTTCGTAATTTAGAAAATTCAGGTATAATAGAAATAGCAGATTTTAGATGTTTGGAGTGGAGAGCTGTGGGCGTGGATTGGCTATCGCATGTATTGACCTTGGTATTCGTCGTAAACATTTTACTGGCGCTCACCGTGGTATTCTTAGAGCGTCGTAATGTGGCCGCAACATGGTCTTGGTTAATGGTGTTATTATTCATTCCTATTCTTGGATTCCTGCTCTACGTGATGTTGGGTCAAAACTTGAGCCGCAGAAAGCTGTATAAATGGAATAAACGAATGTTAGAGCGTATGCAGTCTGTTATTGGCGAGCAGCGTCAACAGCTTACGGATGGATCTTTTCCCTATCTCAGCCCGATGGTTTCTGATTATCGCTATTTGATCTACTTGAATGTCGCAACGAACGATTCCTTCTTGTCGCAGGATAACGATGTACATATTTTCACAGACGGGGTAGAGAAGTTTAATGATTTGATTAGTCAACTTGAGTCCGCGGAGTACCATATCCATATGCAATATTATATTGTGAAGAATGATTCGCTGGGCCAGCGGGTCATGGAGGTACTAACACGGAAAGCGGCGCAGGGCGTGACGGTACGCTTTTTATATGATGATATCGGTTCACGCAAGTTGAAAGATTCGTTTTTCAAGGGATTTCTCCAGGCTGGCGGACAGAAAGCAGCATTCTTTCCTTCTAGAATCCCTTTTCTAAATTACCGCGTCAACTATCGCAATCATCGCAAGCTTGTGGTCATTGATGGTCAAATCGGTTATTTAGGCGGATTTAATATTGGCAATGAGTACCTTGGCTTGAACCCGAAGTTCGGCTACTGGCGGGATACACATCTAAAACTGACGGGAAATGTAGTACGTGCTTTACAGTCGCGGTTTATTCTGGATTGGAATCTGGCTTCGGACAAGGAGTTAGAGGTGGATTCTCGCTATTTCCCTACATTGGATAATGTGGTGAAAGGACAAGTTCCGATGCAGATCGTAGCGAGTGGACCGAATGAGACATGGCCGCATTTTGTGCATACATTTCTTAAGTTGATTTATATGGCCAAAAGCCGAATATTGCTGCAAACGCCTTATTTTATTCCTGAAGAAAGCATGTTGAATGCCTTGCGGATCGCCGCGCTTTCGGGGATTGATGTACGGATTATGATACCGGAGAAAGCGGACCATCTCTTCGTGCATTGGGCATCTCTATATTATGTCGGAGAGTTATTACGCGCTGGAGTAAAATGTTATCTATATGATTACGGCTTTCTGCATGCCAAAACGATTATCGTAGACGGCAAAGTGGCCTCTGTCGGTACAGCGAATTTTGATATTCGCAGCTTGCGGCTTAATTTTGAAACGAATGCGTTGATGTTTCATGAAGAGACGGCAACGAAGCTGGAGAACACCTTCTGGAAGGACATGGAGGGGTGTATGGAGTTGACCATTGAGGAATATGAAAAACGGTCGCTGCGAATCCGGTTTCTGGAGTCGATTTCGAAGTTGATTTCACCGATCTTGTAAAATGACAAAAGGCCACTGCCATGAGCAGGGGCCTTTTCGTGCTTGGTACATATGATTAAAAAGTTTCGCCGCTATCAAGGTTGAACTGCCAGAGAATGCCGAACTTGTCCTCAACTTGACCGTATAATTTACTCCAGTCCGTTGCTTGTAGCTCCATAGCTACTTTGCCGCCAACTTTCAACTTATGAAATACATTTTTAATTTCTTCTTCGTTGGAGCTGACATAAGAAAGACTGATGTTGTTCCCTACAACGTATGGCATACCTGGGAACGTGTCGGAAAACATCAGCGGGCTTCCGTTAATATCCAGACGAGTGTGCATAACACCGTTTTTAGCTTCTTCAGGTAGCGGATAGTCAGGGTTTTGCGGCATATCGCCGAATGTAATGATTTTTGGAGATGGCAGATTAAATGCGTCTGCATAAAAATTTACAACTTCGCGTGTGTTTCCTGGGAAATTTAAATAAGCATTAACTGACATTACCATTCTCCTCTTATTGTGAATTGGACAATCCCCTATATTCTACCATTGGTTTTGCAGAAAATCCAACTCGGCTTATGGACTGAGACTTAGCAGCAGTGTTTGAAGTTGACTGCGTCCTTCTGGGGACAAAATCTGCAAAATTTGATCTGAAGCTTGGCTCATAGCTTTGCGCGCTTTGGCTATCAATGGGGGCGCGGCTTCCGTCAACTGCAGGAACGTAGCTCGGCGATCATCGGGATCTGTTGTGCGAATGAGAAGGTTTTCCTGCTCCAGCGCATCGACGAATTGGGTGACGGTACGCGCTTTAATCCCTAATTTCGCTGCCAGATCGGACATCCGAATGCTTCCTGCTTCTTCAATGGCAATAAGCACACGGACACGCGGTCCCGTTAAATAAGACGGGATTCCGAGCAAAGACAAGTGCTCCTCAAATTGCGTGTGCAGACGGTGCGTCGTTCGTATTAAAAGCTGTAAGACGTCTCCAGCTGTGGGGTTAGTTGAAGCAAGGCTGGAATCCATCGCGTTCGTCGTTTGGTCGGGTTGGTTTGCTTGGGTTGGTTTCATAGTCCTCCTTGACAGTTAAGAAAGTACTGAGTATACTCAGTATAAATTGAATTGCTGAGTATACACATTAAATATAGCATAGTTGAATTGAAAAGAGGAGAGGACCACGATGATAGATAACAATGAGATAAATAGGGGCAATAACCTGATGCGTGCTATACGTTACCATGCGTTTGGCGAAGTCGAGGTTCTGCAAGTGGAACAAATTCCAGTTCCGCTGCCACAGTCAGGCGAGGTGCTTGTTCGCGTGCATGCGGCAGGCGTTCTACCTGTTGATTGGAAAATACGGCGAGGGCTGTTTCCGATGCCGGTACAATTCCCTCTTATTCCGGGAACTGCGTTCTCAGGCGTGGTGGAAGCAGTTGGAGAAGGGGTGTCCACTTGGCAGATTGGACAGTCTGTTTTTGGGCGCAGCACGAAAGGGACTTACGCAGAGTATACGACTGCGCCCGAGGATGCGATTGCACTTAAACCTGCTTCGATCAGCTATGAAGAAGCGGCATCTTTGTCTGGAGGAGCCACGACAGCGTGGCGCGCGATTGTCTCGGAAGGCCAAGTGAAGCCGAACGAGCGGGTCCTGATCCACGGCGCCGCTGGCGGCGTTGGCTTGTTCGCGGTTCAATTCGCGAAACGGCTCGGTGCAGAGGTCATTGCTACCGCGGGACCGACGAATTTGGCCTTTGTGGCGTCATTAGGGGCAGATAGGGTTATTGATTACACCTCTGAAAAATTTGAAGAGATCGTGAATGGTGTCGATTTCGTACTTGATACCGTCGGCGGAGAGACACTGGCTCGTACTTGGTCAGTGATAAAGCAAGGAGGACGATTGGCTTCCATCGCGGGCCAACCGCCGATGGAGAAAGCCAAACAGCACGATATTACCTTGATTCGACCAGGCATCGCCACGAAAGAGAATTTGATAGCTATTTCGGAGCTTATCGAAGAAGGAAAGCTTACAATCAACATCGAGCAAAGCTTCGCCATGGAAGATGTGCGACAAGCACATGAGAAGAGCCAAACAGGGCATGGACGCGGTCGCATTGTACTTCGAATGACCGATTAAGCAGCTATTTCTGCAAGGGAAAACCTGGGTAACATGAAATCAGTTCTGCGCATTCCTGCATCAGATTATGCAAATCATACATCCAGCAACCTAATCGTTGCTGGATTTTATTTTGATTCTATTCGAATCCCCGAAATCATGATAGAATTACTGGAAATTGGAAGAGTCTGTGGGTGAGGGTATGAAAAAATTGATTTTAATTGCGATCATTGCCAGCATTTTTGTTACGCTGTCATTTTCTTTTTACTATATGCTCAAGATATATCAAAGCGATTTGGGTATGACGAGTGCGGTGGAACCGATGGTGCATGAACATTCTGATCGCATCGTGATCATTTCACAAGAACAAGGCAGCTTCATGATGAATGAAATTCAAAAAGGAGCGCGTAAGGCTGCCGAAGAACATAACATCCAAATCGATTTCTGGGGTGTGTACCGTTCGAACCTGGAAGGATTGATTAAGCAGATTGATATTGCAATCGCTTCCAAAGCGAGTGGGATCGTTGTAGAAGGCGTAGATCATCCGGATTTCGATCTTATGGTGAAAAAGGCGACGGAGAAAGGGATACCGATCATCACCATTAACTCCGACGCGCCGAGCAGCTTGCGTAAGTCTTATATTGGTTCTGACCATTATCAAGAAGGTGTCATTATGGGGGAGTACATTGCGACCCAGCTGAGTGGTAAAGGCGTAGTCGGTGTTATTAAGAATTTGTCATCTCCCTCAACCGATGAACTACGGCTCAAAGGTCTGAACGAGGTTTTCAAAAAATACGACGGTATAAGACTCGTTGTCGCTGCCAACGATCCTGAAATGGCGCAGCCGAAAATGCAAACAAATGATATTTTGAATCATAATCCGAATGTGAGTGCTTTTATTGGTCTGTCCACAGAATCAGGCGAGAGTATCAATCAAGCGGCACATTCGCGTTCGCGGGCCAAAGAATATCCGATTTTCCTCTTTGATGATTCCCCGCAAACCGTGATGCTCATCAAAAATGGTCAGGTGAAAGCGGGGCTCTCGCAGCATTATGAAGAAATGGGTATTTTGAGCGTAAATCTGATGAAACGTTGGCTAGATGCTACACAGCTGCCGTTGGAGAAAAGCTACTTCACACCAATCAGTGTGGTGACTTCATCTGGAGAAGAGGAGAAAGCCCTTGAAAACCATTCGAAGTAAAATGATGATGCTGTCGATCCTGATCTGGGTGATTATGGCAATTATTTGGCTCTCCATGAGCATTTATAATCAGCGAACCGTCGAAAAGTATAACGAAATTCTGCAGCGCTATATGCAAATGAACCAAGCCTCGCAATTAAGTCAGCAATCCTTAACGACCTTGAATAAATATCGCATGTCTCCAACGTTAGAAAGCTTGAATCAATATGTCTCCGACAACAGCAGCCTGCTGCGAACAAAGCAAGAGATGAATTGGTTACGTAATTTAAGCAACACGATGCTGCTCGACAATTTACAAAACATGCTGGAAAGTCAATCAGAAGCAATGGATTTGGCTGTTCGTTTTCAAAAGGATAATGATGAAGAAAATGCTGCGAAACAGTTTGATGAGGCATCCAACATTTCCAAATATATCTCAGAGACGACACTAACGTTAATCAGCGGTGAGCAGAATACTTATGATGCCTTCTACAGAAAAATTATCAAGCGTAGTGAAAATATTAAAAAAATGGGCCTTTGGACGCTGGCTCTAGTATCCTTGCTGCTATTGCTGTTTTCGTATCGATTCGTCAATAGTGTCACGCAGCCTTTATTAAAATTAACGCTGTCAGCGCGCGAATTATCCCGAGGGAATTTCAAAAATCCAATTGAGATGGGCAATAACGATGAAATGGCGTTTTTGGCCAAGACGTTAGACAGTATGCGTTTGAAAATTGGTCATTTTATCGATGATATCCAGAGTAAAGCCCAATTGGAATATGATCTACATCGACATAAGCTCATGTTGAAGGAAAGTGAGTTAAAGAGCTTACAGAGTCAGATTAATCCCCATTTTCTATTTAATACGTTAAATATGCTGTCTAAGGAAGCTTATTTGGCAGGCGCAGGCAAAACAAGCGAATTAATTAGCTCTGTCGCCGGTATGCTTAGATATAATCTCCGTAAGCTGGATAGTCGCGTGTCATTAAAGGATGAACTCGAGGTGCTTGAGGAGTATTTAACGATTCAAAAGGCCCGATTTGGCGATCGGTTGCATGTCGTAAGGGAAATTGATGAAGGAGCACTTGGAATCGAGATACCTATCCTCATTTTGCAACCGCTTGCAGAGAATGCGTTTATTTATGCGATTGAACCGGCTGAAGAGGGCGGAACATTGACGATTCGAGTAAAGCAGGAAGCAAATCACGTCATTGTACAGGTGCAGGATACGGGACAAGGCATGGAAGAAGATCAGTTGAATAGGCTATTATCACATACAGAAAATTCGGTTTATAAAGGACATTCCACAGGAATTGGCATTTGGAATGTGATTCATCGACTGCAGCTGTTTTATGGGGTTGAAGAGATTATAGAGATTGAATCCCATCTAGGAGCTGGCACTTGTATTACATTGAAGCTGCCGAGGGGGCAAATGGTATGATTCGTTTGTTGATCGTTGATGATGAACCGATTGAACGGATTGCGTTGCAAAGAATTATTGAAGAGGGCTCCCCAGACGTCGAGGTCGTAGGTCAAGCATCGAATGGAAGGGAAGCCATTGAAGCAGCAGATCGCTTACAGCCAGACCTGATAACCATGGATATTAAAATGCCGGGCATTAATGGACTTCAAGCGATAGAGAAGATTAGGGAGTCCAACAAGGCGATTAAGTTCATCGTTGTTACCGCATTTGATACGTTTGAATTTGCCCAGCAGGCGATTAAATTAGGTGTGTATGATTATATGCTGAAGCCAAGCCGAATCTCTGTTGTGCTCGAGACGATTGGCCGAGTAGCGGGCGAGATTAAGCTTGTTCAACAAGAACTGGCGAGTCGAAGTAAGGAGCAGATTAAGCTGCAGAAGATGACGCCTCTGGTGGAGGCTGATATCGTGGAACAGTTGTTATTCGACTATGTGCAATCCGCTTCACTTAACGAGATGATCGATTTAATCGGGCTTCCAACAGGGCGAGATGGCTTCGTGATGACCTTGCATTTCGCATATGACTCTGCGGAAACTGAGCAGTTTCGTGATTTGGAAGAAGTTTATATGCTATTAACGGAGTTGCTCCCAGAGGTGTCCAATCCGATCTGGCTGGGAAAAATGTCAGGTAATCAAGTCCCCCTAATTGTATTTATGGAAGGCGAATTCTCATATCGTGCACAAGCTATTGCCGTCGCAAAGAAATGGATCCAAGCGCTGGATTTGAGGAGCGACTATCGTCTTTTTGTTGGAATCGGAGGCGTGTGTAAAGATGTGCGGGACATGCGCAAATCGTATCATGAAGCATTGCTGGCTACGATGGATACAACGCTGCCTGCTCGGTACTGTTTTTATGAAAATTTGACGCAAGAAGATATTCAGGCTATTGGTGGTCGTACCCTTGAGATGGAGAAAAATGTGCTTGAAGAGGTTAGACGCGGTAACCTTGAGGCGGCAGGGGATCAGATTGCCAAAATGATTGATGTGTTTGAAGGTGCTCAGCAAGGGGTTGCCATGTCGCAGCAACGCATATTTGAAGTGCTGATTATTGTGACTCGGATGCTGCAGGAAATGGGGATGGAGGTCAATACACCTTATTTCCCCTATTCAACGACAAGTTATATGCAGCTAAAGGCGGAATCCCGGTTGTTAATCCATAACTTAGTGCAGGTTGGGGATGTTGTTGAAACGGATGTACTACAAACGTTGAAGCTATACATACAAAAGCATGCACATGAGGATTTGTCACTGGATCGGATTGCTGCCACGGTGGATCGGAATCCTTTTTATGTCAGCAAACTATTTAAAGAGCATTTCGGGATGAATTATATTGATTTTCTCACGGAATATCGCATTGAAACCGCCAAACAATTGATGCAGGAAACAGATAAAAGTCTCAAAGAAATCACGTTTGAAGTGGGATATAACGATCCGAATTATTTCAGCAGAGTGTTTAAAAAGCTAGTTGGACATTCACCGACCGATTATCGGAAAATGTTAATTCGACCGTCGAACAAGAAGCACAGCTAAGTTGATGCTTACGAAGCCAGTTTTCTGACGAAAACTTTAAGTTAGTGCTTATGAAGCCATCTCACGAAAATTTTAAGGAGGGTTTGCGCTGAAATATGCTATGAAGCAGACCGAAGTGGTTGGCATTGCCGCCATGATGGCCGTATTGTTATCCGCTTGTTCGTTTTTTGGAGTGAGCATTACACCAACCGATAAAGCTAGCCAGCAGATCGATAGTAAGCCAAGCCCCAATCGGATTGTTCAAAAAGACAAGAATGTGGTTGTTGGATTATCCATCGATACCTTGCTCGAAGAACGTTGGCAAAAGGACCGAGATTTGTTCAAAGCTGCTGTAGAAAAGTTAGGCGCACGTATCGAGGTCCAAGCTGCGAACGGCGATGATGCTTTACAGCTTGCTCAAGCGGAGAACTTGATTTCGCGAGGTGTAGATGTACTTGTCGTTGTTCCGCATAACGCAGAAGTATCCGCAGCCATTGTGGAGAAAGCACACAAATCAGGCATCAAAGTCATCTCGTATGACCGTTTGATCGTGGGCTCGGATGTTGATTTATATATCTCCTTCGATAATGAGAAAGCAGGTGAACTGCAAGCCAAAGCGATTGTGAAGAAGGCACCGAAGGGGAACTATGTCCTAATCGAAGGAGCGGACACAGACAACAATGCGCACATGTTCAAAAAAGGGCAAATGAACATCCTGAAGCCTCTCGTCGAGAAGGGGGACATCAACATTGTATTTGATCAGGCTACAAAAGAGTGGAAGCCTGCGAATGCTCTGGCGAACATGGAGCGGGCATTGATTGCGAATCAGAATAAAGTGGATGCGGTTGTTGCCGCGAATGACGCGACAGCAGGCGGGGTTATTCAAGCGTTAAAGGCGCAGAAGATGGCTGGTCTAATTCCTGTTTCTGGGCAAGATGCAGAGCTTGCTGCCGCGCAGCGGATCGTCGAAGGCACGCAAACGATGACGGTTTACAAGCCGATTAAAAAGCTTGCTGAAACGGCTGCCGAGCTTGCTGTGAAGATGGCGAAAGGCGAAAATGTCCATGCGGATAAACAAGTCAACAATAAGAAGATTGACGTTCCTTCGATTTTACTTGAACCGATCGCTGTCGATAAATCCAATATGGATGCTACGATCATTGCAGATGGTTTCCACTTGCGAGAAGAAGTATATAAAAATGTGAAACAGGAGCAAATAACAAAATAGTATAGCAATGTTAAAAAAAGTGCTAATATAAAGCGGTTACATTGGAAAATCCCGGTGATATACTCAGTTTGTAGTTGGCGCACAGCCAAAACAAATGAGAGGGGTATTACAAATGAAACGAAGTGTGAAAGCGATTTCTCTGATGTTAGTGGTTATGTTTCTAGCCGTGATGGTTGCAGCATGTGGGAACTCGAGCTCTAAAGTAAGTGTTGGGATTGTATTGCCTACCAAAGACGAGCCAAGATGGGTTCAAGATGAACAGCGCTTCAAAGACGCATTGAAAGGTTCGAAATATACAACGGAAATCTTATTCAGCCAAGGCTCCTCAGCGAAAGAAAAAGAAAATGTAGATGCATTGATCGCAAAAGGAATCAAAGTGTTAATCATTTGTCCGCAAGACGGTGACGCTGCAGCAGCGGCTGTAGAATCAGCCAAAAAGGCTGGTATCCAAGTTATCTCTTATGACCGTTTAATTACAAAAACAGACGCTGTTAACTACTATGTGACGTTCGATAGTATTGCTGTAGGTAAAGCACAAGCACAATACTTGGTTGATAAAGCTAAGCCAGGTCAACCGTTGTACTTGTATGCAGGCGCAGCATCTGACAATAATGCCTTCTTGTTCTTCGAAGGTGCATGGCAAGTACTTCAACCGAAAATTGCAGATGGTACATTCAAAATTGCAAACTCCAGTGAAGCTGTTGCTCTGAAAGGTACGGCAAAGCTGACTCGTGAGCAAATGAGTAAAATTATTGGTCAAGTAACAACAAACTGGGATGCAAATGAAGCGAAAAACAAAGCTCAAACGCATTTGACAGCTGCTGCAGCTGACATGAAGGGCGATGTTGCAATTCTGGCACCAAACGATGGCACAGCTCGTTCTATCGCGGATGTATTTGGAGCAGATAAAGCTGTAACTAAGTTCGTCGTCACAGGTCAAGATGCTGAGAAAGCTTCGATTCAATACGTGATTGACGGCAAACAATCCATGACTGTGTTCAAAGATGTTCGTACACTAGTTAAAGACGCGATGGGTATGGCTGTAGCTATCCTTGATGGTAAAACACCTGAAACAACCGGATCTTACAACAACGGTAAAATTGATGTAAAAGCGAAACAAACGAATGTTATCGTCGTTGATAAAGCGAACGTGAAATCCGCACTCGTTGATTCTGCGTACTACCAAGCAGCCGATTTCAAAGGTTTGTAGGTGTAAGATCACATAGCTTGGACGGAATAGTGATAGATACGTCTATCACTATTCCTCTATTCCAAGAGTCGTTTGGCTAAGGAGCGCTTGATGATGAGTGAATATATGTTAGAAATGAACAATATTTCCAAGGAATTCACGGGTGTGAAGGCACTTGCGAATGTCAATTTTAAAGTAAATACAGGCGAGATTCATTGCTTGGTAGGTGAAAATGGCGCAGGCAAATCGACCTTGATGAAGGTGCTTAGCGGTGTTTACCCTCACGGAACTTACACAGGAGATATTGTGTTCGAGGGTAAAGTCCAGCATTTCTCCAAAATCAGTGACAGTGTGAAGACGGGCATTGCCATTATTTATCAAGAGTTAGCACTTTTCCCGGACCTCACCGTGTATGAGAATATTTATGCAGGCAACGAAGTGAGAAAAGGCATGATGGTCGACTGGAATCAAACGATACGTCAAGCCAAAGAAATGCTTCATAAAGTAAAACTGGATGTGAACCCGGAAGTTCTCGTGAAGGATTTGGGTGTTGGGAAGCAACAGCTCGTTGAAATAGCCAAGGCATTAAGCAAGGATGTGAAGCTGCTCATTCTCGATGAGCCGACAGCTGCGCTCAATGAGAAGGAAAGCGAGAACTTGCTCGATCTGCTGCGAGAGCTGAAAAAGCAAGGCATTACGAGCATTATGATTTCGCATAAGCTCAAAGAAGTAACGGCGATTGCCGATCATATCACTGTTTTACGAGATGGGAGAACGATCTGTACGTTAGACGCTGCTCTAGGCGAAATTTCGGAAAATGTCATTATCAAAAACATGGTAGGTCGTGAGATTGACGATATTTACCCGAAAAGAACGACAAAGTCCTTCGGTACGAACATTCTCGAAATCCAAAACTGGACGGCTTATGATCCTCAGCTGGGTCGTGACGTCGTGAAAGATGTGAATTTGCACATTAAAAAGGGTGAAATCGTTGGTATTGCTGGCTTGATGGGTTCTGGTCGAACGGAGCTGGCGCAAAGTATTTTTGGAAATCCCAAGGCTTATAAGCTCCGCGGTGAGCTCCTAATGGAAGGTGTCAAACAAACATTTAACCATCCGAAGGATGCCATCAAGGCAGGCATTGCGTATGTGACGGAGGATCGAAAAGGGGACGGATTGTTCCTCATCCAAGATATTAAGCAAAACATTTCCGTTGCCAATTTGGATGAGATCTCTGAAAGTGGCATCATCAACAATAACGAAGAAGTTAAGATTTCTAATCATTATAAGCAGTCAATGAACATTAAAGCGCCTTCCGTTGAACAAATTGTGGGTAATTTGAGCGGGGGAAATCAACAGAAAGTATCACTCGGCAAATGGTTATTTGTGAATCCGAGCTTACTGATCTTGGATGAACCTACACGCGGCATAGATGTGGGAGCCAAATTTGAAATTTATACGATTATGAACAAACTGATCAGCGAAGGGATGAGTATCATTATGATTTCTTCGGAGCTCAGTGAGGTGCTTGGCATGAGTGATCGTGTGTATGTCATGGCCGAAGGTCAAATAAAGGGCGAGCTGTCCATCGAGGAAGCGGATCAAGAAATGATTATGAAGCTTGCGACGCAATAGGAGGAAGACCAGTGCAATTTTATAGTGAAGCGAAATCGCTAATAAAGGTGAATATTCGAGAATATGGAATGTATATTGCCTTGTTCATCATCATGCTAACGTTCTCCATCATGACGGATGGCTTGTTCATGTCATCGCGAAACATAAGTAATCTGATAGACGCAACGGGGTATATTGCGGTTCTAGCTGTGGGAATGACACTTGTCATTGTAATCCGACATATTGATTTATCCGTTGGATTTGCTGCTGGGTTCTTGGGTGCAATTTCGGCTGTGCTCTTATCTCAAGCTGGAGTTCCCTTCTACATCACAATTCCTATTATTTTGGTACTCGGCATCATTGTAGGGTTATTTAATGGTTTGTTGGTAGCCCAGTTCGGTATTCCATCCTTTGTTGCTTCCCTCGCGGGGATGTTGATTTTCAGAGGAGCCCTACTGCGTGTAACGGAGAAAACGGGTACGATTATTGTTAAGGATGAGCATTTCAATGCCATTGGGAACGGCTTTATTCCCGCGATTGCGAAGGTAGGAGGCTTGAATCTACTTTCCTTGATACTTGGCGCAGTCATGATCGTTCTATATATTTACAGCGAATTCTCAAAACGAAATAATAAGCTTAAATACAATTTCGAAGTGGTTTCTGCGAATATATTCACGGTGAAGGTCATTTTCGTTTCGGCGATTATTGCGTATATTACCTGGATTCTTGCTGGATATAACGGCTTTTCCTGGACCGTCATTGTTGTCATGGTCGTTGTTGCTGTGTATCACTTCTTGACAACTTCCACGGTGCTAGGCAGACATATATATGCCGTCGGCAGTAATCCAGAGGCAGCGAATTTAAGCGGGATTAGTGTGAAAAAGATCACTTACATCGTTTTTGGATCGATGGGTATGCTGTCAGCGCTTTCCGGTATCCTCTTTACAGCTCGGTTGCAATCCGCAACAACGACAGCAGGTACACTATTCGAGCTTGATGCGATTGCAGCGGCCTATGTTGGCGGTGTTTCAGCAGCAGGCGGCGTTGGTAAAGTGACAGGCTCTATTATCGGGGCAATTGTAATGGCCTCTTTATCGAGTGGGATGAATTTGATGGGAATTGGTATTTCCTACCAATATATGATTCGTGGGGCAGTCTTGGCGATCGCGGTTATCTTCGATGTCGTCACCCGGAAGAAAAGAGCTTAAATGATATGACTATTCATACACCTCAAGGTCTAATGATTAGGCTTGATGTGCCGACCAGCTTTGGTCTTATGGCAAGATTATTTCCTGACATAAGGCCAAAGCAAATTTTAAAAACAACCGAAGACATTAGTTTAATGTCCGCGGCATTAGGCTTTGTAACAGGGTTGTTGTGTTTCATACTTCAGTTAAGCCCTGAGCAAATCGGATTATTCACTTTGATTGCCATGTTAGCAGGGATCTATTTTAACGCGAGTGGCCTCATCTTATTTCCTTTCGTTCAATTAGGGGCAGCCTTCAATCGGATCTATGGCTATTTTCTGCCCACGATCATTTCAACGATTGTTGGTTACATGCTGACAGGCTGGCAAGGTGTAATTGCCTATTTGCTTACGAGATGTATGGCTGCTTGTGTCTCGACGATTGTCGGTATGGGATTAGCTAAACGATCTATTGAGACAATAGGCATTGCCTATACCACCATTGAACGTAATTTCTTCCATGCTTATCGCTATCATGCCGTTCAGATGGGTAAATCTATGAGCTTGGAAGTATCGATTGAGGAGTTAGACGAAGATTTCTGGCGAGAGACGTATAACGATTATGTGCAAAATAATCCGAGAGAAATAAAGCGTTTCGGCGCGTAAAAAGCAGCCCGCCCTCGTTTGAGGAACGGAATGCTTTTTTTCGTATTTGCTGCAGGCCATACAATATGGACTGGAGAGACATGATATCGACTTCATTTGAGAAAAATAAGCGATCAACTAATAAAGTTAACCCCCAATTCGGAGCGTAAGCCAATGACAGATTCACTTATTGCGGATATCACCAAAGCCAAGGGCAGAAAGTACCTCTACCACTTTACAAGAGTAAGTAATTTGCAGACGATAGCACATTTCGATACTTTATGGTCCAGTCATCACCTCAATCCGCATTCCACTGGTGAACGTAGATCAGAGGCGTGTAAGGTGAATTATGATGATTATTCGGTGAAGATCAATGCTCATCTGAGGATCCCAGATATTATGATTGATCCTTCAACGACGCAGGAGCAATTTCGCGCAAGTCTAGATCGACATGTATTTTTTTGGCCAACCCTAAGGGATTGCCAGAAAATGATGGACACCTATGCGCGGAGGGAGCCGGAGGAAGGGTTTGCCGTTTTGAAGTTTGATGCGTATGCCATATTAGATCAGCATGCATCCAGCGTGTTTTTATCTAAGTATGACTCAGGAAGCTCACCGCGGTTTCCAGCGAGATGTTCGTATAAGAAGAGTGAGGCGATGTTCCTTCCTTTGCATGAGTTTAAGCATGTCACAAATCATATTGTACCTACGAAAGCGTCTGAAATAAAAGAAATACTCATTGTAGATAAGGTTGAAGATGTGTCGGTATTTTTAGTAGCTATTTATGTGAATGATACTCAATTCGTCCCAGAGCGTTGGCGTGGGCTAGCAATGCCTTGGCAAGATTTGAAAGCATGATCAGTGGCGGATTTAATGACTTTCACATGGATAAAAACGCCACGTACGTACCATCCTAAGATTAGCTGTTTATGGCATGACAATTAGGGGGAGAACACTTTTGAAACTAACTTCGGAGCAGATGGTTACCCTGCATGGTTTCAATAATTTAACCAAATCGCTGAGCTTTAACATGTACGATATCTGCTTCACCAAAACGAGAGAAGAGCGCGAAGCCTACATCGCTTATATAGACAAGCAATACAATGCGGACCGTCTGACTTCCTTATTGAAGACCGTTGCCGACATTATTGGGGCCCATGTGTTGAATATCGCCAAGCAGGATTATGTACCCCAAGGTGCTAGCGTTACCATGCTGGTATCGGAAGGACCGATCGAGCAGGAACCGAACGAATCGTTCGAAGAATCGCCAGGACCGTTGCCTGATGCGGTCGTCATGCATCTCAATACGAGTCACATCACCGTACATACGTATCCCGAATATCACCCAGATGAAGGTATTAGTACATTCAGAGCAGATATCGATGTTTCTACTTGTGGAGAAATATCGCCACTGAAGGCGTTGAATTTTCTTATCCGCTCTTTCGATAACGACATTTTGACGATCGATTACAGAGTCAGAGGGTTTACCCGTGACATCAGCGGCCACAAACTGTTCATCGACCACGAAATCAGCTCCATTCAAAATTATATTCCGATGGAGATCCAGGATATATATCAGATGATTGATGTGAATGTGTATCAAGAGAATATTTTCCATACCAAATGCAAGCTTCGAGAGTTTGATCTGAACAACTATTTATTCGGGTACACGAAGGATACGCTGAGCAGAGAAGAGCAACTAGAGATTGAGAAGAGTGTTAAGTGGGAAATGGATGAGATTTTCTATGGGAAAAATATGATATTTAATTGAGGTTTGAAAGTAAATAGGGTTTGGATGCAGGGATATCTGCTCCAGACCCTTTTCTCGTGTGAGGTGGATTTGAAGAAAATTGTCGAAACTAGGCGAAATCATACTTGGAATATGGTAAAATAATGCTGATTGAGGAGTTGTATTCATCATACATAAGTTCTGAATTGGGGGGATTTTCTTGAATCGTAACAAGATGTTGTGGACATTAATTATGTCACAAATTGTTTACGTCATATTTGTACTTGTTTGGCTGTTTATCGCGGGGATGTCTGTCATGATGTTTGACGATCCTGATGCGATCAGCAATGTGACAACTTGGCTTATTTTTATCGCCATATTGCTTTATCCGGTTGGACTACTCGCAGCAATAATTGGCGGATGGGTTACCTTTTCGCGTCGGCGATACAGAGTATCATTGATCTGGAATTGTATCCCGCTCATCTGGATTGTACCTTTGGGCGGATTCTTAGCTTTTGCCAATTTAACTTAAAAAAAAGCCAAATAGCTTGCCATTGGTGGCAAGCTATTTTGACATTGAATAGATGTATTTTTGCTCTTCTGTCAAGAAAGTGGACGTCCCTAAGTTATGCCACCCGCTGGTAGTATAGCTGCTCAAATTCGGCGGGAGACATGTAACCAATTGTGCTATTCGACCTTGTCCGGTTGTAAAAGAACTCAAGATACCTGTACAGCTTCTGCTGGGCTTCTTGTTTCGTCTTGAATTTTGGGTTGCTGTAAATGAACTCACGCTTCAAAATGCTATGAAATGCCTCAATACAGGCATTGTCATAACAGTTAGCTTTACGACTCATACTGGGCGTTATCCCGTAGCTTTCTAGCTGACTGCGGTACTCCTTGGAGGCATATTGAGAACCTCGGTCGGAATGGTGAATCAGGTCTTCTCCTGGCTTCTTCACGCTATGAGCCTGCTTCAGT